>JAZQJW010000089.1:0-28465 GCA_045541835.1 Sodaliphilus sp. | reverse complement strand
GTATTTGGCTTTGTTCATTGCAGTCAGATGTTTGACTGCAAAAATACAAATTCAAATCGTCGCACCCTAAAAAAAGGCTGTAGGAGACTGAATTTCAATTATTTCAAAGAACGTTTTGTCCACTTTAACGGGACAGTAATGTATTGTTTTGTTAAAGTGATTATGATCATCGTCTGACAAGCGCGTCCGGCAAAACCGGCGGCCTCTCGTTTTCGCCACGCATAATGCCGACGCAGAGGACGTCCTTACCGAGCCGTATTTCGTTTTTGTAGACTACAAAAGTACAACAATTCAAGAGCAAAACAAAATATTTTGCCCTGAGACATGTACTGTGACTATCATTTAGACAATAGAAAAACGCCAACCGATTGAAAACAAACGATTAGCGTTTCAAGCCGTACCCAGAGCCGGCCATCTCCAACCACCATCAATACTCGCCAATAATCACCTAACCTCACAGATTATCAACCCATTACACCACATCAAGGATGAGTTTCACTGATTACCATGGAACTACAAATGTCCAAATGTTCAAGTAATGTTCAAGTAAAAATAAAGGTAATACAGCACATCGAAATCCAAAATGCTATCAGGTACTAGCGGAATAGTATGGTTTTTACCAACTTTCCGTTGTTTTTAAAAAAGATTTACTATCTTTGCAACATCAAAAAACCAAGTAGACTATGAAACAAATCGTTTTCATATTATCCTTGATGATGCTCCTTGTTGCATGTGGTAATGATGAGCCGACGGCAGAAAAGGAAGAAGATGCTTATGATATTTCTTTGGTTGGAACATGGATGCTTGACCAAGAAGAAGCAACACTTACTTTCTACAATAATGGTGTTCTGAAATATCAAAATCGACATCCGAAGAATCACCCCCCTGAAAGTGGCACATATAATTACACATATAGTAATGGGATATTAACTGCTAAAGGGTCTTCTGGGTCGGCAATCATTTCAAGAAGAGCCGATGGTGTTTATATACTCACAATATCAGGTTTTAATAATCAAGGGGCAACTATGTATGAGGGATATAACGGTGTACCTTGTATAAATGGGACTTGGGTAAGGCAATAAAAAGACATTGCAATATAACAAATTACTGGACAGGCAATCAAAAGCCTGTCTTCTTTTTAGGTGTCTGCCTTAAGCATGAAAAAAGGGACTTTTTTGATGACATCATTAATTTGAGCTTCTAAATCAAGAATAAAAAAGAACGATTTCTTTAACATGTCTAATACACTTTAGTAATTCTTTCCAATATTTAAAGAACTGGAAAGAACTTAAAAGGTTAAATATCATTAAAATCAGGCAAAAGACAACTCAAATTCTTTCCAATGTTTGCAATATTGGAAAGAATTATCTACTTTTGTGCCAACAAATATTTAAGTAATATGATTGAGAAACCACCGAAATTCCAAAATGATGAGATTGGAAAGTTGATGTTTGACAAGTCTCAGAATGAAGCATTAAGCTCACTGATTGATAAAATCAATGATGAATACGAATATTGGGACACAGTCAAGTATAAGCCCTTTCCTGCCGGTTGTGCGTCTTCCCGCGAATTATGGTTGCGTACAAAGGCGTCCCGTATTTTGACCATGGTTTACCCTTGGCCGAAATATAGTTTGCTGTTTGGTTTGACCAATAAGATGCAGCGCTTGTGCCATGAATTTGATTTGAATTTCGGTGGCACATGGGAAGGCCGCTCAATGATACCAAGTGAAAGCAGAGAGCGATATTTGGTGAGTTCACTTATGGAAGAAGCCATCTATTCAAGTATGATGGAGGGCGCAGTTACCACCCGCAAGGTGGCCAAGGAAATGTTAAGGAGAAAGATTTCCCCCAAAGACAAATCCCAGCAAATGATCCATAACAACTATCAGACCATCCAGTTCATCGTTCAAAACAAGTACAACGCCTTAACACCTGAACTGGTGCTGCACATTCATCAGCTGATGACTGAAAATACGCTTGACAATCAAGAGGATGCAGGACGATTGCGCACTAATGATAATGTGGTGGTAGAAGATGGCATTACCCATGAGGTAGTTCATGTACCGCCCACCTGCCAAGTATTGCCTGAATTCATTAACGACTTATGTGACTATTTCAATGAAGCGAATGCAAGGGTGTTTGTCCACCCCATCATCCGGGGTATTGTCATCCACTACATGATGGCATATATGCACCCCTTTGTGGATGGTAATGGCAGGACAGCGCGTGCCCTCTTCTATTGGTATATGCTAAAAGAGAGATATTGGCTCACCGAGTATATGTCCATATCCAGGGTGATTGCCAAGTCTAAGAAGTCCTATGAGAAAGCCTTTCAATATGTGGCTGCTGACGATGGAGATTTGGGTTACTTCATCTCCTATAACCTACGAGTGCTGGAACAAGCCTTCAAGCAGTTGCAGGATTATATCAAGAGAAAACAAGAAGAGAAAGTCGCTGCAAATATCTTCCTGCAAATTGGTGAGATTAATGAGCGTCAGGCGCAAATATTGAAGATGTTCATGGACAACCCCAAGGAGGCTATCACAGTCAGGGATCTGCAGGACAAGTTTATGATTTCTCCCACAACAGCCAAAAATGATATTCTTGGTTTGCTCCAAAGAGGTTTGCTGGCTGAAGTATCGTACAACAAGGTCAAGCGAGGATACATCAAGGGCGACCACTTCGATGATCTGGTGAGCCAATTAGATTTCTAACGCAATGAAGTAGGAAAGATAATAAAAAACGAGAAACATACATAATTACAGTCTTTGCCTATGGCAAAGATGGGGTAATAAATCAGAGATAAAATGGAAACAGCATCAATAAAAGCAATTAAAGAACTAATTGTTAGTATTCAAAACAATCTTGAAACATTTAGGAAGTATCAAAGGGACAATTCAGTTGATACGGATGCTTATAACTATGGTGACGAGAGTGAATATAATATAAAAGGCATAATTGCTGGTATTAAGAACATCTTAATTGATATTCGTTTTCTGACGAAGTCGCACAACCTCTTTATTAAGCTATCAACATTTTCTGAGAGAAATGAAATACAATCTCATTTATCTAATCTAAATTTGTATCTCTCAAGATTTCAAAACGCGAAACTTGTTTTAGAATTAGAATGGCTGAAACAACATCTACGAACATACGTTCTTAGAATAGACCAAGATAGATATATTGAATTCAATTCTGCCATCGATGAATTGTGTAGAAAAGCAATGGCTTTAGAAGAAGAGATACAATCTGTAAAAGAAAAATTGAAAGAGTCGGACAATGCATATGCAGAGATTCAAACCAAACAAACAGAGTATAATGATATTATTGCTAAACTTATTGAGCAGAAAAAATCCTTTGTAGAAGAGTATAACGCCTTTGCTAATGAAGTTAGTGACTTTAGGTCATTAGCTGAAAGAGCGAGTACTAATGAACAAACCATTTTAGAAAATCTAAATGAAACTAATAAAGCAAAAGATGCATTTGATGGTTTCATTGAGAAAATAGATAATAGAGAGAAGGTTTTAGAGAAACAAGATAAATCAACAAAAATATATGAACAGAGATTGACTGAATTCAATGAAGACCATAGTACAAAACTCGCTGAAGTAGAAGCATTAATTGAAAAAGCAAGGCAAGCGTTGCAGTATACAACTGCTGCTGGAATGAGTGCAGCTTTCCAGGAGCAATATAATAAAGCAAACAATAGTACCACTAAATATGGATGGTTGATAGCAGCTATAGTTTTCTTGTTTATTTCATTGAGTATCGGTGCATGGATTGTTGCTGGATGGGGTATTAAAGGAGATAATACAACTCAATTGTATAGTCTTATCGGAAGATTAACCATGGTACCTTTTACAATATTGGCTGCTATTTTCTGTGCGAACCAATTCGTGAAACAAAAAAACTTGGCGGAGGATTATGCATATAAATCTGTTCTTACAAAATCTATTGTCGCTTTTTCTGAAGAACTTAGAGAGAAAGATTCTGAAGGCTATTCTCAATATATTTCGACGGTTTTGAAAGAGATACATCAAGACCCCTTGAGAAAAAGAAGTAAAGAAAAGGACGAAATCACAATAAAAGAAACAACTGGTATGCTCGGTAAGGCATTAGAAATATTACAATCCTTAATCCAAAAGTAAAGATAACCTTTGGTATTCTTGGAATAGAAAGGATCTGTATCCTATTCTGATGAAAAGAGTTTGCGACAGGCTATCAAAGGGGTATTACGTCATTTATTTCTTTACAATGAACATCCTCAATAACTGATCTAACATCAAGCCTGTTCCCAAATGGCTTGCCGTGAAGACTATAAACACACCGAATAGTTGACCTATACGCCAAAATGTTTTAGTAGAAAAAATAAAAAGACGTTGTATCGAATTGAAATACAACGTCTTGCGTTTTTGCTTGGTACCCAGAGCCGGGGTCGAACCGGCACGGGTGTTACCCCATTGGTGTTTGAGACCAACGCGTCTACCGATTCCGCCATCTGGGCGTAGAAGCGGGTGCAAAGGTAAGTCAAATTTTTGAATCGGCGGCAAAAAATCGGACATTTTTTGTCAAAATGTGATTTTTTGTGTCAATAAAGGTCGTTGTCGTGCGTGGTTATAGTAAATTTGCGGGCAAATGAAATGTTCGGATATGGAAAACGACCAGAATAGAATAGCAGAGAATCCTTTTGCCCGGACTGAACTGATGCTGGGAGCCGAGGCGATGGCGATGCTGGCACGGAGCCGTGTGGCGGTGTTCGGCATTGGCGGCGTGGGCGGCTATGTGGTGGAGGCGCTGGCACGCAGCGGCGTGGGTGCGCTGGACCTGATTGACGACGACACGGTCAGCGTGTCGAACATCAACCGCCAGATTTTTGCCTTGCACAGCACGATCGGTCGGGCGAAGGTGGACGTGGCCGCTGAACGTGTCCATGACATCAACCCGGACTGCCAGGTGACGACCCACAAGATGTTCTACCTGCCCGAGAATGCCGACGAGATTGACCTGTCCTGCTTTGACTATGTGGTTGACAGCCTGGACACTATCACGGCCAAGATGGAGATTGCACGGCGTTGCCTGCGCCTTGGTGTGACGCACATCTGCTCGATGGGTGCGGCCTACAAGATGGACCCGATGGCCTTTCGAGTGGCGGACTTTGACGCGACGCGCATCGACCCGCTGGCACGCATGCTGCGCAAGCTGCTGCACCGCGAGGGCATCCACCACTTCAAGTGTGTCTACAGCGAGGAGGAGCCGCGCTGGAATCCCGAGGTGCCCGTCTATGTTGACGGAAAAAAACAGCCGGGCAGTAACGCATTCGTTCCTGCCGCGGCTGGTCTGTTGATTGCCCGTGAGGTGATTGTCGACCTCACTGGGATGAAAGTATAAGATTCTGAAAACCTGTCTCTTCCTTATTTCTTTTTAGATTTCTTGGAGCTCTTGCCCGAGGAACTGCTGCTTGACGATTTCCCTGAAGAACCCTTGCTGGACTTACCGCTCTTGTCGGCCTTGCTGGACTTGCCTGACTTGCTGGTCGAGCTGCCCTTATCGGCCTTGCTGGACTTTCCGCCCTTGTCGGCTTTACTGGACTTTCCGCCCTTGTCGGACTTGCCGGACTTTCCGCCCTTGGACTTGCTCTTCTCGGCAGCAGCGGCTTGACGTGCCTCGGCCTTGGTGGGAATCTTGATTTTCTCACCGGCCTTGATCTTGTTACCGTTTTGGATACCGTTAGCACGCTCGAGGTCCTTGACCGTCACGCCGTTCTTTTCGGCAATCTGGGTGAGTGACTCACCCTTCTTCACGGTCACCTCGCTGGGTTTCTGCTGCTTCTGATGGCGCTTGCTGTCCTTGCCGCTCTTGTGGCTCTTGGAGCTCTTGGAACTGTATTCGGCATTGCTCTTCCTGCTGCTCTTACCGCTCTTGCGACTCTCGGTGTTGCTGTACTTCTTGTTGCGAGCACGCCAGTCACCAGAGTTGCTCCTCGAGGCGTGTTGTCTTGCGGTCTGTTCGTCCGTCCTGTAAGATGAGGTCTTGGTGGTCTTCATCTCATCGTCGAGGTTGACAGTGTAGGAACCCTGATAGGGCGCCTTGGTGGCTGCCTCCTCTTCGATTTTCTTCACCTCATCGAACTGTTCCTGTTCGTTAGTCTCCTGAGCTACCTCAGTCGGCTGACTGCTGTCGTTGCTGTTGAGGGCGAGCATTTCATCATTGTCGGCGCTGGCAATGCTGGGGCCGGGAGCCTTAACCTTGAGGACCTCGCCACGGCGCACGCGTTCGCTTTTCTTGCCGTTGAGCGCCATCAGTTCTGACGTGGTCATGTTATACTTGGCGGCGATGCTTGCTGCCGTCTCGTTGCGTCCCACCTTGTGGGTCGTGGTGCGCATATCGCCCGTTGAGGTGCGGCCACTGAGGTATTCCTCGGGAGTGGGAGCGTCACCACCGGGCTCGACGATGGGTCGATGCTCATAGACGTCAGCGCGGTAGTTGTCGATGGTATCCTCGCTCATGATGAAACTGTAGATCTGCTGCGAGGGCAGTACCAGCACATAGGGGCGGCTGTCGCCAGGGATGACATCCTTGCGGAACTGCGGGTTGAGGGTGCGGATTTCCTCGATGGGGATGTTGAGCACCTGGGCAATCTGGCCGAAGTGGATGCGGCGATTGACCGTGACAGTGTCGGTAATGAGCGGCTTGCGGGCCAGCGAGGGGCTGATGTTGTGCTGCTTATAGTAGGTCATCGCATAGTTGGCAGCGATGAAAGCGGGCACATAGCCGCGAGTCTCACGAGGGAGGTACTGATAGATGTCCCAGAAGTCACCGGTGCCGCCATTGCTGTGCAGGGCCTTGTTGACATTGCCCGGTCCGCAGTTATAGGCAGCGATGGCAAGCGACCAGTCGTTATAGATCTGGTACAGGTTCTTCAGATACTTGGCCGCCATGGCGCTGGAACGATAGGGGTCGCGGCGCTCATCGACGAGCGAGTTCACCTCCAGTCCCAGTCCCTTGCCCGTGCCAATCATGAACTGCCACAGTCCGGCGGCGCCCACGCGTGACGTCGCGTTAGGGTCAAGCGCGCTCTCGACGATGGGCAGATACTTGAGTTCGAGCGGCAGTCCCTCCTTCTCGAGGGCCTGTTCAAAGATGGGCATATAGTACAGGCTCATGCCCAGCATCTGCTCGACGAGGGTTCGACTGCGATAGACATATCGCTCGATGTGCTGGCGAACAATCTGATTGTAAGGCATCTCGATTTCAGAAGGTATCGCCGCCAAACGCTTAATGTAGGTCTCCTCGCCCACCTCGCCGGGGGACTTGTTCTCGACATCGGCATCGAGCACCGCATAGTTCTGCAGATACCAGTTGGTCATCATCTTGTGCACGTCGGTATCAAAACTCTCGGGGAAGACGATGTCGTCGTCGGTGATGGAGTTCTTTAACGACAGGATGTTGTTTTTCTCACGCGGTCCGGCCATCAGCGTCAAAGCCGCCAATGCCGTCGCGAATAATACTGTGAAGAGTCTTTTTCTTATCATATTGTCATATATTTAGTTACGCGGTTAAAAACTGAATGCACACTGGAAGCCCAACGAGGGCAGTCGCCCACCGGTGACCCCCATGACGCCATTGACGTTATTGTCGATAGCCGTCGGTGAGACATCCAGCGTCAGGTCGGGCGAGATGTCGAAGTGGGCCAGCGAAGCGTCAACATAGGCGTCCACGATGTTGAGCAGATACACGCCCACCATGGCGATGACACAAATCTCGCGATAGCGGCGGTAGTAGTCACGCTTGTTCTTGAGCGTCTTCTGCAGCCATGCGAGATCCAGGTCGCTCTCCTTGACCGTGGGCGGGAAGAAATCCATGTAGCTGCGCGTGTCGGGGTCATCGTCCATCACGTCGCGGTAGCCCTTGGAATAGTCCTTGTACATGCGGTTGTTCCATGCGGCACCGTAACTGAGTCCGACAAAGGAGCCGACGACGATGGGCAGTTTCCAATATCGCCGGTTATAAATCTGTCCCAAGCCGGGACACAGCGCCGACATCCACAGCGCGCGCTGCGGGTCGGGATTGAACACCCTGACCTTGCCCAGCGTGGGCGATGCTGTGGTATCCATGATGATTTCCACATCGTCGAGCCCCCTGACAGAGTCTATCGAGGCGAACAAGACGGTGTCGCCGGCTGCATTGACCACACGCACCGGCTTACCCTTCTTCAACTCGGCCGAATCGGTAATAGTGACGGGCTTGCGGTCATGTCGGGTAATCACCTTGTGCCTGGGCACGGTCTGCTCCACACTGTCCTCGTGGACGATGGTCACGGTCTCTTGTGCCACAGCCATTCCACTGTGCCAGGACAGGCATAGCAACAGCACGGCGAGGTGTAGCAACCATGGCTTGCTATATGTTGTGAACAGCTTCACTGATGGGTCAAGCGTCTTTCAAGTTATCAAAGATACTGATAATCTTCTCCAATTCCTCCTCGTTGGTGAACGGGAAGGTGATTTTCCCCTTACCCGAGCGGTCGCAGGTGAACTTCACCGGAACCCCGAACGAGGACGCCAGGTGACGCTGCAATATCTCGTAGTCCTTGGCACGCATCGGCTTGCGCTCACCCGACTGGGCGGCACGTTCATTGTCGGCGGCCTCCTGCATCTGCTTGGCGCGTTGTTCCACCTGTCGAACCGACAGCCCCCTCTTGACGGTCTCGTTATACAGCTTCAACTGCAATTTGGGATCGTCGAGCGAGAGCAGGGCGCGAGCGTGACCCATGTCCAGCGTGTGGTCATGCAGGCCCAGCTGCACCTCGGCAGGCAACTTGAGCAGGCGCAGGAAGTTGGCGATAGTGGCGCGCTTCTTGCCGATGCGCTCGCTCAGGCGCTCCTGGGTGAGGTGGTACTGGTCGATGAGTTTCCTGAAGGTAAGGGCAATCTCGATGGCATTCAGGTCCTCGCGCTGAATGTTCTCGATGAGGGCCATCTCGGTCACCTCACTGTCGTTGGCAGTGCGGATGTAGGCCGGGACGGTCTCCAGACCGGCCAGTTGAGCGGCGCGGTAACGCCGTTCACCCGAGATAATCTGATAAGAATTGTCACCCATGCTGCGCAGGGTGAGCGGTTGGATGATGCCCAGTTCCCTGATACTAGTGGCCAGTTCGGCGAGGGCCTCCTCGTCAAACACCTGACGGGGCTGGTCGGGGTTGGGTGTTATCTGGGCAACAGGTATTTCGTTGATGGCCGAGGAGCCTCCCGTTTGGATGTCATCCATCGAGATGAGAGAATCCAAGCCTTTGCCTAAAGCACTTCGTTTCATAATGCGTTGTTTGGTTCTATTGCGTTTTAGTCGTTTTCTGTTCTGGTGTTAACAACAGGTCACTTGCCCTTGCCGCGGTCGATGATTTCGCGGGCCAACTGGATGTGACTCGTTGCGCCACGGCATGTGGGGTCATACTGGATGACCGGCAGACCGTGGCTGGGCGCCTCGCTGATGCGGATGTTGCGCGGTATTACCGTGTTGAACACCATGTCACCGAAGTGGCCCTTCAACTCCTCAAAGATTTCGTTGGCCAGGCGCAAGCGGGCGTCATACATCGTTAGCAGGAAGCCCTCGATGCGCAGGCCCGCATTGAGCTTGCCCTTGATGATGCGGATGGTGTTGAGCAACTTGCTGATGCCCTCGAGCGCGAAATACTCGGCCTGAACCGGGATGATGACGCTGTCGGCCGCGGTGAGCGCGTTGACGGTAATCAATCCCAGCGACGGGCTGCAGTCGATGATGACAAAATCATAATCGTCCTGAATCTCCTTGATGGCGTTACTCAGCACACGTTCGCGCCCCTTTTTCTCCACCAGTTCCAGTTCCGCGCCGACGAGGTCGATGCGCGACCCCAGCAGTTTCAATCCCTCGACACAGGTTTCCACCGTGGCGCTGCGCATGGGATAATCGTCCACCAGGCATTCATAGATGGTCGACGACATGTCCTTGGGCTCGACACCCAGGCCCGACGTGGCGTTGGCCTGCGGGTCGGCGTCGATGAGCAGCACCCGTTGGCCGAGGCTGGCCAGTGCTGCCGACAAGTTGATGGCGGTAGTGGTCTTGCCCACTCCACCCTTTTGGTTTGCTATTGCTATGATCTTCCCCATGAGGTAGTATTCTTGAAAAAATTATTTGGCATGTTCCACGACAACAACTCTCAACATGATGATACCAAATGCCATGAAAATCAACTCCCCATGGCAAAGTGGCTGCCTTGTCTGTCTAGATGTTGCAGGGCCGCCAATGTTTCACGGATGCAAAGAAACAATTTTTTCCTCAAAAGAACGTCAAAAAGTCCGTTAAAATCGGTAAATTGTTCAAAACTAACCTAAATTGTCAATAACTCGTGGAACATTCGATTTTTTGCTCATTTGTTAACAACTGACTCATGCTGAAAAGCATTCGCACGGACTTATTAATCAGTAACTGAACGATCTGATTCCCCTCGATGAGGGGTGCGGTTTTCAATCACAACCGGGATGCCGTCAATCCGGACTCAGCAGTTTTTGGCTAAAAAATTTGTGTAGTTCAAAAATTATTACGTAATTTGCATAATGAAAAATTTATAATACGATTTTGATATTCATCTATGGCTAAGAAGAAGGCAATAAAACTTGCGAACCCATTTGTTATTCAGGGCTATGTGAGTCCTGAATACTTCTGTGACCGCAAGGAAGAGACCGAAATGATATGCAATCACTTCGAGAATGGTCGCAATATCACCCTTGTCGCACCACGCAGGATAGGTAAAACAGGGCTGATTAAAAACGTATTCTATCACATAGAAAGTCAAGATAAGCATGCCATCTGCCTGTATCTTGACATTTTTGCCACCAAGAATCTCCAGGATTTCACCGAAATGTTCGGCTCGGTGGTCTTTAACGGTTTTGCGCGCAAGGAAAAGTCATTCCTGCAGAAAACCGCCTCGCTGTTGGGGAGCCTGCGTCCCGTGTTCAGCAACGACCCTTACACCGGCATGCCCAAGATGTCGATCACCGTCGATCCGTCCCGCTCCCAGTTGACGATACAGCAGATTTTTGACCTGCTGGCTACCAGCCGGCACCACATCTACATCGCCATCGACGAGTTCCAGCAGATCGCCAATTATCCCGAGGCCGGCACCGAGGCCCTGCTGCGTTCCCACATCCAGTTTGCCACCGGGGTGCACTTCATCTTTGCCGGCAGCAAGCACCACTTGATGGCCGAGATGTTCGGTTCTCCCCAGCGCCCCTTCTTCCAGAGCACCGAGATGATGGACCTCAAGCCCCTTGACAAGGAGGTGTACTACAAGTTCGCCCATCAATTCTTCGAGAAGAACCGCGGCAGCCTCGACAGGGACACCTTCATGCAACTCTACGACAACTTTGAGGGCCACACCTGGTATATCCAGAACGTGTTGAACCGTCTCTATGAGACCCGCCGGCACGTGAAAAGCATGGACGACGTGAACCGCGCCATCGTGCAACTGGTGGACTCCAAATCGGCGCAATATGAGAGCCTGGCGCAATTCCTGTCTTCCAACCAGTTCAATCTGCTCAAGGCCATAGCCAGCGACGGCATCGCCGCCGAGCCAACGGGCGCCAAGTTCATCCGTCAGCACAACATGGTGAGTGCCAGCGCTGTGCAAGCGGCACTTAAGAGCCTGGTGGAGAAGGAAATCATCTATCGCACCAGGCGCGGCTACATGATCTATGACCGGTTCATGAGCATCTGGCTCAAGCGCACGTTTGGCTAAAGCCTCTCGCCGCCGCCCAGCAGCAGCCCATTGGCACGGTTTTTGTATTTAAGGAGAGAACTTATCAATTGAATTATACATCTATATCATAACCAATTAACGACGACTGAACATGGAATTTCATCTGATTGTTAATGGAAAGCAGGAAGGTCCGTTTTCCATCGAGGAGTTGGAACAGAAGGGTTTGACTCCCGAGAGCGAAGTGTGGGCTCCAGGCATGGACGACTGGCAGCAGGCCGGCGACGTGGCGGAACTGACAGCGGTGCTTCAGCGGGCAGAGTTTGAGGCCGCACAGCAGGCCCGTATCGCTGCCGAGAACCGGGCGACAATGGGACAACCCTTCGACCCACCCATCCCCCCGACCCAGGTGCCGCCACCTCAAGTGCCCCGTTATGGCACCGTTCAAGAGCAAGAGCAGCCCAAGAAACGCGGCTGCATGCCCTGGCTCATCGCTGGCATGATTCTGGCCATTCTGTTCGCCACGATGGTGTTCACGTGTCCCGACCGCCATGCCCATGAAGAGGCGATTCAGGAAGTCACCAAGGAATGGCTGGGCGACAAGGTGCAGGAAAACCTCGGCGCTTTCACCGGCAATAGCGGCTTTGGCAGCATCGTGAACGATATCGTCAGCAAGATAGTGCGTGAATGGACTGATTCGGGCACCGAATTTGCCCTCACCAACTTCCTTGAGGTGGATAACTATATTGTGTGCTCGGTGGGTCACATCAAGATAGGCGACGAGGACAAGACGGTATCGTTTGGCATTTTTGGCCACGTGTTCACCTTTGACAAGAACGACCTCGAGGAACTGTGGGCCAAAGCACTGGATTCCCATGAGTCCAACAACAGGGCAATCGTACCGCCGATGCCCGCCCCCCAGAACGACGAGGAAGTCCTTCCCGATGAGGAGGCAACGCCGAGCAACTCCTCCATCATGCCCGACAGCATCATGGGCGTTGAGGTGCCCAAAGAACTTGACACCCTGGTCAACAACATGGTCAACGAGGGCGTGCGCCAGGCCAAAGAATGGGCCAAGCGACAAATCGACGAACTCTAACCGAATCCCTACCCTATCAATATATATCACGGGCCTGAATTTCAGTTCAGACCCGTGATTGTTATTTAGTGTGACTTTTCCTTGACTGGAAACCGTCAGGCGCCGCAGGCTTTCATCAGGCATACCATAAAGAGGAAAATCAAGACCCACGTGAAGCAGCCGAAACGAGAGCGAGGCTGTTGTTGCTGCCCTGGGCCACCCTGTCCTCCCTGGGGAAGCGCGCTCGGCGGGACGGAGTAGCTATACATCTCCCTGTGAGGGATGAGAATCTGGCGCGGGCCTCCGTTGTTGTAAGGGCCGATGGCGCCGGCAGCCTCGAGTTGGCGGATGAGTTCGGCAGCACGCTCGTCGCTGATGTGGAAATGGTCGCGCAGCATCATCGGCGTGATGGCAGTGCATTGCGCCAGGAATTGCAGGGCGGCCTGGAAGAGCGGGTCGGCATCGGGCAAGGGCGGCGGCAACGGGGGCATTCCCTCGCCCTCAATCACGACATCGGCCGGCTCCGGAGCATCGGCGCCCGACGCATCGAAACTTGCGCCGCAATTGGGGCAGAAGTGCGCATTACTGTTAGCCTCATGGCCACAGTTGGGACAATTGATGACGCGTGACGGCTCCACAGAGGTGTCAAGATCAAGGTTGTCGTTAGGGATATAGGCATAATCCCCCACGATGTGCAACTCGCACAGGCATTGTGGACAGATGACCTTGTATTCACTGTTGATGAGCACCTCGGTGCTCAGGTCCATCTTCTTGCCGCATTTGGGACAGGTATAAATCATATCGACAACAGATTGCTTGATTGCTGCAAAAATAGTAAAAAACACATTAATATATAAAACGTGACTGCAAAAACCGTGCCGCATGCCCCTCCAAGACGCAAATTCCCGCCGCAAGCCCTTAATGCCTAAAACTGCAGTACAAAGCCCCCATCAAAATAAAATTCTTAAAAGATGTTAAAATATTTGGTGGATTCAAAACTATTGTCATACCTTTGCAGTGTACTAGTTAAGTAGTACACTAGAAAGGTAAATTATTAACCACTAAAATATCTATCTATTATGTTTAACTTCAATAACATTAGTTTCCGCTACAGTAAGAAGGGCGTTGAATTGTTCAACGACTTCTCGATGGATTTACAGGCCGGCAACGTCTACGGCCTGCTCGGCAAGAACGGTGCCGGCAAGTCCACGCTCATCTACCTGATGACTGGCCTGCTGACCCCTCAAGCCGGCACAGTGACTATGGATGGCGAGAACGTGCGCCATCGCCTCCCCAAGACCATGAGCGACATCTTCCTCGTTCCCGAGGAGTTTGACCTGCCTCGCTTGACCCTCAAGCAGTATGTGAAGATCAACGCTCCGTTCTATCCCCGCTTCAGCATGGAGGACATGCAGCGCTATCTTGACATCTTTGAGATGGGCGGTGACATGAAAGTGAAACTCCACTCCCTGTCGATGGGACAGAAGAAGAAAGTGTTCATGGCCTTCGCCTTTGCCACCAACACCCGCGCCCTGATCATGGACGAGCCGACCAACGGCCTGGATATCCCCAGCAAGAGCCAGTTCCGCAAACTCGTCAGCACGGGCATGACCGATGAGAAGATGATGCTCATCTCCACCCACCAGGTGCGTGACATCAGCGACATCCTGGATCACGTGGTCATCATTGACCAGAGCAAGGTGCTCCTCAACGCAGGTTTTGCCGACGTGATGAGCAAGGTGGCCTTCCGCCCCCTGCGCGATGGCGATCAGCCTATCTTTGTGCTCCAAAGCCCCTTCGGCCCGTTGGCCGCTGTTCCTGCCGGCGCAGGCGAGGAAACTGCAGTCGACCTGGAGATGCTGTTCAATGCCACGCTCCAGAATCCCGCTGCCATTAATCAATTATTCACCACTCAAAAATAACCACCACTATGAATACCGTCAATCAAGTTTTCAATTGGGGCCGTTTCACGTCCGCCCTGCGCAAGGAAGCAGTAGAGAACAACCGCACCCTCATGTTCACGGTCTTGGGCGTCTATGCCCTGCTCTCAATTTTCATGATTCTTGGCAATCTTGTCATCGGCATGGAGGAAGACGTTCGGAATATGTCAGACGGCTCAACGCCCCACTACACGGTCGTCGGCTTCACTTTGATGTTTGCCATTTGTGTCGTGGCTTCATTCTCATTCAAGAAACTGACGAGAAAGACCGGCCGCATTGACATGTTCACCTCACCGACATCGACGCTGGAGAAATTCCTTGTCAACGCCACAATCTATGTGCTCGGCTTCTTTGTTATCTTCTTTATCTGTGCACAACTTGCCGACCTCACCCGTGTCGCTGTGCTGTGGGCTTTCCGCAACGATATCATTGTTCCCGGACCGATTAATTTCCTGCCGACGCTC
The DNA here is from genome assembly GCA_045541835.1 of Sodaliphilus sp. Classification (GTDB taxonomy): domain Bacteria; phylum Bacteroidota; class Bacteroidia; order Bacteroidales; family Muribaculaceae; genus Sodaliphilus. The sequence continues at coordinate 13,256 of JAZQJW010000089.1, read as the reverse complement.
ACCCATGCCTACGAGTTGACCCCCCTGAGCAACATGTCAGGAATATCACAAGTCTTCGCTTTCGGGCTTCTTGCTAATGCCGGTCTGTTCCTGCTGGGCAGCGTGGTGTGGCCCCGCCTGTCGTTCCTCAAGACGTTTGCCGCCATGTATGCTGTCGAAATCGCTCTCACCATTCTTTTCATCCTTGGCACTGCCATCATCGGTAAGGAGAATGCATTCGACTTCCTGCGTTGGGTTGCAGATTCTATTGAGAACGGCAATTTCGTGTATTGGATGGCTGGATGGATACTTGTCCAGGTGATCCTCTACTGGGGTCTGGCATGGTACCTGTTCAAGCGCAAAGATGTGATTTCCCTCAAGTGGTGGAAGTGATTTAAGGACTTTGCATTCTTTTCACAAACTTGAGAATTAAAGAATAGTGACCACCATCAATTGAAAAGATGACTATGAACTTCAAGGATAATAAAGCGATTTATCTGCAGATTGCAGACCGCATCGGGGACCAGATCCTCTCTGGAGTCTTGACTCCCGACGGCAAGGTGCCGAGCGTACGCGAGCTCGCTGCCGAAATCGAGGTCAACGCCAATACCGTGGCGCGCACCTACGACCACCTGCAGCAGAACGGCGTCATCTACACCAAGCGCGGCCTGGGCTACTTCGTGAGCCCCGAAGCCAAAGACAAAATCATCGCCTCGCGCCGTGACCTGCTCATGCAGGGCGAAATGGACTACTTCCTGGGGCAACTCAAGGCTGTGGGCATCACCCCCGCCGAGCTTCAGGGACTCTATCAGGAGTATCTCAACAAGTAAACAACAACCAACTACGAATTACGCCAATTGAACTAATCACCCAACAACACAAAGCGAGGTTAGAGACATTAGCGTAATTCGTAGTTTTAAACACAAGACGATTATGAAACAGCAAAATTTTGTAGCAACAGCTGCAGCGGCGGTAATCGCCATCGTCACGTTAATCACAGGCATCATCATCTCACATTGAATGAGTAACGATTCCCGGAATCCAAGGGCCTGAGATACAGAGTAAAAACTATCAAGATTGATCACCTGCAAATTATGAGGATTATGGAAAGTAACGAATTGGATAACGACAGCAAGAATGGGCTGATGGAAAACATCAGAACACGCCTTGCCGAAGAGGTAAATGGCCATATCGTCGTTGAAGCCCTGTTTCTGGCCATCCTGATTATGGATCTGTTCTATTACGCAGGTAGTCTTGGTAAGAATTGGACATATTGTGGTGTTCCTGCCATCATCGTTATATTCAGTATCGCTGAATCGTGGTGGAAGAAAAGGATGATTAAGTGTAACGACGCCAAGGAACTGGAGGGCATTCATAAGGGATACATCATGTATCACAAGATTGATCATATCGCTGCTCTCGTGTTTTTGGTACTGATTGCATATCCTCTTTATAAAGATTGTCTTGGGTCTACCAGACCAGAGTTCTTATTAGCGTTGCTGGGCGTGATTTGGGTGGGTGCATTCTGCCTTATCTTAAGGAGGTTATCAAAACATAAGAAGTCACCCGTCGATCAAGAGATTGAACGCCTGCAGGAACTCATCAAAAATGACCGTTCAGGTAAATAATCAATTAACTATTATCAACCCTCAAAAAAAAGAACAATGAAAAAGCCTTTATTCTATTTCGCAATCATAATGCTTGTTGCTACTGCAGCATTGACCTCCTGCGACCAGCAGCAAAACGAGAAAGAGGTGCCACTGATGGTCACCTATACAATCGACTGTTCAAAGGACTTGTTGAACTTGTGTGACCTGGTTGTCACCTATAAGGGTAATGACGGGGTTGACGTCGTTGATACGATCACTGTCACCGATACCGATACAACATCGACGCAGTCGTGGACCAAGACAATCCAGACCCACAAGGTTCCTGTAAAAATCGGCCTGGATTACACCCTTGTGCAGAAAACCGACACGCTGAGCATCGACCAGCCAACCGCTCAACTCGATGCCTGGTGTACAATCATCGTTGATAAGATAGGCATCGTGAATAGAAACCGCTCAACGAGTGAAAAAATCATCAACAGCAAGCATAGTTTCTTTGTGGTTCAAGATATGATCAGAGAAGCAGTTCCCAACACCAGACAAAAACTGACCGACATTATCAACAAAAATAACAGCAGTCACGCCGACGAACGTGAAGCCGGCACCACCAATACCTGCTTTATCGTCAAACCATATCCCCACAGCGAGATTCTCACTGTAAGGGCAACCTACTGGAAGGATTGAGAAAGCAAGCAGCCAAGTACAGGCATGAGCCACGTTGAAAAGGGCTGATATGGGCATCATTTTTATCTCATTTCAATCGATGGTCAAAAAAAAAGGAACTTTTGTGTAGTTATTTTGCTGGTGACTGCGTCAAAGGGGCAAAACAAGATTAAATAACATATTCATATTCATTAAAACAATAACCACTTATGAATGCAAAGAAATTATTGGCTGTATTGATGTTGCTGCTGATGACATTCAGCGCCAACATGATGATGGCACAGGAGTTGCCGCCCATCCCCGTGGATGACCAGGTGCGCATCGGTAAACTGGATTGCGGACTGACCTACTACATCCGCCACAACAATTATCCCGAGAACCGCGTGAACTTCTACATCGCCCAGCGTGTGGGCTCTATCCAGGAGGAAGAGAGCCAGCGCGGTCTCGCCCACTTCCTGGAGCACATGGCCTTCAACGGCAGTGAACACTTCAACGGCGAGGGCAAAGGCATTATCGACTACACCCGTTCGCTGGGTGTCAACTTCGGTGGTGACCTGAACGCCTACACCAGCATCGCCGAGACCGTCTATAACATCAACGATGTGCCCAGCACACGCCAGAGCGCCATCGACTCATGCCTGCTCATCCTCAAGGACTGGAGCACCGGCCTGTTGCTCACCGACGAGGAGATCGACAAGGAGCGCGGTGTCATCCACGAGGAGTGGCGACTGGGCCAGAGCGCACAGATGCGCATGCTGGAGCGCCAACTCGAGACCCTGTTCCCGGGCTCGAAGTTCGGCAAGCGCCTGCCCATCGGCCTGATGAGCGTAGTGGACAACTTTGAGTACAAGGAACTGCGCGACTACTACCACAAGTGGTATCGTCCCGACAACCAGGCATTGGTCATCGTGGGTGATGTGGATGTGGATCACATCGAAGCCCAGATCAAGGAGATGTACAAGGGCTACACCCTTGACCCCAACGCCGCACAGGTGGTTCGCGAACCGGTTCCCGACAACGAGGCGCCCATCATCGTTGTCGACAAGGACAAGGAGCAGCAGTACAGCGAGGTGAGCGTGATGTTCAAGCACGAGACCGAGACTCCCGAGGAGAAAGTGAATATGGACTACCTCTTTGTTGACTATATCAAAGACATGGTCACCAGCATGCTCAACACCCGTCTTAGGGACCAAGCCCAAGAGCCCGATTGCCCCTTTGATGCCGCTTACTGCTATGACGGTGAATACATCCTGGCCAACACGATGGACGCCTTCACAATCGACATCACGCCCAAGGAGGGCAAGGCCGAAGCAGCCACCCAGGCCGCGATTATCGAGGCCATGCGCGCTGCCAAATACGGCTTTACCGCCAGTGAGTATGACCGCGCCCGCGACGAGTACATCAGTCGCCTTGAGCGCCGCTACAACGAGCGTGACAAGGTGTCTAACGAAAACTATGGTCGCCAGTACTGCAGTAACTTCCTGGACGGCGAACCCATCCCCTCGATTGATGTGCTCTACCAACTCATGGGCCAATTCGCTCCCATGATTCCCGTCGAAGCCATTAACGAGGTTGTCCCCGAATTCATCAGCACCGATGGCAAAAACCTGGTCATCGCCAACTTCAACCAGGAGAAGGACGGTGCCGTTTATCCCACCGTCGAGGGTCTCCAAGCCGCATATGACGCCGCCACCAGCGCCAACATCGAGGCCTACGTGGACAACGTGAAGAACGAACCCCTGATGACCGAGATGCCCAAGAAGGGTAAAATCGTCAAGGAGAACACCAACAACACCCTCGGTTACAAGGAACTGGAACTGAGCAACGGTGCCCGCGTCATCCTCAAGAAGACCGACTACAAGCAGGACGAGATTCGCATGAGTGCCTTCCAGCGTGGCGGTCAGTCACTCTATGGTGAAAAAGATTGGGCAAACCTGCGGATGCTGAGTTCACTGAGTTCCATCACCGGAGTGGGCAACTTCTCCAACTCCGAACTCCAGAAAGCCCTTGCCGGCAAGCAGGTAAGCGTCTATCTGAACATCACCGACTATACCGACCAATTGAGCGGTAACAGCACCGTCAAGGACCTGGAGACCATGTTCCAACTCATCTATCTGAACTTCACTGCTCTCACCCCTGACGAGAAGAAGTTCAACCAGACCATGAACCTGATGGAAACGCAACTCAAGAACAAGGACCTCATGCCCGAGAGCGCCCTGAGCGACTCGTTGCAGTATATCATCAGCAACCACAACTGGCGTAGCAAACCCTTCAACGTTGAAGACCTGAAGAAGGTGAGCCTGGACCGCATCATGCAGATTGCCAAGGAGCGCACTGCCAATGCCGCCAACTACACCTTCACCTTCGTCGGCAACTTTGACGAGGCTGTCATCCGCCCGTACATCGAGCAGTACATCGCCAGCCTACCCGCCAAGAAGGGCGTGAAGTCCAACTGGGTGAACGACGTCGACATGCCCAAGGGTCAAACCATCTGCCACTTCACCAAGAAGATGGAGTCTCCCAAGGAGTATGAGGTTGTCATCTGGCACAACAACGATCTGCCCTACAGCCTGGAGAACGAGATTAAGGCCGACATGCTGGGTCAGGTGCTGGGCCGCGTCTACCTGCAGAAGATCCGCGAGGACGCCGGTGCCGCCTACTCCACCGAGGCTCTTGGTCAAGTCGGTATCTCCGGTGGCAAGCCCCAGACGATTGTACTCGCTGTTTGTCCCGTCAATCCTGAGTTTGAGGAGATGGCACTCAACATCATCAACGAGGAGATGGTCAACGCCTGCAGCCACATCGATGAGACAGCCCTTAACGAGGCCATCGAGAATATGATTAAGGACTATAACACCAATGTCAAGGAGAACTGGTTCTGGATGAGCATTCTCCAGCAATATCTGTTGTACGGCAGCGACCAACTTACCGGTTACGAGCAGATCGTGAAGGCACAGACTCCTGAGACGATTGCCGCCTTTGCCCGTCAACTCTACGGTGCCGGCAACAAGATTGAACTTGTGATGGCCCCCGAGAAGACTCCCGATAAGTAAACATTAAACCCAAATGTTTATGACAATAATGGGCTGGGAACTCTCGACGAGAATCCTGGCTCATTATTGCCAAAACAGGAGGTACCGCATTTAACCCACATCACCAACTTTTAAGAAACCTATCGTTATGAAACCTATACCCAAAAGAATCCTGATGGCCCTTGGCCTGTTGGTCATGGTTGGCGCATTGGTTTTCACCACCTCATGCGGTCCGGAAAAGCACAAAATCGATGACAGCACGGTGCTGCCCTTCAAGGACAAGGCCGAACTCGACAAGTTACTTGATCTTTCCATCCTGCCCGAGTATACCATCGAGGAGTATTATATCAAGAACGACCTCGTCACTGGTGACGAAAAATTCGTTGTGTGCTGCAAGTTCCTGAAGGAAGTCTCCCCTGCCGATGTCCAGAAAATCGCGGTCCAGGTCGATCGTGATTATCACAGAGGATGGTTCACATTTGAGTCAGGGTTGGAAAACAACATGAGGCTCATCTTTGACCTTGACACCACATTGACAGCCGACCGGAAGAGGCCCGATTTCCTGGGCGACAACATCCACGTCGAGGTTGAACTGCCATGCGGGGAGAAAGACTCCTGGAAGGGATTTGAGGTCGTCTTCAGGAACAATCGTGCCGACTTCAGTGTCGTCGTTGACCGCGACACACTCTCCAAACTGCTGGGCGTGGAATTCCCTCCGTTGACCGAAACGTCACGAAGCGACGAGAACATTTATTATGAATTTGACACCATTCCTTCCGAGGAATTCTACCAAGCCCTTGAGAAGGCTCCGCATTGGAACGTCTCCCGAGTGCGTGGCGATCACACTTTCTATGATTATGACTACGATGACGGGAAAGTATGGATTACCGCCGAACTCATCAAAGGCGAAACCGACTTTTCCTTCTACCGCACAAAATCAATAAAATCAACCATCAGCAACGGCGTCATCGACAAGATACAGCAGCGCGTGTCGCCCCGCGGCAAGGAATCCAAGGAGTAATACAGACATCAATATGTTCATTTGAGGACTAGTAGCTATGCTTCTGGTCCTCAATGGTTTATTAACACCTCTAATAGCCTGGGCGAGAGAAAAACAGCAATTTTTCAGGTTTTTTTGTAGTTTTGCGGTGACACAATTCGTCTAAAGAGCAGAAACAATTAATTATCTTTGCAGATAATCACCGAAACCTATCACTAAAAAGCGCAATAATATGGCTTATCTTGATATTAACAACGTGGTGAAACGTTATGAAGGGCACACGGCCCTGGCTGGCGTTTCCATGCAGGTGGAGCAAGGCTGCATCTACGGCCTGTTGGGTCCCAACGGCGCCGGCAAGAGCACCCTGATCCGCATCATTAACCGCATCCTCGCAGCCGACGAGGGCACCGTGACGCTCAACGGCAAGCAGATGACCGACGACGACATCACCCACATCGGCTACCTGCCCGAGGAGCGCGGCCTGTACAAGAAAATGAAGGTGGGCGACCACATCGTCTATCTGGGACGCCTCAAGGGCATGACCAAGGCCGACGCTGTGGCCTCGATGCACTGGTGGCTCGACCGCTTTAACCTCAAGGAGTGGGAGAACAAGAAGGTGGAGGAACTGTCCAAGGGTATGCAGCAGAAGGTGCAGTTCATCGGCACCATCATCCACCGTCCCCCACTGTTGATTTTCGACGAACCGTTCTCGGGCTTCGACCCCGTGAATGCCGAGCAGTTGAAGGTCGAAATCCTCGCCTTGCGGGACCAGGGCAGCACCATCCTGTTCTCGACCCACAACATGGCGTCGGTCGAAGAGGTGTGCCAGCAGATCACCCTGCTCAACCATGCCCAGGTGGTGCTCACCGGCAGTGTGGACGAGGTCAAGCAGCAGCACAAGAAGAACATCATTGCGGTGCAGACGCCCGACACGATTGAGGCCAATGACACCCTCTTCACGATTCTGCCGTCCGACCCCGTGAAAAAGCAAGACACCCGCATCAAGCTTGCTCAAGGTGTCAACGTGCGCGACGCCATCAACTGGCTCAACGAGCATTACCGCCTGACTGGCTTCACCGAGGTATTGCCCAGCATGAATGAGATTTTTATCGAGACCGTCAAATCAAAAAATGTAGAGAACAATGAATAAACTTCGCCTCATCATCGCCCGTGAATACATGTCGATTGTCGGGCGCAAGTCATTCATATTCATGACCCTGGGCATGCCCCTGCTGTTTATCCTCATCATGGCCGTTCCCATCGGGTTGGCTTATCTCAACGACAAGGGCAGCGACACCCAGCGCATTGCCGTCATCGACGAGACGGGCCGCTATGCCGCCGCACTCAAGAGCGACGACATGTACAACTTTGTCGCCATCAAGGGTGACACCGTGACCAATGCCCGTGAGTTCTATGACAAGGCCAATGGCTCTCTTGACGCCATCATCATCATCCCGCGCAACGTGGACAGCACTGGCGTGGTGGACATCTTCAGCGAGGGAACCATCACCCCCGCCCTGGTGTCCAGCGTGCGCAACGTCCTCTCGGACACCATCCAGAGCGCCCACCTCGCCGACATGGGTATCCCCAACCTGCAAGAGATGGTCGATAAGGCCCACGTCGATGTGGACGTGCGCTCGATCAAGTGGAGCGAAGAGGGCGAAGAGGAGTCCTCGACTGGTGCCGCAATGGGTCTGGGATTGATGCTCTCTATCTTCACCTATATGTTTGTGCTCATGTATGGCGCGATGATCATGAACAGCGTCATCGAGGAGAAGACCAACCGCATCGTTGAGGTCGTCGTGAGCAGTTGTCGGCCCTTCCAGTTGATGCTTGGAAAAATCATCGGTGTAGGCCTTGTTGGCCTGACCCAAATGCTTATCTGGATTGTGCTGCTCGTGGTGGTAGCCATGGTAGCCGGCAGCGCATTCGGGATTGGCAATATATCTCCTGACGCTGTCTCGCCCGAGGCAATGGCTTCGGCAAAGGATATGGGAGCCATCGAGAGCATTGTGCGTGAGACGCTCTCAATCAATTATGTCCCCATCATTGTGAACTTCATTCTCTACTTCATTGGCGGTTACATGCTTTATAGCGCGCTGTTTGCCGGCCTGGGCTCAGCCGTGGATCAGCCCAGTGACTCCTCACAGTTCACGACCCCTGTCATCCTGATTATGCTCATCGCCTTCTATGCCGGCATGGCTTGCATGGAGAATCCCTCAGGTCCCACCGCGGTTTGGTGCTCCATCATCCCGTTCACCTCGCCTGTGGTGATGATGATCAGGTTACCCTTCGGTGTACCCTTCTGGCAATTGGCATTGAGCCTTGGGCTGCTCTTTGGCACCGCGCTGTTCATCACCTGGCTGGCTGCCCGCATCTACCGCCGCGGCATTCTGCACTACGGCAAGAAGGCCAGTTTCGGAGACCTGTTCAAGTGGATGAAATGAATTTAACCATATAGGATACAATCTATAGGCTTTAGAAAAGAAGACAAGATAAATGAGAATCGTAATACAACGTGTGACCGAGGCTTCGGTCGCTATCGATGGTAAGATTCACGGCGCCATCAGCCACGGGCTGATGGTGCTCGTGGGTGTACGTGAGGGTGACACCCTCGACGACATGCGCTGGCTGGCGCAGAAGACAGTGAACCTGCGCATCTTTGATGACGAGCAGGGCGTGATGAACCGCAGCATCATCGACGCAGGTGGCGAGGTGCTGGCCATCAGCCAGTTTACCCTCAACGCCTCGACCAAGAAGGGGAACCGCCCCAGTTATATCCATGCTGCCGGCCACGACGTGGCCGTGCCGCTGTATGATGCCTACTGTGACGAGTTGGCACAACTGTTGAGCAAGCCCACACAACGCGGCGTGTTCGGCGCCGAGATGCAGGTGTCACTCATCAACGACGGCCCGGTAACCATCATCATCGACTCGCGCCTCAAGGAGTGAGTCATGAGCAGTTTTATGGCCGCGGATATCATGAGAATGAAATAAAGTCACTATCTTTGCCTCTGTGAAACAGATAGTAATCTTCGGTAACCGTTACCAGCAGGGCGACAGCACCACGGTGCTCGCATTGCTGGATTACCTGCGTGACAGCGGCCTGCAGGTGGCTGTAGAGCGCGAATACCTGCAATACTTGTTTGATGGACAGGAAACCGACATCACCGCCTTTGACGCCAGCCAAGTGCCCGATGCCGACATGGCATTCTCGCTGGGCGGTGACGGCACCTTCCTGACCACGGCCATGTGGGTGTCAAGACAGGGGATGCCAATCCTGGGCATCAACCTGGGGCATCTGGGCTACCTGACCACCGGGCGCCTCGACAAGGACAGTCACATGATTGATGATGTGCTGGCCGGCAACTACCGCATCGAGGAGCGCACCATGCTGCAAGTGCAGTGTGACCAGGTTGACATACAGCATCCCTGGGCCTTGAATGAGATTGCCATACTGAGGCACGACACATCGTCGATGCTGGATATGGAAACCAAGTTGCGCAGCCACGAACTCACCACCTACCGCGGCGACGGACTGATTATCAGCACTCCGACAGGCTCCACCGCCTACAACATGAGCGTCGGCGGTCCCATCCTGGAACCGACCACCGCTTGCCTGGTGCTGTCGCCCATCTCGCCCCACTCCTTGACAATGCGTCCTCTCGTGGTGCGCGACGACAGCGAGATTGTGGTTCGCACCCGTTCCCGTGCCTCCCAGTACGAGGTGAGTATCGACGGAGAGGTCACCTTGTGCCCCTCGGGTTCAACACTGACCATCAGCCGCGCCCCGCACTGCGCACGCGTGGTTCAACAGCAAAGCAACAATTTCGCCAGCACTTTGCGCCAGAAACTGCTGTGGGGTACCGACCAGCGTTAGCCCGTATCGGTTGAAAGATAAAACAGCACGGCAGCAGGCTTTAGAAGTCTGTCGCCGTGTGTTTTATCCACTGCAGCGTCTGTCTTGGGATATTATTCCTTAAACAACCTGCGGTGCATCAGTACCGAACGGTAGATGTGAATCATGTGGTCGGCGAGAACCTTGCCCGTAAAGCGCTCGCTGTTAACGCGTGCCGCTTGCAGGATTTCGGCTACCTTGTTCTCGTCTTCGAGGACATCGCTCAACAGGTCGGCACCCTCTTGATAGGTGTTGTAGTAGATGGCACCGTCGCCACCAAATTCCCTGGCCCTGGGTGAATCCTTGCAGATGACCAACGCACCCGTTCGCTGTGCGTTGATAAGTTTGTAGAGATCACGCATGCGGTCGGTATTGGGGATGATAACGGCCTGAGCCATACGTGCCACCGCGGTGAGGTCGGCGTGATGCACCTTGTCCACCTGTTTGAAACGATGGAAGATGTGCAGGTCGTGGGCCTGCTCCTTGACCACGTGGTCAAAGTGATTGGTGCGGTAACCCAGCATGACAATCGAGATCTTGCGGTTGCGCAACTCGTGGATGAGCTGCATGGCCTCCTTGAGGTTGTCGTCAGCATCCATACGCCCCTTGTAGAGGACGAAACGCTCGGGGAGATGGTATTTCTCACGCAGGATTTCGAACATGTTCTCAGGCACCGAGTCATCACAACCGTCATAGAAACACGGATAAACCACCTCCACATTGTCGGGATTCACGTGATAATGGTCGATAATGATCTGACGGTCAACCTCGCTAAGGGCAATCACACGCTTGGCGAGTTTGCAGGCCTTGCGTGCACGACGTTGCATCATCATACGCTGAATCCAGCCGCCTGCACTCTTGTACAAGGGGTCGGTCATCGTGAACACCGTGGGGAAGCTACTGCCATTGAAGCCTGATGCCAGTCCATCGTCAATGCCATGGAAAGTGTTGACACCATGAGCCTTGGCCGAACGCACGATTCCTGTTCCGGTGTACCATCGGCTCTTGTTATGGATATGATTGCGAGGGAATTTCACACGCACGCTATCCTCATTGAACAGCGCTGTGAGGCGCTTGTTCTGCTCATTCTTCGGCGAGTAGAGGATATAGTAATTGTCGGGATAATAAGTGGCCAACGCCTTGACAAGGATGCGTCCATAATAGGATGTATCATTATTGTCCATAATGATCTTGCGGCCGCCGTAACCTACTACCATAATTAATCAATTAGTTATTTATTTTCAAATAAAATTTCTATTTATACAAGCACTGTGTCGATATTCCGACTATCTGCAAAGTTACTATGATTTTTTCATTTTATATTGAATTTTAGCCAGTTTTTTGATGATTTGCGTTAACTTTGTCGACAAAAGATGAAAGCATGAGACATATAATGACATTTCTGTGCTTGTTGCTATTCATGTCGTCTTGTGCGACTTCCAGGCATCATGCACACCAGACAGATTTGAATCCTGACAAGGTTTTCACCGTTACCGAAGAGGATATCGCGTCAGAGACACAGAAGATTAACCGCAGCATCAGTGGGCAGTGGACCTATAGCGGTCCGAGCGTAGACGTGAGCGGCAAGAATGTTCTGGCAGGCATTGGCAAACCCTTCGCCAAGGGCAAACTCAAGGGTAAACTCAAAAACGCCTACAAGAAATTGGGTTTGAACAAGGTGCGCCCCGAATTTGTCTTCAATGAGGACGGCACCTGCGCCATCAGGTTGTTCGGGGTGAGCCTCAATGGCACGTACAACTATTCCCCATCGAGTGACGCCATCACCCTGAAGTGGCATGGCGTGCCCTTGAATGCCCGTATGAAACGTGACGGCAAGAAGAAGCTGCAACTCACCTTTGGTGCCGACAAACTCTTGAAACTCTTCTCCTTCTTCAGTAGATTCACCGATAGCTCGGCACTCAAGGCACTGTCCACGTTGCTGGACAACTACGAGGACGTGATGGTAGGCTTTGAACTCAAGAAGTGAGCGCCACCAGGCCTGTGGTGACAGACAATACAAGAGAGGACCCCGACTTTGGGATCCTCTCTTGATTATATCATGCGCTTCTATTTATCGACGCGGGAGCCTGCTCATGTTCCTCTTGCCCTCCTTAACGGCCTGGCTCTTGTTCATCATTGTGCCGGAGCGTCCGGGCTGACTTCGGTTAGCGGGAGCACTCACGCCGGGCTTGGGCTGCGACCTGTTGTCGGGAGCGCCAAATGTGCGTCCGTTGTAAGCGCTGTGGTCGAAGTAGCGGTTAGAACCCTTGTACACCTGATATCCGGGAGGAGCCGCGTTGTAGAAGCGGTTCTTGGGATAACGGTTGTAGATGGTGAAGACGAACTTCCTGTTCTCCCACTGAACGGGGCGATAGAAGTATTCAAGTGATAAATACATCTGGTACTGTGCGGGCGAGAGCACATAGTGCAGCTCGTTGTTGCGGCGCGTCCAGAAAGTGCCGAAGATGTCATCATACACGTCAAGGCACATGATATAGTCCATGTTGATTTCAAATACGGCATTATACTGGTCGGCACTCAGTGCCAGCTCGTAGGCCATCTTATCGGTCAGGAAGAAAGCCTGATCGCGGGCCGACTTGTAACTCATCGCGTTGGCGGCCGACACGAGGGTCAGCATTGCCACCATTGTTAAGATAAAGCGTTTCATAGTGCGTATGTTTTAGACGTTATTAATTGTTTGTTGCCTCAAAATTAGTCTTCTCAATGACTATTTGCAAATTTTTTAGACAAATATTCATAAATAATAGATTAATCACCCGTGAATCTGCATAATTTGTGCCATTGGAGGACTGAAAACGGTATAAACGGCGGCCCAGCCGTTGACGAGTCCTTTTTTCTAGACAAAAGCCAAGTTTTTCCTGCTTATTTTTACTAGTGTCCGGTAAAACATCGAAGATGTCAACGGTTCGAAGAACCGATTTCAATGTGAAGACCATGCAAGAACCTCGGAGAGGTTCGCAGCTTGGTCCATGAGCTGAACATTGCAAGTGCCTCGAAGAGGAACTTTTTGATCGACAGGGTTTTGGAGGATGTGGAAGTTCGTCTACGACGCACTT
>JAZQJW010000088.1:0-23290 GCA_045541835.1 Sodaliphilus sp. | reverse complement strand
TGCAGCTCTTTTCCACTGATTTCGGTCTCACAATACTCCTTGAGTATCTCCAAAATCTCATAATCCGTTCTTCGTTTTACTGTTCTCATTTTAGTCCTGATTTTATCTGACATTTTTGTCAAACTATTTCAGGACGATACACCTCAAACAACAGGAATTCATCAAACAACTTGAACAACAAGGAACAACTCTAACAACAATTTATTTATGTTGTTGATGTTGTTTAAGGTTGTTCAAGTTGTTTGATTAAATATCGTTGTTTGATATTTGTGTGGGTGTTGTCTTGTACTCCGAGCCTTTGGCTCGGAAGTGTTTAGGCGATATTGGGGCTCTCGAGGCCGTAGTGGCGTTTGCGGTCCATCCACAGCAGCAGGGTCGAGGCGACGATGGCGCCCACGCCGATGATGCCGAAGATGATGAGCGAGTGGGTGTAGTCCACCTGTTCGTCGATAGTGTTGCGCTCCAGTACCTTGCCGATGAGGACGGGGATGAGCATCAGGCCGATGTTCTGGATGTAATAGATGATGGAGTAGGATGTGCCCAACTGCTTCATAGGTACGATTTTGGGCACTGCGGGCCACAGGGCGGCGGGCAGCAGCGAGAAGGCGATGCCCAGTACGCACATCAGCGTCACGGCAATCCAACTGGAATTGAGCGGCATGGCGAACACGAACAGGGTGATGGTGAGCAGCACGCTGCCGATGACCATCATCGTGGCACCGCGGCCCTTGTTGTCGAACCAAGCGCCAAACAGCGGCGTCAACACGATGCTGGTGTAGGGGAGGATAGAGGGGATGGCACCGGCCAACTCGGCCTCGACACCGTATTTAGAAATCATGAGTTTGGTGGCGAAGTCCAGGAAGGGGTAGAGTGCCGAGTAGTAGAACAGGCACAGCAGGGTGATGAGCCAGAAGCCTGGATTCTTTATCGTGATTTTCATGTCCGAGAAGTGGAATTTCTCGTCGTCCTGAGACGCAAGATTTTGCGTCTCTACATCTTGTCGGGCACCAAGATTTTGCGTTTCTATATCGAGGCGGCGGTCCATCGTGCAGTAGTAGATGTAGGCGATGAGGCCCACGCCCACGCTGAACAGGCCGATGAGCAGGGGACGGGGCAGACCCCAGTTCAAGGCGATGGGCAGGCTGAAGTTGAGTGCCAGTGCGGTGCCCAGGCGTGCCATCGAAACCTGTAGGCCCATGGCGAGTGCCATCTCCTTGCCCGAGAACCAGCGCACGACGACCTTGGACACGGTGATGCCGCACATCTCATAGCCGATGCCGAAGAAGGCGAATCCGAGTGCCGCGAGGGCCACCTGACGCTTGATGGTGCCCAATAGGGGCACGTTCCACATGGGGTCGGGCGAGGTGTAGGTGATGGCGCCATAGACGGCTGCCGATCCTGCCAACATCAGTACACACGAGAGGATGCCCGTGAATCGCACACCCATCTTGTCGAGGATGATGCCGCCCACGAAGAGCATCAGCAGGAACACGTTGAAGAAACCGCGCGACCCGGCAAAGATGCCGAATTCGCCGCTCGTCCACCCCATGCCGCCGTCCTGGACGGCTTTCTCGAGCATGAACTGCAACGGGGACATCTCCTTGGCGACGACATAGCCCGCCATCATCGTGAACGACACGATGGCCAGCACGGTCCACCGTGCCCACGCCCGCGTCGCTATCGTTTCTCTCACTTGGTCTCTCATGTGATTCAGTTTAAATGAAAAGGGACCTTAAAGTCTTTAAAGTCCTTAAGGTCCCTAAAGTTCCTAATTATCAATTAGTAAAAACTTGACGGCTAATAGCAGAACGCTTCTTAAGCCTCAGGCTTGATGTTGGGCTCCTCGAGGCCGAGGTGCTTCTGACGGTCAACCACCTTGAGGTACAGACCGATGAGCAGAGCGAGTAGACCAAGACCGGCAAACATGGCCAGAGGTACAGTATGGTTCAACTCGGTGGCAGCGGTTCCTGCGGGGTTGGTAGAGTCGAGCATCTTGCCGTAGAGGATCGGGAAGAGCCACAGACCGATGTTCTGAATCCAGAAGATCAGCGCGTAAGCACTACCGATAATCTTGGCGTCAACCAACTTGGGAACGCTGGGCCACAAGGCGGCAGGAACGAGCGAGAAAGACGAACCCAGCACCAGAATGGTGATGTAAGCCACAATGAAGCCGGCAGCCGTGCTACCCTTGAACATCGGCAGGATGAAGGCGAACGTCAAGTGGCAGGCAATCAGCAGCAACGAGCCCAAAACGAGCATCGAGGCGGCTTTACCCTTGTGGTCAACATAGTTGCCCAGGATGGGGGTGATACCCACAGCCAGCAGGGGGAATACGGCGAATACACTCTCAGCGCTCTGGCGCATGTAACCCATGTAGCAGTAGCAAATCAGAGCGATAACCGATACACACAATAGACCATACTTGGCACCCTTGTTCTTCATGAAGTTGCTCATAAAGGCTGTAGCGGCAATTACAAGCATAATGATGTACTGATAGATGGTCAGACTCTCGCTGGCCCAGAATGAGTTGGGGTCAACGTCCGAGAATGTGAGGTTGCACTGCAACATGTTCACGGCATACTTCTGGAAGGGGAAGATAGCGCTGTAGTAGAGCACGCACAACAGCGATACCAGCCAGAAACCCTTGTTGGTCAAAATCTTGCCGATGTCGCTTACCTTGAACGGATCGTCCTTCTCCTCGGCCTCGCCAGTCTGCTTGTCGAGTTTGCTGTCCATGAAGAAGTAAACGATGAACATGATCAGGGCGATGCACATCAGTACGACACCGAAGGCAACGGCGCGGCTTACGCTGATATTGCCGCCCAACTTGGCGAAGTAGGGCGAGAAGATCATACAGGTGGCAACACCCAGACGGGCCAATGCCATCTCGCTACCCATAGCCAATGCCATCTCACGACCCTTGAACCACTTCACGATACCGCGGCTCACGGTGATACCTGCCATCTCAACACCGCAGCCAAAGAGCATGAAGCCGCAGGCTGCAAGTTTAGCGCTGGCAGGCATGCCCTCATAGAAGGGTGAAACTCCCAATTCGTCAAAGACGGGGATGTAGTTCAGGTGGTTGGTGAACCAGGTCTCAAGGCTGGTACCGATAAAGGCATCGGTCACGGCATACCACTTGATGATGGCACCGATAAGCATTACAGCACCCGAGAGCAACGCGGTGAAGCGCACGCCCATCTTGTCAAGGATGATACCAGCAAAAATCAGGAAGAAAACGAACACGTTGAGGAATACCTCAGCGCCTTCCTCAGTACCGAATGCCGATGAATTCCAACCACGGTAATCCTGCATCAAGTCCTTGATGGGCGACAGGATGTCCATGAAAATGTAACTGCAGAACATGCCCAATGCGAGCAACAACAGCGCCGTCCAGCGCATTCCTGCAGAGTCTCTTAAAGTCTGAATCTTTTCTGACATAATTTTTTGTTTAAAATATTGATGATTTGGTTTATTAATTAATGGTTCTCTTTTAAGTTTTAAGTTGAAGGCAATGATATAGCAGTTGGCCCAAAACCCTGCGGGGCTAATGCTAATTACACTAATTCATCAAATTTTGGCGAATAGATTTTTATTTTTTCGTGAAATTCGTCTCATTAGCGTAATTAGCATTAAAAAACTTTCAGGGTCAACATCTATATCGTTCCCAAGTTGTAAGTATGGTTACTAACGCCTGGAAGCCCCTCAACTCTTAACTCTTGACTGTTCACTCTTAACTGATCACGCGATGCCGAGGGACTCGCAGATGCGGTCGATCTTCTGGTCGGCCCACTCGTTCTTGGCCTCGTAGTTCTCTTTCTTGTCGAGGGTGTCATGCACCTCGATGTAGAACTTGATCTTGGGCTCGGTGCCCGAGGGACGGATGGATACCTTGGTGCCGTCCTCGGTGAAGTATTGCAGCACGTTGCTGGTGGCGGGCATGACGAGTTTGGTCACCTCGCCGGTGCGCATGTCGCGCTGCTCGAGTTTCAGGAAGTCCTTGATGAGCACCACGGGCGAGCCGTCGATGGCCTGCTGCGGGTTCTCGCGGAAGTTGACCATCATCTGGGCAATCTCGTCGGCGCCGCTCTTGCCGGGACGCACGACGCTGATGCCGCGCTCCTTGCTGTAGCCGTAGTTGATGTACAGGTCGATGAACAGGTCGTTCAGGGTCATGCCCTTGTCCTTGGCCCAGGCAGCAATCTCGCACATCAGGGGGATGGACGAAACGGCGTCTTTGTCACGGACGAAGGTCTCGGGCAGGAAGCCGTAACTCTCCTCACCGCCACCCAGGTAGCGGCCCTTGCCTTCCATCTCGCGCATGACCTGTGCAATCCACTTGAAGCCGGTGAAGCAGTCAAACATCTTGATGCCTTCCTTGCGGGCAATCTTGGCAATGGTCTCGCTGGTGACGATGGTCTTGACAATGTACTCGTCTCCCTTGAGTTTACCCAGTTCGCGATTGCGCACCATCAGGTAATAGTGGAAGATGATCTGGATCTGGTTACCGTTCACGAGTTCATATTTGCCCTTGGTGTTCTTGATGACCAGGCTGATGCGGTCGGCATCGGGGTCGCTGGCGAGGGCTAAGTCGGCCTGAACCTCTTCGGCCTTGGCAACAGCCATCTGCATGGCACTGGGCATCTCGGGATTGGGCGAGTCCACGGTGGGGAAGTCGCCGCTCATGACGTCCTGCTCGGGAATGTGGATGATGTTGTCAAAGCCCCAACGCTCGATGGAGCGGGGAATGATGTCGCGTCCCACGCCATGGATGGGGGTATAGACAATCTTCAGGTCATGGTGGCGCTTGCACACATCGGGGCTCAGCGACAGGGTGTGGATTTCCTCGATGTAGGGACCGTCCACGTCCTCGCCGATGATTTGAATCAGGTCAGGATTGCCCTTGAACTTGATTTCGCTGACGTCCTTGATAGCATTGACGTTGTTGATGATGTTCACGTCGTGGGGAGCGATCACCTGGGCGCCATCGTCCCAGTAAGCCTTATAACCGTTATAGATCTTGGGATTGTGAGATGCAGTGATGTTCACACCGCTCTGGCAACCCAGGCGACGGATGGCATAGCTGACCTCGGGAGTGGGGCGCGGACCCTCGAACAGGTACACCTTGATGCCGTTGGCGCTGAAGATGTTGGCGACCGTCTCGGCAAACAGGCGGCTGTTGTTGCGCACGTCATGACCCACGACCACCGAAATCTGGTCCAGGTCCTTGAAGGCCTCGTTCAGGTAGTTGGCCAGGCCTTGTGTGGCGCTGCCCACCGTGTAGATGTTCATGCGGTTGCAGCCGGCACCCATGATGCCACGCAGGCCACCGGTACCGAATTCCAGCGTTTTGTAGAACGACTCGACCAGATCGGTCTTGTCCTCGTTGTCGAGCATCGCCTGGACCTCGGCACGGGTCTGCTCATCATAACTGTCACTAAGCCACGTCTGGGCCTTTGCGGTCACTTCCTGTAATAATTTCTCGTCGTACATACTTGGTTGGGTTTTATAAGGTTGATGTTTTTTTCAAATTGACAAAGTTACAGCAAAATCACTAATCACCCAAATTTTCCCACCAAAAAACAAAAAAAAGCGCCTCGTCTCCCGACGAAGCTGCCTTGCTAGGAAAAAAGTATCATATTGCTGCAAAGATAAAGTGCTTTGGCGAATTGTGCAAATATTTTGACATTTTTTGAACCTATTTTCTCCGCGGGTGAGAAAAAATGACCGTTTCGGATAACTTTTCACGAAATTAAGTGCAGGATGTTTCAAAAATGCCTACCTTTGCCGCCAGACAAAACTATCAATAATTATTACAGAAATGAAAAGACTTTTTGTTACTTTAATGGCGCTCATGGCGCTGACCTTTGCTGCACCGTCGGTGCAGGCCACGGTTTGGTATGACATCATGTCGAGCGGTGGCGAGACCGTTTCAATCAATCCTGATATCACGACGACCGACAACGGCGCCAGTTACCTGGTGTGGGTGCGCAACACGTTTGATGTGCCCGAGTCGCGCGAGTTCTATACCCGTGATCGCGGCTACGACGAGACGGTGGCCTACAAGTTGACACTGTACAAGTTCACCGATGATTGGAATGTTTTCAATATCGTTCAGGTGTCGGTCTATGGTGAGAACGACAACATCATCGACCAGTACTCCAATCCCGACATGGCCGCTACCGAGACCGTGATTCCCGCCGGCGCCCCCATCGAGACGATTGCCGAGAATGCCAAGGTCATCTACGAGATAAAGACAAACCCGGAGTGAGGTAATAGTTAACAGTGAATAGTTAACAGTTGGCTATTGCTGGCTGACGATAGAAAAAGTTGTCGAGGAACTCCCTCGACAACTTTTTTCATGGGCTTTAGCAGAAAACAGACGGTCTGCTTGCCTAGCGAAAGTGAACCCGTCATGCCGCTAATAGAGAATGCTCATTATCAATCAGCGAATTAACTGTTAACGATTAACTGTTCACTAATAGTGTCTAGGTAAACATCGAAAGATGTTGGCGGTTCGAAGAACCGACTTCAATGATTAAGACCATGCAAGAACCTCGGAGAGGTTCGCAGCTTGGTCACAGTACTGAATGCTGTATGTGCCTCGAAGAGGAACTTTTTGGTTGACAGGACTTTGACGGATTAGGAGTTCGTCTTCGACGCACTTTCCTCTCGATATCGCTGCCACCAAGCTGCGTTCATCTTTGATGAACTTGCATGGTGTTTCTCTTAAAAGTCGAGTCTTCGACCCGACCTGCCTCTTCGAGGCAAAAGTCAAGCCCATAATACAGCAAGTGTGATATTTGTCTTATTTTCAGATTATTACAAGGCGTCTGTTTATTATTTCGGACACCAACGACTCTTAATTGTTAGTTATTCACTGTTCACTGTTAATCGTTTCCTCCCTGAAAGGTTCCAATGAAGAAGATGGAGTGGGTACTCTCCTCGAGGATGAGATACAGGAAGGGGCGGGTGGCATGGAAATTGAAATACGGGGTGCTACCGGTACTTGTCAGCACAAAACCTGCTATGGTAACAGCGGCAGCCTTACCGCCGTCCTCGTTAATTTCGATTTTGGCCTTCTGCAGCATCTGCGAGACATACAGGCTGGCAGTCGTCATGTTAGAGAAATCGGCCCTTAGGGGGTCAAATGCCGATGTGATGCCCATGCTGTTGAGGGTCTCTATCAGTTTGATGTCGCTTGAGGTCTCAAACTTGGGCAACAGGACATCGACATCACTGGTGTAGATGCTGTAAAGATGCCTGTTCAGGTCTTGGATGGTCATGCTTTGGATAAAGTCCTCCAGGGATAAGCCCTCGGCGGGGAGCAGGACAAACATGCTGTAAGCGCCGTTGCCGAAGGGCAGTCGCAACGTGGCGCACGTTTCGTCGTGTCCGTAGAGTGCGCGTGCCTTGATGTGCATGATATCGCGCTTGATGGTCGTTCCATTGTCCAATGTGAAGTCCATCTTGCGGGTAGAATCCTTGTTGAATTTCGCGGCCCAGTCGGCCTTGAAGTAGATGGCGTTGAGCATGTACATGGCCGCGTTAGGGTTGATTTTATCAAGGATGCGTGGAATCATGCCCTCGGTATTGTCGTTGCACCAGTTGTTGATGATGTTGAGCGCGTTGCTCTTGGTGAAATCCAGCGCGTCGATCTGCGCGTAGTAGTAATGGCTCATGTCATCGACATACTGTGAGAGCAGGTTGATGCCCAATGCCGAATTCACCTCCACACAATTGGCTATTTTCACCGTGGCGGTGGGGTCGGCAGCGGCTGAGCCGTCGATGATCTTCTTGCAGTACTCGTTCACGGCCTTGACATCATCACCGAAACCCAGCGTGGCGGTAATCTCGTCGCGCGTGTCACCTGCAGCGCCGGCATCCATCATCCCGAGCAGATAGGTCACGCTCATGGGTGACATGATGGTATTGCCTTGATTGCCGTTCGTTTCTCTCTCGGCACGGAACAGGCGCCAAGCGAATTCGTTGTTGTTATCGCGCATCTGCCGTTGCGCTTCGGTGAGTTGGATGGGATTCACTGTATTGAGCATCGAAACGACTTCGTCTTCGCCGATGGTCATTTCTTCCTCACTACCACAGGATACCAGCGCCATCTGTGTCAGCGCCACGATTACCATTAATGTCCAGAATTGTTTCATAGAGTTCAGGTTTTAGAGTTGCTTTCTGTAACATAAACAGCAAGTGGAAGAAATCTTGCACCATCAGGGCAACAATTTCCACTGGCCGAGCGTCTTGCCGCGGAAGATACGGTATTCCACATCGGTCAGCTCCATCGTTAAGGCGGGCAGTTCCACCTGGCTGATGATGTCCTGCAGCTTGTTGACGTTCATCCTCGGGTCTTGCACGCGGCCCAGGGTGACGTGCAGCTTGAAGTCGGATTGCATCTTGCAGCCCTTGGCCTTGAAATAGCGCCTGAGGTCCTTGACTAGGGCCAGAAAATCGTCGGGAGCATCGGTTGTCGTGAGGTGGATGACCTGCCGGTGATAGCCCGAGGCGAAGGCGTCCAGTTTGTCAAAATTGATGGTGGGGGCCATGGCCTCGTTGACTATGTCGTTGAGACCCGGCACCAGATTGACATTGTCGGGCGCAAAGTCGAGGAAAGCCATCGTGATGTGATAATAGCCTCGCTGCCAACGTATGTTCACGCCGTCCAGCAGGTCCCTCAACTGCCTGAACCAGGAATCCTCATATCGGATGGGAACTTTGATTTCGATATAACTCTGCATTGCACTTTTGTTTTAACTTGCTGGACAAAAGTACTCATTTTCCCTGAATCGGCAATGCCCTTGAGGCTATAGTGTTGAAACTCATGGCAGCGTGAAGCGCAGACCGGCGTTGAGGTTGATGTTCCAGGGCTTGTCCTTGAAATAGTTTTCCAAATCGCTGCCGTTGTTGAAGTAGTAGCGGACGGTAGGCTCGGCATAGAGACCGAAGCCCTGCGACAACTGAAGATGAAGGCCGGGACCGACGAGCGCCGAGAACTGCACACGGTCCTTGCCGATGTCCTGGTCGCTGGTTCGGGTGGATTCCTTGAGCGTAGCCTTGACGTTGAAATCGGCTTGCGCGCCGCCGATGGCGTAGACGGTCAAGCGCTTGTAGTGCCATAGCGAGTAGGAGACGCCGACGGGAATGCCCAGATAGTGAAGGGTCTGCTCACGCCGTCTGCTTGCCGACGTGAAGTCCGACTTGAGGCGCGTATAAACCAGCCCGCTTGTCAAGGCAAGACGGTTGTTAAGCGGATACTGCACGCTCAAGCCCACCGAGAAGGGGACATGGTGTTTGGCCGTGAGAATTTCCACTGGTATATACTCTCCTGACATTTGATTGAAGAGGCTATATTCACTGGAGAAGAGTTTATTCTCACTGTCGAAATAGACATAATTTTTATTGGAAAACCCTTCAGTCTGAAAATTGTTTGACGCGAACAGGCCGATGGTCATGGGGACTCGCTGTTTGTCAGGTGTGATGATGGTTTTACCTGATGTGTTTGCCAATGTGTTAGCCGGTGTTGAGGCCTTGAAGGGACCATGGTTATTCAGCTCGTGGCTGGGTTGCTGGTCTTGCTCCTTGTCTTGATTGACAGGTTCGTTGTTGACTGCCATGGGTGTGGCGTTCTCCTCGGTGGGAGCGATGACTTGGGCGATGGCGTCGGATGCCTTACCGGGGTCCGAAGGCGTTTTGACAGGATGGACGCTCGAGCTCGGGGCGTGAGCGACGGCCTTATTATTTTCAACGGCCGGAGCGGTGGCGTCGTTCTGGGCGAGGACGCTTGGCATGGCTTCGGGCTCGGGCATTGTCACCTCGGGCTGACTTGAGGCGATAACCGGCTCATTCTCATTGACCGACATGTCGTCGCTTACATTCCACAGCAGACTACCCGTGCCCAATACCGCCAGGGCCACGGCAGCGGCGGCAGCATAGCGTCGCCAAGTGGGCATCGGGCGCGAAGGCGTCTCGCGCTCAGGCAAGCGAGCCTCGATGTCCTGCCACAGGTCGCCGCCGACGGGCTCCTCATGGCGCTCCATCATCGATTGCAGTTGTTTTATCCAGTCGTTGTCAGTCATCGTGGTCTTGTTGATATTGGTGAATCATTTTGGCCAGCAGTCGCTTGGCTCTCAGCAGTTGGGAGGCCGAGGAGTTTTCCTTGATGCCCAGCTCCCGTGCAATCTCCTTGTGGCTCTTGTGCTCAAACACGAATTGGTTGAACACCACGCGGTATCCCTGGGGCAGGGCCGCAATCATCCTGTTGATTTCCTCGGGCGGGACGTGGACGATGTTGGGCGGCTCTTCGTCGGGCACTTCGTCGGGCACATCCCTGTCGGTCTCTTCGAGGAACGTCAG
The DNA here is from genome assembly GCA_045541835.1 of Sodaliphilus sp. Lineage (GTDB taxonomy): Bacteria > Bacteroidota > Bacteroidia > Bacteroidales > Muribaculaceae > Sodaliphilus. Next base: position 12,925 of record JAZQJW010000088.1, on the reverse strand, counting down.
TCGGGATTGCCGCTTGAGGTGATTGATGGACTCGTTGGCGACAATCCGTGTCATCCATGCGCGCAGTGACCCCTGTCCACGATAGGCGAACTCGCCGATGCGCGTGAATGCCTTGAGAAAGCAGTCCTGCAGCACGTCACGGCACACGTCGCGGTCGGCCAGATACCGCACTGCGGTGGCCATAGCGGAGCCTGCCAGCAGGTCATACATCTCGTGCATGGCCTTCCGGTCACCGTTCTTGACGCCGTTGACGATTTGTTGCTCGGTCACTGGACTTGGGTCTCTTTCAATGGATAAACTTGGGCGAATGCCTAATCTTGCATCCTGTGGTCACAAAAAAACGCACGCTTCTTTTTACAGAGATGCATGCGTTTAGTTTTCGGTTCTCGATAACGCGCTGGTTAGTGGCGTTTTCTGCCCTTGGCGGCGGTCTTCTTGGCTGTCGCTTTTTTGCTGCCGGTGGTTTTCACCTGCTGGAGGCCCATCTGGATGTTCTTGATGAGGGCTTCGCTGGTGTAGGTGGCACCGGTGGCGATGTCGGGCTTGAGGTTCTTGGCCTGGGCGACGGTCTTGCCGATGTACTGGGGCAGCACTTTGTCCTTGGCGCGCTTGAGATAGCCGGGAGACTCCTGGTTGGGGAGCACCTCGATGTTCTCGATGACGCCGTTCTTGATGGTGATGTTGAGCGGCGTGGTGCCGTTATAGCCTACCACCTTCTTGGCGATTTCGCCGGTGTAGATGACCTGTGTGGTGGAGGCCTTCTTGGCCTTGGTGGCCTTCTTGGTGCGGGCATCGAGCGTGACGGTGCCTGCCACGAGCAGCATGATGGCTGCGAAGATGATGGTCTTTTTCATTATATATTCTTAGTTTTGAGTTTTGAGTTTTAAGTTTTTAGTCCCTAGTCCCTAGTCTTAAGTATCTAGTCTCTAGTTCGTTGTTTTTAGACGGGATTTGAGGGGGATGGTTTAATTGTTCTCGAGTAGTTGCTGGGCTTGGGCCAGGGTCTCGGGCTTGCCGATGTCGAGCCACTGGTAGTCGGTGTCGGGATGGTAGCCGTGGATGAGGTGATGCTTGCACTCGTTGACATAGAATGGCGTGATGGAGAACTTCTCACCTTGCTGGCGGCGGTAACGTTCCAGATGCGGGAAGATGCGCGGTGAGATGACATGCAGGCCGCCGAAGGCCAGTTCGCGCAGGTCGCGGTCACGCAGTTTCTCGGGGTCGGGCTTGAACTCTCCTGTCGCCTTGTTGGTCCAGCCGCACAGGCGGTCGTTCTCGTCAAAGAGGAAATAGCGTTGCGTCAGTCGCTCCTTGACCAGGATGGTTGCCAAGGCGTCGTGCTCGACGTGATAGTCGTAGAACGCTTTCAGGTCCAGCGTGCTGATGATGTCGGTGTTGTGAACCAGGAAGGGCTCGTCGCCGTCCAGCCACTGGCGCGCCTTGAGGATGCCGCCACCGGTGTCGAGCAACAGGCCGCGCTCGTCGCTGATGTGCATGTTCAGCCCGAAGTTGTCATGGCTCTCCAGGAAGTCGATGATCATCTGCCCGTAGTGGTGGATGTTGATGGTGATGTCGTCAAAGCCCGCTGCCGCAACGCGCTCGATGACGTGCTGCAGCATGGGTTTGCCGGCTATCTCGACCATGGCCTTTGGGCGGTCGTCGGTTAGGGGGCGCAGGCGTGTGCCCAGACCTGCCGCAAAAATCAGCGCTTTCATTGTTTGTCAACAGGGTTGAGGGTGCGCTCGTGGTCGGGCTGCTCGCGATGCGATAACTCGACGCGCACGTTAAACTTCTCGTGGATGTGTTCGGCCAGGTGTTCGGCGGCATAGACCGAGCGGTGCTGACCGCCCGTGCAGCCGAAGCACACCATCAGGTCGGTGAAACCGCGCTTCTTGTAGCGCTCCACCGACTCGTCGACGAGGGCATAGACGTGCTTGAGCCACTTGTCGATGGTGCTCTCCTTCTTCAGGAAGTCGATGACGTTCTGGTCAAGACCGGTGAACATCTTGTACTTGTCATACTTGCCGGGATTGTTCAGCGCGCGGCAGTCGAACACAAAGCCGCCGCCATTGCCCGATGAGTCGTGGGGAATGCCTTTCTTGTAGGCAAAACTCATCACCTTGACGGTCAGGCCCTTATCCTCGCTGACGAAGTCCTTGAGGTTGACCAACTCATCAATAACGAGGCTCAGGTAAGGATACTGGGTGAACGGCTTTTCGATGACCAGTTTGCGCAGGTTGGCCACAGCGGGAACAATGCTGTTCTTCATGAAGTCGGGCTTCTTCTCGAAGTAGCCGCGGAAACCGTAGGCGCCGAGCACCTGCAGCGTGCGGAAGAGCACGAACAGTCGCAGGTTGTCGTAGAATTCCGTCTCGTCGAGGTCGGGCTGATATTCCTTGAGTTTCTCAAGATAGGCTTTCACGAGGTCCTTCTTCAGGTCGTCGGGGTACTTGGCGCGTGACTGCCACACGAAGGAGGCCACGTCATAGTAGTACGGGCCGCGGCGACCGCCCTGGAAGTCGATGAAGGCCAGTTTGCACTCGGCGGGCTTGTCGGCGTTGCCAACGAGCATCACGTTGCGGGACTGGAAGTCACGGTACATGAACGTCTCGCTGGGAACAGCCAGCAGGTCGTGGACCAGTTTCTCGAAGTCATTCTCGAGTTTGTCCTCGTTGAACACCACGCCGGTGGCCTTGAGGAAGCAATACTTGAAGTAGTTCAGGTCCCACTTGATGGAACGCTCGTCAAAGCACTTGGCGGGGTAGCAATTGTTATAGTCAAAGCCTTGGGCACCACGGAACTGGATGTCCACCAGGTCACGCATGGCCCGGCGCAGCAGTTCTTTCTCTTCGCTGGTGAAGGCGTGGGTGATGGAACTGCGGCGAATCTTGTTCCACAGGATGTTCTCGGGCTTCTTGCCCAGGTCCTCCTGGATATAGGCCATGTGGTCATCGCTCACACCGTAGACCTCGGGCACCGACAGCCCCTGCTCGCGGAAATGGCGCGCGATGTAGACGAAAGCGTCGTTCTCCTCGCGTGACTCGCCGATGACGCCCACGATGGGACGCTCACCGTTCATGCGGTAGTAACTGCGGTTGGAACCGGCCTTGTCCATCAGGACAATCTCGGTGGGCTCGCTGCCCACAAATTGCTCGTATAATTTAGTCAGTCTTTCCATTTGTTCTTGTTTTGCGGTGATGTGAAATGATGATATTAGAACTCACTGGTGAAGTGGAAGGTGATTTTCGGGAAGTCCTGCTGTGCCATCTGCAGGACGTAGTTGCTGTCGGCGAGGAAGACGTCGCGGCCCTCGCGGTCGAGCGCCATGAACTGGTGCTTGCGCTTCTTGAAGGCGTCGAGGGCATCCTCGTCGTCGCTCTCTATCCAGCAGGCCTTGTACAGGTGGATGGGTTCCCAGCGGCACTGGGCGCCATACTCGTGCAGCAGGCGGTACTGGATGACCTCAAACTGCAGTTGCCCAACGGTGCCGATAATCTTGCGGTTGTTGAATTGGTTGATGAACATCTGGGCCACACCCTCGTCCATCAACTGCTCAAGACCCTTGTTGAGTTGTTTGGTCTTCATCGGGTCGGAGTTCTCGATATACTTGAACATCTCGGGCGAGAAGCTGGGTAAGCCCTTGAAGTGGAGTTCTTCGCCCTCGGTCAAGGTGTCGCCAATCTTGAAGATGCCGTTGTCGGGCAGACCCACGATGTCGCCGGGATACACCTCGTCGATGATTTCCTTCTTCTGGGCCATGAAGGCCGTCGGGGCGCTGAAGCGGTAGCTCTTGCCGCTGCGGATGTGCTTGTAGTTGCCGTTGCGCTGGAACACGCCGGAGCACACCTTCACAAAGGCGATGCAACTCCTGTGGTTTGGGTCCATGTTGGCGTGAATCTTGAAGACGAAGCCCGTGAACTTGTCCTCGCCGGGCTCCACCGTGCGCTCAATGGCGTTCACGGGGCGCGGCGACGGAGCGATGCGCACGAAGCAGTCCAGCAACTCCTTCACGCCGAAGGTGTTCAGCGCCGACCCGAAGAACACGGGGGCCACCTTGCCGTCAAGGTAGTCGAGGGTGTTGAAGTCGGGGTAGACGCCGTCGATGAGTTCGATGTCGGCACGCAGTTTCTCGGCATCGGCCTTGCCCACGGCAACGTCGATGGCCGGGTCGTTGATGTCGTGGATGTCCACGCGGTCTGTCACGTGCTGCTTGTCGGGCTTGAACAGGCTGATGTTGTGCTCATAGATGTTGTACACACCCTTGAAGTGGGCACCGATGTTGATGGGCCAACTCAGGGGGCGCACGTCAATCTTCAGTTCCTGCTCCAGTTCGTCGAGGATGTCGAACGGGTCGCGGCCCTCGCGGTCGAGCTTGTTGACAAAGATGATGACGGGCGTGTTGCGCATGCGGCACACTTCCATCAGTTTCCTGGTTTGGGTCTCGACGCCCTTGGCGACATCGACCACGATGATGACGCTGTCGACAGCCGTCAGGGTGCGGTAGGTGTCCTCGGCGAAGTCCTGGTGGCCGGGGGTGTCGAGGATATTGATTTTGTAATCGCCGTAGTTGAATCCCATGACCGAGGTGGCGACCGAGATACCACGTTGTTTCTCAATCTCCATCCAGTCGCTGGTGGCGGTCTTCTTGATCTTGTTAGACTTCACGGCGCCTGCCACATGAATCGCGCCACCAAAGAGCAGCAATTTCTCGGTGAGCGTCGTCTTGCCGGCATCAGGGTGGCTGATGATGGCAAAGGTGCGGCGGCGGGTGATTTCGGTTGTCAGGGACATTATTCTTAGTGAACAGTTAACAGTTAATAGCCAATAGTTGTTTGATGGTGTCGTCGAGGCTGTCGAGCCAGTAGGGGACGGTCACGCCGAAGGTGGTCTTGAACCGTGTCTTGTCGAGCACGCTGTAGGCGGGACGGTGGGCCTTGGCGGGGAACTCGTCGCTGTGGCAGGGTTGCACGTCACAGGTGGTGATGCCTGCCAGGCGGTGAATGGCCAGCGTGAAGTCATACCACGAGATGACGCCCTCGTTGCTGAAGTGATAGATGCCGCCGTGCCACTGGCCGGCAGTCATCACGGTGACGATGGCGCGAGCCAGGTCGCGGGCACAGGTGGGGGAGCCCACCTGGTCAAACACGACCTTCAACGCCGGCTTGTCCTTGCCCAGCATGAGCATCGTCTTGACGAAGTTCTTGCCGTAAGGCGAATAGAGCCAGGCGGTGCGCAGGATGACGGCGTCGTCGCCGAGCGCGTCGAGCAGTTGGCGCTCGCCGTCGAGTTTGGTGCGGCCGTAGGCCGACTGGGGGCAGGTGGGCATGTCCTCGGTATAGGGGATACAGGCCTTGCCGTCAAACACATAGTCGGTCGAGACGTGGACCATGCGCGCCCCGTGACGCTTGGCGACGCGGGCGAGGATGCCCACGGCGTCGGCATTGAGGCGGCTGGCCAGGTCTTCGTTGTCCTCGGCAGCGTCAACGGCGGTATAGGCGACGCAGTTGACGATGATGTCGATGGCGCGGTCGGTGACCATTTGTTCCACGGCAGCCTCGTCGGTGATGTCGAGCGTGGCGGTGTCGTCGCCGGCTACATCGGTGAAGGTGACGTCGAAGCGCGGGTCGCTTGCCAGTACGTTGCGCATCTCGTGACCCAGTTGGCCGTTAGCGCCGGTGATGAGTATATTGCTCTTGTCCATGATTATTCGTCATTTAGGTCGTCGCCGAACAGGGGCTTCTCCTCGTCGCGCTTGAAGTAGGCGGCGAGCAGGCCGATGAAGTGCGAAATCTGGGAAATCGCGGCGGCGGTGTCTTGGGATATGTCCTTGCCTTGCAGGTGGAGCAGCATCACGCCATACAGGGCGTTGAAGCAGGTCTCCAGTTCGCTGGGGCGCTCTTGCTCGGGCAGGGAGGCGCGCAACTGAACGATGTGGGGCAGGGTGCGGTAATAGTCGGCGTGGTATTCGGGGAAACGGCCATGGTCGGCCAGCAGTTGCTGGTGCAGGTCGTTGAGGCGGATGAGCACGTTGTGGCACACGCGGATGTGGCCCTTGTCACGCACGTTCTCCAGTTCCATCATCTTGATGAGCGACTCATACCACTCGCGGATGTCGCCACGCGTCTTCTCGTCCACGTCATAGCGTGAGATGACCGCCTTGTCCACCGTGTCGATGTCCAGGTGGCACGCACGCAGCAAGTCCTCTACCTGCCACAGGTACAGGAGATACTCGGCGATGTTTTCTTTGCGTTTCTGTTGAGCGATGATCATAGCGTCATGAGGCGTTATCCAAAGCGGCTGATGTTGCGCAGCGTGGGCTCGTCGACGATGCGGATGCGACGGCCGTCAACAGTGATGATACGTTCCTGGGCAAAGGTAGAGAGGGTGCGGATGGCATTGGCGGTGGTCATGTTGGACAGGTTGGCGAGGTCCTCGCGGGCCATATAGATTTTCAACGTCTTGCCATCGTCCTCATAACCGTAATTGTCGACCAGCATGCACAGGGCCTCGGCCAGGCGGCCGCGGATGTGTTTCTGGGTCAGCGTGACCACCTTGGATTCACTGCCGCCAAGGTGCTTGGACAACTCGTGCAGGAAAAACCACGCCAGCTTGATATTGCCGTCGATGAGTTCCTTGACCGTCGTCATGGGCAAGGTGCCCACCTGAGACGGCTCAATGGCCATGGTGCTGGCGACGTACGGCTCCTTGGCGAACCAGGCGCGGTAGCCGAAGTACTGGATGGGGCGGTACAGGCGCAGGATCTGCGGCTTGCCGCCGACACCGTTCTTGAAACGTTTCACCTTGCCCTTGATGAGCACCCACAGGAATTCCGGCTCATCCTTCTCGGCATAGATGATCTGGCCCTTGCGGTAGTTGTGAATGACAAAGTTTTCAGCGATAAGATGCTTCTCCTCGCTGTTCAGGATAGACCATATTGCCGCCAGGTCTTCCCTGATGATGTCTTCTATTGTGCTCTTGATGACCATTCAAGTCTGAATTAACGTGCAAAGTTACACAATCTTTCCCACCTGCCAAAATCAATACATCTAAAAATCCATAAAACAGGGGGAACTCGCCAATTGCCGCGGCGCGCTGCCTACAGGATTGATTTCAGCAGGTCAATTTCTTTATCAAGGCTGCTGACGCTGATCTCGTCATCCTCGCTGTAAGTCACCTCGTTGCCCAGGAGCAGCAGGAAGGCGGCAACGGGGAAATTGTCAGGGCCGTCGTTCCAGTTGTCGTTGTAGCCCCTGAGGCCGAATTCCTTGAGCATGCTGGTGCCCTCGGCGACGACGGCGTTTCTCAAGTCGTCGTGCCGCACGCTGAAGTGATAGATGTCCTCGGGGTCCTTCATCTCCTCGACGTCGAAGTCAAATCCCAGCATGTCCTTGCCGGTTTGTTTGATGGTGATATCGTCGACGGTGCCGTCGCTGTCAACAATCAGTTGCATGACTCCGGGCTCTTGAAACCATTCAAGGTGGCGCTTGAAGGGCTTCTCTCCGTCCTGGATTTCCTCATCGATTTTAGCCACCAGTGTGATGAGTGAGGACAAGGGGCAATCGCCGATGTAGGAGGCCAGGAAACCCACACTTGTCTCATCAAATGTGAGACTGATGGTCTGCCATCCGTTACCCATGGCGATGACTTTAACGTCAATATTGTTTACAGGTTCGGTCATAATCGTGGGGTTTTATGAGTTGTTATTGCATGTTGTCGTTGTCTGATGATTAGAGGCGGGCGTCAGTGGCGGAAGGCGTCGGGGATGGGCACCGGGCTGTTGGGGTTGAAGCCTGGCTGGTTGCGCATGACGTCGGGGACGGAAACCGGGCGGTACTTCGGGTCGCCCCAGTCGTGGCTGTTTTTCCCGCCATTGAGCAGCGCGTCAAACAATTGGTAAATCCACGGGCCGGCGTCAATCGAGATGGGAGCGCCCAGCAGGTTGAACGTGGGCTGCACGACGGGCATGGTGCGCCAGCGGCCGGTGTAGGGGTCATAGATGCGCCTCGCTCCCACATCGAGCGAGAAGTTGTCGCTGGCTTTCCAAGCCAGCGTGCCGCCGTAGGACGAACTGGCCAAGAACGGCATCGCCGCCACCGAGTGGAACTGCTGATTGACGTAGTACTGCCCGAAGGCATTGAGCGACAGCCGGTCGTTGAGACGGAACGACGCGTTGCCGAACATGCCGTAGTCGTTCCATGCCGCGCGGTCGAAGTGGTATTTGCTGCCCGTGACACCGGCCGAGACCATCAGTCGGTCGCCCACCGGCATGGTGAAGGCGACGCTGGCACTGGCAGTGTTGCCCATGCCCAGGTAGGTGGTGTGGGCGCCGCTGCCCGTCAAGTAACCCTTGCCCAGGCGGGTGATGACGCCGCCCGACGACCAGTCGCGGCTATAGGGGTTGGTGTCGTAACGGAAGTGGGGAATGCTGCTCCAATGGTTGTCGCGCCATTCCAACTCATAGATGGCCAGCGAGTCGCCCAGGCTGCTGCGGTAGTCCAACTTGAGGTCGGCGGCAGTGGGCAGGTTGGCGTTTAAGGTGGGTTTGATGTTGGTGGCGGGACTGATGCCGGGCAGTTCGGGCATGGTGAAATCGGGGCTGATTTTGGACTGATCAAACTGCAGCCTGATCGTCTGATTCTCTTGTGCCGCCCCAATCAGGACACACAGCGCAAGCACTATGGAAATTACCCATTTCATGACCGCAAAAATAACGTATTGCCGCCAAGTGGACAAATGGAAAAGGTTAAATAGTCTTATTCGTGGCCCGGCATGTTCTCCCAGGCGGCACGCAGGGCTGCCACGATGTCGTCATAGTCCTGCAGCGTGAACGGCTCGTCGCTCGTGGTGAGGATGGTGAAAGTGATGTTATTGTAGGTGCGGCAGGTGCCGGTGTCCCTCATGCCGTTGCGCAGGTAGAAGGCATGGCGCCGCTGGCGTTGCTCGGGGTTGGGAGCGTCGGGCTGCAGGGGCGACTCGATGTCGATGATATAGGGGCGTCCGTTACGGTATTTGTCGAGTGTCGCCTTCTGGATGGCCTGTCCGTAGCCTTGGCCGCGCAATTCCTCGCGCACGGCAAAATACCATCCCCAATTATACCTCGGCAATTTCAATACTATCATCAGCCCCACGAGCATATCCTTGTCATAGTAGGCCGTGAAGTCGATGTCCATGAGGTCCATCAACTCAATCAATTCATCATACGGAATCTGTTCCCCGTCAGGGAACGCCGTCTCATAGAGTCGCCTGAGCGCCTCATCCCCAGCACTGCTACTATTGATATCAACAGCCCTCAACATTCCTCATTCCTCATTTCTCATTCCTAACTCTTGGCTCTCTCCAGCTCTTCACCGGCCTCTTCCCACTGGGCCATGACGTCCTCGAGTTCGCGGGAAATCTTGGAGTGGGTGTAGTAGATGTCCAGGTTCTCGCTCGACGCTGTTGAGAGTTTCTCCTCGATTTCGGCGAGTTGCTGTTCCAGTTCGGCGATGCGGGTCTCGCAGGTCTTCACCTTTTTCTCGGCCTGGCGGATGCGGCGTTCACGCTCCTTCTGGCGCTGGTAGTCCATCTTGCCCTGGCTGGTGGGAGACGCAACATTTTGCGACTCAACATCAGCCGCCGTCGCTGCGGTGTTCCTGATTTCCAGTTGCTGCAGGGAGTCTAACCGCTTCTTCTGTAGGAAGTCGTAGATGCCGCCCAAGTGCTCGCGCACGTGGTGGTCGCCGAACTCGTACACCTTGTTCACGATGCCGTTCAGGAAGTCACGGTCGTGGGAGACGACGATGACGGTGCCCTCGAAGGCTTGCAGCGCCTCCTTCAAGACGTCCTTGCTGGGCATGTCGAGGTGGTTGGTCGGCTCATCGAGGATGAGCAGGTTGACGGGTTGCAGCAGCAGGCGTATCATCGCCAGACGGCTCTTCTCGCCGCCGCTCAGCACCTTGACCTTCTTGTCGGCGTTCTTGCCGCCGAACATGAAGGCGCCCAGGATGTCGTTGATGCGCGTGCGGATGTCGCCCACGGCCACATAGTCGATGGTGTCGTGCACCGTGAGGGTCTCGTCGAGCAACTGCGCCTGGTTTTGGGCGAAGTAGCCGATTTTGACATTATGTCCAATCTGCAGTTTGCCGTCGAAGGGGATTTCGCCCATGATGCACTTGACGAGGGTGGACTTGCCGGCGCCGTTCTTGCCCACAAAGGCGACTTTCTCGCCGCGCTTGATGGTGAAGGTCACGTCATGGAACACGTTCAACGCGCCATAGTCCTTGCGCAGGTCCTCGGCAATGACGGGGTAGTCGCCGCTGCGGGGAGCGGGCGGGAACTTCAGTCGCATGCGTGAGCGGTCCACCTCATCGACCTCGATGCGCTCCAGTTTCTCGAGCATCTTGATGCGGCTCTGCACCTGTACCGCCTTGGTGGCCTTGTAGCGGAAGCGCTCGATGAAGTCCTCGGTGTCGTGGATGAGTTTCTGCTGGTTCTCGTAGGCACGCATCTGCTGCTCCACGCGTTCCTTGCGCAGTTCAACAAACTGGCTGTAACTCACCTTGTAGTCATAGATGCGGCCCAGCGAAATCTCGATGGTGCGGTTGGTGACATTATCGATGAAGGCGCGGTCGTGGGACACGAGCAGCAAGGCGGCGTTGCGGTTCTTCAGGAAGGTCTCCAGCCACTGGATGGACTCGATGTCGAGATGGTTGGTGGGCTCGTCCAGCAGCAACAGGTCGGGATGCCGCAACAGGATCTTCGCTAACTCAATACGCATTCGCCATCCTCCGGAGAACTCGCTGCACGGACGGTCAAAGTCCTTACGTTCGAATCCCAAGCCGATGATCGTTCGGTCCATTTCGGCGACAAAGCGCGCTTCGTCCTCGTGCGCGACGGTCATCACTTCTTCGCGGAGCGTTCTGTCGTCCTGAAAAAGCATCACCTGCGGCAGGTATCCGATGGTCATGTCGTTCTCTTTGGCAATACGCCCGGAGGTGGGTTGGTATTCGCCGGCAATCAGGCGCAACAAAGTTGTTTTGCCCGCTCCGTTCTTGCCCACCAGCGCGATGCGCTCCTTGCGGTTGACAAGGAACGAGATGTCGTCCAGCACAGGGCGGGACGAGAACTCCATGGATATGTGATCAATCGTCAACATTGCCGTATAGTTTCTTATTCAGAATGCGCCATAAGACGAGCGTCAGAGCGGTTGCCAAAGCGAAATCCGCCAGCAGCAACAGCCAGATATTCCAGTTTCTGCCCAAGATCGCCAAACCGATAAACAGGACGCTCACGGAGAGCAATACGCAGGTCGTCTGGAAATGGTTCAAACCCGTGCGCAGCAGCAGGTGGTGGATATGGTTCTTGTCCGGTTTGAAGGGCGAACAATGATGTTTGATACGGGTCAAGCTGACGCGGATGGTGTCGAAAATAGGAACCGTCAGCACGCAAATAGCTACCGCCGGAGCGGCGTCCATGTGATAAGCCTCCGGCACGACATGGTATGCGTTCTGTTCGCAAAAACGGAACACAAAGGCTGTGATCAGATAGCCCAAGAGCAGGCTGCCGGAATCGCCCATGAAGATCTTTCCGCGGTTGCCGAACACATTATAGATGAAGAACACCGCCAGCGCGCCGATCATACAAATCGCCAGGATCGACCAGCTGGTGGAGCCGACAAGGTAGAAATAGACGGCGAAGAAAAGGCAGTACAGCATCCCTAAACCGCTCGCGAGTCCGTCCACACCGTCGATCAGGTTAATCGCATTGATGATGCCGATGAGCACAAAAAGCGACAGCAGATAACTGGGGACAATACCGATCTCTCCAATGCCGAAGATACCGTGCAGATGGGTCAGCCGCAGGTCGCCAAAACCGATCAAAGCCAGACCTGCTACTGCTTCGCCCAACAGTTTGGCGAGCGGCGTCAAGACCAGAATATCATCGATAAACCCGACCACCATGATCAGAGCTACGCCGATCAGGAAGAACTGGTTGTTCGCTACCTGCCCGAAATCAAAAAGCAGATACGAGAGCATAACGCTGAAATAGATACCCAAGCCGCCGATATTGGGCACCTCGCCGGTGTGGCTCATCCGTTTGTTGGGACGCACTACCAGCCCTTTCGCTTTCGCGATACGGATCACCACAGGGAGTGCCAACATGCCAAAAGCAAAACTGACCAGACCGATCAGATAACTGTGCGCTAAAAAGAATGTCTGTATTTGTTGTATCATTGCGGATCTAATTGTTCATAAATGGAGTTGTTGCTGATATATTCGGGTACCAGTTGTTTCATCAGTTTGACCGTAGTAAAAGGCTTGCTCGTCCGGCTGGTTTTGATCAACTGGTCCACCTGCTCTTTGACGGCGTCAAAATCAAACTCACGCACCCGGGCAACCATGATTTTCTTGTTGGCGGTGGGGAGGGTCGTCTCTTTCTGGTTCAGCAACTCTTCGTATAGTTTCTCGCCCGGACGGAGACCCGTGAAGATGATCGGAATATCTTTTTCCGGCGTGTACCCCGCCAGCCGGATCATGTTGCGTGCCAGATCCAGAATCTTAACCGGTTCGCCCATATCGAAGATGAATATCTCGCCTCCTTCGCCTAATGTGCCCGCCTCCATCACCAGGCAACACGCCTCCGGAATGGTCATGAAATAGCGGATGATCTCCGGATGGGTCACCGTCACAGGTCCTCCGGCTGCGATCTGTTTGCGGAAATACGGAATGACCGAACCGTTGCTGCCCAACACATTGCCAAACCGCGTGGTGATGAATTTTGTGCAGTTCGGGTCTTTCTCGTGCAGTTTGCGGAAAAGCGACTGCACATAGATCTCCGCGATACGCTTGCTGGCGCCCATGATATTGGTGGGGTTGACCGCTTTGTCCGTAGAGATCATGACGAATCGCTCTGTACCGTATTTGACCGCCATGTCTGCCATGTTCTT
>JAZQJW010000087.1:0-30757 GCA_045541835.1 Sodaliphilus sp. | reverse complement strand
AACAAGACAAAGAAGTACCACGCTCATGACGAGAACAACGAGTGCAATGTTGGCGACACCGTTCGCCTGATGGAGACCCGCCCGTTGAGCAAGACCAAGAGGTGGAGATTAGTTGAAATCATCGAAAAAGCCAAGTAATTATAGATTATGATACAGACTGAAAGTAGATTGACAGTTGCCGACAACAGCGGCGCCAAGGAAGTCCTCTGCATCAAGGTGCTGGGCGGCTCAGGCAGACGCTACGCTTCGGTTGGTGACATCATCGTTGTCACCGTCAAGAAGGCTATCCCCGCTTCAGAGGTGAAGAAGGGTACCGTTTCCAAGGCAGTCGTTGTACGCACCAGCAAGGAGATCCGCCGTCAAGACGGTTCCTACATTCGCTTCGACGACAACGCCTGTGTATTGCTCACTAATACCGGCGAGTTGCGCGGAACGCGCATCTTCGGTCCCGTGGCCCGTGAGTTGCGCGCCACCAACATGAAGATTGTTTCGCTCGCTCCCGAGGTTCTTTAATCATCATTTTAAAATAGCAATAAACCACATATGGCTCAATTAAAAATCAAGAAGGGTGACACCGTCTATGTTCTCGCTGGCGACGACAAGGGTAAGACCGGACGCGTCCTGAGCATCCTGCCCGAGCAGTGCAAGGCCATCGTCGAGGGTGTCAACATCGTGTCCAAGAGCACGAAGCCCAATGCCAAGGCCCCTCAGGGCGGCATTATCAAGAAGGAAGCCCCCATCCACTTGAGCAACCTGGCAGTCGTTGACCCCAAGAGCGGCCGCGATGCCAAGCCCACCCGCGTGGGATTCAAGATGGACGAGAACGGCAAGAAAGTTCGTTATTCTAAAAAATCTGGAGAGGAGATTAAGTAATGAGTACCACGCTGAAGAAACAATATGACGAGAAGATTGCTCCCGCTTTGATGAAGCAATTCAACTACAGTACACCGATGCAGATTCCGCGTCTGGTGAAGATCGTCCTCAACGAGGGCTTGGGTGATGCCACCCAGGACAAGAAGATCATTGAGACCGCCATCAACGAACTCACCGCAATCACCGGCCAGAAGGCTGTTCAGACCCTCTCGAAGAAGGATATCTCCAACTTCAAGGTCCGCAAGAAGATGCCGATTGGCGTACGCGTGACACTGCGTCGTGACCGCATGTACGAGTTCATGGAGCGTTTCATCCGCATCGCCCTGCCGCGTATCCGCGACTTCAAGGGTGTTAACGGCAAGCTCGATGGACGTGGCAACTACACCGTTGGCGTTACCGAGCAGATCATCTTCCCCGAGATTAACATCGACAACGTGACCAAGCTGACCGGTATGAACATCACCTTCGTCACCACCGCCAAGACCGACGAGGAAGGCTATGCACTGCTCAAGGAATTCGGAATCCCGTTTAACAACAAATAATTGAGAGTTAAATTATGGCAAAAGAATCAATGAAAGCCCGCCAGGCCAAGCGTGAGCGCCTCGTCGCCAAATATGCCGCCAAGCGCGCCCAGCTCAAGAAGGACGGTGACTATGATGCACTCCAGAAGCTGCCTCGCAACGCTTCTCCCGTGCGCCTGCACAACATCTGCAAGATGTCAGGCCGTCCCAAGGGTTACATGCGTCAGTTCGGCATCTCCCGCATCAACTTCCGCGAGATGGCCTCCAACGGTCTCATCCCCGGTGTGCACAAGGCCAGCTGGTGATTTCAACCACCACTTTTTCAATTAAACAATAACATTAAGTATTAAATATTGTTCGACAAGGTCGAATCAATTTAAACAAGTTACAATAATGACAGATCCTATTGCAGATTATCTGACTAGATTGAGGAATGCGATCAAGGCACAGCACCGTGTCGTTGAAATCCCTTCTTCCAAGCTCAAAAAGGAGATCACCAAGATCCTCTTCGACCAGGGTTACATCCTGAACTACAAGTTCGTCGAGGAAGAGAACTCTCCCCGTGGCACCATCAAGATCGCGCTCAAGTATGACAACGTTGACCACGTTAGCGCTATCAAGTGCCTCACACGCGTTTCAAGGCCCGGCCTTCGCCAGTACACTGGCTACAAGGACATGCCCCGCGTGCTCAATGGTTTAGGTATTGCCATCCTGTCGACTTCCAAGGGCGTGATGACCAACAAGGAGGCCAAGGCCCAGAAGATTGGTGGCGAAGTATTGTGTTACGTTTATTAATGGAGGAACTGCGCTATGTCAAGAATCGGTAAATTGCACATCGCCATCCCCGCTGGCGTAACTGTTGAACAAAAGGACAACATCCTCACCGTCAAGGGCCCCAAGGGCGAGCTCAAGCAGACCCTGAACCCCAACATCACGGTAGAGGTCGAGAACAATGAAATCAAGGTGACTCGCCCCAACGACGAGCGTGAGTCACGTGCTCAGCACGGTTTGTACCGCGCGCTGATCAACAACATGGTTGTCGGCGTGAGCCAGGGTTTCAAGAAAGAATTGGAGATTGTCGGCGTCGGTTACCGCGCCACCAGCAACGGTCAAGTGCTGGAGCTGGCCCTCGGTTACTCCCACGCCATCTACTTGAAGATGCCGCCCGAGGTCAAGGTTGAGGCCAAGTCGGAGCGCAACAAGAACCCGCTCATCACCCTCGAGTCATGCGACAAGCAGCTCCTTGGCCAGATCTGTGCCAAGATCCGCTCCTTCCGCAAGCCCGAACCCTACAAGGGCAAAGGTGTTAAGTTTGTTGGCGAAGTTATTCGTCGTAAGTCTGGTAAAACGGCAGCTGCCAAATAATTAAGTAGAAAGGAAACGATATGATATCCAAATCTGATAGAAGAAACAAGATTAAGGCCCGCATCCGTGGCCGCATCAGTGGCACTCCGGAGCGACCCAGGCTGTGTGTCTTCCGCAGCAACAAGCAAATTTATGCCCAGCTCATTGACGACGTCGCTGGCAACACCCTGTGCTCTGCCTCTTCGAAGGGCATCACCGAGGGTACCAAGAGCGAAATCGCCGCTAAGGTGGGCGAGGCCGTTGCCAAGAAAGCCCTCGAGGCTGGCATCAACACCGTTGTGTTTGACCGCAATGGCTTCCTGTTCCATGGTAGAGTTAAATCGTTGGCCGACGGCGCACGCAAAGGCGGACTTAAATTCTAAAGAAACAACATCATGCTGAAGAAAAATAATAGAGTAAAGATCGCTGCCGACGCCGAACTCAAGGAGCGTCTGGTTGCCATCAACCGCACCACCAAGGTTACTAAGGGTGGTCGCACTTTCACCTTTGCAGCCATCGTTGTTGTCGGTGACGGCAACGGCATCATCGGCTACGGCTTGGGTAAGGCCAATGAGGTTACCACGGCTATTTCCAAGGGTACCGAGGTTGCAAAGAAGAACCTGATCAAGGTCCCCGTTCACAAGGGTACCATTCCTCATGAGGTAGTCGCCAAGTTCGGTGGCAGCCGCATCATCATGAAGCCCGCCAGCGCCGGTACCGGTGTGAAGGCTGGTGGTGCTATGCGTGCCGTCTTTGAGACGGTAGGTGTTACCGATGTTATCTGTAAGTCCAAGGGCTCGAGCAACCCCCACAACCTGGTGAAGGCCACTCTCAAGGCCCTCGACGAGATGCGCAGCCCGGCTACCGTTGCCCATTATCGCGGCATCACGGTGGACAAGGTGTTTAACGGTTAAAATTTGTTTATAAGTTATGGCTAAGATACAGATTAAGCAAGTGAAAAGCCGCATCAACCGTCCGGCTCGCCAAAAGAAGACCCTCGACGCTCTGGGACTCAGGAAACTGAACCACACCGTCACCCTGGAGGCAACCCCTCAGGTTCTGGGTATGGTAAACGCAGTTCGTCATCTGGTGGAAGTCACCAATGTTGATTAATTCTTAAAACTTCAAAACAAGAAACAACATTTATGGAATTACATGATTTAAAACCTGCTGTAGGTTCAAATAAGAAGAAAAGTCGCGTTGGCCGTGGTCCCGGTTCGGGCAAGGGTGGAACGTCGACCCGTGGTCACAAGGGTGCAAAGTCTCGCTCGGGTTACAAGCAGAAGGTCGGCTTCGAAGGCGGCCAGATGCCTCTGCAGCGTCGCGTCCCCAAGGGCGGTTTCAAGAACATCAACCGTGTGGAATACAAGGCCATCAACGTTGCTGTGCTTGACACGCTCGCCGAGAAGAACAACCTCGAGAAAATCACCGTTGCCGACCTCATGCAGGCTGGTATGGTACGTAAGAACCAACTTGTTAAAATTTTGGGCCAGGGTCAGCTCAACCACAAGGTTGAGGTTGAAGCCCATGCCTTCTCCAAGAAGGCCGAGGAGATCATCACCGCTGCCGGTGGCTCAATCGTAAAACTCTAACCCGACGATGAAACTCATTGAAACATTAAAAAACATCTGGAAGATTGAAGACCTGCGCAAGCGTCTCATCACCACTTTCCTGTTCATCGTGATTTATCGCTTTGGATGTCACGTGGTGCTCCCGGGAATCCGTCCCGATGACCTTGAGGCAATGCGTAAGTTCACCAGTGGTGGCTTGATGCAGCTGCTCGACATGTTCTCGGGTGGTGCCTTCGGTCAGGCTTCGATCTTCGCATTGGGTATCATGCCCTACATCACCGCCTCGATCGTTATCCAGCTGATGGGTATGATCGTGCCCAGCTTCCAGAAGATGCAGCGCGAGGGCGAGAGTGGCCGCATGAAGCTCAATCAATACACGCGTTACTTGACTGTGTTCATCCTCTTGTTCCAGGCTCCCGCCTACTTGTGGAACCTCCAGTATCAGGTGAACGCAGCCGGTGGACACACTCAGATGACACCGATGATTGTTATCTTCCTGTCTCTCGTGCTCACCGCTGGTGCGATGTTGATCATGTGGCTCGGTGAGAAGATCACCGACAAGGGTATCGGTAACGGTATCTCCATCATCATTCTGGTGGGTATTCTGGCCCGTTTCCCTGGCGCCGTCTTTCAAGAGTTTGTCAGCCGTCTGGGTGCTGCCCAGGGTGGTCTGGTCATGTTCCTGGTCGAGGTTGTCATCCTGTTCGCTGTTACCGCTGGTGCGGTCATGCTGACCCAGGGTACCCGCAAGGTGCCCGTGCAGTATGCCAAGCGCATCGTGGGCAACAAGCAGTACGGTGGTGCCCGCCAGTACATCCCCCTGAAGGTTAATGCTGCTAACGTGATGCCTATCATCTTTGCCCAGGCGTTGATGTTCATTCCCATCACCCTTGCCGGTTACGGTGCAAACCCCGACGGCGGTGGTTTCGGTGCGTGGATCGCACGCAACTTCGGTGACATGAACAGCTTCTGGTACAATGTGGTTTACTTCCTCATGATTGTCGCCTTCACCTACTTCTATACCGCTATCACGGTGCGTCCCACCCAGATGGCTGAGGAGATGAAGAAGAACAGCGGCTTCATTCCCGGCATCAAGCCCGGTAAGAAGACCGCCGAGTATCTTGACTCGATCATGTCGCGCATCACCCTGCCGGGTTCACTGTTCCTCGGTTTGGTCGCCATCCTGCCCGCATTCGCTCGCTTGTTTGGCGTGAACCAGCAGTTCGCCCAGTTCTTTGGTGGCACGTCGCTGCTCATCGTTGTGGGTGTTGTCCTCGACACGCTCCAGCAGATTGAGACGCACTTGATGATGCACCACTATGATGGTCTGATGAAGTCCGGTAAAATCAAGGGCCGCAACCGCTAAAACGCGTTTAACCGTCTTTTAAAAAGGAGGAATTCAATCGTTATGATATATCTCAAGACAGACGAGGAGATCGAGATGCTGCGCAAGGCCAATCTGGTCGTTGCTGGCGCGCTGGCCGAGGTGGCCAAGTGTGTTGCTCCCGGCGTGACCACGCGTCGCCTGGATCAAATCGCTGAAGAGTATATCCGTTCTCAAGGCTGCACGCCCGGCTTCAAGGGGCTGTACGGCTTTCCTGCCACGCTCTGCACCTCGGTCAACGAGGTTGTGGTGCACGGCATTCCGTCGAACTACGTGCTCGAGGATGGCGACATCGTGTCGTGTGACTGCGGTGCCGTCACCCCCGAGGGGTTCAACGGCGACAGCACCTACACCTTCTGTGTCGGCAACGTCGCCGAGGAGACCCTGCAACTGCTGCGCACGACCAAGGAGTCACTCTATGTCGGCATCGAGCACGCCGTTCCCGGCAACCGCATCGGTGACATCGGCAACGCCATCCAGCAGTACTGCGAGCGCCGCAACTACAGTGTCGTTCGCGAGATGTGCGGACACGGCGTGGGGCGCAAGCTCCATGAGGACCCCGAGGTTCCTAACTACGGTCGTCGCGGCACGGGCCCGCTGTTGCGCAACGGCATGACCATTGCCATCGAGCCCATGATCAACATGGGTAGCAAGAACATCATCACCGAGCGTGACGGATGGACCACCCGCACCCGCGACCGCAAGCCCAGCGCTCACTTTGAGCACTCCATCGCCATACATCATGGCAAGCCCGACATCCTGTCCTCCTTTGAGCCGATCAAGGAGGTCCTGGGTGAGAGGTTCATCTGATTGAATCAAATTGTGTGACAACAACTTTTTTAAAGACCAATTAAAGCGTAACTCTGGATTTTATATGGCAAAACAGACAGCAATAGAATTAGACGGCACAATCGTTGAGGCTTTGTCCAACGCGATGTTCCGTGTGGAACTCGAGAACGGACACCAGATCACCGCCCACATCAGTGGCAAGATGCGCATGCACTACATCAAGATCCTGCCCGGTGACAAGGTGAGAGTGGAAATGTCTCCCTACGATTTGACCAAAGGAAGAATCTCATTTAGATACAAATAACAAAACCACAATACAACTATGAAAGTTAGAGCTTCTATCAAAAAGCGCAACGAGGACTGCAAGATTGTACGTCGCAAAGGGCGCCTTTATGTGATTAATAAAAAAAATCCCAAGTTCAAACAGCGTCAGGGATAAAAAAAGTATTAACTTTGCAAAAAATTTTGAATTTAATATATGGCAGTAAGAATTGTCGGGGTTGATATTCCCCAAAACAAGCGCGGCGTCATCGCCTTGACCTACATCTTTGGTATCGGGCGCAGTTCAGCCGCCACGATCCTCAAGAAGGCTGGTGTCGATGAGAACACCCGTGTTAAGGATTGGACCGATGCCGAGGCAGCCGCTGTCCGTGAGGTGATCGGTAACGAATATAAAGTGGAAGGTGACCTGCGCAGCGAGGTGCAGATGAACATCAAGCGATTGATGGACATCGGTTGCTACCGCGGCATCCGTCACCGCAACGGTCTCCCTGTTCGCGGTCAGAGCACCAAGAACAACGCACGCACCCGCAAGGGCCGCAAGAAAACTGTTGCTAACAAGAAGAAAGCTACTAAATAACATTATTGAATTACTATGGCTAAAAAGACAGTCGCAGCAAAGAAGAGAGTCGTACGCGTTGACGGCGTAGGTCAACTGCAC
Source organism: Sodaliphilus sp. (assembly GCA_045541835.1). Classification (GTDB taxonomy): domain Bacteria; phylum Bacteroidota; class Bacteroidia; order Bacteroidales; family Muribaculaceae; genus Sodaliphilus. Next base: position 23,335 of record JAZQJW010000087.1, on the reverse strand, counting down.
GTGCATTCTTCGTTCAACAACATCATTGTGTGCCTCGCCAACGGTGAGGGACAGGTAATTTCGTGGTCCTCGGCTGGCAAGATGGGTTTCCGTGGTTCTAAGAAGAACACCCCCTATGCCGCTCAAATGGCTGCTGAAGACTGCGCAAAGGTCGCTTATGACCTCGGCTTGCGCAAGGTGAAGGCCTATGTGAAGGGTCCGGGTAATGGCCGCGAATCGGCTATCCGCACCATCCATGGCGCTGGCATCGCTGTTACCGAGATCATCGACGTCACGCCGCTGCCCCACAACGGCTGCCGTCCTCCCAAGAGAAGAAGGGTCTAAGAGATTTAGGCGCTTCTGTCAACAACAATCCTGTTTTTAACAGAAGGTTTTATCAACAACTAATTTTTCGCGAATCTCTATCAGTGAATGGATTGCATTTTTAACGACCTCTCTGCAATCGCGGCTGCACTGAAGCGATTCCAATTCACAATGTTAATCAATTTTTAAAAAGACTATGGCTAGATACACCGGTCCTAAAACAAAGATTGCCCGTAAGCTGGATGCTCCTATCTTCGGTGAAGACAAGTACTTCGAGAAGAAGCACTATCCCCCGGGCCAGCATGGTGCCAACCGTCGCCGCAAGATGTCGGAGTACGGCACGCAGCTTCGCGAAAAACAGAAAGCTAAGTACACCTATGGTGTTCTTGAGCGTCAATTCCGTAACCTCTTCAACAAGGCTTCTCGCATGAAGGGTGTTACCGGTGAGGTTCTCCTGCAACTGCTCGAGGCTAGGCTCGACAACATCGTTTATCGTCTCGGTATCGCTCCCACGCGTGCCGCAGCCCGTCAACTCGTCCTGCACCGTCACATCACCGTTGACGGTAAGGTCGTCAACATTCCTTCCTACTCAGTGAGCGAGGGTCAGATTGTTGCCGTTCGTGAGAAGTCCAAATCACTCGAGGTGATTCAAGACGCACTCGCTGGCTTCAACCACAGCAAGTACCCCTGGATTGAGTGGGACGAGAACGTGAAGGGCGGCAAACTCCTGCACATGCCCGTTCGTGAAGACATTCCTGAGCCCATCAGGGAGCAGTTGATCGTCGAGTTGTATTCTAAACAGTAAACTTTTTTATCCATGGCTATTTTAGCATTTCAGAAACCCGACAAAGTCTTAATGTTGGAAGCCGACAACTCGTTCGGCAAATTTGAGTTCCGTCCTCTGGAGCCCGGTTACGGCGTCACCATCGGTAACGCGCTGCGCCGCATTCTCCTCTCGGGACTCGAAGGCTTCGCAATCTGCGGCATCCGCATCGATGGTGTGGAGCATGAGTTCGCTACCATCCCCGGGGTGAAGGAAGATGTCACCAACATCATCCTCAACCTGAAGAAGGTGCGCCTCAAACGCATTGTCGAGGATACCGACACCGAGAAGGCCGTTGTCAAGGTTTCAGGTCAAAGCGTCTTCAAGGCTGGCGACATTGGCAAGGTGCTCAGTGCTTTCGAGGTGCTCAACCCCGATCTTGAGATTTGTCATATCGACGCCAACAGCGGTTTCCAGATCGAGCTTTCGATCAACAAGGGCAGGGGATACCTTCCCGCCGAGGAGAACCGCAACGCCAACGACCCCATCGATGTGATTGCCATCGACTCGATCTACACCCCCATCCTGAACGTGAAGACCGCTGTCGAGAACTTCCGTGTCGAGCAGAAGACCGACTACGAGAAGTTGATTATCGAAATCACCACCGATGGTTCAATTCATCCCAAGGACGCTCTCAAGGGCGCTGCCGAGATTCTTATCCAGCACTTCCAACTCTTCACCGACCGTGAAATCGTTCTCGATAATCCCGAGAACAATGGCAACGAGGAGTTTGACGAGGAGGTACTCAAGATGCGTCAGTTGCTCAAGACCAAACTTGTTGACATGGACCTCTCAGTGCGTGCCCTCAACTGCCTCAAGTCGGCAGAGGTCGAGACGCTTGGAGAACTCGTGGTCTTCAACAAGACCGACCTACTCAAGTTCCGCAACTTCGGTAAGAAGTCGCTCAGCGAGCTTGAGGAGCTGTTGGCCAACCTCAATCTGCACTTTGGCATGGATATCACTAAATACAAATTAGAAAAAGAGTAAAAAACGATGAGACACAATAAGAAATTCAACCACCTGAGCCGTAAGAGCGCCCACCGTGATGCCATGTTGGCCAACATGACCATCTCCCTCATCATGCACAAGCGCATCGTCACGACCCTCGCCAAGGCTAAAGCCCTGCGCGTGTATGCCGAGCCCCTGATCAACAGGACCAAGGACGACACCACCGCTTCGCGTCGCCTCGTCTTCAAGCACCTCCAGAACAAGGAGGCCGTCAAGGAACTCTTCTCAACCGTTGCCGCTAAGGTGGCCGACCGTCCCGGTGGCTACACCCGCATTCTCAAACTTGGCAACCGTCTGGGTGACAACGCTAAGACTTGCTTCATTGAACTCGTTGACTTCAATGAGGCTATGCTCGAGGCCAAGAGCCAGGAGAAGGCCGCCGTCAAGAAGTCGACCCGCCGCAGCCGCAAGAAAGCTGCTCCTGCAGCCGAGGCTCCTGCTGCTCCCGCCGAGGAGGCTCCCAAGACCGAAGAGTAAATCACAGAACTCTACGCAAGATCATTATAAACAAGAAACCCTGCGCCATAAGGACGCGGGGTTTCTTGTTTTTGTATCGCCATCATTGAGCCTTAGCCGAGTGGCTCCGATGGGGCTCTTCTTGAGGGCATTAATTCTTCTTCTCTTCGGTCGGGAGTTTGACTTTCTTGACCTGGATGGGCTGCTCATTGCCCGTTGTGGGCTCCACCACCTTCAGGAGCAATTCCTGGTTGGTGTTCAGCGTGTCGCCATCGGGTGAAACGATGAACATCGACTGGATGGAAGTCGTGTCCTTCTCGGTCTCCTCAAGGACGCTTTTGGTCATGCGGTCGAGGTACAACTTCAAAGCGGCGGTGTCGTCCTTGGCGGTCAATTTCTCGACCTTCTGCTTGCCGTCCATCGTGTTGATAATCAGTTCGTAATTCCTCGGTTTCTCGTTGCACGAGGCCAGCACTGCCAGAGTCAGGGTGATAATCAGGGCAGGTATGATTTTTTTCATTTCTATAGATTGATGTTGTTGTTAATAGACAGGCAGGGGCGGTCGTTGATGCCCCTGCCTCGAGTTGTTGATTGATGCTTGTTATCGCACGGGGTCAGTTCTTGATTTCCCAGCCCAGGGCGCTGGCGCCCAGCACTGCAGCGTCACTCTCCTTGAGTTCGCTGATGAGGATTTTCACTTTGCCCTTGTAGATGCCAAGCACGTTGCGTTCAAAGGCTTCCTTCACGGGATTCATGATCAGGTCACCACTCTTGGTCAGGCCGCCGAACAGCACAAAGGCCTCAGGGCTCGAGAAGTTGGTGAAGTCGGCCAATGCCTCGCCCAAGATGGTGCCCGTGTAGTTGAAGATTTCCTTGGCCAGTTTGTCACCTGCGACAGCGCAGTCATACACGTCCTTGCTCGTGATGGTCTCGATGTCATACTCGCGCAGTTTCGAGGGCTCTTCACGCAGTTCCAGGAACTCGCGTGCCGTGCGTGCCACACCCGTTGCCGAGCAGTAAGCCTCCAGACAACCCGTGCGACCGCAGCCGCACACGCGGCCGTTGGTGCGCTTAACGATCACGTGACCCAACTCACCGGCAAAGCCGTCGTGGCCGTAAACCATCTGACCGTTCACCACGATGCCGCTGCCCACACCGGTACCCAGCGTGATCATGATGAAATCCTTCATGCCGCGAGCCACGCCATAGGTCATCTCGCCGATGGCGGCAGCATTGGCGTCATTGGTGATCACACAGGGGATGCCGAACTTCTGCGTCACCATCTCGGCCAGGGGTATGGGGGTAGGCCAGGGCAGGTTGGGAGCCTGGTCGATAAGGCCCGTGTAGTAGTTGCCGTTAGGAGCGCCGATGCCGATGCCGTTGATCTTGTCCATTGCGTCATTGTCCTGCATCAAGCGCGTCAATTCAGTGTGCAACTCGTCAATATAGTCATTGAAGTCGCTGTGTTTAGCGGTCTTGATAGAACTGCTGGCAATCACATTGCCGCGAGCGTCCACGATGCCAAAGACGGTGTTAGTGCCGCCCATGTCGATACCGATAACATAAGGTTTTGCCATGATTTTGGTTCTGTTTTATTGGTTGATAATAAATCGTAATTTTTCAATTCACAAAGGTAATAAAAACTTTTTATACCTCGCTCTCCTTGTTCTTTTTTTCAACGATAAGGATGCTGTCCCATTCGTTTTCTTCTTGTGCGAAGACAGCAGGGTCAACGAATTATAGCCATTCCTCCCTTTAGAAACTGGCGGAGAGGCGGACGTTGAGTTGGCGGCGGGTGAGGTAGTTGGGAACGGCGTACTGGACGTTGCTCACATCGGTGACCCAGTAGTAACTGCTCACGTTGGAGATGTCCATCAGGTTGAAGCAGTCGAGGCCGAGCCAGATTTCCTTGAAGTGGCTGAAGAAGCCGCTGTAAGGCCTGTGTTCCTTGCCCACGAGTTCGTAACTCAAGCCCACGTCAACACGCTTGTAGGCGGGCTGGCGCACGTAGGAGTCGGCACGTGTCAGGTGGGGGGCCGTGGTGGGCAGACCGTCGCTGATGATGCCCTTGAGGCTGAACTTCAAGCGTGGGATGTTGGGGAAATAGTCGGTGAAGAACAGAGCCACACTGTAGCGCTGGTCGGTCGGGCGCGGCACCTTCACACCGTTCAGGTTCTCCTGGGTCTTCATCAAAGAGAAACTCAGCCAGGAGTCTGTTCCCTCGACAAACTGGCCGAACAGTTTCATGTCCACACCGGCGATGAAACCCTTGGAGGCGTTGACGCCGCTGTAGACGAGTTTCAGGTTGTCGATTTCGTAGGGGATGAGGTTGGCCAGGTTCTTGTAGTAGGCCTCGGCGGTGAATTTGAAGGGGCGGTCAAGCGCCCTGAAGGTATAGTCGCTGCCCAGGATGACCTGGATGCTGCGTTGTGACTTGATGTCCTTGTTGAGCAGGATATTGCGGTAGCCCAGCGTGTCCATGACCTGTTGCCGGTATTCCTTGTAGAATGGGGCTTGGTAGTACACGCCGCCCGACAGGCGCAGCGAGAGGTTGCCGTTGCGCTCGGGCACGAAGCCCAGGCTGAAACGCGGTGAGATGAGCGTCTCCTTGTTGAAATTCCAGCGTGAGAAACGAACGCCGGCGTTTATCGACCAATAGCCGGCACCGGTCGTGAAGCGCCATGTGTCCATCAGCCATGCTGCAAGGCGAGTGGTCTTCAAGTCATTGCTCGAAATCTCGGTGAAGATGACGTTGACCTGGTCGGGAATGTGGGGCAGTGAGTATCCCGCGCTGTCGCGCCACTGCCACTGGCGTGAGCGGTCATAGATGTCCTCCTTGCGCATCGAGACGCCGTAGGAGATGCTGTTCTGGTTGATGCCGATGTTGCCCCTGAGGGTGAGGTCCATCACGTTCATCTTTAAACGCGTGCGCTCATGCTCATGGTACTTGCCGACGCCCAATTCCTGACCTGCCTGGTCCAGCCAGTATTCGCCGTGGATGTCATAGGCCACCAGCTCGTCGGTGCGGTAACCCGAGGCTTGCAGTGTGAGGTCGGTGCCCTTGTTGTTGAATGCGTAGGTGATGGCTCCAGCACCGAAGTAGGTCTGGAACTTATCCTTCTCGTAGCCGTCGAAGTAGACGGTGAACTGCTTCACATCCTCGCTTGTACCGAAGCTCGTCTCGCGATTCTTGGGCGTGAATCGGTAATCGTTGATGCTCACGTTACCCAGCAGCGCGATGCGCAGCTTGTCGGTCGGCTTGAAGACGAAACTTGTCTGATAATCAAAATATTGCGGGTCATACTCGCCCTTACTTTCCAGCGACCCCATGAGCGACGAGTTGCGCTTGTAGCGCACGCCGTGCATCTGGGAGTAATGGCGCGTGCTGTGGCCCAGCATCAGGCTGCCGCCCTGCAGACTGGCGGCGAAGGAGCCCTCAAAGGCCTCCGGTTCACGGTAGGTGATGTCCAGCACCGATGACATGCGGTCGCCGTAAGCAGCGCTGAATCCGCCCGTCGAGAATTCCACCTTGCGCACCATGTCGGGGTTGATGATACTCATACCCTCCTGCTGACCCGAGCTGATCAACTGCGGCCTGTAGACCTCGATGCCGTTGATATAGACGCTGTTCTCGTCGTAGGAGCCACCGCGCACCATGTATTGCGAGCTCATCTCGTTCTTGGAGCTGACGCCGGCCATCGTGGTCAGCACAGCCTCCACACTGCCACCTGCGGCATCGGGCGTGCGCTTGAGCATATCCACGTCGATGCCCTGCATGCCGGTGGTCTGCTTCTTGTACTCGGTGATTTCCACGCCTATCAGTTCATGTGTCTTTTCATACAGTTTAGGGTTGAGGGTCACCGTGCCTTCGGGCTTGATGAGCTGGCGGGTCACCGTCGAGTAGCCCAGGCAGGTGAATTCCACGACCACAGTGTCGGCCTTTGGCACCGTCATTTCATACATGCCCTTGGTATCCGTGTTGGTGCCCACGGCGGTACCCAGCAGGCGTATCGTGGCAAATTCTATAGGCTCGCCGTTGGCGTCAACCACCTTGCCGGTGATCTTGACTTGAGAAAAAGCGATGGTGGCGCACAACAAGCACGCCAGCAGTGAAAATATGCGATGATGAAATCTCATGGACAATCTTATGTTATATAATAACATAACGATGAAACGGCCTCAAAATTGTGAGTGAAGCCTCTCTCGGCAAGTAAAAGCCGAGGTCGGGATGCCGTCATCGTCAAGGGCATGAAGCAATAAGACAAGCACAAATAACTAATAATTAGCCATTTGTGCTTGTCTTAGTTATCTTTTTCTATTTAAAGATGACAGAGCCGGCGGTGCTATTATTTCGTCAATTGCCGATAGGTTCATTTAGAGAACATCGAGAACAGGTCGCGAGCGCTCATGCGCTTATAGTTGCTGGGGATGTTCTGGTCAATCTTCACCTTGCCGTTCCACTCGATGTCCTTGTAGGTGAGCGAGAAGGAGATGTTCTTCTTCTCAATGGTGGCATTGGCATTGACCGCATGGGCGATGTTGCCTGCCAAAGTTTGGGCTACATCGTTGTACTTCACCTGATAGGCCGCAGTGGTGCTGCCCTGGGGCACGATATCGAGCGAGGTGATGCGGGTTTTCTTGTCGAAGATGAAGGAATAGCCGTAGCCCTTATAGTTCTCGTTGGGCTTCAACAGGATGGAGCCGGACTCGCGGGAAGCCGTTGCCCCGTCCTTGAGCGCTTCGTTAAACGTTCCCTTGCCGATGATGAAAGGCCGGCCCAAGAAGATGTCCTGAACATCGCGAACGGTCACAGGGATGCCCGAGGTGAGGATGGAGACCTTCTCGGCAATGTAGCGCTTGTGGACCTTGTCCACGGCGTAAATGCTGTCGGCCGTGATGACGAGTTTTCCCACCTCGATGCCCAGCATGGGACGCAACGAGATGTAGATGGCCTGGTCGCGCACCATGCGCACCTGGATTCCTGACGAGAAACTGCTGCCGGCGTTCAGTTTGATGTTGCCGCCAGTCTGCAGCGTCTGCCAGTCGCCCAGTGTGGCGATGATTTCGTCACGCGGGTCGACAATGGCGGTTGTGGTGCTTGTCGACGTGGTGCTCGTTTGTCCGTCGGGTGGGGTGGTGGCGTTCTTCTTCAGTGAGTCGCAAGCGGTCAGCAGTGCCGCCAGAGTGATGAGGATAGCGATATTATTTTTCATAATAAGTCTTGTCTTTTACTTTGCGTTGCAATAGTTCGTTGTCGGGGTCTGCTTCCAATGCCTTGGTCCATTGTTCGACAGCCTGCTCCTTCTCGTCGTTGAACCACAGGATGTCGCCATAGTGCTCTAGCAGGTGGTTATCGTCATCGTGCTCGACGGCTCTCTTGATGTAGAGCAGCGCCTTGGTATAGTCCTTCTTGGCGAAATACACCCAGGCATAGGTGTCGATGAAGTTGGCATTGTCGGGCTCGTACTTGAGGGCGAGGGCCGCCATGCGCTCGGCGCGGTCCAGGTCCTGGGCGCGCTGTGCGAGGAAGTAGGCATAGTTGTTGAGAGCGCCCGAGTTGGCGGGGTCAATCTCCAGGGCGCGCTGATAGCATTCGACAGTCTTGACCGAGTCCTTCATCTCGCTGTAAATGTCGCCCATGCCTGTGATGACGTTGGCGATACGCTCAACGTCGGTAGAGTCGGCCATGGTCAGGATTTTCTCGTAGGTCGCTATGGCCTTGTCGTACTGTTTCATCTGGTTGTAGCTGCCGGCGACATAGCCGTAGAGGTCCAGGTTGTCGGGGTTGTATTCCAGCGCTTTTTCCGACGCCTTGATGGCATCGGCGTAGTTGTCGTCTATCATGTTGAGGATGACCATGTTGCGCCACCCTGCGGCATCGGTGGGATTCACGTCCAGACTGTAGCCCAATTGCTCGATTGCACCCTTGGTGTCCTTTTTGGCATAGAGGTACTCGCTGTAGAGTTGGTGAATCTTGGCCTCGTGCGGGTGCTGCTGGATGAGGATGGTGAAGAGGTTGTTGATGCGCTGTGTGGTGTCCTCCTCGGCCAGTTTCTCGCGGATGTAACTCAGCATCACGCTCAACTTGGTGTCCACGTCGAGTTGCTCGGCAGTGAGGGCATTATAGATCTGTTGCTCATAACCGGCACTGTCTCCAGCCTCAATGCAGTATTCGGCGCGGGTCAGGTAGATGACGCCGTTGTCGGGGGCGCATTCCTGGGCGCGGTCCAGGTAGTACAGGGCGCTGTCGGTCATGCCGTAGTGCTGGAACAGCCCGCTCATGGCGAGGTTGTAGGAATCGTTCCTGGGAGCCGTGTAGAGCAGGCCACGCATTTCCCTCAACGCTCCGGTGCTGTCGTTCATCGCCATGTAGTTCTCGATTTTGCTCGATGTGAGTTGGATGGATGAACCAAACATGGTGGCGATGCTGTCATAGGTCGCGTTGCTCTGGTCGAAGTCGCCCGAATGAGAGTAGGCTTCGGCCAGACGCACGAGCAGTTCCAGACGGTTGGGGTTGACCTCGTTGAGCAGTTTGATGGCACGAAGTCCCTCCTCGGGGTGTCCCAGCTGCATGTTGGCGTCGCTGTAGAAGGTCGTCTCATACAGGTCCTCGGGTTGAGCCTCGAAGTGTTCCTTCATCAGGGCAAGTCCCTCTTCGCAGCGTTCCTTGGTGGTGTTGTTCATCTTGAGCATGCACATGCCCAAGTAGAACGAGATGGCGGTATTGCCCGGGTCAATCTCGTGGGCATGAGCCATCAAGTCATAGAAGGCGTCATAGTTGTCGGCCAGTTTCTGTTTCTGTGCCTCCACGAAGATATATTCCGCCTTGCGCTGGTCGGCGAGGCTGACGGTCTTCTTGCCCGTCGTTTCCTTCTTGCCGGCCACAGCCGTCACCGCCATGAGCACAATGGTTAATATCACTAAATATCGTTTCATCAACTATCAATTGTTCACTTTTAACTATTCACTGTTAACTACTTCGTTCCCGTGTGGCCGAAGCCGCCGGCACCGCGTTCCGTCTCATCAAGGTCTTCAACGATGGTCCACTCGACAGAACTGTGACGGGCGACCACCATCTGACAGATGCGCTCGCCGTTCTCGATGGTCTGCGGCTCGTTGCCCAGGTTCACGAGGATGACGCCCACCTCACCACGGTAATCCGCATCAATCGTCCCAGGCGTGTTCAGCACCGTCAAGCCACGCTTCAGCGCCAATCCGCTGCGGGGCCTGATTTGGCACTCATAGCCCTCGGGCAGGGCGATATAGATACCCGTGTGCACCAGCGCCCGCTGCAAGGGTTGCAGCGTCAGCGGTACCTCCAGCCATGCGCGCAGGTCCATCCCCGCGCTCATCGGTGTTCCGTACTGCGGCACCTCATGCGGCCCACGGTTGACTATCTTCACATTTATCTTGTCCATAATCTATGATAGGTTACAAACTACAAAAGTACATCAAAAACGGTTACATCCATCATTTGAAACATTTTTTAAATGTCAATGGCCATCAACGGGTGTGAATGTACCCTGAATTGTGCTGATGGATGCTGTCGACAACCCAAAATGTATACACTTCTTCGTGTTTTTACTGAAATCGGTTTTTTTTTTGGAGAAACATTTGGTCAGATTGGTTGGTGGAGATAACTTTGTGGCAGATAAACCAAAAATTGAAAAATCATGAAAAAAGTATTGAATCTGTTTTTGTGCCTCTTTATGGGACTGATTTCTTGGGCTCAGTTGCCCGAACTGACCATTGAGCAACACCTTGAAGACTATGACTTTGCCGTGAAGTATATCGAGGACAACTACTCAGGCTTTCCCGATAAAGTTACCAACAGCACGCTTGCCGGATATGAAACCATGAGGAGCCTCCTGCGTTCCCAAGTTGAGCAAGGAGAGCGCTCGGGATGGGATGCTGTTGCTGAATTGATGGGATGGTTCAATGATGCTCACTTGAAGATACATTATGCGGTCTTTGATGAGCAGGTGAATGATGATGTCAATTGGACAGAGTATTATAGAAAAAAGAAGTTCATTCATTATGCCGGTTTGATGGAGGAGTATAATCCGGCCCCTGTAGCCTGCAAGGTGACGGACAAGACTTTCTTGATTCGTCTTCCCTCCTGTGGGGGCGACCCCGATCTGAAATGGGTCAAGAATTCAATCAAGCAGTTCAAAAAGTCACATTGTGAGAATCTGGTGATTGATATCCGTGGAAACAGTGGCGGCAGTGATGGCATTTGGTCACCCTATCTGGAACTGCTATATGACCATGAGATCCGATTGCCTGGCATTGAATATCGCAACTCGCCCCAAAACATGGAGTATATCAAGAATGAAGGTTTGCGTAAAGATGTTCTGAAAATGTCCATCAAGCAGCCTGATGCCGAGTTTTTGCCACACAATGGCGGTGTGATAAAGATAAAAGGTAAAGTGGATAAGCGTGTTCGCAAGGCCGCGTTGATTATAGATAACAAAGTGGCCAGTGCCGGCGAACAAATGGTTAGAATTGTAGGCCACTCGAGCAATCGCACCACAATTTATGGTCAGGATAACACCAGGGGGTGTCTGGACTACTCAAATATTGCTCTCCTCAAATTCAAGCATTCTGACATATATTTTCAAGTTCCGATGTCCCACGTCTGCGGTTTACCCGAGTCAGGAATTGACGCCACCGGCATCGGCCCCGACGTGTGCATCCCGTTGCCGCTGCCAGCCCGCTTGACCGACAACATCGACGAGTGGGTCATCTGGGTAACAGAGCAACTGGAAAAGTACAATACTGAATTTCCTGTGAAATAGCGTTTTATCAAGATTATCATAAAATGATTATCAGAAAATAATAATTGGTAGAAATCAAAAAAACGTAATCTTGCAAAGGTGGTTGAAAGCCCGTTCGTGATAAATTTTGCACTTTTGCGAAGAAAAGCGTAATTTTGTAAAAAATTTTATCACAATGGCTATGCAACGCATGAATTGGGACCGATTGATATCGGACAAACGTCTGGGACTGGAGCATTACCACGACGCCAAGGGTGGGGGAGTCAGGAGCGATTTTGAGCGCGACTATGACCGCCTGGTGTTCTCGTCTCCTTTCCGCCGCCTGCAGAACAAGACGCAGGTCTTCCCGCTGCCCGACAGCATCTTTGTGCACAACCGCCTGACCCACAGCCTGGAGGTCTCGAGCGTTGGCAAATCGATGGCGCGAGAGATTGCCATCCGCCTCAAGCCGCGCTATGCTGCTGAGCCTTGGGTGGACAAACTGCGCGATATCGGCGAGATTGTCGCAGCGGCGTGCCTGGCGCACGACCTGGGCAACCCGCCGTTCGGCCACTCGGGCGAGAAGACCATCGGGGCCTACTTCAGCGAGGGCCGAGGGCTGGAATTCAAGGATAAGTTCACCATTGAGCAGTGGAACGACCTCATCCATTTCGAGGGCAATGCCAACTCGCTGCGCACCCTTGTCCACCAGTTCAAGGGCCGCCGACCCGGCGGCTTTGCGATGACTTACTCGACGCTGGCGTCCATCGTCAAGTATCCCTACTCGTCGATGCATGCCGGCGAAAAGGGCAAATTCGGCTTTTTCACTACCGAGAAGGAGATTTTCAAGCGCATCGCCGACGAGTTGGGCCTTATCCGCATGGAGGAAGACCGTTACTGCCGTCACCCCCTCGTCTATATCGTTGAGGCGGCCGACGACATCTGCTACCAGATCATGGACATCGAGGACGGTCACAAACTCAAAATCATCGGCACCGACGAGACCATCGACCTGCTGCTCGGCTTCTTTGACGACGAGCGCAAGGCCCACCTGCGTGAGCACATGGGTCGTGTTGCCGACCCCAACGAGAAGATTGCCTACCTGCGTTCCTGCATCGTCGGCCTGCTGGTGGAGCAGTGTGCCGCCGCCTTTGTCAAGCATGAGGAGGATATCATGGAGGGACGCTTCGTGGGTGGCCTGATTGACTGCATCGACACGTTGCCGGCAGAGGCCTATCGTGCCTGCAGCGCATTGGCCCAGGAGCGTCTTTACCGCGCCAGTTATGTCGTCGATGTGGACCTGGCCGGTAACCGCATCATCAACCTGTTGCTCGAGAAACTCATCGAGGCTGTCATGCACCCCGAGCGCAACTACTCGCAGTTGCTGATGAACAAGTTCCCGGAGCAGTACGACGTGCATGCCCCAACGCTCTTTGAGCAGGTGCAGGCCGTGCTTGACCACATCAGCGCGATGACCGATGTCTACGCCCTCAACCTCTACCGCCAACTCGACGGCATTTCCATCCCCACAGTATAAAAACCGAGGACTACCAAGGCCTAAGGGCGCCTCTCGCTCATGACAAATTCCAGCGTTCCACCCGCCATGATGTCTTGATGCTTGAGTTTGAAACCCTGTAGCCGCTTGCCGTTGAGGCGGATTTCCTTGACGTATATACCCTTGTCGCCCTTGCGGGTGATGGTAAACTCCTTGTCGCCAGCCAAGTGCAGGGTGGCACGCTGGAACAGTGGTGTGCCGGTGACATATTCGGCAGCGCCCGCATTGAAGGGATAGAAGCCTAACGCCGAGAAAATATACCACGCCGACATCTGTCCGCAGTCATCGTTGCCCGCATAGCCTGCTGGAGTGGCATTATAGAATTCCGTGCGCACTTGGTTGACCAGTTCTTGAGTGCGCCAAGGGCGATCGGCGAAGTTGTAGAAATAGACGGTGTGGTGGCTGGGCTCGTTACCGTGGGCATATTGGCCGATAAACGCCGAGGCATTGCCGTTCGTCTCACGGTTGACGGTAGTGAGGCTGAAATTCTCATCTAATTTTTTCAGAAATCTTTTCTTGCCACCCATAAGTTCGATGAATTGCTCGGGTGCATGAGGCACAAACCACAGGTATTGCCAGGCGTTCCCCTCAATAAAACTGTTGTCCTCATAACTGAGCGGGTCAAATGGCTCTGCCCATTGCTCGTTGTCGTCGCGTGCCCTGAAGAACCCCGTTTTTTCATCAAACAGGTTTTTATAGTTAGTAGCCCTTTGGGCAAAGTGTTGATAGTCGTCTTTGTGCCCCAGGTGTGCGGCAACGGCAGCGACGCACCAGTCGTCAAAAGCCTGCTCCAGTGTGATGGAAACCGAAGATCCTTGCTTGTTGCAAGGCATGTAGCCCAGTTTTTCCCACAGGTCAAACGGCGAGTTGGTGTGTGGCCTTGTGCTACTCTCTACCATCGCTCGATAGGCTTTCTCAACATCGATACCGGGCAGATCGGCGAGAATGGCATCGGCGATGACCGGGATGGCATGGTTGCCTATCATGCAGTAGTTCTCTTGTCCCCACAGGTCCCAGATGGGCAGGTAGCCATAGGTGTCGTGATGTCGCACCATGTCGTTGACAAACTGTGCCGCCAGGTCGGGTTTGAGCAAGAGGTAAAGCGGATGGGCGGCACGGAAGGTGTCCCACAGCGAGAAAGTGGAGTGGTAACTCTGACCCTTGGGCATCTGGCGTACCTCGTAGTTGGTGTCCATGTATCGGCCATCGACATCGCTCATGGTGTTGGGCTGCAGCAACACGTGGTAGAGTCCGGTGTAGAAAATCCGCTTTTGCTCATCGGTGCCGTCAATATCGATGCATGACAACTGTCGCTGCCACTCGTCGTGGGCCTGACGGACATATTGGTCAAAATCCCAGCCTGGGGCTTCGGCGGCGAGATTTCGACGTGCTCCGTCGATATCGACCGCCGAGAGGGCTACCTTGACCGTCAATCGGCTATCGCCAGCAGTGTCAAACGACAGGGCGCAGCGCAACGTGCGCCCGTTGATGACCGTAGCATCGCCCACTGTGCGAGTGCCGTCCATGAGCAGGTGCCCGGTGATGGGACGGGAGAATTCGGCGCGGAAATAGACTTTGCGCAGTTTGGCCCAGCCGGTGATGACGCGGTAGCCTTCCACTGTGTGGTCATCGACAAGGCGGAGTTGGGCTTGGATGATGTCATAACTGCGGCGGCCGCTATAATAGGCCTGGCCGCGAAAGGTGGAGTGGTCGAGGTCAAGAATGACCTGTTGCGGCTTCCCTTGGGGGAAGGTATAGCGGTGGATGCCAGTACGGGCAGTAGCGCTGAGTTCGGCTTTCACTCCGCTTTCTTGAAGTTCAACCCAATAGTATCCTGGAGATGCCGCTTCTTGCTCGTGTGAGAAAGTCTGCCCGAAGTTGCCTGTCGCCAGATACTCTGGAGTCACATTCCACGTCACTGGCATGAGCGAGACGTCAAACAGGTCGGTACAGCCCGTGCCGCTCAAGTGGGTGTGGGATATGGCGTAGATGCTGTCACGGTTGTAGTCATAGCCAGAGCAGGGATCCCAGGTCACCATCTGTTCGGTGTCGGGACTCACCTGCACCATTCCCTGTGGCATGGTGGCTCCGGGGAACGTGCTGCCGCTCAAGGCGCCGGTGGCATCGGTCTGCGTGCCGATAAACGGATTGACATATTGGGTGTAATCGGTAGTGGTGGCTTGGAGAAGCATTGTGCTCCACAAGGTTAAGAGTAAGATAGTCTGTTTCATATATCGATAACGTAGCATTTGGGTTTTCACATTTGGATAAAATTGGCTGCGCCTCAGCGATTGAGAGTGTACTCTCATTGCGTTCGGCTTGCACATATTTTGCGGAGACAAAATTAGAAAAAAATAGTGCAAGTCGAATACAGAACAAAAGAATTCATTCTTTTTTATGTTGAGACGCAGCCGAATTTATTTAAAAACCGCAGCTTTTTAGTAATTTTGCACCAAAATTTGTGAAAGCCGAACACCATAAAGTTCACTTTAATGGTTGAAGTGCCGCCAAATTTATCTAAATAATAAAAACGTGACTCTATGGGACTTATTGACGATAGCAAACGCATTAACGAAATTGATGTAAAAGAGGAACGCGCCATCCTCGTGGGACTGATCACGCCCCAGCAGGGAGAGGCCAAGACCAAAGAATACCTCGACGAACTCGAATTCCTTGCCGAGACGGCCGGTGCCGTCACAGTGCGCACCTTCCTGCAACGCTGCGACGGGCCTAACAGCACGTCCTACGTCGGCAAGGGCAAACTCGAGGAAATCGTGGCCTTTGTCGAGGAGAACGACATCAGTCTGGTCATCTTTGACGATGACCTCACGCCCAAGCAGATTGCCTTTATTGAGAAGGCCGTCAAGGTCAAAACGCTCGACCGCACGAGCCTCATCCTCGACATCTTTGCCAAGCGCGCCCAGACCGCCAGCGCCAAGATGCAGGTAGAACTGGCCCAGTACCAGTACCTGCTGCCCAGGTTGACGGGTATGTGGACCCACCTGGAGCGCCAGCGAGGCGGTATCGGTATGCGCGGCCCCGGTGAGACCCAGATTGAGACCGACCGCCGCATCGTCAAGACCAAGATTTCCCTGCTCAAGGAGAAACTGGCCCAGCTCGACAAGCAGAAGATAACCCAGCGCAAGAACCGCGGCAAACTCACACGCATTGCCCTCGTGGGCTATACCAACGTGGGCAAGTCCACGCTGATGAACGTGCTGAGCAAGAGCGAGGTGTTTGCCGAGAACAAACTCTTCGCCACCCTCGACACCACCGTGCGCAAGGTGGTCATCTCCAACCTGCCTTTCCTGCTGACCGACACCGTCGGCTTTATCCGCAAACTGCCCACCCATCTGGTGGAGTCCTTCAAGAGCACCCTCGACGAGGTGCGTGACAGCGATATCCTCGTTCATGTCGTGGACATTTCCCATCCCCAGTTCGAGGAGCAGATCGAGGTGGTCAACCGCACCCTGCAAGAGGTGTGTGACGCCGGCGACAAGGAGATGATCATGGTCTTCAACAAGATTGACCAGTTTACCCACGTCCCCAAGGACGAGGACGACCTCACGCCCCGCCTGCGCGAAAACATCCCCCTCGAGGAACTGCAGGAGACCTGGATGGCTCGCATGGGCGACAACTGCGTCTTTATCAGTGCCAAGAAGCAGCAGAACATCGACGCCCTCAAGAAATTGTTGTATAGCAAGGCCAAAGCGGTCCACACTGCCCGCTTCCCCTACAACGATTTCCTCTTCCAGACCTACGATGACCTCACCGAGGAATAAAGTCTCTGCCCCAAAAGAAAATTAACGATAGTGGCCTATGGAAAAGAGCGTTACTGATAATTGGCTGCAGTTGTTTGTCGTTCTGCTGTGTGTCATGATGTCGATGGATGTGGCCGCTACAGGTATTGATGTGGTTGCTGCGCGCCACAGAGCGATGCAGTTCCTGAGTGACCGACAGGGAACAGTTCTGTCGAGTAATCCCCGACAACTGACACTGGCTCATGCCGAGAAATCCAACGCCGATGCCCGCCTTGCCGACTACTATGTGTTCAATGCCGATGACGGCCGTGCATTTGTGATAGTTGCCGGCGATGACCGCGCAGCCAATGTGCTGGCTTTTGGAAACCAGGCCCTTGACATGGATGATGTGCCCTGCAACATGCAGTGGCTGCTGAACCATTACAAGCAGCAGATGGACTTCTTGCGCACCCATCCCAAGGTGAGCCTGAGGTCCGTTACCGGGCAGAATTCGGTGGTGGTGTCACCCCTTGTCTCCTGCACCTGGAACCAGCGTTCTCCCTTCTACAACCAGTGCCCGACCAGTGGCACCCAGCATTGCCTGACGGGATGTGTGGCCACGGCAATGGCCCAGGTGATGTATTACTGGAAATATCCGGCTATGGCTCCTGCCATGGACGCATACACTTCCGAGGTGAATGGCGTCACCGTCGGGGCGTTGCCCGGTGGGGTATTTGATTGGGACAATATGCTTGACGTATATCCGACCAATGCCACTGCCGAGCAGAAGGATGCGGTGGCGATGCTCATGCGCTATTGCGGACAGGCTTGTCACATGGGCTATGGCACCAGCGGCAGCGGCGCTTACAGCGATGATGAGTTGGAGGGCATGAAGACATTCGGCTATAATGAGGCAGCAGTGCTGCTCGACCGTGACGACTATTCGGCCGACGAGTGGGCTGCAATGATTGAGGAACAACTTGCCGCAGGGTGCCCCATCCTGTATGGCGGCGAGGATGCCGACAAGAATGCGGGCCATGCCTTTGTCGTGGATGGCTGCGGTGGCGGCATGTATCATGTGAACTGGGGATGGAGTGGCTCGGGTGACGGCTACTTTGTGCTCGATGCTTTCACCACGATGAACCTCGTGTATTCAAGCGGGCAGCAGATGCTGTATCAGGTGTACCCGGCAGGTTATTTCTATGACAAGCATGCTGCATTGCTGGGACAGGCGACCAATGTCAACTCAACCTCGTTCACAGCATCGTGGACCGATGCCACTCCCGGTGACTGGGTGGCCAGTTACACATTGTGTGTGCAGCCTTATGACCCCACGGACCATGAAGTGGTGCTCAACGAGACGTTCGCGCCCATCGATGTGAGTATTGATGCCACTACTGCGCTGTCGGCCAACAAAGTGGGTAACTACTGCGACAATCCTGGCTGGACGGGCAGTTTCGTCTATCTGGGAGCAGGTGGATGCTTTATTGTCGGCGGACAGAAGTACGTGGGCTCCCTGACCACACCGGCGCTGCATGCAGGTGCCGATGGCAAGATTACCGTCAGGTTCAAAGCCCGCTACTATGGAAACGAGAACAGTTCAGCCCTTGTGACGTGTGGCGACGTTCAGTTCAACATTCCCTTGACCCGCATGACGACAGAGTATGCCGTGGTGTTTGAGAACGTCGAGGAAGGGGCCAAGGTGACTTTTGGCACCACAGGCAGGGCATCACGCTATTATCTCGACGATGTGGTGGTCACGACAGGTGACGACCGCAATCCTGCCGACGCCGGTTTTCTCATCATCCCCGACATCACGACCAATGATTATACCGTGACAGGGCTTGAGGCGGGAGCGACTTACCGGTACATGGTCATCACGCATTATGCCGATGACCAGATCAGGCAATCCAATATGCAACTTGTGACCTTGCTCGATCAACAAGAGCACGGTTTCGCTGTGGGCGATGTCAACCACGACAACGAGGTGACCATCAGCGATGCCATCTCACTCATTGCCTATGTGATTGGCACTGAAAACGATGTGTGTGAGATTTGTGCTAACGTTAACGGGGATGACTTTGTTAACGTGACCGATGCGATACTCCTCATCGATATTGTCTTGAACCAATGATGTAAATAACTCAACACCAACTTTTAAAAAAACTGACATGGCTACCCCGACAAATAAACAAGAACTGTTGACTGCCATCGCTGATGGTTATGCCAAACTGTGTGAACAAATCGCCAAGATGAGTGACGATGAGAAGGTTGCTCCGTTTGACTTTGCTGCCGACCCCAAGAAGTGCGGTGTGAGGTGGGAGTATGACCGCTGCCTGCGTGACCTGCTGATTCACCTTCACGAGTGGCAGGTGCTGATGCGCGAATTCGTGCAGAATATCCGAGAAGGGCATCCCAGAGACTATCTGCCCGATGAGTACCGCCGCAACTATCACGAGATGGACAAGATGCTCGTCGAGAAACATCAGGTCACACCGCTGGAAGAGGCCGCACGCCTGTTGCAGCAAACCCAAGACGAGATGCTGAGCCTTGCCGACAGTTTCACCGAAGAAGAACTCTTCAAGAAAGGCTACTACAAGAACACCTATAACAATGGCAGCCTATTTTGTGAGCGTCACCACCAGCCCTTACGGTCAAGCGGCGAAACTGCTCAAGACCCACCAGAAGAATTTCCGGAAAACCGGGAAATAGTTGATACCCTTCCAGCCGGCGTATGGGAACACCCCTTAGAACAAATAGAATACACTAAATTTCAGTCTAATGAAAAGCATCCAATTTCTACTCTTGACACTGCTGTTGGCGCTGCCGTTCGACGGCTATGCGCAGCGCAGCCTGAAAGGCGATGTGAACTGCGATGACGAGGTCAATGTTGCTGACGTGAACGCGGTGATCTATATGATCCTGACCGGCAATAGCGATAGAAGGGGCGACGTGAACGGCGACGGCGAAGTCAGCATTGCCGACGTCAACGTCCTTATCGACATCATCCTCAACCCGCATCAGCAAACAGATTCTCATGATTACGTTGACTTGGGACTGCCAAGCGGCACACTATGGGCGACGATGAACGTTGGGGCTGACAAACCCGAGGATTTCGGTTCTTACTTTTCGTGGGGCGAGACCTCCCCAAAGAACGTATATGAATGGAGTACCTATAAATGGTGTGTTGCCGGCTATGAGTTGATGTCGAAGTACTGCACCAGTGCCGCTCATGGCACGGTAGACAACAAGACGGAACTGGAGTATGAAGACGATGCTGCCTTCGTGAACTGGGGAGAGGAATGGTGCATGCCGACACTTTCGCAAATGAATGAACTGCAGACGAAGTGCTCTTGGACGTGGACCAAGATGAACGGCAAGAACGGTTATATGGTGACCGGACCTAATGGAAATACATTGTTCTTGCCTGCTGCGGGCTATCGCCGGGGAAGTTCGGTCAGTGCTGTGGGTTCGTACGGATACTATTGGTCTTCGTCGCTTGTCATCGGCAGTTCGCGTCATGCTTACGCCATGTTCTTACGGTCAGACGTTGTCGATTGCAGAAACAACTACCGTTACATCGGCCACAATGTCCGTCCCGTGCGCTCACCACAGTATCAGTGATAAAGGGTATCGGTAAATTTTTGTAAACCAATCGATTAATAGGGGTTTCAAAAAACAGATTTTTTGAGGTTTTCAGAAAAGCAACCACTGTGCTTGTATGCACAATGGTTGCTTTTTGCCTCTGCGCGGCTCAAGTGTTATTAGTAACATCATGCCCTAAACGGCCTCAAGTGCAAACTTAAGGTCCCACTGTGTTTTTAAAAAAAGAAATGGTTGCAAAAAGTGTTCAGTAATTAAATTCTGTTCACCCACTGGCTGACGGAAAAGATGTGAATAAAGCACTATATTTGCAATGTCAAAGCACTGATTGCCGTGCAATAACTGGCTGAGTGTTAGATATATACACATTATTAACCCTTGTTAATTACTATTTATGAAAACTTTATTTGTATCAATGTTGATGGCAGTAGCAGCAATTACTGCAAACGCTTGCGGTTCGTGGCCCGTATCGGTCAATGTGAATCCCTCATGGCCTGAGATGCCCTCGTGGCCCGTATCAGTCAATGTGACCCCCTCATGGCCTGAGATGCCCTCGTGGCCTGTATCAGTCAATGTGACTCCCTCATGGCCTGAGATGCCCTCATGGCCTGAGGCTTGACAAAGGTAAAGGCTTTGAGTGAGTAAACAATGAATGGAGTGATGAGCGCTCGATTAACGAAGAAGTATTAACAATTAAAACTATAGCGTTATGTTTTCTGAGAAATTTCAAAAACGTTTTTTGGTGATTACATTTATCTTGTGTATTTTTGGCATTTTAACGACGGATTTTGACGATGATCCCATCCCTGGAGTGCCTACGGTTGAGACAGAAGACGTTGCCACCTACAGTTCGGAAGAGGGCGAGCATGCCAGCGGCCATTCACCTGACTTTTTCTCAAGCGGCCATTCTTTTCAATCGGCTTTCCCGGAAGAAAAGTTGAATCGCAGGTTGCCCAATCATCTTGGAATCCATTCATTATTGAGAGAAAGGGATAGTGCAAGGTCGGAGCAGATGAAGCGAGCGGAGGAGATTAGGAAAAAGTTTGATAAAGAATTCCGTGAGTTAGAACGACGAACACTCGCCACTCTTTCTGAGGGCTCTGTTGGTAAGACCACTCAATCGCCGTCAGTTTCGCAAGATAAGTCTGATGTTGAGGTGAAGGAACCTACTAAACCAACCGTACAAAAAGAAGATGATAACGATTAAGAGATTTATATTCAATTCTTTAAGTACTAATTGCTATGTGGTCAGTGATGACACGAAGGAGTGTGTCATCATTGACCCTTGTGCCCAGAACAGATATGAACGGGCGTTGTTCCGTAATTACATCCGAGACGAGCAGTTAAAGCCCGTCAGGTGCCTTTTGACACATGGCCATTGGGATCACGTGTTGTCATGTGACCAGGTGCGTGATGAGTTTGGCTTGTTGCCCGAGGTGCATCACAGGGATAAACTGTGGACCGACCGGGTTGAAGCGAGGATTCACGAAGTGCTTGGCAAGTGCTTCACGCATGATGTTGTCAAACCCGAGCATTTTTTGGAGGACAACGAGATTATCAGTTTTGGTGAGCATAAACTCATCACTCTCCACACTCCGGGCCATTCTCCCGGCAGTGTCGTCTACTATTGCAAGCAGGAGAAGCAGGCCTTTACCGGAGACACGCTTTTTAAGGGCGACATCGGCCGCAGCGACCTGTTGTTCGGCTGGGTGGAAGACCTGATGGACAGCCTGAAGTTCTTGACCGACTACCTGCCCGATGATTGCACGATTTGGCCCGGCCATGACCAGGAATCGACCATCGGATATGAGAAGGAGCATAATCAATTTATTTGATCGAATGATAGATAGTTGAGACGAAAAATATTATTAGAATGATAAGTATGGAAAAGCAAATGAAACATTTAGTGGTATTGACCGGTGCGGGTATCTCGGCCGAGAGCGGGTTGAGCACCTTTCGCGACAGTGGTGGACTGTGGCAACAGTATGATGTCATGGAATTGGCGAGTATTCAGGGCTATCGCAGTAACAGGGCCAGAGTGTTGGAGTTTTATAATGCCAGGCGCAAGAATCTGCTCACGGTAGAGCCAAATCATGCCCATCGCGTGCTCGCTGAGTTGGAGAAGGAATACCGGGTCTCTATCATCACCCAGAATGTGGATGACCTGCACGAGAGGGCCGGCAGCACCGATGTGCTGCACCTGCATGGCGAGTTGAAGAAGGTGACCGGGTCAATGAACCCCAATGACCCCGAGTGCATCAAGGAACTACCGCTCGACCAGCCCATTGAGGTGGGTGACAAAGCGGCTGATGGCTCACAACTCAGGCCCTTCATCGTCTTTTTCGGTGAGGATGTGCCCAATATGTCCAAGGCCGCCAAGATTGTTGGAGAAGCCGACATCTTTGTCGTTATCGGCACGTCTCTTGTGGTTTATCCGGCTGCCAATTTGATTGATCATGTGCCATGGGACAGCCCTTGTTTCATCATCGACCCCGGAGAATTCAATTCATCGGACATCTATGGATTTGAGCACATCAAGACAACGGCTGTCGCAGGCATCGACATCCTTATCGAAAAGCTTGTTGAGCTTAAATAGTTAAAGGCTTGTGGCTCCTAACGCCCATCAAGGCATCCGCACTCTTTCTTTTTAACGACAAGAAAGACAAGAAGTACTATGGCATCCGCGCTCCTCTTTCAAACAACTGGAACAACGGTGAACAACTGGAACAACCTTTTTAGGGGCATCCGCGCTCTTTCTTTTTTAACGACAAGAAGGACAAAAAGTACTATGGCATCCGCGTGCGGGTTTCAAACAACAATGCATATGGGGCTGCCGCGGTCCTTCTTTCAAACAAGTCCTATGTTTGACTTTGACGGTGCAAACATAGGGCTTGTCTGATCAAGGAGAGGGCGGATGCGTCAGATCAATCAGGTTAATCTGTTGTTTGTTTCAGCGTTCCACGATGTTGGATAAATTTGGTTGCGCCTCAACCATTGATGCGAGCATCATGGCGTTCGGCTTACGCAGATTTTTTTGCCCTGGTGGATGTAGATGCCGGGAGTGGTGGGCACCTCCTTGCCCACGGGCTGG
>JAZQJW010000086.1:0-42189 GCA_045541835.1 Sodaliphilus sp. | reverse complement strand
ATATGACACGAACGACTTTCAAGAACTTCTTGAACTCTTAGAAACCATTGAGGGCAAATTCCTGCTCAGCAACTATATGTCGCCGATGTTGGATAGGTTTATCAAGGCCAACAAGTGGAATTACAAGATTTTCGATCTGCCTCTCCAGGTTGCTAATTTCAATAATAGTCGAGGCAATCGACGCAAACAGGAGGTTCTTGTCTATAACTACAAAATTCAACCAACTCTTTTCGATGAACAATGAAACGGTTATACATAGCGACACCGATCAACTCGCTCAAAGGCGACGACCTTGCCGAGAAGAAGCGAAAGGCGCAGAGGCGCATCAAGATACTCAAGACCGTCCTCGCCGATGAGGAGGCCTTCAAGGACTATGAGTTGTTCAGCACCTTCGACCTTCCCCATGACGACGAGACCACCGAGGCCCGCGCCCTGGGTGACTGTGTGACGGCGGTGCTCAACTGCGACGCCATCTACATGGACCACGGTTGGCAGAGTTCCAAGGGCTGCAACCTTGAGTACCGTGCGGCGAAGATCTACGGCAAGACCATCTTTGAGCACGACAAACTATGAGCTGCCCTCTTAAACGCCTGATGGAGTTGGCCGCGCATTTCAGCGAGACAGACCGAAGGCCAAAGAATACTATGCTTCGTCTTCCTTACACGGAGCAAAACTACCATATCCAGCAATATGATGCTGACTTTGATAAGCAAAAATTATATACAGTTAAAGTTGATTATACAAAAAATTTTATGAACCTACCAACGAAAGAAGAACTCAACGCCCTTCGCGACGAGTGCTACAAAATTGCCTGTGAGCACGGCTTCCATGACGAGCAGCTATCAGAACGACATTTCCTGTGTTTAGTTATCAGTGAACTGATGGAGGCCGTAGAGGCCGACCGCAGAGACAAACCCAGGGCAAAAGTTGACTACCTCGAGTTGCAAATGGAAAACGCGATCGATGACGATGACTTCACCCACAACTTTGAGTGCTTCATCAAGGACACCGTGGAGGACGAATTGGCCGACGCTGCCATCCGCATCCTTGACCTTGCCGGCTTGCAGAACTGCGATATCGGTGAAGCGGTCACAGTCAGACTGAAGTCTGCAGATGACTACATCCTTCTGCGTGCTTATTTCAAGGCCAGCACATTCACCGAGGCGGTATATACTATTGTTGAAAATCTATTCTTCGACGGCTATGAACTCGCATTGCTCAACGTGTTCAATCTGGCCTACGTCATGGATTTCGACCTGATGGAGCACATCCGCCTCAAGATGCAGTACAACCGTACCCGTGAAAGACTCCACGGGAAGAAATACTAAAACAATTAAAAAGCAATCAAAATGAAAAAATTCAAAAGATTGAGCAGCATTTTCGGATTGTTGCTCTGTATGTCCAACTCGGAAGAGTACCGCAAGAAACACACCTACAAGGTGAGGTTTAGTACTGATTTCCGCTGGTATGATAACGACAGAGGACGCCAACTGTCCCTGTTCTATGTGCATGGTGAACCCGTGGCGGCTTACTCCCGCAAGGACGCCATCAAGCGATGGGTGCATGTTGACTTGAAAAACAGAAGAAGGAGGGTGCGCCGATGAAAGTGCTGCTTACAATTCCCGAGAAAAGCGTGTCTCTTGCCACTGCGATCCTGGCTCAGCGATTTGAGGATGACGAGATGGAGATTATCACCAATAAACTCAAAGAGAATGGCGACAATCCGATTAGTGTTGACTTGACGGACATTGTGACCAAGTCAGCTCTCGGCAAAGAGGAGACCGCGCAGGTGGGCCTCGCAATCGCCATCCTTGCCATAAGCAGTTTGGACATCGATGAATGACGGCGAGGAACTCCATGGGCAGATATACGACATGGCGGGCGAAATGTATGAGGACCAGTTCGCCCTCATCGTCATCGGAGAGACCGAGCCGTGCGACGAGACCAGCGTAGAGGTACATGCAGCGGGCACGGCCATCTTGCCGGACTGCTGCACCCCGGACATGCTGACAACGGCCATCGTCGAGCTGATGAGGAAAGAACCTGTCGTGGCCGATATCCTCAGAAGTGCGGTGAGACGCTATGACGAAATCCAAATGCCACCAAGAATTTGCCTGAACTGACATGGATGTCAACGAGCTGCTCAACCAGAACGAGTTGCACATGGACCAGGTGCTCAGTGCAAAACTTGACGAACTTGGCCTCGCCCCTGACGTGCTGCGCATACTGAAGGGGCGGGGCATCACCACGCTTAGAGACCTCTGTTCCCGGTCACGCGACGACCTGCTGGCCATCCGTTTCCTCGGGGTGTCCAATGTGGACACGATAGAGCGACTGTTGAACACTTTTGACCTAAAACTAAAATAAGACACCGACTATGTTATTTTTTGAAGTAAGAGTAAAATATGACAAGATGATGGAAAACGGCGTGATCAAGCGCGTCACCGAAGCCTACGCCGTTGATGCCATGTCATTCACCGAGGCCGAGGCCCGCATCACCGACCAGATGCGCCCCTATATCCAGGGCAACTTCGAGGTGGTGGCCGAGAAACGCGCCAAATACAACGAAATCAAGTTCGACGATGGCGACATTTTCTTCCTTGTGAAGTTCAACCTCATCACCACCAATGATGCGGGACAGGAAAAGCGTGCGCCGTTGCATGTCATGTTCCGTGAGAATGACTTCGACGAGGCGAAGAAAGCCGCCAAGACCTACATGAATGAGTCGATGGTGGACTACGAGATAGAGTTCATCAAGGAGACGAAGATCATGGACGTGTTCATGCGGGACCCGGTCGACGATTGACGCCAAAAACCTCAACAGCACTATGGCGAACAATATCGAAAAGCAGGTCTGGGTGAAAAACTTTTCCCTGGACCTGCATAACAACGGCAGTAAGGGCCGCTACATCATGCTCACGGGGCACAAGAAAAACGGGCGCCACCGCGTCGGCATCCCCTTGGAACTCGTGAAGGAGATAGCGGAACAGATGCTATTGCTGTCAAGCGAGTAAAACCATCACCATTATGAATACAATCAGACCGCCTTAAAGGGCACAATCCGCATTCAGCAACATTAAATCCAATCATCCATGATTAAGTTGAACAAGTTGATCAAAGGGCTACTCGATGTCAAGAAGGAACGTGGCGAGGTGGCGGAGAACACGTCTCCAAGGGCGATGTCCATCAGGGTCAGTGCCAGCTGGAGGAAGTTCGACGCCTGCCCGGTGTCGCGCCCTCCGCTCCACCTGACGCACGACTTCGTGGAGGAGCAGCACAAGGATGACGCCTGCAAGACCTACACGCCCGAGTTCTCGGAGCGGGAGGAGCTTGCCGCCGACATCATCATCAACGCCGCGCTCGCCCTGCGCCAGCAGGGGTGCAAGAACATCGAGCAGGTCATCAAGGACCGCATCGCCTGGAGATTGGCGCACAAGGATTGATGTTGCTTTCGAGATTATTTGTTGATAAACCAGAAAAGTTTAATTTGTTGAAATCGAAGAAAGCAATATGAAGATTGAAGAAATTGATGTGTCCCGTATCGAGTTGAACACGGGGCAGATCCCGGGCTTACCTAAGAACCCTCGCATCATCCGCAAAGAGCGGTACGAGATGACGAAGAAGAGTATCGAGGAGACGCCCGAGATGCTGGAACTGCGTGAGATTATCGTGTGTGAGTACATGCCGCAGCGTTACGTTGCGGTGTGCGGTAACCAGAAAGTCCGCGCCTGCAAGGAACTCGGCCGTAAGACCGTGCTCTGCAAGGTGCTCCCCGCCGAGACACCGGTGTCGAAGCTGCGTGAGTACGCGATGAAGGACAACCTGCACTACGGTGAGGATGACAAGGACGCCATCGCCAACGAGTGGGGCCAGTTCCAGAAGGAACTCGCCGACTGGGGCATGGAGTTCGACGAGCCGAAGAAGAAGGACGAGTTCCGGGAGAGGTTTGAGGCGATGGACAACAGCACCGCCGTGTACCCTTTGGTGCCGAAGTATGACGAGCAGCACGAGTTGTTCATCATCCAATCCTCCAACCAGGTGGACTCGAACTGGCTTCGTGAGGTGCTCGACATGCAGCACATGCGGTCCTACAAGACCGGCAAGGTGGGCAAGAGCAACGTCATCAGCATCCAGGACTTCCGCAAGGCGGTTGAGGCGATGCAGAAAGGAGGTGCGGCATCATGAGCGGGCTCCGTATCGTGATACCGTCCCACAAGCGCCACGACAGGGTGTTTGCCAAGTACCTGGTGAACGACCCGATCATCTGCGTGGCCAAGTCCCAGGGCGACATCTATCGGGAGTTCAACCCCGACTGCGAAATCGTCACCCATCCCGACGACATCGTGGGGCTCGTCCCCAAGCGCAACTGGATGGCGAAGCATTTCCGCAACCTGTTCATGCTCGACGACGACGTGGACGCGTGCAAGCGGCTCTACACCGAGAAGGGCGAGACGGCACGCATCAACGACCGCAACGAGATAACCCGCATCATCAACGAGCTGTACGAGCTGGCGTGCCTGCTGGATGTGCATCTGTTCGGCTTCACCTCCCGTGTGTCACCGGTCATGTACCCCGAGACCGAGTACCTCAGCCTCGACAAGATGGTGACGGGATGTTCCTACGGGGTGCGCTACAACAAGAATACCTGGTGGAACGAGGAGCTGCGCCTGAAGGAGGATTTCTGGATCTCGTGCTACATGAAGTACACCGAGCGCCGTGTCCTCACCGACCTGCGCTACAACTTTGAGCAGAAGGACACCTTCGTGAACGCAGGGGGCCTGTCGGCCATCCGCAACGTGGACGAGGAACGCCGCTGCATCCTCCTGATGAGGAAGTATTTCGGCGAGGTGATCCGCCTGAAGGGACAGGGCAACAACGGCAAGGACAAAACCAAGTCGATGGTGCAGTACAACATCAGTGCAAGTTTCCCTTTTTGATAAAGGTTAATTAAAAGTTAAGGCGTTGAAAAACAGTGTTTTTCACAATAATTTTTACTAACTTTACAAGAAAAATATGGGAAACTTCAAACTGACCACAAGGAACGGATACGACTTCTTCGAGTGCTCAAGCGCCTTGCAGAAGTCCATCCGCCGCAATGACGTGAGAATGGCCGCCTACTTCGGTGTCGAGCTGTGGGCAAGCGGCTACGGGAATTATGTCTGGAAAAGGCTCTTCACCATCAGCGCCGAGGACTGCTGGGGGCTCATCACCCACGAGATTGACGCGCTGCACACGGGGTATGACCTGGTGAACACCGGTGCCAAGGAGCCGAAGGGCCGCATCTTCATCGGCAAGGCGATCATCCTGCTTTGCGAATGCTACAAGACCAGGGACGCCGACCACCTGAACAACCTCGTGGTTGACAAGGTCGCCCCTGATGACGCGCAGGTGCTCCAGGCTCTTGACGATGCGAGGCGAGAACCTCTCGACGTTCCCGACTACACGTTTGACGTCCACACCCGCAAGGGGAAGAAGATGGGAAAGACGAAAGAACAGTTTTTCCATGATGAGCACGAGGCCCTCTCCCCGAGGGTGCCGGGACTGTTCGACGACCAAGTGCCGTGAGTTTAACCTTTTTGACTCAACGGCACACCATCTGAATTGAAAAAAGCGATCATCACTGGGAGCGAGGGCTTCATCGGGAAGTTCCTCTGCGCCCGACTTAATGGCCTCTTCGATGTCATCCGCATCGACACGAAGACTGGAGGCGATGCCGTCCGCATAGAGCCGCTGCTGGCCCAGGGCGACATTGATGCGGTGTTTCATCTCGCCGCCGAGACGAGCGTGTTCAACGACCGCCTCGACGACATCGAGCGTGAGAACATCCATGCGTTCATAGCGGTGGCCACTGCCTGCCACAGGCACGGCGTCAAGCTGGTCTATGCGTCCAGCAGCACCGCCAACGCGTGCAACACCACCTCGATGTACGGGATGAGCAAGCGTTTCAACGAGCAGTTCGCGAAAGCCTACTGCCCGTCCGCGACTGGGGTGCGCCTGCACAACGTGTATGGCCGGGAGCCACGACAAGGAACTCTGCTTTACAACCTGCTCCACGGTCCATGCACCATCTACAACGGCGGACGCAACGTGCGCCACTTCACCTACATCGGGGACGCTGCCGAGGCCCTCATCTATGCCTACGGCAGCAACCGCCAGCTGGTGAACGTGCGCAACCCCAAGAGCAACACGGTGCGTGAGTTCTGCGACGAGGTGTCCAAGTACCGAGACCTTAACCTGGACTACACCGACGAGTTGCGACCCCTCGACAATTTCGCCCAATCGGTGGACGAGGGGATTTATTGCGTACCTTTGCACTACCGAGACATCAGGCAAGGACTTGCCTTGACTCTCTCGGAGTGAGAGTGAATGTTTGACTTGCCGCTGGTGTCTGCATCGCGGAGCCAGCGGCTTTATTTTTCAACGACATGGCAAAGAAAAATTTCGACCCGAACATAGGCAAGGACACCCAGTTCAAAAGCGGCGAAGAAGCGGCGGAAAACGGGAAAAAGGGTGGAGTCAAGTCGGGCGAGTCCAAGCGGGAGAAAAAAGAGTTCCGTGAACTGCTCGCCATGGTGGATGCCATGCCCATGAAGTCCAAGGCCTTCACCGAAGGTCTGCGACAACTCGGCATCCCCGAAGACGTGATAGAGAACCTCGACCAGAAGATGGCCAAGGTGTTCGCGCTGCAGCGTCGTTGCCTGTCGGGTGATCCGCAGGCCATCAAGTTGTGGCTTGAGCAAATCGGCGAGCATGTGGACACCATCAAGCACGAGGGACTGCCCCAGCAGAACGGCGACCTGGTACTCGCACCAAAGAAGAATGACTGATGATTATCGAACGAGAACTGTTTTCACCGAATGCCTTTTGGGTATGGCGTTACACACTCGACCCGAGTGTGCGTAACATCGTGCTCATGGGCGGCTCGTCATCGTCGAAGTCCTACTCGGTGGCCCAGTTCCTGTCGATACTCACCTATTGGGAGGGCACAAACCAGCTCGTCATGCGTAAGGTGGGCGCATCCATAGAGAAAACCATCTACACCGACTTCAAGACCGCCATCAACGGCATCGAAGGACTGGCCGAGCACTGCCGCTTCAAGCAGAACTCCATCGTGTTCGACAACGGGGCGAAGGTTGATTTCACCGGCCTTGATGACAGCGAGAAAATCAAGGGTATCTCCCAGTACAAGCGTGTCTTCCTCGACGAGTTGTCCGAGTACGAGGAAAACGATCTCAAGCAGATACGCCTCCGTCTGCGTGGTATGGAAGGCCAGCAGATACTCGCAGCCTTCAACCCCATCTCCGAATTGCATTGGATCAAGAAGAAGTGGTTTGACCTTGAGGAGTGGCACGAGGTGCCCATGGAACTGACCATCGGCGGCGAAAAGCTGCCGCCTGAGCTCTGCCGGGTGAAGGCCGTGCTGATGAACTCCCCGAAGATGATACTCAACCACCGCACGGGAGAGTTCGAGGAACACGCCCCCGACACCGTCATCATCCAGTCCACCTACCTCAACAACTTCTGGGTAGTCGGTAGTCCCGATGGGAAGTACGGCTACTACGATTACCAGGCTATTGCCAACTTCGAGCGTGACCGCATCAACGACCCCGACTACTTCCAGGTCTATGCCTTGGGCGAGTGGGGCCACATCCGCACCGGTGCCGAGTTCTTTCCCTCGTTCAACCGTGGGACTGTCTGCGGTAAGTTTCCAATCAACCGCGATTTGCCCATACACTTGTGCATGGACTCAAACGTGCTCCCATTCGTCACCGCGACGATGTTCCAAAAAGAGTATAAGCCCGACGATGTTCAACAAGTTACGCAGATTGGAGAGCTGCCGATTGAGTCCCCGAACAACAGTGCCAGGAAAGCCGCGAGGGTGATTGCGAAACACCTGCGGGGTATCGGCTACACTGACAAGGTTTATCTCCATGGTGATGCCTCAGGCAAGGCCGCCAACACCATCGACGACAACAACCGGTCATTCTTTGACCTCGTCATTGACGAGCTGGAGCATGAGGGCTTTGATGTCGTGGATTGCGTTTGTGACAAGAACCCGAGCGTGGCCACGAGTGGCGAGTTCATCAATGCCGTATGGGATGGCCGTGTGCCTGGTGTTTCCATCCGCATTGATGACGGGTGCGTCACCTCGATAGATGACTACCAGGCGGTGCAGAAGGATGAGAACGGTGCGATAGCAAAGCAAAGGGTCAAGGATCCCGTGTCGAAGCTGACGTATGAGCCGCATGGCCACTGTTTTGTCGGTGACACGATGGTAGCCACCGACCATGGAGATGTGCCCATCAAGGACGTAATGATAGGCGACCGAGTTTTAACAAGATTTGGCTATTCCAATGTGTATAATTCTTTGTGTACCAGTAGGAATACTCGATATTTTTTCGTAACTTTGTGTGGTGAAACACTACGTTGCACCTATGACCACCCGATATACACCGATAGGGGGTTTGTTCCCGCTTATCAGTTGAGGGCAGGTGATGAGATTGTAAAACTTAAAAACGGCGAATTATGCAGAGAGAGACTACAACGTACAACGGCCACAAGTTCCATCGCTACCCTGATGCAAAACGTGAGAGCGATAGGAAATACTTTAAGGGCTGGGTTGAAATTGACGGCGAATGGAAGAAAATCACCCTCCACCGCTATATGTGGCTCATGGAGCGTGGCCCAATTCCCGAAGGCTATCATGTTCATCACGTTGATGGCGATTACAGCAATAACACAATCGACAACCTGGCTCTGCTGTCAGCTGGTGAGCATGAGTCGCTACATTGTGAGAATGTTTCTGACGATGTTAAGGCGATGCGAAAGAAGGTGCTCGAAGAAAACCGAGACAAAGCAGCCGAATGGCATCACTCCGAAGAGGGACGCAAGTGGCATTCTCAAAACGCTAAGAAACAAATGGCGGGACTTGAGTTCAAGACTTACACTTGCCAATGCTGTGGCAAAGAGTTCCGAAGTCGTGCTCCGCAAGGTGGCACATTCTGCGGGAATAGTTGCAAATCAAAATGGCGAAGGCAACAAGGACTCGACAATGTGGAGCGTGTTTGTGCAGAGTGTGGCTCTAAATTTGTTGTCAATCGCTACTCAAAACAGAAGTATTGTAGCAGGTCATGTGGCGCTAAGCATCGCAGGTCGCAGCGAGGTGTATGACATCTCGGTGGATGATGCCGAGTTCTTTGCCGATGGCATCCTTGTGCATAATTGCTCCGACACGCTGCGCTATGCCTGTTTTGACCTGCTGCGTCCTCAATACACCGAGTTCTCGATGGGTCGCAAGCGTTCGCTCTACTCAAAGAGCGAGTTCAAATTCTTCAACCCTGCCACCGAGTACGACTATACCGCGACGATGGTGTATGCCATGCCGAGCATCGGAGGCCGTTTCGTGTGCTGCCGAGCCGGGAAAGTCGGCGACCGCTGGCACCTCACCGACGTGTGCTGCCGTGAGGTCAAGGGCAACGACGAGATAGTGTCGTCGGTGATGGAACTGTCTGCAGACCGCTATGTGGTGGAGTGCCCTCAGGCGTATTTCCCAATGGTGCGTGACCTGCGAGCCTCACTGGGCAATGTTGACGTGGTGCGCATGGGTAGCGATATCCGCAACCGCATCGCTGCCACGAGCGACTGGATCAGGGCGCATGTGCATATTGACCCAGAGCTGTTGGATGATGCGGAGTACGGCCGTTTCGTGAACGATGTCCTGGACTACAACGAAACCTCGCCGGCAGATGTTGCCGGAGCAGGCGCCGTATTGTCTGGGCTCGCCCGCGTCATCATCCGCAACGGGATATAAGCACGACGATTATCAGCGAGTTAGCAAAAGTTAAGGCGAAGAAAAACGGCCTTGCTGGTACAATTTTTGCAACTATATAAGTGTAAGTCAAACATTTAATTCCTACAAGTTATGAAACCTACAAGTTTATCACCCGAGTTCTACACGAACCTGTACAACGAGATTATCCGCGACTACGATTTTGACCCTGATTGTGAGGATTGCGAAGAGACCCAGTGCTCCACCTACATCGAGGTCGAGGACTTCCAGGGCTTCTACATCTGCCTCAAGGCCACTTTCGAGCTCAACCTGATTGATGACTCTTTCGACCACGCCTTCGGAACAGAATACGGGTGGCACATGGAAATCGGCGAACTCACCGACATCGAAGAGATGACCATCAGCGACGAAGACGGCAACGACTTGAGCGACCTCTTCGACTATGACAAGTTTTGGGAGCAATTCAAGCAATACACCGTCAAGTTCTATGGTGGCAGCGAGGTCAACACCGGTGACATTGTACTGGTCGAGGCTTACCGAGGCACATGGGATGAGCGCAAGTTCATCTACAAGGACACGCTGACTGGCTACTATCACACCGAGGCCACCGAGAACTCGAAGTACCGCACCTTCGTCAAGAGCTTCAAGAGAATTGCCCCCAACACCGAGGCCAACCGCAAGAACCTTCGCGTCGCCTAACGAGAGCGAAATTTATTTGCCCTTAGAAAAGGTCTATAAATCAGCACAATAAATAGAAATTTCGTTTAATTTTCCCGCAATCGGTTTTCCAAGAATTTGCCCTTTTGGAAAACCGCTTTTTTTTGTAAATACTTTTGTGCTTGTATCAATCGCAAGCACATGGGATTTCTCGAAAGCATAAGATTTCGCAAGAAGAGCGCGACTCCCGTTGATGGGGAGCCCGCAGTGGCTGCGTCTGTTGTGGAGAGTGAAAGCATAGAGCCGTTGCCCTCCGAGCAGAGGCTGGCTTTTCTTGCCAAGCAGATCACCGCGACGCCGTTTGTGGCGAACGCGAACTTTGTCACGCTCTACAACACGGTGCCTGAGGTTGCCTGGCCGGTGAACTACATCGCCAGCCGTGCGGCAGGCGCGAAGTACCTGCTCAAGAAGTTCAAGGATGACTCGGTGGTGTGGAACAACGATATCATCAACCGTCTGCTCGTAAAGCCGAATGCCTTCGAGACGTGGTACCGCACGCTGTTCAAACACTTCGCCTATAAGCTCGTCACGGGCAACAGCTATATCAAGGCCGCCATGAGCGACACGTTCGCTGGAGCCAAGACGCTGTACAAGTGGTGTGACCGCTATGTCTGCCTTGAGGCGCCGATGGTTGATATCGAGTACAAACGCATCATGAACGACATCTATGGCATTGCCGACATTGAGGATGTGGTGAAGGCTTACCGCCATAACTTCCTCAACAACATGATGCGTGCCATTGACCCGCGTTGTGTGTTCCATGACAAGGATGATGTGCTCGGTTTTATCCCTGGTGACCCGTTGAAGGCGAAGAGCCGCCTCTATGCCGTGCTCAAGGCCATCAGCAACCTGATAGCCGTGTATGAGGCGCGAAACGTCATCTACGTCAAGCGAGGCGGTCTCGGCTGGCTCGTCAGTGACCTGCATGATGACATGGGCTCAAAGGCTTTGACCAAAGACGAGAAGCAGCAGATCCTCAACCAGGCTAACGAGATGTACGGACTGGAGTCTGGAAAGTACCCCTACGGCATCAGTGACGTGAAGCTGAACTTCGTCCGCACGAACCTGTCGATTACCGACCTCCAGCCGTTCGATGAGACGCTTGCCGATGCGGTAATCATCGCAGGCATCTACGGCATCCCCCCGGTGCTTATTCCCCGCAAGGACCAGAGCACCTATGCGAACCAAGCGAACGCCGAAAAGGCGGTGTATTCGTCGGTCATCATCCCGATGGTGCAGAGGTTCTGCCAGGAGTTCACCCAGTTCCTCGGCCTCGACCAGGACGGATTGTACCTCGACGCCGACTTCTCGGACGTTGACTGCCTGCAGACCGGCAAGAAGGAGGAGCAGGAGGTGCACCGCTCCATTGCCGACCGTTGCAAGATTGAGTTCGAGAGCGGCATCATCACGCTTAATGACTGGCGTGCCCAGCAAGGCTATGAACGGGTGGAATACCCGCTGTACGACAAGCTCGTGAGCGAGATGACCCCCGACGAGATAGACAGAGTGAAGAATTTTACTAACAATCAAAAACCCAACGAAGATGAAGGAGAATTTTCAGCGCCTGTTGTACAAAACGAAGGCGAATGATTTGGACGAGACCAAAGGCATCGTGACAGTGGCCGTGAATGGGATCGGGGTTGTTGACTCCCAGAATGACATCTCGATGCCGGGTTCGTTCAACAAGACGCTGAGCGAGAACATCGCTCGAATGAAGTGGTTCCTCAACCATGACGTGACCCAGTTGCTTGGTGTGCCCCTTGAGGGCGAGGAGAAGGACGGTAACCTTGTGATGACCGGTCAGCTCAACCTTGCCAAGCAAATCGGGCGTGACACCCTTGAGGACTACAAACTGTATGCTGCAGCCGGCCGCACCTTGGAGCACTCCATCGGTGTGCAGGCCATCAAGCGAGACAAGGAGGACAAGCGCAAGGTGCTTGAGTGGAAGATGTGGGAGTATTCCACGTTGACCTCGTGGGGCAGCAATCCCCAGACGTTCCTTGTGGGCATCAAGAACGACAATCCCGGCGACGTAAGGAGGAACATCGAGTTTATCCGCGAGGCCCTCAAGATGAGGTACTCGGATGCTCGCCTAAAGGAATACGAAATGAGACTTGACATGCTTAACAAGGCGCTTGAGGGCGCGGTAATCGTTACCTGTCCCCATTGCGGGCAGGAGTTTGTGTGGGACGATGCCGAAAGGCACACGTTCAGCCAGCAGGTGTTGGTGACCGCCAACATGTACCTGGGCTGGATTGCTCAAGACATCGTCGCAGAGGAGATGGCCAAGCTCGCGCCCGAAATCCGCGAGGCTGTCTTGTCTATCCTCTCGCCCGTACTGAGCAAGTGCAACGGCAAGATTGACGTGGAGATGATCGAGAAGTCACTGACCGACATCGCCGAGTACGCCTATTGCCCGCACTGCTATTCCCGAGTATACAAATCGACAATCATGCTTGAGCAGTCCACTTCCACCACCGAGAAGTCCGAGGACGAGCCGTCAGACGACACTCGTGCCGATGGCGAAGGCGCAAAGGGAGAGAAAGCCGCTGGTAGCACTTTCTTCAAGGGCCTCAACGAAGTGATCGACCAACACTAACCATTTAATTTTTAATTCGTAATGAAGAAGGTTAATATCAACGATTTCGGCTTCAATCTGGACGCAATCCAGGATCCCGAACAGAAGAAGTTCATGGAGAGCATTCTTGGCATGATGGCTGAGGTCATCAACAAGGCCACCGAGGGGATGCTTACCCAGAAAGATGTTGACACCAAGTTCGAGCAGATCAACGACAAGCTCAAGGGCTATGACGCTGAGAAGTTCGACCAGCTGGTGAAGGACAACAACCAGTTGCGAGAGATGCTCAAGAAGAGCATGGACGTGATTGAGAAGGCCCGTGAGAAAGGTCCCGGTGCCGTTGACGCTCTGAACCGTTTCTCCGAGAAGATCGGTGAGATGTACGAAAGCGAGAAGTTCCGTGACTTCTGCGACGGTCATTCCCGCAAGTCGGGTGCCTTCGGTGGCTTCTCACTGAAGGACATGGCCACCGTCAGCATGACCAACGACTACACGGGCACTCACCTCATCACCGACCAGCTCGGTGTCATTGCCAACAAGTACGCTCCCAAGCGTCTGCACATGCGTGACCTGCTGACCAGCCTGAATGGTGATCCCGCGTTCCCCAACCTCGCGTACACCGAGATTGAGAGCATGGACCGCAACGCCCGTTACAAACCCGAGAACGGCCGTCTGAGCGAGTCGCACATCTCCATTAAGGAGCAGAACGCGAGCGTGAAGCGCCTGGGTACCTACCTGCCCATCTCCAAGCGCATGCTCAAGAGCCGCGCCTACATCCAGTCTTACATCGTTGCCATGCTGCCCGAGGCGGTTTATATGGCTGAGGACTGGAACATCCTCTTTGGTGATGGCGCTGGTGAGAACCTTGAGGGTATCACCAAGAAGAGCGGCTGCAAGAGCGTTGAGAGCATCATCACTGGTGCCATCGTCACTGGTGCCGCAGGCAGCGTTTCGAGTGTTGAGGCTTACAACACCAACGGTGGTGTTGTGATTGAGTTCACCAACCCGCAGCCCGACATCCTGGACGGCATGAAGATCACCTTCGCCAACGCGTCGAACACCAACGCCACCGTGCTGAACAAGACCCACGATGTCATCAAGATGACCGACCGCCAGATCCTGTTGCCTAACGTCACCCTGGCTGGCACCGAGAGCGCCGTCGCTTCCATGACGTTCTCTGTCAACAACGGCGGCTTCAAGAGCATCGAGGACCCCAACAGCCTCGACGCCATCAAGACCGCGTTTGCTGTGATGTCCTACGCCCAGTATTATCCCACTGCCATCGTGCTGAACCCCATCACCGTCAACACCATTGACAGTGAGAAGGACACCCTCGGCCGCAACCTCGGTCACATTGAGTACCGTGGTGGTGTGAAGTACATCGCCGGCTATCCCATCATGGAGTACGACGGCATTCCTGCCGGAATGTATCTCATTGGTGACTTCCGTGCGCTGGCCGCCGCCATCGTGGACTACACCAACCTGACCCTTGAGTGGGCAGAGGACGTGGAGACCAAGCTGACCAACCAGGTTGTGCTCATCGCCCAGGAGGAGATCATCTTCCCGGTTTACAACCCGTGGGCATTCGCTTATGGCAGCCTCGCTGCGCTGATCACCGCCGTCACCAAGCCGTCGTAAGCCATGGCCAAGAAGTATGTCATCGAAGGTCCTGCCTTGGATAAGGTACTTCGTGAGAACCGCATCCGCATTTCGAAGGGGGACATCATTGTAACCCCCTTCGAGGAGGCGGCTCCCATTCCTGAGCAGGAGTCGGCACCCGTTCCTCCTGTTCCTCCCGCACCCGAAGCCCCCGAGGCACCTGTAGAGGAAGCACCCGACGCCCCCGAGGAGACCGAGGAGATGCCCGAGGAGACCAAGGAAGCCACTGAGGTTCCCGTCGAGGACTCAAAGGAAGTGCCCGAGGACACCAAAGAGGCCCCTGTAGAGGACACCAAGGAAGTGCCCGAGGAGGACAACAAGGAGATGCCCAAGGAGCCTGCCGAGACGAAGGCTCCCAAGAAAAAGACTACCAAAAAGAAGTGATTAGATGAACCTCATTGATTGCTCATATTTCCAAAACGGCCCGTTGCAGATCGAGAACGCCGGGGTCACCGACGACCTCGACAACAACGCCGTTGCCGTTCAGGAGGCCATACAGGGCTACATCGAGCACTACCAGGGCGAGTTCCTGCGCAAGATGCTCGGTGACACCCTTGCGGCGACGGTGGAGACCCATCTTTCCACCAACGGCATTGACGCCAAACTGGAGGGCCTGTGCGACCGTCTGCGTCAACCGTTCGCCCATTACGTCTATTTCAAGATGGTGGGTGACGTGAACCAGACGATGACCGTCACTGGCCTGATGCGGACCAAGTCGGCCAACGACAACCAGCCGCCTCGCCAGCGCATGGTGTCGGTATGGAACGACATGGTGGCTTTGAACCGCCAGTTCGTGAAATGGGCCGATACGAGCGACTATGAGGTGTTCTATCACGTCAACATGGTAACCCCCATTAACCAGTTCAATATTTGACACGATGGACCAGATTGAGGATATTTTCAAGAGTGTGGTAGAAGAGGTGGGCAAGTCCGTCATCATCACCAAGACGAGCCCGGGCGGTTCCACCGATGAAGCCAAAGGTGTTGACATCAACTACATCTTCGGCTCTGCCCAGTACATCAAGGACATGCTGGATGTGCGCTCGAAGGGTGTGGGCAGCAATATGCCGCTCAAGTTCCCATTGATTGCGTTGCAGACACCGAATGTTCAGACGGTGGACAGCGGCGACTACCAGTACCGCACGAAAATCAACCTCATCATCGCCTGTTCGTCGAAGAAGGAGTGGTCTAATGAGAAGCGTATGGAGACGTCGTTCAAGCGCATCCTCCTGCCCATCTACGAGAAGCTGATAGAAGTGCTGTTGCGCGACCGCCGCTTCGAGTGGAACTATGGCGGGCTTGAATACGTCCCGCATACGATGTCCAAGAACTTCGATTATGGGCGTTACGGGGCCATCACCCCGAGCGGCCAGGAGGTGGGCGAGCCGATAGACGCTATCGACGTGCGAAGCCTCGAAATTAAGGTTAACAATCAAAACTGCGTAAGAGTATATGTCAAGACTAAGAACTTGTAAGAGTGACTCGTTCTTCACGGGTCAGTCTGTATGCGAAATCGACTACAGCCGCATTCGCGGCATGGTGCTCGTTGAGCACGGCACCACATTGTCGTACGACTCTTTGAGTGATCTGAGAGAGATGTGCCACGCTGACCTGCCCAACCGCGCCTACGGCTTGCCTCCCATCATCAACTGGGAGCCCAACGGTGGCGAGGCCCAGGTGAGCCAGATTGGCTACGGCCCCAATTCCTTCAACGGCATGAGTCCCCGCACCGATGCCTTAACCCTCGACGCGTTTCGTCACTATCTGCGTGCGCAGATCCTGAACAACGCCAACAAGGTGTTTGATATGTACCTGTTCGACGACCGCAACCAGCTTTACGGCCTGACCGTAAGCGGAAGCGACACCCTCGCAGGTATCCCCGTGACCATTTACCCCAGTGGTAATGATCATTCCGGTGCAAGCGACAAGGCTTCGCTCGTGGTGAACGTCGTTTACCAGGATGTCGAGGACTACATGAAGCGTCTGGACGTTGTGCCTCTCGACTACGAGGCTCTGACCGCCATCTACGGTCTTATGCCCGTGACCTTGGAGAAGCAGGGTTCATCCGGCAACAACTACAAGGTTGTGGAGTTCTACGGCAAGGCCGATGCTACCGCCAAGTACGGCGCTCTGCTTGCCGGCTCTGCCGCAACGAGCGTGATGGACGGCATCACCGCCGCCACCTATGATGCCACCAACAACGTGCTGCAGCTGACCGTTTCCACCGGTTCCACTCCCTCGTTGAAGAAGGCATCCGTGCTCTGCACCAACGGCATCTACGGCATCGAGCCCCACAAAGCCTGATTGCCATGAGGTACGAAGGTGTGACCTTCGTCGAGGAAGCCTGCAAGGGCATGTCTAAGGAGGAGTTCATCGAACACCACAAGGATGTCTTTTGGCAGGACCGCGACGAGAAGACCCGCGAAAAGATGCTTGCGGACGTCTATGAGCGGATGTTCGGCAAACCCGAAGAGAAGCCCGCGAAGAAGAGCAAAAAGTAATCAATCGGGGCATTCCGCAAGTTGTGGGGTGCCTCTTTTATTATCCATGATATGGCAACAATCGCAGACATTAGGGATAGGGTGCGTCGCATCAAGGAAGGCATAGAGCCCGAGGTGTTGCAGTGCATGGACGAGAACGCCGGGGAGATGGCGGTTTCCGTCCGTGAGCAGCTGTATTCGGGTATCGACGGCCGAGGTGCACCGCTGTCGCCCTCGTATTCCCAGGACCCGTGGTTCCGCAACAAGCGTGCGGGCTTCTTCGACGAGGAATACGACATGTGGGTGCCCTGCTTCATGCACCCAGAGCGGTACATAGCATGGAAGGAACACATCACCCCTCCCGAGCCGAGCGACCGTCTGGGACTCCCGGCAAGGAACATCGACACCCCGAACCTGTTCATCGTTGGCACGTTCCACGGCTCCATCAGTGCCAGGGGCACGTCTCGAGGTGTCGAAATCTTCACCTTCGGCTGGGATGAGGGTCCCGCCGTCGAGCGCAAGTACGGCTCGCAGATCTTTGCGTTGAGCGAGCCTGCTGTGGCGCATTTCAATAACAATTTCCTGTGGCCGTGGCTCAGGGCATGGTTAGAGACCGTATGAGCTGCAGGTGTCAACAGGAGCAGTGGCAGAGAGACCTCGCCAAACAGGAGGAACTTGCTAAGAAGACGGCGGTCATGCTGGACTGCCCTCAAATCCTCTACCGTAAGGCTGACGGGACGTTCCATTTCGTCAGCGATGGTCAGGACTATAACGGTGAATTTTACGAAATCATAACGCAATACTGATATGGCAAACGAAACACTGATTACCGATCTCGTCGCTCAAGAGGCATTGGACCAGCTTGCAGCGCTTGACGATGCTATGGCCGAGACCCTTGAACATTACAAGGGTATTGCTACCGAGATGGCGAAAGGTCTGAAAATCCCTGTGGAGGTGCAGGGCGACCTTGAAAAAGTGGAAAAGGTCTATGAACAGCAGATGCAGAGGGCAGGGCAGGCCACCCAGCAGCTGACGAACATCCAGCAGCAGCAAGCCCAGGTCATCGCCAACACCACCAACACCATCTCCCGCCAGCTTGCAGAGCAGGAGAAGCTCAACAAGGCGCAGCGTGAGGCTTACACCGAGCAGCAGCGAGGCCTCGACATCGCAAAGAACGTCCTCGGCACGCATGACCAGAACGTGGCACTGTTGGCGAGGTACAACAAGGAGATGAAAAACCTCAAGGCCGCATACAAGGAAGGCTCGGTGTCCGCTGAGGAATACACCCGCCGTGAACTGGAGCTCAAGACCGCCAAGGCCGAGTTGCAGAAGATCCTCAATAATGAGACCAAGATGATGCAGGCTGCCGAAGGTTCTTACCAACGTCTTTCGCTTGAGTTGGAGCGCATGAAGATGGCGCAGAAGCAACTCAACGAGGAGCAGAAGAATGGAGCCGAAGGCAAGGCCCTTGAGAAGGAAATCCAGACTTTGGATGCCCATCTCAAGGACATGGCCGCCGACATGGGCGAGTTTCAACGCAACGTGGGCAACTATGCCATTGCCGGGAAGTCGTTGCGTACCGAGCTCAAGGAACTCACCATGCAGATGGCGCAAATGCTGGCCGATGGCGTTGACCCCACCAGTGAGGCGTTCCTCCAGGTGGCCGAGCGTGCCGGTACGCTCAAGGATGCCATGGCAGATGCCAAAGACACCATCAACGACTATGCGAACGACACGCAGGGCTTGACACAGGGTATCAGTGTAATTGAGACCGCAGTGGGAGGCTGGCAGGCCTTCGAGGGAGCGTTGAGTGCCTTCGGCATGGAGAGCGAGGATGCCGCCAAGGCCACTCAGAAGCTCATGGGCATCATGTCGATGATGAATGGCATTCAGAAGATCTCCACCGAGTTGACCACTAACGGCACAGGTGCTTATCGTGCCTACCATGCCATCTTGAAGCTGTTGGGCATTGAGAAAGCAACTCTTACCACCGCGACTGCCGCCGAGGCCACCGCCATGCAGACCGAGGCCGTAGCCGCTACGGAGACCGCCGTTGCCGAGAGTGCCGTTGCTGCAGGTACCGAAGCCGCCACCCTCGCCTCAGGAGCTCATACCGCTGCCGTGGGAGTGGAGACAGTAGCACTCACGGGTGCCACCGCTGCCGCCACCGCATTGAAGCTCGCCCTCGCCGCGCTGGGTATCGGTGCCGTGATTGCGCTGATTGTCGCCCTGTATGAAGGCATCAAGGAGTTCAACAAGGAGGCCGAGGAGGCTGCAGAGCGTTCAGAGGCTTTGAACAAGGACATCAAGGACAGTGGCAAGGCTGCGGCCGAGACCGCTGGCGAGATGAAGTACTACACCAGTGTGGTGAACGACTTCAACGGGTCTGCGAAAGAGGAAAAGCAACTTGTTGAGGAACTGAACTCAAAATATGGCGATTCGTTGGGCTATTACCAAAGCCTTGCCCAATGGAAGAAGGCCTTGACTGACATCAGCGAGACCTACCTTGATGTGTTGAAGTGGGAAGCCGAGGCCCAGGTATTGCTCCATCGCTATGCAGAGGCGCAGGTGGACGGAGACTTGAAGGTCGCCGAGGAGTACCTGAGACGTTACACTGAACTGTCTAACATCATCAAGAGCCAGCGAGGTGTCCTGCAACGTCAGATACAGCTCAACGGAGGCTCCACCACCAAGCCTGGTTCGTCTGGCAGCAAGTCCACCCGCAAAGGCTCCACCAAAAAGACTGGCAAGACCGACAACGGCGCTGCAGATGCCGAGGCCGACATGCAGGAACTCATCAAGGAGGCCAGCGAGATGATGGATAAGTTCCGTGAGACCGAGATTGACCGCAACATCGCCATGAACGCCATCATCACGGATGCCGCCATTGACACCTACAATCGACAGTTGGATGTCGTGAGGTCGTTGTATGAAGAGAAGGAGAAGCTGATCATCAAGGACCGCGACCAAGCCATTGCCGCCGAGCAGGAGAAGTACGACAAGGCCATTGCCGAGGCGAAGAAGTACAAGAAGGACACCACCGAACTTGCCGATGCCAGGGAACAGGCCGTTGCAGCCATC
The DNA here is from genome assembly GCA_045541835.1 of Sodaliphilus sp. Classification (GTDB taxonomy): domain Bacteria; phylum Bacteroidota; class Bacteroidia; order Bacteroidales; family Muribaculaceae; genus Sodaliphilus. The sequence goes on along the minus strand of JAZQJW010000086.1, from coordinate 21,884 downwards.
GTTAGCGAGTATCAGCAGACCATCGAGGACAACGAGAAGGCCTTGAACGACACCATTGCCAACATGGCTGCAGACCGTCTTGCCCTCATCGAGGACAACAACGAGATGGAGATTGCCTCCATCACAGCTTCCCATGCTGACAAGATGGGCGTTTTGCGTGAGCTCTACCTCCAGGAACTGCGAGAAGCAGAGGGCAGCGAGCAGAAAATCACCGAAATCCGCAGACGCTATGCGAAAGAGGCTGCAGAACTCACCGAGCAGAACGCCATCGAAATTGCTCAGGCTTCGATCAAGGGCCTTGAAGAGGCAATCGCCATGGAGGATTTGAGCGACGAGGAAAGAGAGCGTATCGCCAAGGAACTTGCAAAGGCGAAGATGGATTACGCTAAGGCTGTCGCCAATGCCGAGGAAAACGAGCTTGAGCGCACCATTGACGCCGAACAGGATGCCCGAGATAAACGCATGGACGCCATCCAGGACTGGGCACATAAGGTCGGCCAGGCCATCAGTGCCGTCAGTGACTTGTTCTCGGCGATGTATGACGGTCAGATCTCCAAGATAGAGGAACAAATGAACCTCGAACAGGAGCACCACGATGCGCAGATTGCCCAGATAGATGAACTTGAGGAACACGGTGCCATCACGAAGGAGGAGGCCGAGCTTCGCAAGCGTGAGGCGGAAGCTGCCACCGCCAAGCGCACCGAGGAACTGGAGAAGAAAAAGGCTGCGCTGGAGTATAAGCAGGCCGTGATGCAGAAGGTGAACAGCGTTGCCCAAATCGGCATCGCCACTGCCTTGGGTATCATGCAGACATTTGCCCAGCTCGGGTGGCCTGCTGGCATCCCTGGTGCTGCCATCGTCGCCGCCATGGGAGCCATACAGACCGCCGCAGCGTTGGCACAGCCCATCAAGGCGTATAAGGAAGGCACCAAGGGAAAGCCTCACCCCGGCGGTCTCGCCATTGTTGGTGACGGTGGAAAGACCGAGTTGGTTGTGTCGGGTCATAATGTGTGGCTTACGCCTAATGAGCCGACACTGGTTGACTTGCCCAAAGGCGCGCAGGTGTTCCCCGAGGTGACGAAGGAGACCATCGAGCGCATCGGTGCATCGTTGCCGACGTCCATCCCCCGCGACAAATCGAGTGGCCAACCGGTCATCATCAACGACTATTCGGCCCTTGAGGAGCGAATGGCAGCGAACACCAGTGCCGTGACGAGGAACCTCGCCAGCCTTGAGAAGACAATAACCAGGGAAATGCGCCGCCAGCGTCACGACGCATACATCAAACGCCGCACATGAAAACGAGACTTGACCAACTGACTTTGAAGGAACTCATCGAGCTGTCGTGCGGTGACTACACCGTGCTCAGCGAGAATGACGAATTGCTTGTAGATAGCGATGTGTTGCCCAAGGTGAAGGCCATCCTTGCCGAGTACAAGTCCATTGCCTCGCCGACCCAGGCAAGGGTGGAACTGATGGACTCCGAGAAGCTGTCGAAGTTACAGATGAAGGAGAAGTGCGCCCGCATCTGCATCCTGTTGTGCGCCCACGGCCGTCACGATCTTGCCCGTGATGTGCTTTTGCAGCTGGGCATAGAAGAGCGGCACATCGCCACCGATGTGACCGTCATGGAGCGTTGTCAGGCCATCCTCGGTGAGGTGAAGTACGAGACAGAGCGCATTGCCGAGCGCAAGGTGAAGAAAGCCAAGTCTCACTCTGCGGATCAGACACGCCGTGAGTGGTACAGCGAGATTGCGAGTGTGATGGGAGTGTTCCACATGAACATCGACCCGTCGCACACCAATGCGGCCATCTATGCCAACCTGGTGCACCAAGCCGTGGAGCGCAGCAAGGCAATAGCCAAGATGCCGCGATCGGCAAGATTGTTCATGTGAATTGCCTAATATATTGCGTTTCGAGGGGGTGAGGAATATTTTTCACCCCCTTGTTGCGCATAATTTGGAATATTTTTTGTGTAATTGTTTCGTTGGCAAAATACCACATTTGTTGGTGTTTTGCTTTTTTTAATCTTATAGTGCCATTTTTTGGCGCATTCTCGCTATACTTTTGCACCATCCCAACAGCACAGACCATTATAACACGCAAAACTATGAATACAACCAAAGAAATTAGGAAACTCCGCAAAGAGGTCCGCGCCCTCCAGGATGAGGTGCGGGCGATGAGGTATGAGCGACTTGACCAACTGATTGCCGACATGAAGACTGCCGCCCGTGACATGTTGGAAGCGAGCCGTGTGCTTTGACCGCGACATCGTGTCGGTGTACTTCGAGCTCAAGAGGCTTGCGAGGTACTACTGTCATGATGAGGGTGCCCACGACCTTGCCGCCGAAGCCGTGACGAGGGCGTTGGAGCACCGGGACTGTTACGACCCCAGCCGTCCGTTGCTCTCATGGTGTCGGGCCATCATGAGAAACCTGTGGATCAATGCCGGGTGCAGGCTTGAGAGCCTGAACACCGTCCGCATGGGCGACGAGGACTGCGATGGTGGTGCACGTCCAGACGTGGTGACCGAGAATAACGATGCGTTGAAGATCATCCGCAGCATGGGCAGCGCATCGGTGGCGGTGGATACCCTGCTGGAGTTCGCCCAGGGCTACTCGCTGGCCGATATTGCCGAGCGCCGGGGCATCCCATTGGGTACGGTGAAAAGGCGCATCCACGACGGGCGTGCGATGGTGCATAAAGCATTGAGTTAAAAAGAGTTGGAAGACGAAAATTCGAGTTCATTTTGTTGCCTGTCATCCGCTTATTGGTATTATATTTGCAATACTATAAGTGTAATAACTAACTATAAGTCAAACATTTAATTCTTACAACTATGAACAAGACGAATTTTCGCACCCGAGTCATGAGCTACGCTCACCACATCTTTGAGTCCACCACCGTCAACTGGAGCACCGCCCTCAAGAAAGCCTGGACGCTCTACCGCCTTGCCAAGATGATGCGCAAGGGCGTTGTCAAGTTCTTCTACGAGAAGGTTGACGGCTCTGCCCGCGTCGCTTACGGCACCCTCGTTGACCTCCCTGCCGGTGTCACCTCACGCCGCAGCGCCAAGGCTCCGAACTACGGCACCATGTGCTATTGGGACACCAAGAAGCAGGCCTTCCGTTCCTTCAAGGTTGAGAACTTCATCGCCATTGCCGTATGAAAGCCGGTATCTTAATCACAGCGACTGGGGTCACTGTAGGGGTGGCCCCGTCCAACCTCACCGACTACACCCTTGAGGAACTCCAGGGACTGGTTGATGGCAACATCGAGATTGTCACCCTAACGGCAAACAGCATTATGGTCATCAACGAGGAAGGCAAAGGCAAGCTGCCAAAGAACGTAAGGGCGACCGTCATGGCGAAGGCCCTTGGCGCTATCTTTCCCGAGGATTACATCGCCGGTAATGCGTTGCTTTGTGCCACCGACATGGTAAAGTAACGAGAGCGAAACAATTTAGACCGCTAACAAGTTAAGAAATAGCGGTTTAGCACCCATTCAACCGCAGAACCAACCCTCAAGAATTTAGGGGATTGGGAAAGCGGTTTTTTTCGTGGGTAATTTTGTGTTATGCTCACGAAATACATACTGACGATAGGTGGAGTGGCGCACCAAGTGCCCGATGAGTGCCTGATGAACTGGGACGACATCTCGTTCTCGTTGAAGCGCACGGACTATTCGGGCGTGATGCGTTCTTTCTCCACTGAGTTCGTGTTTGTCGGTGAGGCCTACGACCTGCTGCGTGACGCATATCTCACCAATGGCGTGCTCACCGAGGCGTCGATAGCGGTGCTCACCCTCAACAACGACCACACCTGGTCGGAGCAGTTCAGCTCGCCGCTGGATTTCTCAAGCATCGAGATGGAAAACGGGAAGTTCACCGTCACGGCCATCGACAACGCCCTGGCTTCGCTCATCAAGAGCAAGAAGGGGCAGAAATACGAGTTCCCGGTGTCGGATTTCTTCCATGAAGATGTGGAAATCATCCGCATGTCGTTCGCCAATCTCGCCAAGTTCGTGTTCCCCACGACGTCGAACGCTGCGGGTTATGTGAACGTGAGGATTGACGAGGCGACTTCTACGGTTGTTTCCACCGAGTTCGTGGAGCCCGTCAACGAGAGCAACGGCTATGACGGCACGGCCATCAACCGCTTCTTTGCCCAAATCAACACCGAGCCTTCGCCGCTGATCAGGCTGGAGTTCTCGGGACGTGTCCGTTACCGCCTCCGTGACTACCGAGACGGCAACATCGCCCAACTGAAACTCGGCTACTGGATTGATGACGATAACCCGAGGTTCCAGTTGTGGAGTGTCTTCTGCGAGAACGACATCACCCAGGAACTGCGTTACGGAAGCTGGCGCAACAAGTGGATAGGCAAATCCACCCATGCCAACTATGCAAGTCTCGATGCTTTGAAGGCTGCGGCAGCAGCGAACACCGACATCATCGGCCTGTACCCCGGTTATTTCGGTATCGTTGGCAACAATTCCTATGCAAGTGGTGACTATTGGACCGGAAACACGGTGTACCAGTACCAGGGAAACGGCAACTGGATAAGCCGAGGTACGCCCGCAAACTACCAGACCGACTTGGAGGTGACGGCCTCCGCATCGTTCCAGGGACTGACGAAAGACCAGTACCCGATGCTGTTGCTGGACAAGGCGATGACCATCTTCAACGGCAAGCTGACGATGACGTGGACGGACTATGCGAGGGAAAACATCACCATCGGCGGCATCAAGCCCTTGGAACTGCTGCAGAAGATTGTCGGCAACATTTCCGAGACCGCCACTGCGAGCATCGCTGCTGATGATGCCGGGCTGTTGGCCAGCACGTTCCTGTTCCCAGCCGAGGCGTTGCGAAAGATTGACAATGCAAGGTTGTTCTCCACGTTCCAGCAGTTTGCCGACTGGATGTCCGCTGTCTTCGGCTACACCTACCGCATCGTGGACAATGAGGTGCAGTTCGTGCACCGTTCTGCGGTATTCGGCAACATGGTGGGCAAGGTCATCGAGAACGTGAACGACGTGAAGTATAGCGTCAATGACGGACTGATATATACCGAGGTCGATGCCGGATACAACAAGAAGGAGTACGGCGAGATAGACGGTCGAAGGGAAACGAACTTCACCAACTACTACGACACCGGTTACAACCTGACCGACGGGAAGTTGTCGCTCATCAGCAAATACAGGGCTGACGGCTACGGCATAGAGTTCACCATCCGCAAGGGCGAGAAGACGGGCGACTCCACCGACGACAAGAGTGACGAAGACGTGTTCTTCGCCAGTGCCGAGTTGGTGGAAGGCAAGTACAAGTACGAGCAGAGGAACCAGTCGGTCTATCGTCCCGCCGTGTGTGTGGCCAACAATGCGTCTTTCATCGCCGCCATGGGCAACGGTGCCGCCATCGTGCTCAAGATGACGTCGAGTGACGGCAACAATACGCTGGCGGAAATCACCATCCCCGAAGGCTCTGCCCTGTTCACCATCGGCGAGCTGGACTTCTCCACCGACGACATGAGTGTCGCCGATGACCCGAACTCACTGGTGCAGCTGGACTACAAGGGTTACCGCTACACCGGATATATCAAACAGGCCAAGGCACGCTTTGGACGTGTCAACGGCATGGAATACACTTTAATCGTTAAGACAATCACCACGATATGAAGATAAGCCCTTTCACACCGCTATGTTTTGAGCCCTACGTCAGTGACGGCCTGCCCAGCCGTTATGTTCAGCTGTGGTCACAGACCGACCACATCCTGGTGCAGGTGCTGGCCGACACGGACGAGGGAGAGCCCGATGCGGAGATCAGGAACGCCATCACAGGAGACACCGTTGACACCATCACCTGGCAGTCATGGCAGATGAACTCCGGCAAGGTGTTGTACTTCTGCGACCTCACGGGCTTGAGCCTCGGTTACTATACGCTGGTCATCGAGGAGCGGGAGAGCGACATCTTCCGCGTCACTGACGATGCCGCCCTGCTTGGCCGCACGGCACTCATCCAGTACCGCTTCAAGGACAACAGGGACCGCGACGATGTGGTGTCCGTCATCAACGGCATACCGCATTTCTTCGACTTCCGCGTCCCCGGTGGTTTCAGGGACAGCGGCTGGACTTTCGGTGTCACCAACGAGCAGTTTTCTACCCAGCATGCAGACCTCGTGGAGCTGTACGCCAGGGACTACATCACCAAGACCTTCTATCTCGGAGGTCCCGAAGGTGTGCCCGTGTGGTACGGTGCCCTGTTGAACAGGCTGCTCACCTGCTCGTATGTGTATATCGACGGAGAGCGGTACACCCGCAACGAAAGCGAGGTGCCCGCTACGAACATCCTCGTGGACGGCATGGACAGTTTCGTGTTCACCCAAAGCCTGCGCCGAGTGAACGAGCTGGAGCCTGCCGCCGATGGAGGAAACCTCATCACGTTGCGCCGCATCTCGGGCAACAATGTGCGAATGGTTGACAACTCTAACATTTTGATTTTAGAACAGACACAGTTATGACACAGGAAGAAATCACCACCATAGTTGAGCAGGTGCTTCAGGCCTTGCTCACCAACGGAAAGACGATTGCCCAGCTCACCGCCGTGCAGAACGTCTCCGACAGCGACTGCTTCGAGATTAGCGGAGGCAAGAAGGTGTCATTTTCAACCCTTGCTGGACTCATCATCAACGAGGTGGGGAACCTCACGAATTACACCGTCGTGGACTACGACGGCCGCGACGAGGTTGTCACGTTCACTTACGCCAGGAGCTCCGGTGTCATCACCATCAAGCAGAGTGGACGTGCGGAGAAGACTGTCACCATTCCTGCAGCGACGACCTCGCGTCCTGGACTGATGAGCACGACCGACAAGACTAACCTCACGTCCGCCGTGAACAAGATACTGTCCGCTTTGTCGGTTGTGCCCAATGCGTCCAACATGTCGCTAACAGCCACATTTGCGGACAATACGACGGTTTCAGTAACGATTCCTGTTGCGACAACGAGTGCCGCCGGACTGATGAGTGCTGCCGATAAGTCCAACCTCAACACGGCAAAGAACACCGCCACCAACCTCAACAACAAACTTGGTGCCGCCAACGGCATTGCCACCCTGGACTCCAACGGCAAACTGAACAGTGACCAGCTTCCTGCCAATGTGGTGACTGATATGGATGCGTTGGCGAAGACGGACAAAGACAGTTCGGAAAGGCTGAAAGCAAGTCAGGCCCCGAGGAACCTGCTTTACAATATTGTGAGTGACGCGAACCTCAACGGTCTGGTGAAAGGCGATGTCTATTTCTATGAAGGCTGCCTGTTCGAGTTCGAGTACATCAACCAACACGGCAGCCGTATTGCCGTGGACCTTGGCGTTCCAGAAGAGAACATCATCTATTGCCACAAGAGCACCGGCATGCTCTACAAGTGGGACTCCACCAACGAAGTGTTTGTCCGTTTCGGCCTTGCTCTTGACGCCACTGGCCACATGTCGTCGTCACAGGCAGCGCCACAGGTGATGAAGAGCATGGGCACCACATTGGACAATGTCGGCAACAGCGGCATGACACAGTTCATGTATGAGCCGAACATTGGAGACATCTATTTCGCGCCTGCGTCTGGTACGATTGTCTATAAGCAGTCGGATAACAACACGATCACCATTGGCGCACCGAGCAAGTTACTCATTTATTGTAACGCCCAGACCAACAGGTTGTATCGCTGGAGTGGTACTGCAATGGTAGAAGTCGGGAACAACTAAAACGATAGATTATGGAAGAGCAAGAACAGAAAATCAAAAAAATCAGACAAGTTCATGGCAACATGCTGATGGTGGGTATCAAGCTTGACCTTACCGTGGTTACTGTCATGAATGGCAATGTGTCGAAGACGAAAGAAGATTTCTACCCAAATACTGACTATCCCGTGTCTATTGTTCTCAAGAAGGGCTCATCACGATATCCCTATTCTGCCAGTGTGAACGGCAACGTGGTGTCTTTCGAGGACCCAGGAACGCTCCCTGTCGGCGTGTACGAGGTGGAGGTGCTGTGCCGCAATGCTCAGGCGCAGCCTTGCCGCTACATGGCACGTTCCGTCATCGAGATTGTGGACGCCACCATTGAAGCCGGCATTGGGGACGGCGTGGAGTTCGACTCCGAGAGCTACCTGCTGGAAGGCGGCGTGTTCCTTGAGGCTCGTGGCACCGGTATCGCAAACATCACCGTCGAGGAAAGCCAGGAGAGCGGCGGCTACAATGTCGTCACCATCCTGATGACCGATGGTGAGCAATACACGTTCAACGTGCGCAACGGAGTCGATGGCAATGCAGTGTTGCGTCACGAGCTCATCGAGGCCGGGGATTTCGAGGCACAGCGAGAGGCGGGGACGCTTAGCGAGAATACAATTTACCTTATTCCGGAAGAAGAATGATTGTCGATAAGCTGAGACAGATTGTTGACCTGTATGTGGGTGACGGTGCGTTGCAGGCGGTGTATGTCGTCAAGGAGGGCGTGTTCCTCGTTTGGCGCAGGATGAGCCGTGTCTTCGCATGGTTCCACGACATCGGTTGGCACCGCGATAAGGGCTGGTTCCATAGTTAATCACATCAATCATATACTGAAATGGCAAAAGAGATAGTAATACCAGGTCTAAACCTGCTGACCTCCCTTACTGACGAGTGGGGAGGCGAGAACAACACGGGTGACGCCATCACCAAGTATGGCACCGAGATACCCGCAGGGTACAAGTGGGGCATGAACTTCGCCGAGGTGGAGCGTTTCATCAAGGCCCAGTTTGGCGCCAGCAATGCGCTTGCCGCCGCAATCGCCGCCAACAGGGTGGGCTGTCTGCGTACCTGGGAGGACCCGATTGAGGAGGAGTTGCACCTGATGGGCTTCGCCACTTTGGAGGATTGGGAGGCTTGGGTGCTCGACCATGATGCGGTTGACCCCATCACCGACGTTGTCATCCCGAGGGGCGGTGCCGTGAGCGCATACACCCTCAATCTCGTTGGTGACACACCTGCCGCCGTGCAGATGAACAGCAACTTCAATGTTCGCATCAAGCCCGAGTACCTGTATAACGAGACCCCGATGCCCGACCCTGTGACGCTGACGATCCAGAGCAGCACCAACAATCAGAACTGGGTAACGAGAGGTCAGGTTGTCGTTGATCCTAACACCTACACCAATGTGTCGATGCAGGGCATTCTGCCCAACGGCAATCTCTATGTCCGCATCACGGGCTCTGCCTACTATGCTTCGACAGCCATCCCGTTCACGTTCAGGGTGAACATCGTGAACCTGTCGCTGACGCCCGCGACACCGTTCCACATGCCGTTTGACCCCGCCAACCCCATGACGCTGCTGTTCTACATGACCGGTAACGTCAGCAAGTCGCTGCTGTTGAAGTTCGACGGTGGTGGCCAGGGCAAGGAACTTGTCATCGACAACATCACCGAGGTCTATACCGATACCGCCTATTCGGTCACTGTGCAGGGCTTGTCCTCCGACATCCTCACCGCAGGGCGTCACACCATAGAGGCTCAGCTGAAATACAGTGAGACCGTCAAGACTGAATGGATAACGAGCGAGTATCTTGTCACGGGTGCATTGTCTCCGACAATCGCCATCAACAACATCTCAACGGACTTGGCAAACTGGACCGATGTCCACTTCTTCGACTGGTCGGTCTATACACCCGATGGTCAGCCGATGAGCGTTGTGTTCCGTCTTGTGGACTCGGAAACGGAAGAGGAATATGCCAACGCCCGTTGGCCGTTCACCAGTAATCCCAATGTAAAGAACTCGTTCTCTACGCCTCTGGCCATTGACGGCGTGAATGACACTTGGATTGACGCGTTGATGCTCATTGAGGACACCGATGGCAACGAGCTGCACGACCCCATACCCTTCGGCATGGAGAACGAGGCGAGCTTCGCACCGACTGCAGGGGCTTCTTTCGTGCTCACGCCATCCGTGCGCTCGAATGCCGATGCCAACCGCAACACTATCATCAACACCGTCACAGGTGATACCGTTGGCTCTACGTTTGAGGGCTTCGACTGGCAAACTGACGGCTGGATTGATGCCACCTATAACGGCTCCACCGTGAGGGTGCTCCGTATCCCTGCCGGACGCAAGTTGACCATTCAACACAACCCGATGACCGACTTCACCAGTGGCAACAACACTGGTAACAGTATGGTGTGGGAGATTGATTTTGTGGTGCGTAACGTGGTGGATGAGAGCGAGCCTTTGCTCACCCTCGGCGCCGCACGTAACAACAGTGTATGGTGGGGCTTCAAGATGCTGCCTTTGTCGGCTATGATGCTGACCGCTGACCACTACACGGAGGAAGATCAGGACCTGTCGTGGGCAGAGGAACGTCGCTTCCACATGGCCATTACCGCCCAGTATGGCGGTGAAGGCAACCCCAACTACATCCGCATCTACCTCAATGGTGTGCTGGAGCGTGAGTTCGCGTATGCTACCGACGACCGCTTCACGCCTGCCGTGGCGAACATCGTCATCGGCAACACTGGCAGCGACATCGACATCTACGGCATGAGGTGCTACCGTATGGCGTTGTCCTCGACAGCCATCATGCAGGACTACAAGGCTTCGATGTCCACCACCCAGGAAAAGGCCGCTTTCGCCCTCGCCAATGACATCTTGGACGGTGAGGGTCGCATTGACTGGGACAGGTGTATCGGCAAGTATAACGTCATCGGTCATCGCGGCAACCTGCTTCATTACGGCATGGAGAACAACACCCAACACCATGTTAGCATTGAAATCCACATCGTAGGCGATGAGGATCACAGCGGTACACTCACCGAGCTTGACAACAAGGGGCAGGGTACCACGGCGATGGGTTACTACTGGTGGAATCAGCAGTACAAGACCACCGATAACACCCAGTTCCTCGACAGCGAAGGCAACCCCAAGCAGGACACCGGCAAGGGCTATGCCATTCAGCTTAACGAGTACCAGGCTAAGAAACTCGTCGGCAAGGTGAACTTCGCATCGTCGATGCAGTCGCACAAGCTGGGTCTGACGTGGGCCTATACCGACGTGTATAAGCAGATGCTGAAGAACGGCTCTCTCAGGAATGCGCCCGGTCAGTTTAGCGAGTATCCTAATGCCCGACTTGCTGTGCTTGAGAAACCGTTCCTGTTCTTCGTATGGGACGAGGCCAACAGCCGCTATGAGTTCCAGAACCTGATGACCTTCGGTGCGGGCAAGGGCGATAAGCCGACCTTCGGCTTCAACAAGTCCAAGACCCCGCACATGCTGATGGTGGAGGGTGCCGACAACGACAAACCGCTGGCACGTTTCAATATGCCGTGGGATGACACGAACATCACCTATGATGCCGATAAGGAGACGTGGAACTACAACGGCGTGAAGAACATCAACTTTGGCTTCGGTCTGACTGATGACAATGAGATACCATGCGACGCTGAGGCTCTCGCATCCATTCGCCGCTTCTTCAACTTCGTGTATCTCCATTCCACGAAAATAGAATATTATAACGGTACGCTCGACGCCTTGCAGCGTGTGGAGGGCAGTAGCCTGTCACCCCTGCGCTGGCTGACATCGAACTATAACCTGTACCGTTATGACGATACCAAGCCCGCAGGTGAGCACTGGGTGCCCGCAGGCATAGACAACACCACGCTCAACCTCAAGGACCAGTACGAGGCATTCACGGGCACCACGTTCAACACGAGTCAGAGCAATGCCAACAAGAACAATGCCTTCAAGGCTGCACGTCTCGCACACTTCAAGGCCAATGTTGACGATATCATCCATGTGGAGGATATGCTGTACCACTACTGCTTTATCCTGTTGTTTGCCGGCACCGATAACCGGGCAAAGAACACGTACTACTACACGGATCCTGTCGGCACGACGATTACCGACCCCATCACAGGCGAAACCGTCACCCACCACAAAATCCGTTGGATGCAGGACGACCTTGACACCGTTCTCAAGACCAACAATGTTGGTCAGAACCGCAAGCCGTACTGGGTAGAGACCGACACCACGGACGAGAACGACGAATACTACTGGCAGGCTTATGATAGCGTACTCAATACGCTGATTGAGGAAGCCTGGGACAAGGACAACGACGAGGGCGAGACCTACAACCTGCAACGCACCATGCGCAATATGCTCACCGCCATGTCAACGCTCGGCAATGGCAGCGTGATGGGCTTCTTCGAGAGGTACCTGCTCTCAACGCAGGACTACTTCCCCGCTGCGGCCTACAATGAGCAGGCGAGGGTGGTGTATGAGTACACATACCGTCAGAAGATGGCAGGGTCTTACGACAACGTGGACCCGCTAACCCAGTCGTGCGGCTCTCAGCGTTGGAGTGAATACCAGTGGCTGCTTGACCGCTATATGTTCATCAGCTCGTGGTGTCAGTATGGCGAGTTTGCCAGCTCCACCTCTGCCGGTGGTCTGCTGTGGTCGGGTGCTACGGGTACACACTATTTCGTGCTCACACCTGCGAAGTGGCTCTATCCCCGTGTGGCTGTAGGCTCATCCAATGAGGGTGGAACTGCGCTCACGCCTCCCGGCACGGCTCATGTGTTCAACGGCGTGCAGTCCCAGGGTGATACCCGCTTGTATATCCGTGGCCCGCATTACCTGTGGAAGCTGGGCGACATGGACCAGTTGCAGAGCGACAACATCTTCACCTTCTCGGGTCGCCGTCTGCAGGAAATCACCGTCAACCCCGAAGGCACTAACAATCCTGTCCGCTGGTCGGCTCAGGCTGTGGCCACTACCGCGACGAACATCAAGAAGTTCATCATGCGTAATGTTCCTGCCGTTTCGGGAACGCTCGACCTGTCGCAGTGCGTGCGCCTGGAGCAGATCATCCTTGACGGAACGAGTTTCACGGGTGTCAAGCTGCCGTCCACCGGCTCTTTGACTGACCTGACGCTTCCAGCTACGCTTGAGACGTTGACGCTGGTAGGCTGCACGAGCCTTGAGAACCTCGTCATCGGCGGTTATAGTGCGATGACCGAGGTGACCATCAAGAACACGCCTCTTGCCGACTCGCTCTACATCGTTCAGCAGGCTATTGACCACTTGACTAAGGTGGATATAGAACTGCCTGCAGACGGTTGGCGCATCTCAGGCGCTCCTGGACTTGCGTTGCTTAATGCTCTTGCCGAAATGGGTGGCACCAACTGCAAACTGAGCGGCACGATTACGCTGACAGGTGTAATCCCGAGTTTTGAGGACAAAGCGAAGTGGTTGCAGGCTTGGGGCGATGTTGACCATGGCACTAACGGCTTGACTATTGCCTATTCGCAGTCCACGATTGAGAATGTGCGTATCATCACCGGCAAGTATTTGGAGAGTGTGGGCGACCACCAGATGCGCCTCACTGCTGAGGGCAACGACTTCACATCGGTAGCCTGGTCCATTACTACGAACAACTATGCCACGATTGACCCGAACACAGGTGTTGTGCATGTTACCCAGCTCGCGCCTGAGACGGAAGGCCAATATGCTGACGTTACGGTGGTGATTACGCGTGTTGATGGCGAAACATTCACCGACACGAAGCGTTTCTACTTCTGCGAGCACGTCTGCAGGGAGGGAGATTACGTCTATGCGGACGGCTCATTCAGCGACGAACTGCTGTCATACAAGACGGTCATCGCACTGTGCTTCTACATCAACCCGAACAATCCGGCTGACCGCCTGGCTGTCTCGCGCGGCAACGTCATCACCGACCAATGGGGCCTGTACAACGATGCGTCTTATGGTGTGACGAATGTGACTGTTGACGGCTATACGAGCGTTTATGACACGCCTGTCATCAACATCCAGTCCAACGGTAACGGCGACATCGACAACCTGGCTTCCATGGCGTCGTTCGCCACCTATCTTACCACGACGGCAGTCGGTGACGTGGGCCTGGTAGAACTGACCGAGGATATCGGCCCGTTCCGTGTCGGTGACTTTATTCACCGTGGCCAATACAAGACGCTGCAGATTATCCGTCACCGCAACCGCATCCTGAACGGCGTGACGAGCAATGTGGGCTCACATGTGCCCCAGGTGCCCGTGGCCAATGCGAACCAGACCGAGCGCGAGGTGCTGACGAACCTCATCGCGGACATCGTGGCCAAGAAGGGAAATAACTACCGCCAGTTCTACTACCCCGCTATCAGCTACTGCTACGCCTACCAGCCCACCTATGCGCTGCAGCCGGGCGAAGTCTTGGCCGACAAATTCAAGGCGCATAATTGGTGGCTCCCGACACTTGGCGAGCTGGGTATGGTCTATTGGCAACAGGTGATAGGCGGCATTTTCGCGGCCGCGCAAGCCAACAGCCGTTACTCCAATCTGACGAACGATTGGCACTGGACGTCAACGGAATACAACGCCTCTAACGCGTGGAATCTCCATGGCGGTAATGGCCAGGTCGGCAACTTCATCAAGTACGGTTCCCGCGCGGTCAGGGCGGTGGTCGCGTTTTAAGATTAGGCTGGGGGCTTCGAGGCCCCCAGCATTTACCGCGAAGCGGTTCGATTTTTTTTGAAATTTTGTGTACCTTTGCCGCATGAAACCAAATCAGGCATCAATCTACAGAGACATCGAGCGACTGTTGGAGTGGAGCATTCCGGTAGTCGAGCGTTTGCCTCGTTCCCTGCCTTATAAGGAGTTGGGCGGCAAACTTGTCCGGGACCTCGCGGAGGCTCTGGACTTCGTTGTGCTCGCATTCCAGGCTCAAGGTACGCTGGAACGTGTGGAGTGCATCAACGGCGTTATTATGAGGATGACTTCGGTGAAGACCACTTTTCGCCTCATGAACCGCGTGCGGCGTGATGCAATCTCACACGGACAGTACGCTCAAGCGCTTGACATGCTCAATGTCATCGCTGATCAGTCTGGAAAATGGCTCAAAAAGAACAGGGCTTTGCTCGCAGAGCAGCAAAGGCGCCAGGCTAACCCCGTAGTGCAACCGCACAACGAGCAGCCAAGGCAGCTGACGCTGTTCCCCGACGAAGACCTGGGGCGGTAAGACATTCATAGCGATTACGGTTACTATGGATCATCCCCTATCATTAAACGGGCGTGTCACTGCGCAAGACGTAGTTAGGAAACGAGCAGCACACGCATCATCGCTTGACGCCTCTAACGCGTGGAATCTCCATGGCGGTAATGGCCAGGTCAACAACAACAACAAGAACAATTCCCGCGCGGTCAGGGCGGTGGTCGCACTTGGTGATGAGGAGAAAGAGGGATGGGTTGATGCCTATTTTGATTGTCTGAAACGTAAGCTGAGGGCAAAACAGTGCGGTGAGTACAGGACGGACTTCGAGGAAGACCTTTGGAGGCTCATCGGTGAAGTCCATGACCGCACCTATCAGCCCAGCGAGGCGTTCTGCTTCATCGTGACAAGGCCACGAACTCGTGAGATTTTCGCAGCTGCTTTTCGTGACCGCATCGCCCAACATTGGATTACATTGCGCCTTGAGCCACTGCTTGAACGCCGTTTCCGTTCGCAGGGTGACGTGTCCTTCAACTGCAGGAAGGGCTATGGCTCAATGCGTGCTGTCCAGACCGCCAAAGAGCACATCGAGCGAGTCAGCGAGAGGTACACCCGTGATGCTTGGATAGGAAAGATAGACATCAGCGGCTTCTTTATGTCGATTGACAAGGATATCATGCTCTCCAAACTGTTGCCGTTCATCCGAGAGAACTACCAGGGCGACGACCTCGACACGTTCCTGTGGCTGACCGAGGTGACCATACGCCACCAGCCGCAACTGTACTGCGAACGGCGGTCGCCCCTATGGATGTGGAATGACTTGCCAGACAACAAGTCGCTGTTCACGATGCCGGAAGGAAAGGGCATGGCCATCGGGAATATCACTTCTCAACTGCTGGCCAACTTCTACCTGTCCTTTTTTGACGAATTCGTGATTGAGGAATGTTCTTACAGCAAAGCGGGCTATGTCCGTTTCGTTGATGATGCGCTGATTATCGCAAATGACAAGCAGTTCATCATCGACCTTCGGGCGAAGTCTGCGCAGTGGCTGAAAAAGCACCTCAAATTGACTCTGCACAAGGACAAATTCTACCTCCAACCCGCAACGCACGGCGTGAAATTCGTCGGCTGCGTGATTAAGCCGGGCAGGATCTACACGGCAAACCGAACCTTGGGCAACATGACAAAGCGTGTGAAGCAGACGAACGGGATATGCCGCGACATCGTGGAGAATGGCCCGAAGGTCGAGAACCTTAAACTGCTGAGACGTCACGTTTGCAGCCTTAACTCCTACATGGGCTTTTGTGTCCATAACTTCACGTTCAACTGTCGCAGGAAGATGTTCTCTGACGTGCCGTACTTCTGGAAGTGCTGCAATATCCAGCGTCGTTTCTCGGTGGTGAAGGTGAAGAAAAAGTACAGCTACGAATCTCTACTAATCAAAACAGACAATCTTCAATATGAAGCAGAATTCAGAAACCATACCGGCTCCCGTGTCCGTAAGAAGGGATCTCGGTCAAAACATCTTCACCATCGCATTCGACGTTCATGAGACGGATGGCGGATATGAGTTTGAAACGCAAGAGTTGACGCCTGGGGTTTGGAACCGAAGCGAGATCATCCGTGCCATCATCCGCTCGCGTTACAGTGCAGACGACATGGAGGCTATCCACAACAATGTGCTGGCCGACTTGACTGACAGCGGTGCCCGAGATGAGCACAAGGCCATGCAGCAGTGGCGCAAGAAGGCCAAGCAGTGGTCACGAGAACTGATGACATGGGCGGAGGAGCATGGCATTGCTCAGGCTGAGTTGTTGCCTGACCCCGAACCGCATGAGCCTGATGACTCCACACAGGGTTATGATGGCGTGGCCACACTGTCGGCAGCCGTGGAACTGGCCAAAGACCAGGCAACGGATTTGCCAGACGAGAAGGCTGCGAAACTGCCGGAACTTTTCCCGCTGTGGCTGGAACTCATCGGGCAACAGTTGAAAGCCGGACAACGTGTCACTCACCTTGATAGGGTTTGGAAGGTACTCCAAGACCACACTGCGCAGGCAGATTGGTCGCCTGATGTGGCGGCTTCCCTGTTCACCGAGGTGGCCAGCGATCCCGAGCAGGGAACGAAGGACAACCCGATACCCTATAACAACAACATGGAGTTGTTCGAGGGCCTGTATTACTCGCAGGATGGCGTGACGTACTTGTGTATCCGCTCGACTGGCGTTCCGGTGTATAACAACCTTGCCGACCTGGTGCACATCTACGTCGAAGTTGCGCCGTAACGAGAGCCGAAAAAAATCGCCGTCACAAATATCAATCTATCAACGGTTAAACGCATCCGAACAGGGTGCGTTTGCTGTTTTTGTGTGTTCAAGAATTTTCCCATTCGTCGGGTCGCCTTCATACATCAGTAACTTTGCTGATTATGATTAGTAACGAGTCGATGTACAGTGTTTCCCGTTGGGTTGGTGCGGCTTTCGGTGCGATATTCGCTGAGTTTATCGAGCCGTCATTGCCGTACATGCTCATCTGCACAGTTGCCATATTTTTCGACGTGATAACGGCTTGGCAGTTAGGCCGCCGTGTCGCCGCTCGATACCCGGAAGAGGCAGAGAACCAGGCAAAGTTTTTCTCCAGCAAGAAGTGCGGCAAGATTATCACCACGCTTATCAAAGTCTATGTCGCCGTCATTTTTGCCCATTTCATCAATATCTACATCACTGCCGACCTCGGCTTTTTGGATGTGGAGAAGCTGGTGGCAGGAGGTGTCACGTTCTGGCAGATCATCTCTGTATTGGAGAATGAGAGCAGCTGTAATGACGCCAAATGGGCGCGACTGGTACAGCGCATCCTCATAGACAAGACATCGCGCCACCTCGACATTGACCCGCACATCCTGAACCAGGCAGTGGGCGACATGAGGAAGGATAAGCGCAAGGAACATCACAAACAGGATAACCCAGGTGAAGGCGGGCGCCCTCGCCGACAAAACAAGAAAGAGTCATGAAACATTTCACTATCCGCGAACTGACCAAGAGCCGCACAGCGGCCAAGTTGGGCATCGACAACACGCCGACGCCCGAGATTACCCGGCGCCTCAACGCGCTTGTCGATAAAGTCCTGGACCCGTTGCGTGAGAAGTTCGGTGCACCAATCATCGTCACCAGTGGCTACCGTTCGCCCAAGGTCAATGCTGCCACGCCTGGCGCGTCCAAGACCTCACAGCACATGCAGGGCGAAGCTGCCGACATCCGAACCGTCAGTGACAGCCGTGAGGACAACATGAAACTGCTTCGTTGCCTGCTCCAGAGCGGGATTGAGTTTGACCAGGTCATCTGCGAGTACCCAGACGCCAACGGACGCCCAGATTGGATCCATGTGAGCTACACCACACGCCGGGCAAACCGTAAGGTCAAGACCACATGCCGTGGTGGTAAGTATTATTCCGGAATTAAATTGTAAGATATGGCAAAGCGATTTAGCATCGACGAGAGAATGAACAGGCAGATGCGCCGTGACCGTGCACGGGTCAAAACTGGCGTTATCATCATCATCGTGTGTGCGGGCATTTCTATTCTGACCATTGCCACATTGATTGTGCATCATCTTTTAACGTCGCAATACAATTCATTTTAATGTTATGGCAAACAAGGTAAGCAAGAAACATCTCATTATCTTGGCCGCAGCGGCCATCCTGTGCCTCCTGTGCGGCTTTTTCGTTGCGAAAGGTATGTACGACCGTCCCCTGGACGAAAGTGTCTCACGCGACACCGTAATACTCCACGACACCGTTCCCGACATCGCGCCTGAACCCAAGGACAGCGTTCGCACAAGATGGGTGACCCGTTGGCTTCCCATGAAGCCCGACACCGTTTCACGGAATGGGGAAATTTTCCCTGAATTTCCGCAAATTTCCGCAAATTTTTCCGCGACGGACACCGTGGCTGTGCAGGTTCCCATCACGAGCAAGCACTATTCGGGTAAGAACTACGATGCCTATGTCAGCGGCTTCGATGTCAACTTGGACAGCATCTATGTCTATAATGAGACCCAGTACATTACCGAGACAATCACCAAAAGCAAGCCTCCCAATAGATGGTCGTTGTCTGTCAATGCCGGTGTTGATTATGGAACCACATCCCAGTTTTGGCAGCCCTATGCCAGTGGCGAGCTGACGATCAATAACGACAAACGTCTGCAGCTGGGCATAGAAGGAGGCGTCAAGAAGTCTGAGGTGACTAACAACTTCGAGCCGTTCGCTGGTGCGAAGTTAAAGTTGAAGATATTTTAGTGTTAGACAGTTGCATTATTAACTATTCTCTAATTGAAAGGAGGGGTTTAGTTATTTAGGACCGAAGATGGCCAGTCGTGAGACCAGCCATCTTTTTTTGCCCCCATTACCACCGAAAACCGTAAAAAGTAACTTTTTTGTTAATTTTTTCGTGAAAATATTTGGTCAGTTGTAACAAATGTGTTACCTTTGCAATGTCGATAAGACAAAAGAGCTCTTTAATATTATGACACACAATGAATTGATTAGACGCCTCAAGCGTGCGGGATGCACACTGGTGAGGCACGGGACACGGCACGACATTTGGTTCAGCCCAATTACAGGCAAGACAGCGCCAGTGCCGCGTCATGGACGCAAGGAGATCCCACCTGGGACTCTGAAATCTATTGAGAAAGAGTTGCTCGGGCTTTAAGCCCGAGAGCTCTTTTGTCCCGAGATTCAGTTGTGGCATGGTATATGGGCTCTTTTCTAAAAGAATATAATAGATGTAACAATGGATAAACTGACTTTATTGGCTATTGTGGAGCGAGGCAAAGGCAAGGGCAACTTCTCGTGCTTTGCCACTGAGGGTATCGGCAACTATAGTCTTGCTGGCTATGGGAGCACGGCACGCGAGGCAATGGAGGACATCAAGGTAGCGGTCCAGGAGTCCCGTGTGATGGCTGCTGAGGCAGGCCAAGATTTCCCCGAGAAAATTGAATTTGACTTCCGACTTGATATAGGGTCATTCTTTGACTACTATCCCTTAGACGTGACGGCTACTGCCAAATACATCGGCATCAATCCGTCTGTGTTGCGCCAGTATGTGTCTGCCATCCGTGAACCGCAGAAGAAGCAGATTGACAAAATAAATGCAGGGTTGGAACGCCTTGCACATGACCTGGGTACGGGCTTGAAAATGATTGACAAGCCCGCAGTGTCCTATATCTAATCAATTCAATTTTATTAGAGCTCTTGCGCCCCTGTCTTCAATGGCACGGGCGCTTTTGTTGTGGAGGAAGTTAATTTCCCTCACATAGAAAAACCCCCGCCGAGTGGCGAGGGCGCAACGCATTCTCAACAGCACTATAAGCGTTACATTATATAATACCGATATACTTAGTCAAGGTTCGGTGACTAAGTCAAAAAGCGTGGCTGCCTACTCATCCCGAGCAAGCAGCCACAAAAGTCAAACATTTAATCCTACATGGAATTAAATGTCCGACAAAGTTAGTCAAAATTATTGTTACCATGAATGAAATCCAAAACTTTTCTTATCGCGGCCGTCGCCATGGCGGGCGTCACCTTAATATATGAGTAGATGGTGGACTTCCTTCCCGCGTTGAGAGAGTGCCCCAGGATGTAGTCGATGACCGACTCCGACACGCCCAGTTGGAAGGCGTGCTGGGCGAATGATTTCCTCGCCGAATACATGGTCATGTTGTCGAAGCCGAGCAGCTCTCGGAACTGGCGCACCGGTCCCGACAGGTTGGTGGAGTAGAAATGCTTGCTGAACAACGCCAGCCGCCCGTCAGGACGCATCCACCGCTCGATGATGGGTTTCGCCTCGTCGGGGATGTCGAACTCCACGAACGGGTTTATCTTCTCCGAGCGGCTGGTCTTCGTGCGGATATACTTAATGCGTTCAAGCCCCCGGAAGTCTATGTTGCACAGATCAACGGTGTTGATGCCTCCCAGGTAGTATGTGAGGATGAACAGGTCGCGTATCCTTCGCACCCACTTGCGGTTGTCGTCGAAGTCACGGATGGCACGCACCTGGTCAGGAGTGAGCCAGTTCTGCCTCACATGGGTCTTGAACTTGATGATTTTCGCCGTAGGCAGCACGGAATAGTCGGTGTACTTGTTCTGCTGGCAGTAGTTCACTATCCTTGCCAGCAGGGCGATGTGCAGCTGCAGTGTCGGTTGCGTGATGTCGGTGCGCTTCTTGACGTAGTTCCTCACCATGATAGGCGTCAGGGCCTTCATTCTCGTGTTCTCGGGCAGGAACTTGACGATGGAATTGAAGGTGTGCCGGTATATCTTCAGCGATGACGGCTTTGCATCCGCATAGGATATCATCTCCTCGAAAGCGGTACGCAGCGTGTGGGACTCCCTTTTGCGTGTCGCCGTGATGGTCTCGATGAGTTCCGGGCATGACAGCCCCTCGGGGTATGGTACCTCGTCGAGTGCCTGCTGCACCTCGTTTAGTTTTGCCCTGAGGCGTGTGTTGAGGTAGCCAGCGTCGTCACGTTTGACGATCTGGCCGTTTTTCCACTCTTTCGGTGAGTCGATGATGATGTCTGTCACGATATAGCGGGTCTGGCAGTTGTGTGCCACCGCTATTCTTACTTTGTTTTTTCCGCCTTTCAGAGCCTTGGCGGGTAGGACTGTCAGAGATAATGTAGGCATAATGTTTGACTTTTTTTCGACAATAATTCGGAAACAAAAATGCGTTTTTCGACAATTTTTCGACTATTATATAGTGCCAAATTTGGATGTGTTTTCACCAATAAATACCGCATAAGGCCTTAAAAGTTCGGTATTTGTATGGAAATCCGCATTTTTTCCGATTTATTTAGTTGTTAATAACTTT
>JAZQJW010000085.1:0-26977 GCA_045541835.1 Sodaliphilus sp. | reverse complement strand
CAGCGGATAGGTACCCTCCTGCTCAATGGGGTTCTGGGTGGCGAGCACCAGGAAGGGGTCATCGAGTTTAAAAGTCTGCTCACCGATGGTCACCTGACGCTCCTGCATAGCCTCGAGCAGCGCGCTCTGCACCTTGGCCGGGGCGCGGTTGATCTCGTCGGCGAGGACAAAGTTGGCAAATACGGGGC
The DNA here is from genome assembly GCA_045541835.1 of Sodaliphilus sp. GTDB lineage: Bacteria > Bacteroidota > Bacteroidia > Bacteroidales > Muribaculaceae > Sodaliphilus. Next base: position 26,789 of record JAZQJW010000085.1, on the reverse strand, counting down.
CTTTCTTCACTTCGAACTGTTCCTTCTTAATGCTGTAAATCATGGTACCCACGACATCGGCGGGGAGCAGGTCGGGCGTGAACTGGATGCGCGAGAAGCGGGCATCAATCAGCGAAGCCAGCGTGCTGATGGCCTTGGTCTTGGCCAGGCCAGGCACGCCCTCGAGCAGCACGTGCCCGTTGGCGAGCAGCGCGATGAGCAACGAGTCCACCAGATGCTTCTGTCCCACGATAGTCTGATCCATACCCTGACGGATCATGTTCACGAAATTACTTTTACTTGCAATCAGGTCATTCAATTCCCTGATATTGACGTTTTCTGCCATAACAATATTGCTTTTGATATTTTGATGTCTATTGCTTGTAAATTACAAGGTGCAAAAATACATCATTACTAAACACGCGCGCGTGAAAATCACGTTAATTTAACAAATATATTGTTAAAAGATTAACGCGGCAATCAAGCGGCGGCAGCAGCATGGTCCCCTCAATGAAGCAGTTTCATCCCAGGCCTGATTTTTTTAAAAAAGGGATAAAAAAAATCCCCGACTCGCGCCGCGGATCATTTTGAAAAAATCTAATTAACCTCTAATACCATTAACATAAACCTTAAAACTAAATCTTAACCTTATCAACAATAATCTCATGCCTCACGGCATCGATTTTTTGTCATGATGAAAAATCGGGTGCAAAGGTAAGGGAAAATATGTTATTAAACATAATTTTGGAGCAAGAAAATTAACTTATTAACACGATTTAACACTTGTAGACGCTTTTTCAGTGATTTTGAACACTAAAACAGGTCCAACTGGCCGAAATTGACCAATTGGACCTTTAGACTCAGATGCTGGCGTTGTGATTCCACACCGGGCGATTATCGACGGCTGAGTCCCCTGCCCCTGTCGCTAACGGTGCGGATGTCGGCCATCACTTGTTACAGAACAACCTGTACTGATAGGGTTGCAATGAAATGCGCTTGTCGAGATGCACAGTATCGCCGGTGTACAGGTCGATAACATCTTTGCCGCTCCACATGACAGGCACATTGGTGGAGCACTCCGTGTCACGGACATTGACAATCACGAGCACATTGTCGTTGTTAAGCACACGGTCCACACAGAGCACATTGTTCTCATCGTCGTCAAACGGGGTGACCTTGCCGCCGGAGCGCAATGCCGCGTGGTCGTTGTAGATGGCCACGAGTTTCTTGTACTCCTCGCGCAGTTCGGAATTGGCACTCCAGTCAACCGGCACATAATGGAAGAAGTTGATGGTTTCGGGATAACCCACTTCCTGGGAGCCGTAGATGAGCATACCGCCATGCAGCATGGTGGTGGCGACAAATGCCGCCATTGAGCCCCTGACGCCACCATAGAGGGTAATCGGTGAAGCCTTGGTCGCCTCGTCGTGGTTGGTGGTGAAACGCAGTTTGAATTTGCCCGGGGCCAAGTCCTTGTACTCGTTCTTGTCCACGGTGATGAGCTTACCCACCTTGCTCTCACCCTTCATTACCTCGGCGATTGCGCCCATGAATTCCCAGGCGTAGTTAAGGTCAAAGCCGGCATCGAAGTTGTCGGGGTTGGCGCCTTCAGCGAGCATGATGAGTCCGCGAGGTTCGGCTGCCGCGCGCAACTGCCTGATGCAGTCGGTCCAGAAGTCGACAGGCACCTGGTCGGCGACGTCACAGCGGAAGCCGTCTACACCCACGCTGTCCACCCAGAACCGCATCGCATCGATCATTGCGGCACGCATCTCCTTGTTGTCATAGTTGAGGTCGGCGACATCGGTCCAGTCGGTGCCGGGAGGGTAGATGATGTTACCCACCGAGTCGTGGGTGTACCAGTCGGGGTGCTGCTGCACCCACACGTTATCCCACGCCGTGTGGTTGGCCACCCAGTCGAGGATGACGCCCATGCCGCGCTCGTGGCATGAAGCGACAAGCATCTTCAGGTCCTCAATGGTGCCATACTCGGGAGCCACAGCCTTGTAGTCACGCACCGAGTAAGGAGAGTTCTTGCTCTTTTCCTCACCGATGGGATAAATGGGCATGATCCAGAGCATATTCACTCCCAGATCCTCAATGGAGTCAAGACGGTTGATAATAGCCTGAAACGAGTTGGAAGGGGCAAAAACGCGGGGGTTGACCTGATAGAGGACAACGTCGGCCACCTCGGGAACGACAAAGCCGTCGCTGGCCGACACTGCATGATGGCTCTTGGGCTTGCAGCCCACACAAACCACCATCAGCATCAATAACAGAAATAAAGATAATTTTTTCATCACATTATTATTTTAGACTTTAGACGTTAGACTTTAGATGTTAGACTTTAGACCTTAGACTTTAGACCTTAGACCTTAGGCGGGGGCTAAAGGGATTTCTTGAAAAGTTCAAAGTCCTCGCCGCTCACTTCGGTTACGGTGAGGGTGATGCGCTGCTGTTCATCCTTGCCGATGGTGAACACCAGCACATGGCCGTCGACGGTATAGCCCGTCTCGATGGCTCCGGTCTCGCTGTTGACGCGCCAGGGGACCGCCATGCGAGCGTTGCTGCCCTTCAGGGCATTCTTGATGGCCAATTTGGCCATCTCCACATCCTTGACAACGGTGGAATACATCGTGCAGCCGTTGTCGGTCATCGCTGTCTGGGTGAAGTCATATTTCTCACTCAGCCACAATGCCACATCGCTATAATGGTAACGGCTATCGGACTTTTTGGCCTCTTTGGCTTGGCGTGCTTCACGCTCCTTGCGCTGGCGCTCGCGTTCCTGCGCTTGCCGTTGCTTTTTTTCCTCCTTAGCGAGGCGCTCCTGCTCTTGGCGCTGCTTCTTCTCCTCGGCTTTTTTCAGTTTCTCGGCCTCCTTTTGGGCCTTGTCTTCCTCGCGTCGCTTTTCCTGTTCCTGTCGCTGACGGAGGCGTGCCTCGCGCCTCTCATCCTCGCGGCGCTGAGCCTCCTCACGGCGCTGCTGTTTCTCGCTCACGGCCGTCTCTTCGGGCTCTTGCACGTCGTTGAGAATGTCGTCGAGCGTGGGGGCGTCATCTTTCTGTTCGTCGGGCAGGACAACAGGTTTGCGGTCACGCGTACTGCGGCTCGAGACTTTTTCTCTCTTGGATGATTTGGTGGGCTTATCTGTTTCGGCTTTGGATTCGGCTTTGGACTTGGGTTTTGTCTCGGGTTTCGCCTCGTCCTGCTGGTTTTTCTTGGCCAGCGACTTGTAGAAGCAGGCGGTCTCGGTGACGCTCACATAGTAGGTGCCGTCGTCCAGGGCCTTACGCTTGACGCTGAAGCGGAACTTGTTCTTCTCGTAGCGGAATTCTTTCCAGTAGGTGGTATTGGTCATGTGCCAGTCGCTCACAGCCTTGATGTCGTCGTAACTCATCATCAGGCGGTCGATCATGTCGCGCACCTTCTTGCTGTTGAGCCCGTCGGGGCTGTTCAGGAAATAGGTCACTTCTCCCCGATCGCGCTGCTGTGCCATGTCGGCGGCACTGGGCGTGTAATAATACTCAAAGTAGTTGCGACCGACGAAGGTTTCACTCACTACCTCGTCGAGATACCATTCCCATTCAGGCTGTTGTTGGGTGGGCTGTGCTGATGCTGCCAGCGCCATGCACGCCAGCAGAGTCACAAGTATTCTTTTTAATGTCATAGGCCCCAATACCATTTGGTTGCAACAGGCAAATATAATCTCATTTTTGGTTTGTTGCAAGTATTTGCACGAATTTTTGTATTGTGGCGCCGTTATTTTGGCATAATTGACAGGAAATGTGCAAAAACACTTGTATATTTTTATTTATTATGCTATTTTTGCAGGGTTGAGGGGCATGATGTCCCCTTACTGAAAAGAGCGATTTCTCATGACGAAGGCGTTTTGTTCTTGACTGACTCAGCCGAACAAACAAGTCCCTGCGCCATTCATTCAACCCTATCAGAGCCAAATTCGGGGGACTCAGGAGGCGATGGTTTTGGCTTATGAAAAAGATTACATTTCTCATGATGGCGTTGGTGCTGACCGCATGGTCGGCCCAGGCGGCCACCTACTACGGTTTCAAGATCGGCGGCGTGGCTGTGAACAGTGACAACTACAGCAACGTGACTGGCTCCAACATCAGTGGCTCAGTCTCCTATGACCCCACGACCAACACGGTGACGCTGAACAACGTCACCATCTCCCGCACGGGTACCGACAACCGATGCATTTACAACGAGTCCAACAATGGCCTGATTGTGAAACTGATGGGTACCAACAACCTGAGCGCCAAGGATGCTGCTCCAGTGCGCTTGAACAGCGGTGTGGGCATGACAATGAACGTCTATGGCAACACCACCATCAGCAGCGAAAACGAAGAGGCAATCTATGCCAACAGCAATTCCAGTTATAGACTTTATATCAAAGTCTTCGGGAACGGAAAACTGAACGTGACATCCACCAACAAGGCCGGTATCGCCAGCGGGTCTTCATGCACCCTCGCCCTGGACGGAGCGATGGATATCAACGGAAAGAAGGGGGCGATAGACTGGAACAATCAGGTCAACATCTATAACACCGATGGCAAGACAGGTATCACCATGCGCGCCACCAACAATTCCAGTTATCCTGTCTTTAAAGCCGGAACGCTCAACCTGAATAACGGCAACGGAATCATCCAACCTGCCGGAGCCGTGTGGAATTCCTCACAAGGCACTATCACATTGAACGGTTCGGCCGTCTACAACCGCGACATCATCATCGGCAAGGATTGTGCCCTGCTCATCAACTCCACCAGCTTCCCCGACACCAAGTTCCGCAATTACCTGCTCGGACTGTATCCTAAAGGTTTCCTTAACTCAACCGAATTCGCCAACCTGACGGAGTTACACGTCAGCAGCATGGGCATTTCAAACATGACGGGCGTCAAACTGCTGACCAATCTGGTTGAGCTGGCATGTGCCAGCAACAGCCTGACTTCGCTCGACGTGAGCGGTCTGACCAAGCTGAAATACCTGACTTGCAACGGCAACAGCAACTTGACGTCGCTCACCACCACAAATTGCACGGCCCTCACCGACATCTACTGCTTCAATACCGCCATCACGTCGCTCAACCTGACGACCAACACCGCACTGGAAACGCTCAACTGCAGCAAGACCAATCTGACGGAATTGCAGGTTCCAGATATGCCAAAACTCAACTACCTGAACGTCAAAGACTGCACCTTGCTGCAACAACTCTACTGCAATAACTGCCCGCTGCTGGACCAACTGAACATATCGGGATGCTATGCGCTCGAGAACCTCTATTGCCAGGAATGTAACTTGAGCAGCCTGGACGGTTTGCAGTACCTGTCCAACCTGGTTCGCGTGAATTGCATGGGCAACAAGTTCTCATCGTTCACGCTCAGCAACAAGTCCAGTCTCACACATCTTTATCTTCAGGACATGCCCACATTGGCCACGGTCACAGTCATCAACAACCCGGCGCTCTTCCACTTGGATTGCAGCAACTGCACTGCGCTGACAAATCTGAACGCCAGCAACAACAACCTGACCAATCTTTTCGTCACAGGCAGCCGCGCAATCAAGGAACTGCGCTGCTTCAGCAATGCCCAACTGAAAAGCATCTTGGGTCTGGATAACTGCGTAGCGCTGACCTATATTGACTGCGAGGACTGCGCTATCACCACCCTGACCGGACTTCAGAACGCCAATAACATCACCTGGATTGCTGCCCGCAACAACATGTTGACGTCATTCTCTATCACTGAAAAGAGCAAACTGAAGACCCTTAAAGTCTCGGGCAACCCATCATTGACCTCGCTCTATTGTTACATGAATGCGTTGACCACGCTCCAAGTGGAAGGTTGCACATCGCTGGGCATTCTCAGCAGTTACGAAAATCCGGAACTGACCACAATCACTGGACTGGCAGACTGCACCAAACTCACTAAACTCTTCGTCAAAAGTTGTGCATTCTCCAGCCTGAATCTGTCCGGCAAGAACAAATTGACAACACTGGATTGCGGCAGCAATAACCTGACCTCGTTGAACCTCACAGGTTGCTCGGCACTGACCGACATGATGTGCGACAACAACTCCGACTTGAGTGCCATCACTGGACTAGCCAGTTGCCAAGCCATCTCCGTCCTCAACTGCAACAACTGCGACTTCACCGACCTGAGCGCCGTCAATGGCATGGGGAACATCTCTTTACTGTCGGCCATTAACAACCAGTTGACTTCGCTCGAAATCACCAACAAGAGCAGTTTGAAAACGATTCTCGTGCAGAACAACCCGACGCTGACAACGCTCAATTGCTTCTACAATGATTTGACAATGCTAAACATCACCGGTTGCACCGGCTTGACCCACCTGCGTTGCTATAACAATGAGAACCTGAGTTCCATCATAGGTCTTTACAGCAGCAGGGGGTTGATCTATCTCGATTGTGAGGACTGCGCCATCACCACCCTGAATAATATTCAAAACATGACCGAACTGCAAACGCTCCTGGCCAGCAACAACAGGCTCACTCAACTCGATGTCACCGGTTGCACCACGTTGAACATGATCAGATGCTACAAGAACCAGATTTCAGGCGCAGGCATGACCACCCTGGTGAACAGTTTGCCCCAGCGCAGCGAGGACAATCCGGGTTACCTGTATGCCATCTTTAACACCGACGAGGGCAACACGATGAACGCCGAGCAGATCGCCTTCGCCACCAGCAGGTACTGGATGCCCAGGAAGTACAACGGCTCCAGTTGGGATGACATGACCGCCGTCCTGCGAGGCGACGTGAACAGTGACACCAATGTGGACATCACCGATGCCATCATCCTGATTAACTACATCTTGAACGGCAACGAAAGCGGTATCAACTTCGAGGCTTCCAACGTCAACAACGATAGCGGTGTAGACATCACCGATGCCATCATCCTGATTAACTTTATCTTGAACGGCAATTGGTAAGAAGCAACGAACAAATCAGTTTGACAAAACTATGAAATTGAAACATCTTTTATTGGCCATCGTGGCAGTGGCGGCAGTTTTGCCCGTCAGTGCCGATGTGCATCCCCGCTACACCACAGTGGTGAGCGACGCCACCAGCGCCTATGTGACCAAGCGTCCGCCCGTTGAGGAGCGCCTGTTCACGAGTGCCATCATCGACAAGCGCATCAAGGAAGTGCTCAAACTCATCAAGGACAACCCCAAGTTGGCGTGGATGTTCGAGAACTGTTTCCCCAACACGCTGGACAGCACCGTGCACTACCGTCACGACGAGAACGGCGAGGACGACACCTTTGTTTATACCGGTGACATCCACGCGATGTGGCTGCGCGACAGCGGTGCCCAGGTGTGGCCCTACGTCAAGTATGCCAAGAAAGACGAGAAGTTGCGCCACATGCTGCGCGGCGTGATCCTGCGGCAGTTGAAGTGCATCGTACTCGACCCCTATGCCAACGCCTTCAACGACGGGCCGACGGGCAGCCAGTGGGAGAACGACCTGACCGACATGAAACCCGAGTTGCATGAGCGAAAATATGAAATCGACTCGTTGTGCTACCCCATCAGGCTCGCCTATGAGTACTGGCTGGTGACGGGCGACGACAGCATCTTCGGCGACCTGTGGCAAGAGGCGATGCAGGCGGTGCTACGCACCTTCAAGGAGCAGCAACGCAAGAACGGCGACCGTGGCCCGTACAAGTTCATGCGCCGCGACATCGACGCCAAGTCGTCCTTGACGTGGTATGGCTGGGGACCTCCCGTGAATCCAGTGGGGCTTATCGTGTCGTGTTTCCGTCCCAGCGACGACGCCACCGTGCTGCCCTTCCTGGTACCCAGCAACTTCATGGCCGTGAGTTCGTTGCGCAAGGCGAGCGAAATCCTCGATAAGGTCAACCACAACAGCGAGTTGGCAGGTCAATGCCGCGCCCTGGCCACCGAGGTAGAGGACGCGCTGCACAAGTATGCCGTCGTGGACCATCCCAAGTACGGCAAAATCTACGCCTATGAAGTGGACGGCTGGGGAGGTCGTGTGCTGGCCGATGACGCCAACGTGCCGAGCCTGCTGGCGATGGGCTACCTGGGCGATGTGCCGATGGACGACCCCATCTACCGCAACACGCGCCGCTTTGTGTGGAGCGAGGACAACCCGTGCTTCTTCAAGGGCAATGCCTGCGAGGGCATCGGCGGCGCTCACACGGCCTACAACCTCATCTGGCCCATGAGCATCATGATGAAGGCCTTCACCGCCGACAATGACGAGGAAATCAGTTGGTGCCTGCGCCAGTTGCTCACGACCGATGCTGGCACAGGGTTCATGCACGAGTCGTTCCACAAGGACGACCCGTCACACTACACCCGCGCCTGGTTTGCCTGGCAGAACACCCTGTTCGGCGAACTGGTCATCCACCTGATTGACAACGGCAAGACCGACCTGCTCATCCACTGCCTGGACTAAGAGTCACAATCAGGTATTGGTCTTGAGTACAGGAGTCTTGATTAAGTACAAGATCATTTATTTGTTTTATTTCTAAAAAACTTTTTACAATCCCTATCAAATATTAAAATGATAGGGATTTTTTAGTGGGCACACCAAAAGCACTACCTTTGCCGCCACATTAAACACTAACACTATCTAAAAACATGAAAGAATACCTCCAATTGACCGACCAACAAATCGAATCCCTGAAAAAGAATGACTGTTGGGCACAAGACTGGAACGATATCAAGGTAACGGCCGATTTTGATCCAAGCCGTTGCCACCGTGTGCAATTTTACGGCTGGGCGCGTCTGGGCAACGGATGCGGGACCGTGGAAATCACCGAAGGATTTGTGAAGAACTGCGGCATCTACAATGCCACGCTGCGCAACGTCACCATCGGAGACAACTGCCTGATAGAAAACATCGGCAACTACCTGAACAACGTCACCATCGGTGACGGATGCTATATCTCTAATGTGAGCACCATCGACACCCACGGGCAGCCCAACTATGGCCAGGGTCACCTCATCGCTGTACTCAACGAGGTGGGCGACGGCAACCTCTTGCTGCTGCGAGAACTGAACAGCCAGTTGGCCGCTCTCATGGTCAAGCACGGCGACAACAAGCCCATGATGGACGCCATCAGGCGCATGGTGGAGCGGTCGGTGGCCGATGCACGCCCAGCGTGCAGCACCATCGGTAACCACGTGCGCATTGTCAACACGGGCACTATCAACAACACCGTGATTGACGACGGCTGCCGCATCTGTGGCGCGGCACGCCTGAGCAACTGCACCATCTGCAGCACGGTGGAGAATCCTATCGTCATCGGCACCGGCGTGATCTGTGACAACACCATCGTCAGCGGCGGTTCACGCCTGAGTGGCAGCGTGAAACTCATTGACAGTTTTGTGGGTGAGGCCTGCCATCTGGAGAACGGCTTCACGGCAGCCAGCAGCGTCTTCTTCGCCAACAGTTACATGTCCAACGGCGAGGCCTGCGCTGCCTTCTGCGGCCCGTTCACGGTGAGCCACCACAAGAGTTCGCTGCTCATCGGCGCGATGTTCTCGTTCTATAACGCGGGATCGGCAACCAACTTCAGCAACCACGCCTACAAGATGGGTCCCATGCACTACGGCACCCTTGAGCGCGGCTGCAAGACCGCCAGCGGCGCCTACCTGCTGCTGCCGGCCAACGTGGGCGCCTTCAGCGTGCTGTTCGGCAAACTGATGTACCACCCCGACACGAGCGACCTGCCCTTCTCCTACCTGATTGCCTACGGCGACACGATGTACCTGAAGCCGGGCCGCAACTTCGCCACGGTGGGCCTGTACCGCGACATCCGCAAGTGGCCCAAGCGCGACAAGCGTCCTCAGGGCGTGCGCAAGAGCGTGGTCAACTTTGACTGGCTCAGCCCGTTCACCATCAGCGAGGTGCTGCGAGGGAAAAAAATCCTGGAAAACCTGCGTGCCGCCAGCGGCGACAACGTGAGCACCTACAACTACCACGAGTATGTCATCAAAGCGCCGTTCCTGCACAAGGGCATCAGGTTCTATGACATGGCCCTGCGCATCTACATGGGTGCGGTGCTCAAGCGCCATGCCCCCGTGCCTCCCGTCTCGACCGAAGGCGAGGGCAACTGGATAGACCTGGCAGGACTGCTCATGCCGCAGGCCGCCGAAGACCAAATCATCAACGACATCATCTCGGGCCGCCTCGACAGCATCGACGCCGTGAATGCCCGTTTCAAGGAGATTGACGCCAACTACAACGAGTTGCGCTGGTCGTGGAGTTACCGCATCATCCTGGATTACTACGGCATCGAAGAACTGACCGATGAAGCGGTGGAACGCATCCACCAGGATTACGTCACCGCACGCCGCGAGTGGATTGCCCTCATCCGCCAGGACGCCGAGAACGAGTACACCCTGGGCGACGTGGATCCCGGCGTGCTCGACGACTTCGTCACCCTGCTCGACCGCGAAGTAGACTTCGAAAACCAAAGATTGTACATGTGATTAGAGTTTAGAGTTTAAAGTTTAAAGTTTAAAGAATAGAGGTTATGGAAGTCTTTCAATTTGAGAGACTTATAGCATGGAGGAAGTCGAAAGAACTGACTCTTGCTGTATATTCACTTGCCGCAAAGTTTCCACAAAATGAACAATATGCTCTGAGTAGCCAAATAAGACGGGCTGTAATTTCCATCCCCTCAAATATTGCGGAAGGATCTGGACGAGCATCCATGAAAGAGAAAATCATTTTCTTGAAATAGCGTTTGGCTCCTTGACCGAAACTTATTGTCAGTTGCTAATAGCGTCAGAGTTAGGATATATCACTGCCGATGAATTGAATACTGTTAAGCCTTTGTTCAAAGAGACATCGCGCCTAATAAGCGGACTGCGTAAAAGTTATGAATCAAATCATTAAACCTTAAACTATAAACTTTAAACTTCAAGGGGCCGCGCCAATTTGGTGCGACCCCTTGAAAGTAGCGGGACTGAGAATTGAACTCAGGACCTCCGGGTTATGAATCCGACGCTCTAACCGACTGAGCTATCCCGCCATCATTTTCTTAAAAGCGACTGCAAAGGTACAACCAATTCCTTAACTGACCAAATTTTTTTGCAAAAAAAGTTTGGACCATTATTCATTCTTCCAAAAGGCGGGTGTAAAAATGACCAATACAGTGAATATCTCGAGCCTTCCCATGAGCATGAGAGCCGAGAGAATCCACTTGACGAACATGGGCAGAACACTCCACGACATCGTCGGGCCGATCTCCAGGCCGAGGGTGGGTCCCACATTGCTGGCACAACTCAAGGCGATGGTGAATGAATTGGTGCTGTCCACGCCCACCAGAATCATAATGAAATAGGCCGTCAAACACAGAATGAAATAAATCATCAGGAAAGCCATCAAAGTGATCTGACCCGAGGTGTGGACCGTCGAGTTGTTGACCTTTACGGGCAGAATAGCCTTGGGGTGGAGACGGTGAAGAATCTCGTTGCGCAGGATTTTAAATGCAATCACACCGCGTGCGCACTTGAAACCGCCTGCCGTGCTGCCGGCACAGCCGCCGAAGAACATGCACACACTCAGCACCACCCAAGTGATGTGATGCCATTGGGCGGCATCCTCGTTAAACATGCCCGTTGTGGTGATGAACGAGACAACCTGAAAGAGCGCGTACCTGATGGCGTCGGCAACCGAATAGTCGTTGTATCGCAACAGGAAAGCCACGATGATGGCTGTTGCCGCCAACGTCAAAGCGAGATAAAACCGAAACTCAGCATTGCGGAACAGATTCTTGATTTTTCCCCTGAATAATGCCGCGTAAAGCATGGCAAAACTGACGCCAGACAAGAACATGAAGACGATGGCCGTGTAATCAATCGCCACATTATTGAAATAGCCCGTGCTGGCATCATGGGTAGCAAATCCACCTGTCGCCGTCACTGTCATGGCATAATTGACCGCATCAAAGGGTCCCATGCCGAAGGCAAAGAAACAAAGCGCACAGCCGATTGTCAACACCAGGTAAACGCCCCACAAAGCCTTGGCACTGGACGTTAGACGAGGCTGCAGTTTGGATTGTATGGGGCCAGTGACCTCGGCGGCAAAAATCTTGACCGAGCCGCCGACAAACGAGGGCAAAATAGCAATCGTGAAAAACACGATACCCAAGCCGCCAATCCACTGGGTCAGAGAGCGCCACAGCAAGACCCCGTGGGGCATGCCCTCCACTTGGTCGATGGTGGTGGCGCCAGTCGTCGTCAACCCCGACATGGTCTCAAAGAAGGCATCCGAGACATTGTCAATGTATCCACCCAGCAAAAACGGCAACGAGCCGAATGCGGCAAAGGCAATCCAGACGACGGTAACGAGCAGATAGGCATCGCGACGGCTCAACGTGTTGGTGGCGCCACGCCCCAGCAACCTCAACAACATCGCCACTGCCACAGTGACACCAACCGTGATGGCCAACGGCGCCCAGTCAGCCTCACGACACCACAACGAGACAAGCAGACACAGCACCATGAAGGCGGCCTCGATATTCAGCAGGGCGCCCATAATCTTGAAGATGAGTTTGGTGTTGATCATAACTCAATGGAAGATTTTTTCGATTTGGCTGATGTTAGTGTCCTGACAGAAGACCACGACATTGTCTCCAGGCTGTATCTGAGTATTACCGTTGACCAGCATACCCACACCATCACGCACGAGTCCACCAAGTTCAATTTGCCTGGAAAGTTTGAGTTCACACACCCTTTTGGACGTGATGCGCGAACCTTCATGGGCTTTGAACTCGGCCACATCGGCATTGACCATGAGCAGATTGCGGATGTTGCGCACGTCGCCGCCCAGCAGCAACTGGTAGATGTAGCTGGCCGTCAATGCCTGCTTGTTGATGATGGTGCCGATGTCGGCGTTGCCCGCAATGCCCATGTAGTCCATGTTCTCGATCATGGCTACTGTTTTGCGCACGCCCAGTTCATGGGCAGTCATGCAGGTCAGGATATTGGCCTCGGCATTGCCTGTCAAGGCAATCAGCGCCTGGGCTTGCGTCACATTCTCCTCCAGCAGGTTAGCCACCGAACGGCCATCGGCATTAATGACCATCACTCGTCCCCTGTCAATAATGTCGTTGAGTTCCTCACAGCGTGCGGTGCTGGCTTCAAAGATTTTGACCTTCATTCCCCGGGGCAGACGATTAACCACGCGCACCGCAGTCTTGCCGCCGCCCACGATGATGACATTCTTGACATCAGGATAATCACCCTTACCAACGATTATCTTCATCTCGGGGATGAACTCCTTGGTCGTCATGAAATAGACATAATCGTTGGGAAGAAGCATATCATTACCCGTGGGGATGATGGTTTCGGTGCCGCGCTTGATGGCGACGACATGATAAGCGGTATCGGGCCTGAAGATTTCCTTGAGTTGACGGTTCATCACTTCACAGGGCTCTTTCATCTTGATGCCAAGCATCGTGAGCGCCCCGTCATACACGTCCCATCGCTGGCTCACCCACGACAGTTCGAGACACGAGATGATGTCCTGTGCCGCAAGATCATCGGGATAGATAATCGATGAGATGCCTGCACGCAGGAAAGCGTCGGTAATCGCGTCCTCGGTAAGTTCCATATTCTCGACACGCGCGACGGTCTGCTTGGCACCCATTGATTTAGCAAGCACACACAGGCTCAGATTCAAATTCTCGTCTCTCGTCACCGATATAAAAAGGTCGGCATTCTTCACACCGGCATCCCTGAAGGACTTGATGGGCGTGTTGGACGAGGACTTGATGGTCATCAAGTCACAATAGGACGAAATACGTTCCAACTTGGTCTCGTCCTCATCGATGATGACGATATCTTGCTTGATTTTGGAGAACAGTTCCGCAAGGTGTGCACCAATAGAATCTGCACCGACAATAACTACCTTCATAGACAGACATTTCTTGTTTGGGTGCAAATATAAGGGGATATTTACATTATATGCAAATATTTGAATGAAATTTTGAAAATCGCGTAACTATTCTCATCCCTTCTTTTTTGTGAGACAATGCGACACATCTCGTGAAAAAAGACTACCTTTGTGAAACGCTTTTCCTCGATGATGACAGTAATCCATCTCAGACAGCTGTTCTTCGTTACCATCATGACGATGGTACTTCACTGCGCTGCCCAAACGGTGGTGTTCAACACCGACGTGCCTGCCGACCATTACTACCGCATTCCCGCCATCGTGCAACTTCATGACGGGCGGTTGCTCGCCATCGCCGACGACAGGCATGAGAGCGATATTGACATCGGCGGCAACTGGGGCATCGACGTCGTGGGCAGGTTCAGTGATGATGGCGGCGTGACGTGGAGCGAGCCTGTCATGATTGCCGACGGTGACGGCCGTCGTGAGGGTTTCCACGACAGCCACGGTGATGCGGCGGCGGTTGTTGACCGCGAGAATGGCCGCATTCTCATCATGTGCGCCTCGGGGGCTCAAGGTTTCCTTCAGTCCTCCCTCGGCAACCCTCTGCAGGTGGGTCGTTATACCAGCGAGGACGGCGGCTTGACCTGGAGTGGAAATGATGTGACCGATGACATCTACGGCATCTTTGCTGCCTATCCCGAGGTCAACGCCCTGTTCTTTTCCAGTGGGCGTATCTGCCAGAGCCGCCACATCAAACAAGGAGATTATTATCGTCTCTACTCGGCGGTCGATGGCCCCTGGGGCACGGGGTGCCTGGTACTCTACAGCGACGATTTCGGGTTGACGTGGCATGCCCTTGGAGGTCCCGAAGCGAGGCCCACCACCAAGCCATGGGGCGATGAAGCCAAAGTTGAGGAACTGCCCGACGGCAACGTGCTGCTGAGCTGCCGTTCCAAACAGACCGCCACAAGCGGCAGATTGTTCAACATCTATGATTACGCCACAGGTACATGGGGCGAGATGGCCATCAGCAACGATCCTGAACTTGGCACCCATAGCGAGGATTGCTCCTGCAACGGCGAATTGCTTATCGTGCCAGCCCAGCGAATAAGGGACGGACGGCAAGTCCACCTGGCGCTGCAATCCGTGCCTCGCGGCAAGGGGCGCCAGCGTGTGAGCATTTACTACAAGGCGCTGGTCAAAAGGGACGATTTTGACGAGCCGGGCGACTTTGTGGAGGGTTGGAGGCGCTATGAGGTCACAGGCAATTATTCGGCTTACTCAACGATGATTGCCACCAGGGACGGCGGCATCGCCTTCTTCCACGAGGACTGCAACGACAACCAAAGCACGTCGGCCTACGACCTGCTGTTCCAACAGTTATCTATCGAAATGATTACTGACGGGCGGTACACCGCCATAATACCATAAATGAATTATGAATAACATCAAAATACCAGTGCTTGCGGCACCGCTGCAAGGAGTGACCGACAACGTGTGGCGCATGGCGCAACACGAGGTGTTTGGCGGCGTGGACGCCTATTATGCCCCCTTCATGCGCGTGGAGCATGGCGAGGTGCGCCGCAAAGACCTGCGCGACGTGGACCCGGAACGTAATGCGGGCATCACGCTCATTCCCCAAATTCTCGCTTGCCAGCCCGACCATGCCCTGATGATGGTTGATGCCCTCAAGCAGATGGGCTACCAACGCATCGACATCAACCTGGGGTGCCCCTTCCCGCCCATCGCCCTACACCGCAAGGGCTCAGGAATGCTGGCCTATCCCGACCTTGCCGAGGCTCTGTTCAAGGCATTGGCCACAGTAGATGGTGTGGAGTACTCAGTGAAGATGCGCATCGGCTGGGACCGCAACGACCAGTGGCGCGACATCCTGCCCCTGATGGACATCATCAGGCCTGACAACATCGCCGTGCATCCTCGCACGGGCAAGCAGCAGTACAAGGGAGAACTGGACATGGAGCAATTCGAGGCCCTGCTGGCCGCATCGCCATGGCCTGTGATCTATAACGGCAGCCTGCGCAGCGTCGAGGACATCGAGGATATCATCGAACGCTACCCCACCCTTGCCGCCGTGATGGTGGGCAGCGGTCTGGCTGCCAATCCCGGCATGTTCACACCTGATGCCACGCCCGACGACTACCGCCGCTTCCATGACATGCTGGTCGACGGCTACACCGAGCAACTCAACGGCGGTGAGGCTCAATTGGTGCGCCACCTGCAGGACATCTGGCAGACGTTCCTGCCCGGCACGGGGCACAAACTCTTCAAGGCCATCCGCAAGTCCCGCACCCTCGACCAGTACCAGAACGCCGCCGCTGCTGCCCTCGCCGACGTCGAGAACGCCCTCAACCCCAGGGAAGAAGAGGAAGAACGGTAACCCGTCAAGTGTGTTGTGGCAATGCCACAACATACAGAACGAGAAGCAAGCAACAAGCAATCGAGAAGCAAACAACAAGCAATCGAGAAGCAAACAACAAGAAAACAAGAATCAAACAACAAGCATGAATCACGGCCATGGATCGAGAGACCTTTGAGCGGCAACAGGCATTTGCCGGCGAGCTCAAGCCGTCGATGCTTCGCCGCTGTATCGACCATGATTATCAAGGGCGCTGCATCTATCTCATCACTCTTGTGACCGAGGGACGGCTGCCATTGTTCGGGAAACTGGAGGGAAGAAGCGATGCCGAGAAAGGCAGTCAGGAAGAGCCGCGCATCGCATTGAATGAATTGGGGGAGACGGTACAACGCAATTTCCGCTCAATCGAGGATCGGCATCCCGAGATTCATGTCCTCGCATTGCAGATGATGCCCGACCACCTGCATGGAATTCTCTTCGTGAGAGAAAGGATGGACAAGCACCTGGGACAGGCCATCGCAGGCTTCAAAGCCGGCTGCAACAAGGATTACCGCCGTCTTGTCCTGGGAGAAGAGGTGAAGCGGGTTGTGGCGGTGCCACAACATACCGGACAATCCGGACAGCCTCGACCGCCTCGCTCAAGCTACGACCGGGAGCATGGCTTACTGTTCGCCAGTGGATATAATGACCGGTTGCTGCTCCAGGAAGGGCAACTTGACCGCTGGCGAAACTACCTGGAAGATAACCCGCGCCGCCTGTTGGCCAAGCGTGAACACCCAGACCTGTTCAGGGTGCAATTCGGATTGCGGCTTGCAGGGCAGAATTATGCCGCCATCGGGAATCGCTTCCTGCTCAATCATCCCATGAAACGGCAGGTGCAGTGTTCGCGCCGCTTGAACGACCAGGAAATCGCCGCGGTTGTGGCGCAATATCTTGAAGAGGCCCGCCATGGTGTCGTGCTGGTGTCCCCGTCCATCAGTCCAGGGGAGAAGGCTGTCATGAGAGCCGCTCTTGATGCCCGCCTGCCGCTCATCTTCTTATCGTCCATAAGTTTCACCCCGTTCACCAAGCCTGGCGGCGAGTTCATTGAGGCCTGTTCCCAAGGCAAGTTGCTTATCCTCGCCCCTTGGGAAGACCGCACGACGACTCAAGCGCTCACCAGGCAGGAGTGCCTCGCGCTCAACGAGATGACAAGAATCATCTGTGAAATGAAGTGACACGTCCCGCGAGTTTGGCAATGCCACAACATACCGAACCGACCTGCTGGACAGCCCGCTGGACAACTCGCCCCAACACGCTGGACAACTTGCCGGAGAAGACACCTGATTGAGGGGACTTTACCCTGAGGAGGGCTTCCAAATGAGAAATATTTATTACCTTTGCAGCCGATTATAAAATAAAGGAGTATAAAATTAATGAAAATCAAATGTTTATTGGCCGCTTTGGCCGTAAGTGCCTTCATGTGCATTCCCGCACAGGCCCAAGATGAGATGGAGACCCGTCACGAGATAGGAATCAGTTATGGTGCCGTGCCCAACTCGATATGGATTGACATTTTCACCGATGTTATTCCAGCCGCGTTCGGTGAGACCTTCGACAACAACAAACGCGTTGGCCCTATCAGTCTGGAATATTACTACCACACCAGCCCGCTGATTGGTGTCGGTGCCGTTGCTGTGTTTACCACCAACAATAAGGATGCTTTTTACAAAGAAATACGATCTGAACATCAAACCAAATCATACTTTTCATTCTTGCCTTCGGTGAAGTTCAACTGGCTGCGCAAGAACAACTGGGGTCTTTACTCTAAGTTGGCAGCGGGTGTCACCTATGCCCATTTTAACTTTGAGGACTATGACGAGAACGGCAAAAAGACCGGTCTTGACTCGTCGGCAAAAGATTTGCTGTTCAACTTCCAGGCGTCACTGATTGGCGTTGAGGCCGGCAGTAAGCATGTGCGCGGTTTTGCCGAGTTTGGTATCGGCGAGCAAGGTATTGCCTTGGCCGGTGTGCGTTACAAGTTCTGATACAACAATTCAACCTATCATAATAGCGGTCATGGAGTAGTCTGTGACCGCTTTTTTTGTGGAACTCAAGGATTATCTCTAACTTTGCGCTATAGTTATCAACCCTTTTAACCAACAATCATGATGAAACTGAACCTGATTACATTCGCATCGTCGCTGGCGACACGTGAGTCAATTTTCACCGACCATCACGAGCTGCTTGATGCCATCAGCGAGAAATATAACGTGAAGTATCTCTTCCCCGAGGATTTGGATAACCAGCCCGTTGAGGGCGCCACAATGGTGCTCGTGGGTAGCGGGGGTGTCGAGGAGATGGTCAAGGCGAACATCGACCGCCTGCCGCCCTATGTCGTCCTCATTGCCGACGGCCTGAAGAACTCGCTGGCCGCATCGCTCGAAATCCTGTCGTGGATGCGCCAGAACGACCGCCACGGCCGCGTGCTGCACGGCCCCGTCAGTTTCATCATGCAGGGCATTGACGATTTTGCCATCGCCCACGAAGCCATCGACAAGCTCCACGGCAAGCGTGTGGGCGTCATCGGCAAGCCGTCAGGATGGCTCATTGCCAGCAATGTGGACTATGCCGCCATGCGCGAGCGCTGGGGTGTGGAGTTGGTTGACGTGCCCCTTGACGAGGTTGTCACGGGCTACGAGGCCATTGCCGACAACGAAGTGCAGGACATCACCGACGAGTTCATCAACAAGGCCGTGGGCGTTAAGGAGCCTTCACGCGACGAGGTCGTCAAGGCCATGCGTCTCTACCGCTCGGTCAAGGGCATTGTGGAGCGTTACCACCTGGATGCTTTCACGCTGAATTGCTTTGACCTGATTCCAACGACCCACACCACAGGCTGTGTGGCACTGGCATTGCTCAATCAGGAGGGCATCCCTGCCGGCTGTGAGGGCGACGAGCAGACCCTGCTGACCATGCTTGCCGTCCAGGCTGCCACAGGTGAGATGACATTCATGGCCAACCCGTCGAAGATTCTCGACAATGCCGCCCATGAGATGGTATTTGCCCATTGCACAATCGCTCCTGCGATGACCGACCGCTACATCGTTCGTGACCACTACGAGTCGCTGAGCGGAGTTGCCGTCGAGGGTGTTTTCGACCCGATGGACATGACCATCGTGAAGTGCGGCGGAGCAAACATGGAGCGCTTCTTCATCAGCAGCGCCCGTCTGCTGGAGTGCACCACTAACCCCAACATGTGCCGCACCCAGTTACACCTGCGCCTCGATGAGCCGCTGGACTACTTCCTGGAGCGCAGCATCGGCAACCACCACGTGATCGTGCGCGGAGACCATGTTGAAAAACTGATTGCAGTTTTCAAGCAATTAGCCGCCAGGCTTTAAAGTCATTAAAGTCTTTAACGTGAGTTGCACCCCAAAAGTTTTGTCTAACTTTTGGGGTGCAACTCGCTTGTAGTGTGGTTAGAGGATAACGGTTACTTGTACAATACGTAGGCCGTCATCGGGGCGAGGGTGGCCTTGAGGACGCCTTTCTTGACCTGGAAGCGCTGCTTGGTGACCTTGTCGCGGTACTTGCCGTTGGACAGGGTGACGGGAATCTCCACCTGGCTGGCCTGCTCGTCAAGGTTGATGACCACGGCGGCCTTGCTGCCGCGCTCGACGATGATCTGCTTGCCGTTCTCGCTATAGATGATGTTTTCGGGCTGATTAACGTTGCGGTGGCGGAACTCGTTGACAGCACTCACCACGGGATGCTTGAACTCGTCGTTACCCACCTTGCCAATCTCGTTGTCGCCCCAATAGTTCTCGCGCGTGCTACCATGAGGACGGGAATAGAACAGGGGCGTGCCATACTTGCGTGCGGTCAGGAAGACCCATCCCAGGCGGATGAGCTCGTCGCTCATGCCGGCCGAGGCGTGTTCGTTGCAATAGGTGTCGTGCGACTCCACCCAGGTCACGAGGTGGGCCGGGTCTACCGAGTGGTGCCAGGTCAACAGATTATCGGCACGGGCATCGTGCTTGTTAAGCACATTGCGCAGTACCCAGCCATAGTTGCTGGCGGTCAAGTCCATATACTCGGCATAACCCTGTTCGGGCACGTTGCGATCCTGCAATACCTCGCCGTAGATGAAGAGCTCGTCACGGGGCACAGCCAGCCTGAGTCCCTTCACGGCCTTGCGGCCCATGGCCACGTCCCAGAAGTCGTTCTCGGGCGACTTGGGGTCACGCATCTCGCCCGGCAGGCCGATGTGCTTGGCCGTGTCGTAGCGGAAACCCCTTGCGCCGCAGGCCAGCACGTCATTGACAAACTGCATGTAGTAATACTGGAAGTCAGGGTTCTCGGTGTTCACATCGGGCAGGGTACCCATCTCACCCGTCGTGCACTGGTAGCGGTCGCTGTAGTCCTTGATGGGCCACAGGCCGTTGGCATGGAACAGGTTCTCGCGGCCATTCACGGCGCTGTCGAGGCGTGCGTTGATCTGGGTGCGGTCGATAACCGTGTGGTTGGGTAGCACATCCACGATGACGCGCAGCCCCAAGCGGGTGGCCTCGTCACACATCGACTTGAACTCGTCGCGCGTGCCCAACTGGTAGTTGCCGATGGTCCAGTCGGTCGGCTGGTAATGATAGTACCACTTGCCGTGACCAAACAACTGGCGTCCGCCGCCTTCGCCCACGACACACTCGTTGATGGGCGAGGTCTGCACAATCGTGTAGCCAGCAGCCTTGATTTCGGGCAGGTGCTCCTTGATGGTGTTGAACGACCACGACCAGGCGTGGAGGATAATCTCGTCATTTCCCTGACCGGTCTGGGCGTGTGATGACAGAGCCGACAACAACCCCATGACAGCAATCAGAGCGGTAGAAATAAACTTTTTCATATACACTAAATTTTGTTTAATCAGTGCAAAGATAGTAAAAAGTTTCTTGTCTCTAGTTTTTAGTCCCTAGTTTCTGGTCTCTAGTTTCTGGTCCCTGGTTAGTTTTATGTTCCATTCTCACTGAACGCAAAACCTTAAACTCTCAACTGCAAGCATAAGCGCCATCAAGCAAAAAACTAAGGACTAAAGAGCAGAAACTAAAAACTTTTACTATATTTGCAGCCGTAATAGATAACATTCTTTTTAAAACCTGTAAGACATTAACAGAATCAAGAAAATGAACGAAATTGAAAAACTGCAACCGACGTGCATCTGGCGCAACTTCTATGCGCTGACGCAGATTCCCCGTCCCTCGGGACATGTTGAGAAAATCCAGCAATTCCTGCTCGACTTCGCCAAGAAGGTGGGCGTGGAGGCCTTTCAGGACCCCGCCGGCAACATCGTGATGCGTAAACCCGCCACTCCCGGCATGGAGAACCGCAAGTGCATCACCATGCAGGCCCACATGGACATGGTGCCCCAGAAGACGCCCAAGTCGAAGCACAACTTCGAGACCGACCCCATCGAGCCCTACATCGATGGTGAGTGGATCAAGGCACGTGGCACCACGCTGGGTGCCGACGACGGCCTGGGCGTGGCAGCCATCATGGCAGTCATGGAGGACAACACCCTCAAGCATGGTCCCATCGAGGGCCTCATCACCAAGGACGAGGAGACGGGCATGTATGGTGCCAACGACCTGCCCAAGGGTCAGATGAAGGGCGACATCCTGTTCAACCTCGACAGCGAGACCTGGGGCAAGTTTGTCATCGGTAGCGCCGGTGGTATCGACGTTACCTGCACACGCAAGTACAACGAGGTGAAGACCGCCGCCGGTGATACCGCCGTGCGCATCACCTTGAAGGGCCTCAAGGGCGGCCATAGCGGCCTCGAGATCCATGAGGGACGCGCCAACGCCAACAAGTTGATGGCACGCTTGCTGCAACTGGCCATCGTGGACCACAAGGCGCGCCTGGTGAGCTGGCATGGCGGCAACATGCGCAACGCCATCCCGTTCAAGGCCGAGACCGTGGTTGTTGTTCCCGAGGATAACCTCAAGGGTCTGAAGAAGCTCGTCAAGACGATGAAGGCCCAGTTCGAGAGCGAGTTCAAGTTCATCGAGGACACCGTGGACCTGACCTTGAAGGCCATCGACCGTCCCAAGATGAAGATGGCGCTCGACGACCAGACAACCATCCTGCGTGCCCTGTACGCCTGCCACGACGGCGTTATTCGCTTCATCCCCGCTTATCCCAACGTAGTTGAGACCTCCAGCAACCTCGCCATCATCGACATCGAGGACGGCAAGGCCTCTGTTAAGATTCTCGCCCGCTCGGCCCGCGAGGACATGAAGGACTACATCGTTAAGATGCTCATGACCTGCTTCCACCTGGCCGACTTCAAGGTTGAGACCGGCGGTGACTACATCGGCTGGGATCCCAACCCCGACAGCGAGGCCCTGCACATGCTGCTCGACCTGTACAAGCAGCTCTTCAACGAGGAGGGCATCGTGCAAGTTGACCACGCCGGCTTGGAGTGCTCCATCATCCTGGGCAAGTACCCGCACATGGACGTCGTGAGCTTCGGTCCCACGCTGCGCAGCCCGCACACCACCATCGAGCGTGCCTACATCCCCGCAGCCGAGCCCTTCTGGAAACTGCTCGTCAAGGCCCTCGAGGAGGCTCCCGTGAAGAAGTAATTAATTTTTATATTTCATAAGCGTTGCCGCAGGTCGCCTCATGGCCCCTGCGGCAATCTATTTTTGTGACCCACACTCCTTCTATCAAACAACTGATTAGTCTGAATTATCTGATGACTGACACAGGACCTCAGAAATATTCAGATTAGTCAGTTGTTTTTAAAATAGAGTTGTTCCAGTTGTTTGAAACAAGAAGATTGTGTTTCTTGTTTTCAAATATTTCTGTAATTTTGTAATCAGGAAATATAGCGGTCATTTTATTATTTGTTTTTAGCACTAAAAAATGACTAAAAATTCCGCTATATTCCTGTTTTTAACTAATTATATTTTATTGAATTCACGTTAAATATCATGGAACAGATGAATGATCAAAATCCCGTGACGAGTCAGGATGCCGTTGTAACTCCTCCCGAGTTTAACGAGGATGAAGAAGCCCGTCCCCGGTTGGGCTTTAATGAGGCCGTGAAGATTTGCTGGAACAAGTCTGCCAATTTCAAAGGCCGTGCCCGCCGCAGCGAGTTCTGGTGGTTCTGCTTGTTTATTTTCCTCTTTATGCTGTTGCCGTTGATTGGCTTCATCAGTGGTGTTGTCATTGGTCCATCGGGAGGTGAAAACATGTTTTGTACCATGATATTATCAGGGGTTTTTCTGTTGGGCTTTGCACTCGTTTTCCTTGTCCCGTTGCTCGCTGCCACGACACGTCGCCTGCATGATACAGGCCGTAGCGGTTGGTGGATTGTAGTCATTATTACGGTTAGCCTGTTCGCATTGATCTTACAGGGTTTTGCCATAGACGAAATCGTTTCTGTTGATGGCATTTTACCTGCAATATACAAGGGAAGCATTATTGTGTGGGGAGTGAATTTGATCATCCTTGGTTTGTTGATTACGATACTTGTTTTCACGTTGCTTGATAGCCACAAGGGCGAGAACAAGTATGGTCCGTCGCTCAAATATCAATGATCAACCGATAACAGACTCATAGATTTTATTGTACTTAACTTGAGTTCCATGAAAATAAAGTGCTGTCAATCAACTCCTCCCCTAAGATAGGGGAGGTGGCGCGAAGCGCCGGAGGAGTATGATTTTTCCTTGAATATATTCTCTGGCAGCATCAACGCCCCCGCCGCTCACACGGCACCCCCTCTTATCTAAGAGGGGGAGTTGCTAATGTTCTAATTGACAAACGATAAATTCATCGAACTCACGTTACTTATTGTCTTCCTGCACGCACGTGTGAACGAAACGGACAAAACGGACAACTATTTTTCAGCCTTTATATACCTTATTAAAAAAATAATTCGTACCTTTGCACCCTGTAAACCAAACTGAACATTGACTAATAACTAACTATATCAGTTTTTCAAAAAATTTTATGAGTAAAGAAAAGAAATTCATGACGTGTGACGGTAACCAGGCTGCCGCCCACATCAGTTACATGTTCACCGAGGTAGCCGCAATCTACCCCATCACTCCGTCATCAACGATGGCCGAGCACGTGGACGAGTGGGCCGCTGCTGGCCGCAAGAACATCTTTGGCGAGACCGTTATGGTTCAGGAGATGCAGAGCGAAGGTGGTGCTGCCGGTGCCGTTCACGGTTCGCTGCAGGCTGGTGCCCTTACCACGACCTACACTGCGTCGCAGGGTCTGCTGCTGATGATTCCCAACATGTACAAGATTGCCGGCGAGTTGCTTCCTGGCGTGTTCCATGTTTCGGCCCGTACACTGGCCAGCCACACCCTGTGTATCTTTGGTGATCACCAGGACGTGATGGCTACCCGCCAGACCGGTTTTGCCATGCTCGCCGAGGGTAGTGTGCAGGAGGTTATGGACCTGGCCGGTGTTGCCCACCTGAGCGCCATCAAGGCTCACGTGCCCTTTGTTAACTTCTTTGACGGCTTCCGCACCTCTCACGAGATCCAGAAGGTTGAGGCCATGGACCAGGAAGACCTGCGTCCCCTCATCGACATGGAGGAGCTGGCCAAGTTCCGCAAGGGTGCCATGAATCCTGACAAGCCCGTTACCCGTGGTACTGCCGAGAATCCTGACGTATTCTTCCAGCACCGCGAGTCATGCAACGACTACTATACCGCAGTCCCCGCCATCGTGGAGGACTACATGAACAAGATCAGCGAGATCACCGGCCGCAAGTATGGTCTGTTTGACTACTACGGCGCCAAGGATGCCGACCGCGTCATCATCGCCATGGGCAGTGTGACCGAGGCTATCCGCGAGACCATCGACTATCTGACCGAGAAGGGTGAGAAGGTCGGTCTGGTTGCCGTTCACTTGTATCGCCCCTTCAGCGCCAAGCACTTCCTCGCAGCCGTTCCCAGCACTGCCAAGCGCATTGCCGTGCTCGACCGCACCAAGGAGCCCGGCGCTAACGGCGAGCCCCTGTATCTCGACGTGAAGGACTGCTTCTACGGCACCGAGAATGCCCCCGTTATCGTGGGTGGCCGCTATGGCCTCGGTTCCAAGGACACCACGCCCGCCCAGATTCTCGCCGTTTATGAGAACCTGGCCCTGCCGATGCCCAAAAACCAGTTCACCATCGGTATCGAGGACGACGTGACCTTCGCTTCTCTTCCCATGAAGGAAGAGGTTGCCATGGGTGGCGCCAGCATGTTCCAGGCCAAGTTCTACGGTCTGGGTGCTGACGGTACCGTGGGTGCCAACAAGAACAGTGTGAAGATCATCGGTGACAACACCGACAAGCACTGCCAGGCTTACTTCTCCTACGACAGCAAGAAGTCGGGTGGCTTCACCTGCTCTCACCTGCGCTTCGGCGACGAGCCCATCCGCTCGACCTACCTGGTGACCACGCCCAACTTCGTGGCTTGCCACGTACAGGCCTACCTGCACATGTATGACGTGACCCGCGGTCTGCAGAAGGGTGGTACCTTCCTGCTGAACACCGTTTGGGACGGCGAGAAGTTGGTAGAGAACCTGCCCAACAACGTGAAGAAGTACTTCGCCGACAACAACATCAAGGTTTACTACATCAACGCCACCAAGATCGCTCAGGAGATTGGTCTGGGCAACCGCACCAACACCATCCTGCAGAGCGCCTTCTTCCGCATCACCGAGGTGATTCCCGTTGACCTGGCCATCGAGCAGATGAAGAAGTTCATCGTGAAGTCCTACGGCCGCAAGGGTGAGGACGTGGTGAACAAGAACTACCAGGCCGTTGACCGTGGTAACGAGTACACCGAACTGGCTGTGGATCCCGCTTGGAGCAACCTGACCGTCGAAGGCCCCGCCGCCGACAACGCTCCCGCATTTGTCCACAACGTAGTTCGTCCCATCAACGCTCAGAACGGCGACCTGCTCCCCGTGAGCGCCTTCAAGGGTCGTGAGGACGGTACTTGGGATGCCGGTACTGCTGCCTATGAGAAGCGCGGTGTTGGCGCCTTCGTTCCCATGTGGAAGGCCGAGAACTGTATCCAGTGTAACAAGTGCGCGCTCGTCTGCCCGCACGCTGCCATCCGTCCGTTCGTTATGGACGAGGCCGAGGCTGCCGCATCTCCCTTCAAGGAGAGCGACAAACTCAAAGCCATCGGCAAGGGCTTCGAGGGCATGACCTTCGTACAGGTTGTTGACGTGATGGACTGCTTGGCATGCGGCAACTGCGCCGACGTTTGTCCGGGCAAGAAGGGCGAGAAGGCTCTTGTTATGGTTCCCATGGAGGGCCACGAAGAGGACCAGAAGCTATGGGACTATGCCATCAACAATGTCAAGAGCAAACAGCATCTCGTGGACACCAAGTCCAACGTGAAGAATTCGCAGTTCGCTCAGCCGCTGTTTGAGTTCTCGGGCGCTTGCTCGGGTTGCGGTGAGACCCCCTATGTGAAGCTGATCAGCCAGTTGTTCGGTGACCGTCAGATTGTTGCCAAC
>JAZQJW010000084.1:0-46800 GCA_045541835.1 Sodaliphilus sp. | reverse complement strand
CAACTCCTTGAACAAGTTCCAGGAGAACGAAGTGACCGAAGGTACCGTCATCTCGATTAACAAGCGCGAGGTAGTGGTTAACATCGGTGCTAAGTCGGACGGCATCATTCCCGTTAGCGAATTCCGTTACAACCCTGACCTCAAGGTAGGTGACACTGTTGAAGTGTATGTAGAGAACCGTGAGGACAAGAAGGGTCAGCTCGTGCTGTCGCACCGCAAGGCTCGTCAGGCCAAGAGCTGGGATCGCGTTAACGAAGCGCTTGAGAACAACGAGATCATCAAGGGTTACATCAAGTGCCGCACTAAGGGTGGTATGATTGTTGATGTATTTGGCATCGAGGCCTTCCTGCCCGGTTCGCAGATCGATGTTCGCCCCATCCGCAACTATGATGACTACGTTGACAAGACCATGGAGTTCAAGATCGTGAAGATCAATCAGGACTTCCGCAATGTTGTTGTTTCGCACAAGGCTCTTATCGAGGCCGAGCTCGAACAGCAGAAGAAAGAAATCATGTCCAAGCTCGAGAAGGGTCAGGTACTCGAGGGTACCGTTAAGAACATCACCAACTACGGTGTGTTCATCGACCTGGGTGGCGTGGACGGTCTGATTCACATCACCGACCTGTCGTGGGGCCGCGTAAACAACCCCGCCGACATCGTTCAACCCGAGCAGAAGCTGAACGTGGTTATCCTCGACTTTAATGAGGAGAAGAACCGCATCGCTCTGGGTTTGAAGCAGCTCCAGCCGCATCCCTGGGATGCTCTGGATCCCGACCTCAAGGTGGGCGACCACATCAAGGGCAAAGTTGTCGTTATGTACGACTACGGTGCATTTGTTGAGGTGGCTCCCGGTGTTGAGGGCCTGATTCACGTCAGCGAGATGAGCTGGTCACAGCGCCTGCGTCCTGCACAGGACTTCATGAAGGTGGGTGACGAGGTTGAGGCCGTTATCCTGGCTCTTGACCGTGAGGACCGCAAAATGTCGCTTGGTGTTAAGCAGCTCACCAACGATCCTTGGGACACCATCGAGGAGAAGTACCCCGTTGGCAGCAAGCACACTGCCAAGGTGCGCAACTTCACCAACTTTGGTATCTTTGTTGAGATGGAAGAGGGCGTTGAGGGTCTTATCCACATCAGCGACCTGTCCTGGACCAAGAAGATCAAACACCCGAGCGAGTTCACCAAGGTGGAAGCTCCCATCGACGTTGTCGTTCTCGACATCGACAAGGAAAACCGTCGTTTGAGCCTCGGCCACAAGCAGCTCGAGGAGAATCCTTGGGAGACCTACGAGACCATCTTCACCCGTGGCAGCGTTCACGAGGGTACTATCAGCGAGCTCACCGAGCGTGGTGGCCAGATTCGCCTGGATCCCTACGGTGTTGAAGGTTTTGCTACTCCCAAGCACCTGACCAAGGAAGACGGCACCACCGCCAAGCAGGGTGAGACCCTGATGTTCAAGGTCATCGACTTCAACAAGGACAGCAAGCACATCATCCTGTCTCACAGCCGCATCTTTGAGGATGAGCAGCGCAGCGAGGCCCGCAAGGCTCGCCGTCAGGCTGCCGCCAACAAGCCCGCCGCCGAGGCTGCTCCCGCAGTTCCTCAGGTAGAGAAGACTACCCTGGGCGACGTGACCGGTTTGGCTGCTCTCAAGGCTAAGCTCGAGAAGGCAGAGGCTAAGGCAGAGGCTCCCGCCGAGGAGGCTCCTAAGGCTGACGAAACTCCCAAGACTGAGGAGTAATCCTAATCGAAATCAAAAGATGTGCCGACATCCTCATTTTGGGTGTCGGCACTTTTGTTTTGATCCTCCGAAACAGTAATACTGCGCCCGATAATAATGGGCTCAACCCCCTTTTTACTGCTATTTTCAGCAATTTGAATAAATATTTGCCGAAAAATTTCCGTAATCCAAAAAATGGCGGTAATTTTACACCCCGAAAACCGAACATTCAACCTATTACAACTAATAACTAATTTCATTTCAACAACGTGAAAATACTTTCTATTAACGACCTCAATAATTTGAGGAAGCGTGCGCAACAGACATTGGCGCTGCGCGAGGAAAGTTCTGACACCACGTCAGAGCAGTGTTGTGGTCTTGCTACCGGAGCCGATCACCTGCAGCTCTTGTGCTGCGGCGGTACTGGTTGTAAGGCATCCAACAGCCACAAAATCGTTGATAACCTGAATGCGGCTCTTGAAGAGAATGGCATTGCCGACAAGGTGGATGTGATCACCACCGGTTGCTTCGGCTTCTGCGAGAAAGGCCCCATCGTGAAGGTTATCCCTGACAACACATTCTACACCCAGGTGAAACCCGAGGACGCTGCCGAAATCGTCAAGGAACACATCATTGGCGGTCGTCGCGTTGAGCGTCTTCTCTATGTTGACCCCAAGACCAACAAGACTGTCAGCGACAGCAAGCACATGGACTTCTACCGTAAGCAGATGCGTATCGCTCTGCGCAACTGCGGTCTCATTGATCCCGAGAACATCGAGGAGTACATCGCTCGCGACGGTTACCAGGGCATCGCTAACGCATTGCTCAACCAGACCCCTGAAGAGGTGATTGAAATCATCAAGGCTTCGGGTCTGCGTGGCCGTGGTGGCGCTGGTTTCCCCACAGGTATGAAGTGGGGCTTTGCCCGTGGCTATGATGCTGATGAGAAATATGTGGTCTGCAATGCTGACGAGGGCGACCCCGGTGCATTCATGGACCGCTCTATCATGGAGGGTGACCCCAACTCGGTAATCGAGGCTATGACCGTCTGCGGTTACTGCATCAACGCCCACAAGGGTTTAATCTATATCCGCGCCGAGTATCCCCTGGCCGTTAACCGCTTGAAGATTGCCATTCAGCAGGCTCGTGAATACGGTTTGCTGGGCAAGAAGATCCTTGGCACTGATTTCGACTTCGATATCGAAATCCGCTACGGTGCTGGTGCATTCGTCTGCGGTGAGGAGACCGCTCTTATCCACTCGATGGAAGGTAAGCGTGGTGAGCCCACCTTGAAGCCTCCTTTCCCTGCCGAGGCTGGTTATAACATGAAGCCCACCAACGTGAACAACGTTGAGACCCTCGCCAACGTGCCCATCATCCTGACCAAGGGCGCTGACTGGTTTGCCTCAATCGGCACCGAGAAGAGCAAGGGTACCAAGGTGTTCGCTCTGGCCGGTAAGATTAATAATGTGGGCCTTATCGAGGTTCCCATGGGTACCACCCTGCGTGAGATTATCTACGACATCGGTGGTGGCGTGAAGAACGGTAAGGAATTCAAGGCTGTTCAGACTGGTGGTCCTTCGGGTGGCTGCTTGACTCAGAAGCACCTCGACACTCCCATTGACTATGAGCACCTCGCCGCATCGGGTTCGATGATGGGTTCTGGTGGTATGATTGTCATGGACGAGGACGACTGTATGGTCAGCGTGGCCAAGTTCTACCTTGAGTTCACTTGTGACGAGAGCTGTGGTAAGTGCACACCTTGCCGCATTGGTAACAAGCGTATGCTCGAGATCCTTACTCGCATCACCGAGGGCAAGGGCACCATGGAAGATCTTGACCGCTTGAAAGAACTGGGTGAGATCATTAAGGATACCGCCCTGTGTGGTCTGGGTCAGACCTCTCCCAATCCCGTGTTATCGACTATCAACAACTTCTGGGACGAATATGTGGAGCACGTGAAACAGCACACCTGCCGCGCTAAACAGTGCAAGGCCCTTGTGACCTACAGCATTGAAGCCTCCAAGTGTAAGGGTTGCGGTGCCTGCGCCCGCAAGTGCCCCGCTAACGCCATTATGGGCGACATTCGCAAACCTCACATTATTAACCCCTTCGAGTGCATCCGCTGCGGTATGTGTAAGTCTAATTGCCGCTTCGACGCCATCTCGGTTTATTAAAATTCGATAACATCATGGAAGAAAAGAATATGATCACTTTGACAATTGATAAACACGAGGTTACTGTTCCCGCAGGGACCATGCTGCTTGACGCCGCCAAGACTGTCGGCATCAGCATTCCCACCCTGTGCCACATCGACCTGGAGGGCACTTGTGTTCAGAACATGCCCGCCTCGTGCCGCATTTGTGTTGTTGAGATCGAAGGCCGTCGCAACCTGGCTCCCGCTTGCGCTACCCGCGTGACTCCGGGTATGGTGGTTCACACCAACAGCGCCCGCGTGATCCGCGCTCGCAAGACCGTTGCCGAGCTCATGCTCAGCGACCATCCCAACGATTGCTTGACTTGCCCCAAGTGCAGTGACTGTGAGTTGCAGCGTCTGGTTATGCGCTTCAACATCCGTCAGATGCCCTATAATGGTGGCGAACAGAGCGAGCGCAAGCAAGAGCTCACTCCCGCCATCTCCCGCAACATGGAGAAGTGCGTTTACTGCCGCCGTTGCGAGAGCGTCTGCAACAATGTTCAGTCCGTAGGTGTGCTGAGTGCTATCCGCCGTGGTTTCAATACCACCATCGCTCCCACCTTCGATAAGATGTTCACCGACACCAACTGTACCTATTGCGGCCAGTGCGTTGCTGTATGTCCTACTGGTGCCTTGACCGAGCATGACTATACCAACCAGCTCATGGACGACCTGACCA
Organism: Sodaliphilus sp.; assembly: GCA_045541835.1. Lineage (GTDB taxonomy): Bacteria > Bacteroidota > Bacteroidia > Bacteroidales > Muribaculaceae > Sodaliphilus. The sequence goes on along the minus strand of JAZQJW010000084.1, from coordinate 42,204 downwards.
ACCCCGACAAGGTGGTTGTCGCTCAGCCTGCTCCCGCAGTGCGTTTCGCTCTGGGCGAGGAATTCGGCATGAAGCCCGGCACCATCGTGACCGGCAAGCTGGCTACCGCATTGCGCGACCTGGGCTTTGACTATGCATTCGACACCGACTTCGCCGCTGACCTCACCATCATGGAGGAGGGCACCGAGATCCTGCAACGCCTCAACAAGTTCCTTGCTGGCGATAAGGATGTGAAGTTGCCGATCATGACCTCTTGCTGTCCCGCTTGGGTGAACTTCTATGAGCACGAGTTCCCCGATCTGCTTGAGTATCCCTCGACCGCTAAGTCGCCTGCCCAGATGTTCGGCGCTATCGCCAAGACCTATTGGGCTGAGAAGATGGGTATTCCCCGCGAGAAACTCGTTGTCGTTTCAATCATGCCCTGCTTGGCCAAGAAGTATGAGGCCGGCCGTGAAGAGTTCAAGGTGGATGGCAATCCCGATGTTGATTACAGTATCTCCACCCGTGAGCTGGGCCGCCTGATTAAGCGCGCCAACATTGACTTCGCTAACCTTCCCGACAGTGACTTTGACTCGCCCCTCGGTGAATCGACTGGCGCTGGTGCCATCTTCGGTATCACCGGTGGTGTGATGGAGGCTGCCTTGCGTACCGTCTATGAGGTGCACACCGGCAAGACCCTGCCTCACCTTGAGTTCAACGACGTGCGCGGTTTTGAGGGCATCAAGGAGGCTACCATCGACCTTAACGGCTTTGAGTTGAAGGTCTGCGTGGCTCACACCCTGAGCAACGCCCGCAAGGTGATGAACGCCCTGCGAGCCGGCAAGCTCAACTACCATGTTGTTGAGGTAATGGCATGTCCCGGCGGTTGCATCGGCGGTGCTGGCCAGCCCTACCACCATGGCAACATCGAGATCCTCAAGGCACGTGCTGCAGCCGTTTATCGCGAAGACGAGGGTAAGGCCCTGCGCAAGAGCCACGAGAACCCCGACATCCAGAAGCTCTACAAGGAATTCCTGGGTGAGCCCTGCGGCGAGAAGTCTCACCACCTGCTTCACACGCATTACTTTGATAAGAGCATTCATTAATCGACTAAAACATCAATAACGATATGAAGAAGAAAGAAGAAATCAAACTGGCGTGTACCGTAGTTCAACAGGTTGAGGAAATCTGCGACAAGCACGGCAACAAGCCCGGTGAACTGATCAACATTCTCCACGAGTGTCAGGCCTTGCATGGCTACCTGCCCGAGGAGATGCAGCGCATCATTGCCCGCAAACTGGGTATTCCCGCTTCCAAGGTTTATGGTGTGGTGACGTTCTACTCGTTCTTCACCATGACCCCTAAGGGCAAGCACCCGATTTCAGTCTGCCTGGGTACAGCATGCTATGTGCGTGGTTCAGAGCGTCTGTTGGAAGAAATCAAGCGCATCCTCAACATTGAGGTGGGCGAGACCACTCCCGACGGCAAATTCTCGCTCGACTGCCTGCGCTGCGTGGGTGCCTGCGGTCTTGCTCCCGTTGTCATGATTGGCGAGCATGTCTATGGCCGTCTCGACGTCAAGGACGTTCGCAAGATTCTTGATGACGTAGCAGCTACAGATTGATCTAAACCGATTATTCGAGAATTAAAGGACAGGAGACCATTTCAAGGTTTCCTGTCCTTTTTTTACATCAAATATTCCGAATATTAATAAATCATTTATTGCATGAATGACAGAAAAACCGTAATTTTGTGAGATGAATTGGGCTAATGATAAGCATCGTTTCAATTCAGCAACTTATTAATCAGTTAATTGCCAATGGATTCTCAACAAAACAAGGCGTCAAATAATACAGGTGGCAAAGTGCAATCAGACAATACCACCGAGGCTTATGGTTTGATTGGTAACACCCACATCCAGGTGCTGTGCTGTTGCGGCACATCATGTTATGACTCGGGGTGCTTGAAAATCATTGACAATTTTATCCGTGTTGTTGCCGGATATGGCCTTGGCAGCCGTGTCGACGTTGTGGCAACGGGTTGTTTTGGCTTTTGCGCCAAGGGGCCTATCGTCAGGATCATGCCCGACAATACGACTTATGTCCACGTGCGTCCCGAGGATGTGGAAGATATCGTCAAGACGCACATCATCGACGGCCGTCTGCTTGAACGGCTGCAGTATGTGGATTTCACAGCTCAGCAGCTGATGGATGACTCCAAGCACTGGAGCTCCTATCCCAAGCAACTGTCAATGGACGCCATGTTGCACGACTACATCTATGAGATAGGCGGCAAGAGATTCTTGTCGGTGATGTCCTACGAGATTGATGCTGAAAAGTGCAAGGGTTGTGGTGCCTGTAAACGCAATTGCTCCAGTCACGCGATTATTGGCGATCTGCGCCAGCCCCATGTGGTCAATCCCTATAAATGCACATGTTGCGGCCACTGCACGACCAAGTGCAAGTTTGATGCTATTCACGGGCCCGTCGGCGCACTCAGCGAGCGCAATTATGTTGAGGACCTGCTTGTCGATGTGGCCGACCCCGACAAGATTGTCGTGGCTCAGACAGCTCCGGCTGTGCGCTATGCGTTGGGCGAGGAGTTCGGCATGCCTCCAGGTAGCATCGTGACAGGAAAAATGATCACGGCTCTTCGCAAGGTGGGTGTAGACTATGTGTTTGATACCGACTTCGGGGCCGACATTACTATTATGGAGGAAGCTGCCGAGATTGTTGACCGCCTGCGCAAATTCATCGCTGGTGACAAGACTGTTCGCATTCCCATTACCACCTCGTGCTGCCCGGCATGGGTCAACTTCTTTGAGAACGATTATCCTGACTTGAGGGAATATCCATCGACCTGCAAATCACCAGCCCAGATGCTGGGCGCTGTTCTCAAGACTTATTGGGCCCAGCGCATGGGCATCCCGCGCGATAAACTGGTCGTGGTATCGGTGATGCCGTGCCTGTCCAAGAAGTATGAATGTGCCCGTGACGAATTCATCACCGATGGCAATCCCGATGTGGATTACTCAATCACCACTATTGAGCTGGCAGAACTGATCAAGCGCATGAACATCAATTTTGATGCCTTGCAGAATGGCGTGTTTGACTCGCCGCTGGGTGATTCCAGTGGTGCAGGAGCCATTTTCGGCACAACAGGTGGTGTCATGGAGGCTGTGTTGCGTACCGTCTATGAGGAATTCACCGGACAGGAACTGTCTCATGTTGAGTTTGAGCAGGTGCGTGGTCTGGACGGTATCCATGAGGCCGTTATCGGCCTCAACGGCTTTGAATTAAAAGTCTGTGTGGTCAACACTCTGGCTAATGCCCGCATCGTGATGGACAAATTGCGTGCAGGTGAAATAGAGTATCATGTCATCGAGGTGATGGCATGCCCCGGTGGCTGCATCGGCGGCACGGGTCAGCCTTATCATCATGGCGACATTGAGGTCATCATGGCTCGCCAACGTGCCATCTACAGCGAAGACGTGGGCAAGAAATTGCGCAAGAGTCACGAGAATCCCGTTATCTTGCGCCTTTATAATGAGTTCCTGGGCGAACCTTTACATGGTAAGGCCCATGAAATACTTCACACCAAGTATCGTGACAAATCCATCCTCTAAGGCAGCGATACTTTGCCGAGGATGTTCTTGATATGCGCGATGGTGATACCATAGTTGGTCATCGGCACACCTTGAACGCGGCATTGCTCCACACGTGAGAGCATGAACTTGCGGTTAAACATGCAGCCGCCACAATGAATCACCAGATCATAACCTGACAAGTCGGCAGGGAAGTCTTTTCCCGCCACGACATCAATGGTCAACTGTTGACCTACTCGCTTACGCAACAAGCGAGGTATCTTTTCACGTCCGATGTCCTCGGCCAATGGGGCATGGGTACAGGCTTCGGCGATGAGTACGCGTGATTGCTCAGTGAGGCTGTCGATGGCTACAGCGCTTTCCACAAAATAGTTGATATCTCCCTTGTGAGCCGCCATGAGCACCGAGAAGGAGGTAAGCAGGCTTTCGGCAGGCTTTTTCTGCTCCACGATGTCAAATACCTGTGAATCGGTGATGATGAGCCGTGGTGGTTCACGTAGCGACAATAGCGTTTTGTCAATGTCTTCTGTCGTGCAGCAGACGGCAATACACCGTTTGTCCATCAGGTCGCGCAGGGTTTGCACTTGTGGCAGGATGAGTCGTCCTTTGGGGGCTTGCGGATCTTGTGGCATGACCAGCAATACAATATCACCGGCTTGCACAAGATGGCCGGTCAACGACTGTTTTTCACTTTCAGGCATCAATCCGGCAAGCGTCTGTTTCAACAGTTCGAGGCCAGTTCCGTTCTTTGCACTGGCGGGAACGACATCACACCCCAGCCGTTTGGCCATGTCGGCGAGTAGGGTAGAGGACACCTCGTTCATCAAGTCTACCTTATTTAATACGGCAATGTAGGGAACATTGGCTTGTTTGAGCAATGCTGCCCATGAAGCCTCGTCGCCAAGCGATGTGCCGTCGGTGACAATCATGGCGATATCGGTTTGCTTGATTACCTCGTGGGTGCGTTCAGTGCGCAAGTCACCCACTTTGCCGCTGTCGTCAAACCCTGCCGTGTCAATCAATACACACGGCCCCAATGGCAGAATCTCCATCGACTTCATCACGGGATCGGTCGTAGTGCCTGGAACGTCACTCACCAGGGCCGTCTGTTGGCCCGTGAGCGCATTGATAAGCGACGATTTACCAACATTGCGCCGTCCAAACAGCGCAATGTGCAACCTTTCACTCCTCGGAGTGCTGTTTAATCCGTTATCTGCCATTTTTCAAACAACTATAACAACAGGAACAACACAATAACAACAAGTGAGTTGAATGAGTTGTTTAGTGTTGTTCCTGTTATTTGTAAATATTAGAAATAGAAATCGCGCTGACCAGCGGCAATTTCGTTAATGTGTTGAGCGGCAATTTCGCGCACGCGTTGGTTCTTAATCTTTGCCAGTTCGCTTTCAATCAGGGCGTTACCCTTGGCGACAGTGTCCTCGCTGGCGAAGTCCATAAGATACTCCTTGAGTGTCATCAACGCATTGGGAGTGCAGATGTCTCCGATCTTGCCATCTTTGCACAAAGCCATGAAGCGGTCTCCGGTGCGTCCCGAACGGTAGCACGCGGTGCAGAAACTGGGAAGATACCCAATTGACAGCAGCCAGTTGATGACCTCGTCAAGGGTGCGCGTGTCGCTCACGTCAAACTGTGCCGTCTCGTCATGGCGTTCAACCGTGGTATAGCCACCCACGCTTGTGCGGCTGCCGCCGCTGATCTGAGAAACACCCAGGTCAAGCACTTTGGCGCGCACGCTCTGGCTCTCACGGGTCGAAATGATCATGCCGGTATAGGGCACTGCCAAGCGGATGACAGCGATGATACGGCAGAAGATTTCATCGGGCAGCACATCGGGGAACTCGTCGAGGGTGATGTCCTCGGCAGGGCAGATGCGAGGTACGCTGATGGTGTGAGGTCCCACGCCGAATTTAGCCTCCAGGTGTTCGGCATGCATGAGCAGGCCCACGAAGTCGTAGCGGTAGGTCGTCAAACCATAGAGAACACCAATGCCGACATCATCACAACCGCCCATCTGGGCACGGTCCATTGCCTCGGTGTGGTAGCAGTAGTTGCTCTTAGGGCCAGTGGGATGCAGAGCCTCGTAGTTCTTGCGGTTATAAGTCTCCTGGAACAGGATGTAAGTGCCGATGCCTGCTGCCTTGAGTTTCTCATAGGCTTCAACTTCGGTTGCGGCGATATTCACGTTGAGGCGACGAATCTCACCGTTACCCACCTTGGTGTTATAAATCGTGTGAATCGATTCCAGAATGTATTCCAGCGGATTCATCACGGGGTGCTCACCGGCTTCAAGCGCAATACGCTTGTGGCCCATCTTGACCAGTGCCTCCACCTCGGCGCGGATTTCATCTTGGCTGAGTTTCTTGCGAGGAATGGTCTTGTTCTTGGCGTGATACGGGCAATAGACGCAACCGTTGATGCAGTAGTTCGACAAGTAAAGTGGGGCGAACATCACGATACGATTGCCGTAGAAACGCTGCTTCACCTCACGGGCCAATTGTTCGTAGCGCTCAATCAGGTCCGGCTGGTCACAGTCGAGCAGCACGGCGGCCTCACGATGGGTAAGGCCCTTGCACTTGGCAGCCTTTTCAATGATTTCCTCTATCAGAGCACGATTGCTCTTATTCTTTTCAGCGTAGGCTAGAGTATCCAGTATCTCGCTATCGTCGATGAATTCATCGGCATGATTAGACTTGACGTTATACATGATATTACTATAGTTATTAGTTGTAACAATCTGCAAAGTTAGAAAAAAAATACGCAAGTTGAACACAAAAGCAAATTTATTTGAGTTTGTGAGGATTCTGTCAGTTTTATCCAAAATCATCCAAAAGCAGGGTGTTCCTATTTTACGATGCTAAAAAAAGATAATAAAACCAAAAATGGCACTAATCTTGCCAAGAAATTCCATGCTCTTTGCGCTCAAGTTTGGAGATTTGAGTAATTTTGCAGTTTGTATAGCAAATTTTGACGACAAGAAGTCTACATATCATCTTGATTCTGGTTGTGGCGATGGCGCTGCTACCGGCCTTATTGCATGGACAGGAGCCTGTTAGGGGGTTAGACCTGACCCACGCGGTGGACTCTATCGTCAAGGCCGAGGGCGATTCGCTTGCTCCTGTTGCGACAACTCGACGCGACACCAGCCGTTTTGTGCGTGAATTCGTGGACTTGGATCACATCGTGGAGTTCAATGCCAAGGATAGCATCATCCTTTATGGCCGCAATCACGCGACGATGTATGGTGGCAGCAAGATACTCTACGGAGACATCGACATGAGCGCATCCCAGATCAGCATGGACATGGACAGCAGCCAGGTGCATGCCATCGGTGTGCTTGACAGCATCGGTGATCTCATCGGCAATCCTGTCTTCAAGGATAACAGCGGCGAGTATGAGTCCAAGGAAATGAAATACAATTTCAAGACCAAGCGTGGCTATATCACCGACATTGTCACCGAGCAAGGCGAGGGATACCTCACGGGTGGCATTACTAAGAAGACCGAGGATGACTACTATTACATCAAGGACGGACGTTACACCACCTGTGACGACCATGAGCACCCGCATTTCTATTTCCAATTGACCAAAGCCAAAGTCAAGCCCAAAAAGAATGTGGTAACCGGACCGGCCTACATGGTATTGGAAGACTTGCCACTGCCCATAGCCGTGCCCTTCGGTTTCTTCCCCTTCAGCGAGAAATATCAGAGCGGTATTCTTGTCCCCACCTTCGGCGAGGACTATAACCGCGGATTCTATTTGCGCAATGGTGGTTATTACCTGGCGCTCAGCGAGAATGCCGACCTGGCGCTCACGGGAGAGATTTACACGCGTGGCTCATGGGGTCTCTCGGCGCAGTCATCCTATGCAAAGCGCTATAAATTCTCCGGATCTTTCAGTGTCAACTACTTGACAACGGTGACAGGGGAGAAGGGTGATCCCGATTACAACAAGATGCGCAACTTCCAGGTGCTGTGGAACCATTCCCAGAACCAGAAGGCCAACCCCTACATGACATTCTCGGCGAGCGTGAACTTTGCCACGACAGGTTATGCCCGTAACAGCTTGAACACTTACTACACCAACGCCTTTACCGAGAACACCAAGAGCAGCTCCATCAACCTGACTTACAAGATTCCCAACAGCAAGTGGTCGTTCTCGGCGAATGCCAACGTATCGCAGCGAACTGCCGACTCGACAATTACTGTTTCATTCCCCAACTTTACTGTCAGCCTGAGTCAGACGGCACCATTCAAGCGCAAGCGCGTTGTCGGTGATGAGCGATGGTATGAGAAAATCAAGATCAGTTATACGGGAAAATTCCAGAACTCTTTGACTGCTAAGCAGAACGAGTTTCTCCACAAGAATTTGGTCAAAGACTGGCGCAACGGCATGAGCCACACGCTCCCAGTTCAGGCCACATTCAACGTGATGAAGTATTTTAATATCACGCCCTCCATCACCATGAATGACAAGATGTACACCAGCAAGATACGCCAGCAGTGGGACCCTAACGCAAGTGCAGTTGTCAGGGACACAACCTATGGTTTCTATAATATCTTTGACTTCAACTTCTCGGTCTCACTCAGTACCAAGGTATATGGATTTTTCAAGCCTCTGAAGTTCCTGGGCAAACTCAGTGACAAGTTACAGATGGTGCGACATGTGATGACACCAATGATCACTTTCTCGGCTGCACCCGACTTCGGGGCTCCCTTCTGGGGATACTATGGCAGCTATGATAGGCCCGAGAGGAATGGAACCGTCACCCCTGTCAGATACAGTTATTTCCAGCACGGCATTTATGGAGGTGGACCAAACGGCAAGTCCGGTACCTTGACATTCAATATAGCCAACAACTTGGAGGCCAAGGTGAAAAGCGAGAATGACAGCACAGGATTCAAGAAGATATCATTGATTGAGAATTTCACGCTCTCACAATCTTGTAACTTGGCTGCCGACTCGATGAAATGGAGCAACCTGAACACCAGCATCATGCTGCGCCTTGTCAAGGGATTTAACCTTAACCTGAGTGCTACGTGGGACGTATATAAGTATGCCCTCAACGAGAATGGAGCCCCGGTGCGCATCAACAAGTTACGACTGTTCAATGGTGGTGGTTGGGGCCGACTGGCCAGTACAGGCACCTCGTTCTCCTACACGTTCAACAACGACACGTTCAAACGCAAGAAGAGCACCCAGCAAGAAAACCAACAATCCCCCCAAAACAGGGCCAGAAATGAAGAGAATAACGGTGAGGAAGATGAGAACAGCAACTCAGGACCGACTACCGACCTGGAACTCATTGACGGCTACGCCAAGTGGGATTGTCCGTGGAGTTTGACCGTCAACTACTCATTGTCCTACGGATATGGCCAGTTCAATTATAAAAAACTGGAATACAACGGCAAGTGGACCCAGAACCTGAGCTTCAACGCCACCATCCGTCCCACACGCAACTGGTCCATATCGGCTTCGGCAAGCTACAACTTCGACACCCATAAGATAGCCTATATGAACTGCAACATCTCACGACAGATGCACTGTTTCGAGATGAGTGCCAGCTTCGTACCTGTTGGGCCATACAAGAGCTATAACTTCCACATCGCTGTCAAGTCCTCAATCTTGCAAGATGTGAAGTATGACAAACATTCCAGCATTAACAATGGCGTCACTTGGTATTAAACACGCTATCCTGAGCCTATTGATGATACTCGGTGTGGCTTTGCCTGTGCAAGCGCTGGAAAAAGATCTCCTCAAGGTGGGTGACCTGCTCTTCTGCTGCACCGACACGGCCAATGCCATCACCGATGTCACAACTGGCGTTGAAGGACTTAGCATTGACCACGTGGCTGTGGTTTACCGTGTTGCCGACGATGAGGAATCGCTTTATGTCATCGAGGCTGTGAAACCTTCTGTTAAGATAACACCCATCGACACTTTCATGTATGAGAACCCTCGCCTGCTTGTGGGCAGGGTGAATGTGGATGTGGATGTCCAAGAATCTGTCAGGCGCTGTCTGGAGTTGGTGGGTAAACCTTACGATGACCTGTATCTACCAGGCGACAGCGCCATCTATTGCAGCGAACTGGTGCAACTCTGTTTCGTCAACCATCAGGAAGACCTTATCTTTGACCCCGTCCCCATGTCTTTCCATGATGCAACGGGGCTGGTGACCGAGTATTGGCAAGATTTTTATCAGAGTCGGGGGATGAAAGTCCCTGAAGGGGCCCCTGGCACCAACCCGGGTGAATTGTCCCGTCGTCCGCAACTCACAATAATTGACTCCTTGACCACGAAAGTCCACGATTTCACATCTCCTTGAGTGACATTAATATTCACGAAATAACCCTAATCAACTTGAGCTTCATAAAAAGTAGAAAAAACTGACAACTGAAGACCGACAACTAAAAACTTTTTACTATCTTTGTAGATTGTTAACTGAATAACCTCCCACGTTGGGTACTATTATATCCATATTAATTGGTTGTGTGTCAATAGGCATTATCCTGTCGGCACCCATGGGACCTATTGGTATCCTCTGCATTCAGCGCACACTCAACAAGGGACGCCGATCAGGCTTTTTCACCGGTGTTGGAGCCGCTGCCAGTGATTTGTTCTACTGTCTGCTCGTGGGATTGGGCATCTCCTTGGTTACCGATTTTATTGCCGATCATGTGAACATCTTGCAGATTGTGGGCAGTATCATCCTGATTGTCTATGCCCTTTACATGATTTTCCATAACCCGGTAAGTCAGATTAAGGAAAACCTGGACCAACGCGACGATCGCTGGCGTGACACCGTCACGGGCTTCCTCTTTACCTTGAGCAACCCGCTCATCATGTTCCTGATCATTCCCTTGTTCGCACGTTTCAGTTTTCCTTTACCGGAGTATAAGTTCTACCACATCATCTTCGGTTATTTGTCAATAGTGCTTGGAGCGCTCATCTGGTGGTCGGTCATCACTTTCTTTGTCGACAAGGTGCGCACCCACTTCAACATCCGCTCCATGTGGCTCATCAACCGCATCATCGGCATCATCATTATCATCCTCTCCTGTTACGGCCTGGCCACAGGCATCATCGCCTACCTCCAGCAACTCCACATCATCTGATTCATCTATTCACCAATATATAGTAAGGGACAACACAGACCGTGTTGCCCCTTATTATTGATAATTATTTTGGATGAATTAGTACGTCTTGACTTCGACTTCCTCCTTGAGGGCTGCTGCGGCGTTGGCTGCCAGAGCCGACATTTCATCCTCACCGGGATAAACGTGCACGGGAGCCATCCAGCCGATGCGCTTCTTCAACTCATCGGTCATGTAGTTCCAATAGGCGATGCCGCCGGTGATGATGATGGCATCAATCTTGCCGCACAGCACGGCACCCTTCTCGGCAATAGCCTTTGCAATATGGTAGATCATCGCATTGATGACGAGTTTGGCTTTCTCGTCACCGGCATTCATGCGTTTCTCGGCCTCAATCATGTCGGTGGTTCCCAGGTGCGCGAACACGCCGCCCTTACCGGAAATCATCTTCAGAATTTCTTCTTTGGTATAGTCACCGCTGAAGCACAGGTTGACGAGGTCACGGGCGGGAAGACTGCCGGCACGCTCAGGTGAGAACGGACCTTCACCGTCCAGGGCATTGTTCACATCAACAGCACGGCCATGATCGTGAGCCGCTACCGAGATGCCGCCACCCAGGTGAGCGACGATGAGGTTCAAATCCTCGTAGTTCTTGCCGTTTTCCTTGGCAAAGCGACGTGCGATGGCGCGCTGGTTCAGTGCGTGCCAGATGCTCTGACGCTTGAACATGGGCAGACCGCACACGCGGGCATAGTCGTTCAACTCGTCGGTCACAACGGGGTCGGCGATGTAGCAAGGACAGCCAAGGCCCTTAGCAATCTCGCGGGCAATGACGCAACCCAGGTCGCAAGCGTGCTGATGCTCGCTGGCATAGGTGGCCTGAATCATGTTCTCGTTCACTGCATACACACCACCGGGAATGGGCTTAGTCAAGCCACCACGGGCCACTACAGCATCAAACTCGACAGGAATGCCGGCTTTTTCCAGCTCGCCCAGAATCATTTTGCGACGGAAGTCAAACTGGTCAATGATCTTGGCATAAGGAGCAAGCTCTTCGGCTGCATGACGGATAACTTTAATAAGGCGGGGCTCGCCATCTTCAACGACTGCCATCTTGGTGGAAGTGGAACCCGGATTGATGACTAATATTTTCATTGTATTTTATATTAATGTTTAAAGAATGATTTTTGTATTTAATTAATTGGCATTTAGATCAAAGCATAGGGACAATGACTGATTGCACCTAATGAGGTCAATTTACTCGGCGGCCATGGTGGCTACTGCCAGGCTATAGAACTTGGACTGAGCGCTGTCGGCACGTGAGGGAACCACGGCGGGGCACTTGGCACCCAGCAGCAGACCTGCGGTGCTGGCGCCGGCAAACAGAGTGATTGCCTTATAGAAAACATTACCGGCCTCGATGTCTGGCATGATGAGCACGTCGCTATCGCCCTGCAGGGGAGAGGTCAGACCCTTAGCCTCCATGGCGTGCATGCTGCAAGCACACTTGGCATCCAGCGGTCCGTCAACGATGCATTTGCCGAGCTCACCGTTCTTAGCCATCTCAATGATCACGGGATAATCCTCGGTGAACGGGAAGTGCTTGCCATTGACTTTCTCGGTGCAGTGGATCAGGGCAACCTTAGGCTCCTCGACACCAAAGCTGCGAGCCACGTTGGACATGTATTTCACCATCTCCACACGTTGTGCCTGGTTGGGATAGGGAATCACAGCGGCATCGGTGAAGATGAGGAATTTGTGGTAAGTGGGGATTGAAGCCACGGCGGCGTGAGTCAGCACATTGCCCTTGGGCAGAATACCCGTTTCCTTGTTCAGGACAGCACGCAACAGGTTGTCGGTGTTGATAAGACCTTTCATCAGCACGTCGGCCTTGTCTTCACGCACGAGAGCTACAGCCTTGGCAGCAGCGTCGTCGGCATCGGTGGCGTCAACAAAACTCATGCTGGCAGCAAAAGGCTTCAAGGCCTCATTGGCTTTGAGCTTTTCTTCACAACCCACAAAGATGGCTTCGATAAAACCAGCTTCGAGTGCCTGAGCACAAGCGGCGGGGGTTTTCTCATCAGCGGCCCAAACGACGGCCACACGTTTCTTCACATTGTTCTCTTTGAGATGAGCAAGTAACTCATCAAAATTCTTAATGGTATTCATTAATGTTTAGTATAAAGAAGTTAATGGTTTTGAATGCCCAAAATTACTACTTTTTCGCAACATACCACAATTTTTTTTCAACAACTTAAAAAAAATGACTACATTTGCATAATCTTGGTAATGCTCGAGTAATCGATAACATGATTTCGTTGCTCTGGACATGTACAAGAATTACTTTAGAAATCAACAATTAATGCGCTATAATTATGATACTTAACGGATTATTGGCCATCTTCAACCTGGGACCAGGTGAACTGATTGCAATCGTTCTCATCGTGTTGCTGCTCTTCGGCGGCAGGAAGATTCCCGAACTCATGCGCGGCCTGGGAAAAGGCGTTAAGAGTTTCAAGCAGGGGATGAACGAGGTCGAGGATGAATTGAAGAAACCGCTCGAGGAACTAGATGAGAAGGACAAGCCCGGTGCTCGTCCCGATAACCCAATCAGCTGATTTGCACGAGAAATGGCCCAGGAGCAACCTCAATTGCAGGAAATGTCCTTCTGGGACCACATCGACGCCTTGCGTTCGGTGCTGGTTCGTGTGGTCGCAATCCTTGTCGTGGCGACTATCGGATTGTTTTGCGTGATGCCCAGCATTTTTGATGCTGTGATACTGGCACCTTGCCATGGCGACTTTGTGTTGTATCGCTTCTTCGAGCGCATGACCTCTTCAGTTTCATGGTTGCCGTCATTTTCCACCGACGGTTTCCATGTCGAACTGATTAACATTAAGCTGGCTTCACAATTTTTCATCCACATGTCCACATCATTTTGGCTAGCACTGGTGTTGACATTTCCTTTTGTATTGTATCAGTTGTGGACGTTTGTGGCACCAGCCCTTTACCCAAATGAGAAGCGTGGCGTCAAGACCGCCTTTTTAATCGGTTGTCTGATGTTTTTTCTTGGAGTGGCGGTGGGGTACTACATTGTATTTCCCGTTACCCTGCGCTTCCTCGCCGATTATCATGTCAGTCAGATGGTGCCTAACCAGATTTCGCTTGACAGTTACATGGACACCTTCCTGATGCTAATCTTTGTCATGGGCATTATTTTTGAACTGCCCTTGCTGGCATGGCTGTTAGGTGTCTTGGGAATTCTTCATCGTGACTTCTTCAAGCGCTATCGCCGTCATGCCATTGTTGCCCTCCTTGTCCTTGCGGCAATTATCACCCCGACTGGCGATCCATTTACCATGCTGGTCGTCTTCCTCCCCGTTTATCTGCTCTATGAGCTCAGTGCCTATCTTGTTCCCAAGTCAGTACCCGCTGCCACCTGAAGCCTTTATCCTGCTATTGCCAGAATAGCGAAATTCGATTAACTGAAATCCGTAATTTGTCTAATTTTTTGTCTTTTTTCCCCAAAAAAACAATTGAATGCACACATTTTTTAAATTATTTGAATTATTTTTGTGAAAAATTTTACAAAGCATTCAAATTCGTGTTCTTGTTACCCAATAGTCTCGGATTTTTGTTTGTAATCTAAACCCAAAAAGTAACCAAAATTATTCATAACCGTTTTAACTCCATTTTTATATTAACCAAAATTATTAGTTTTATGAAGAAATTATTATTCTTATTGTTAACGCTAACTGTAGCAATTTCTGCTTCAGCTGGCATTGATCAAGCCCGTAAAGTCAGGAGGATTGCCCCCAAGGCTCAGCCCCAGAAAGGTGTGATGATGCAGACCGCAAAACACACCAATCACGTGACTCCTTTTGCAAAGCCCGCGACAGCGTTCAAGGCTCCTGCCAAGGTGGACATTCCCGCTGGTTATTGCGCAGTTACACTTGAAGCCCATTTGGTATGGTATTCGGAAGAAACACCTGATTACAGCGGATATCAGATGCTGTTAGATGCCGATGCTACTGCCTATGGCGTAGATTTTGAGCCTACAGGTGGTAGTGGTACCTTCACTGGTAGTTATTCTAATTTTGAGTACAAGATTCCCGAAAATGCTGACCCTGCTCTCGATACTGAGAATATCGTTAACGACGGCAGTGTGACGATTCTGATTCCCGCAGGAACCTATGACTATGTTATTGTTAATCCCACTCCTGGTGACAGGCTCTGGATTGCTTCCAATTATGGTAATGTAGGTGGCCGTGGTGATGACTTTACATTCTATGAGGGTGTTGACTACAGATTCACATTAGCACTGGGTGATAATGGTAATGACTTTGTTACGCTCACCGCTATTGAGCCCGGCAGGGCAATCACCACTCCCGAGAACCTGACTGCTGATCCCGGTGATGTCTTTGCAAACATTGCATGGGATGACAACGACGACTTGGCTTGGAACCTGCGCTGGCGTCCCTGGGTTGATACCGAGGCTGGTGGTGGCGTCTTCTGGGACTTCCCCGTTGATGACCTTGGCTGGCTTTCCGAGTGGTATACTTTAGATGCCGATGGTGACGGAAATGATTGGTCACCGACATACCTTAACTCAGAAAACACCAATGCTGGTTGGTACTCCGAGTCGTACACCTCAAATTACGAATCCTTAGACCCCGACAACTGGCTGATCTCGCCTGAGGTTACGCTCAATGGTACGCTGACTTTCACTCTCGGTGGTGTATATAGTTACCCCGATCACATGGGTGTGTTTGCAGTTATCGGTTGGGATGCTGAATCTGGCTATGCTCCCGCTGAGTCAGACTTGATCTACATTGGCGATTATTATTGCTCAAGTTCTGAGGATGAGACCACTATTACCGCCGATTTGAGCCAATTTGACGGTCAGGTAGGTCGCCTCATCTTCCGTCACTATGATAGCTACGACTGCTACTATCTCTACATCGACAACATCCAGATTGGTGAGGTTATTGAGCCCGCTCCTTGGAACTACGTTAACGGCCTCGAGGCTACCAACTACAAGATCGAAGGCCTGACTCCCTCTACTAAGTATGAGGTACAGGTACAGGCTGATGGTTTGGTATCCGATTCTGAATGGACCGGCATCGTTGAGTTCACTACGCTGGCCGAAATGCCCGCTATCCCCAATGTTTATATCTTGGGGGAGGTGAACGAGCAAGGCTGGGCTCCCAATGCTGGTACGCTGATGACCTATGATGAGGAGAACAATCTCTACACTGCTACTATAACCCTCGATGGCCGTAATGACGGCTATAACTACTTCAGCTTCACCACTGAGCTGGCCATGTACGACGACGGTGGTAGCTGGGATTACATTAAACCGTTCCGCTTCGGTGCTGTTAGCGACGGAGACTTCGAGTTCATGCCTGATTATGACGGTCAACCTATCGACATTACCTATGAAAACGGTCAGGCATTCAAGGTTCCCGCCGGTGAGTATGATCTTGTTGTTGACCTCGCTAACATGAAGGCCATCATCACTAGCAAGGGCGTTGTTCCTGAGATTCTGAAGGGTGACGTGAATGATGACCATGTGGTGAACATCAGCGATGCTATCGCTCTGATCTCCGCTATCCTCAACAGTGATATGACTGGCATCAACATCGCTAACGCTGACGTTGATGAGAGCACTGAGATCAACATCACCGATGCCATTAAGCTCATCAACTACGTGCTGAATGATGCTTGGTAATTCAAGATGACTGACAAGAGGTGATAACCTCTCAAGTCAAGAATAAAACATGATTGTGGGGACAGGTCCTGAGTGGCTTGTCCCCACCTTCCTTTTAGAACAATAGCGCTATCGGATACTCTCTCGTGCAGAGATCACCACACGAAGCCACTTAGTTGCTTTTCAAGAGGAAACATGCTCACTAATTATAGTTTATAGCGACCAAAAATCAAAATATATTTGGAGATTTCAGGAAAATAGTGTTACTTTGTCACTAAATTTAAAACAATTCAACAAACGTTTAACAATTCTATGTTCAATTGCTCTATGAAAAAAATTACTTTATTTCTCGTAATGTTGATATCCTGTGGATTCACCTTAATGGCTCAAACCAATGTGCCTAAGCCTATGAACCCAGTGGCCGATTGTTTTTACGAGTATGGTGCAGATGCCGCCGAATTTGGCATCAACGAATTCAACTATCAAATCTTCCCCGAAGATGTAGACGGCAATGCGTTGGATCCCGAGAAACTGTCATTCAGTATCTTTACCGATTTCGATGAAATCTTCACGTTTGATGCAGAGACATATTACAATGACCACAATGTTGAGTTCTGGGCCGACGGTGTGAACAGGACTGAACTTCCTTATTTGATTCGGGATTACGATCCGTTCTTCACAATCTGGACCACTCCTTTTTTCAAGTCGTCTGATCCTTCACTGCCGGCCAATGAGCGGCTGTTCCAGTGGCGAATCGGCTTGCAGGTTTACTACACCGATAATGGCGTGAAAACCGCATCCGATATAGTCTACGTGGAATTGAAAGATGAGAATTATTCACCCCCTTATAATGGTATTTTCCCAAAGCCTGTGACTATGTTGGGCGATGTCAATGAGGACGGAGAAGTCAACATCAGCGACGCCATTGTCTTGATTAATTTCATCTTGAATGATGAGGCACAACAGCCCTTCAACAAGTTCAATGCTGATGTTAATGATGATGACACCCACAACATCACTGATGCTATTGATTTGATTAACATCGTGTTGAATACAGTTTAGACTTATCATCTGCCATCTGGCATTCTTGACAGGGATGCGCCACGCAACAATGGCGCATCCCTGCGTTCTTCTATAGTTATCAAGAACAGGCATTACCAATTAATAACCAATGCATTATCATGTGTTTAAGAATGTTTGCATTGATACAAAAATAAGTTAAATACGGTGCTGGATAAATGCAGTAAAGAAAGTATTTTGTACTTTTGTGACCTCGAAATCAGGTGAATGAGACGTGTATGCCAACCTGAATGGGGTTTTTACGACATCCACGATTAATTGAAACAAACCATCAATAGCTGAGCGCGATATTCACCTTATAAGAGTTAAAGAGATATCAGGATAGGCGATAGATACCATCGTTGTGCCTGTCCCGATAAATATTTTATGGACTACAAATAACTAGAGTGATGATCAACTACTGCAAATGTATGCTTCATGATAAGATTGTAAACAATTTAATCGCACTTCCAGCTCTGAATCTATTTTCAAAACGCTGGCTTAGTGTGATTGTTCTATTGCTTGGATTGATGTTCTCGCCGATGACCATCAATGCCCAACTGAAAAAGGGCTCAACAACACCTAAATATAATGTGGTGCCCGACTCCTACAATTTCCTGATTCACACTCCAGCAGATTATGCTCCTAATGAGCACAAGTCACCGCTGGTGATCTTCCTGCATGGTCGCAGCCTGTGTGGTCGCAACCTGAACATGGTTAAGAAATATGGTGTCATCGATGCCATCGAGAGGGGGAAGATTGTGCCCGCCATTGTCTTGGCTCCCCAGAATCCCGGAGGCGCATGGAATGCACGCAAAATCAATGACTTGATCAATTGGACTGCAAAACACTATGCGGTCGATACCACTCGCATCTATGTACTTGGTATGAGCCTCGGCGGATACGGTACAATGGATTTTGTCGCTGCCTATCCCCACAGGGTGGCTGCCGCAATGGCTCTGTGTGGTGGGTGTTATGCCAAGAACATGGATGGCCTGGGAGAAGCGCCCTTATGGATCATGCATGGCACGGCCGACCGCGCAGTACCCATCAGCGAGTCGAAGCGCGTAGTGAACTACTTGAAACAGAAGGGGAAAACAAATCTATTGAGATATGACTGGATCAGTGGCGGCTCTCACGGCTTACTGGCACGACTGTTCTATTTGCAGCAGACCTACGACTGGTTGTTCTGCCATGACTTGAGACAGAAGCCAAGAGAAGTGGACCGCAACTTCAACATCACCCAACAGGACCTCAAGGATGTTTACAGTGAACTCAAGTGGTTCAAGGACATGTTTGAATACGATTAATCCACCATTTCTTGATATTAGAGATTACTGAAATGCATTTCACTTTAAAATCGAGCATTGTTATCACTGTCGCTTTTTGTCTTGCCACCTGTTCTGCCGGAACCAGTGCAAAATCTGATGTTTCGCAAGACAGCGTGCCTGCCAAGCAGGATTCAACAGTAAAAGAGGTCACCATGACCTTCACCGGTGATGTGATGATGGGAACCAATTTCCCTAAGGATTACATTACACCCGACAGGGGAAAGACATTGTTTAAAGACTGTAAGGACATCATGCGACAGGCCGACTTGTCTATCGTAAACCTTGAAGGAACCTGCTATGACGGAACCGATGGCGAGTTGCGCAAGATGACTAATCCCAAAACCTACTACATCTTCCGCATGCCCGGTGATCATGCACAGCACTTGGCTGATGCTGGTGTTGATGCGGTCAATATGGCCAACAATCATTCCTTCGACTTTGGTATGACCGGACGCCGCAACACGCTCAAGACGATGGAAGGTGTCGGCATCAAAGTCGTTGGCCTGCGTGACATGGCCGAGTATGCCGTTTTAGAGAGGAATGGCGTGAAATTTGTTTACCTGGGTTTTGCCGCTTCGTGCACCAAGGTTCTGGATATGCTTGACCAGGCCGAAGTCGACAGAATGATCGATAAATGTAAAGGCCTGGGAGATGTGCTCATCGTCAGCTTCCATGGCGGTGCTGAAGGGACCGACCACTTGCATGTGCCCATGAAGACCGAAATCTATGTGGGAGAGAACCGTGGCAATGTCTATGATTTTGCACATCATTGCATCGATAAGGGAGCCGATATCGTCATCGGACACGGTCCTCATGTCCCGCGTGCATTGGAACTGTATAAAGGGCACTTGATTGCCTATTCGCTGGGAAACTTCTGCGCTCCTTACCGCATGGGCACAAGAGGTGCTACCGGTCTGGCTCCATTACTGCAGGTGACGTTGAACACCCAGGATGGCACATTCAAGGAAGGACAGATTTACTCCTATAAACAGATACAGGGTGTGGGACCTCGCAGCGACAGTACCAATGGCGCCGCTGTGCTGATGAGAGACCTGACACAGAAGGATTTTCCTGATACAAAACTGAGCATTAATGCCAACGGACAGATTGAATTGAAATGAGAAAGTCGATATTATCACTGATGATGATTCTTGCCGTGACCCTCTTGTGGTCTTGCGGTAATATGAGTAATAAAGGTAATAAGAGTGGTGTGGATTCCGATTCCATCAAACGGGAAATCATCGATAACACCCCATTGCCTTCTACTCCTCTGGAGTCGGCCAAAGGCATCGTCTACAGTGTCACTGTGTTTGACACTGCACATGATGGCCGCATTGAAAATCTGAAGAACATGTATGCGGGCGCACCGGGATATTTCACATTCCGCGGCAATCCCCTCCGTGATGCCGACTTCGGTGGCAAAGTGAAGGGCAAACCCACCAAGATTGTTGAGGTTTGGAGATTCACGACAGAATTCGATAACACCAAGACTTCGCTCGGCACCTGGGGTGGAGGTACGGGTTGGACAGGCGAACCGGTTTATGTGCATTGGCCCGCCGACAAGGTACAGCAATGGCGCAATAATCCCAAAGCCATGCTGACACCCGACTTCGACGAGGAGGAAATCATGCTCGGTTCTCTGTGCGGATATGTTTACTTCATTAACTTCAAGACAGGTAAGTCGTCACGCCAGCCGCTGCTCGTCACCAATCCTGTGAAGGGAAGCATCAGTCTTGATCCCACACTTAACGGCAACCTGTATGTGGGTCAGGGAATACCCAAGGAAAGGCCGATGAATCAGATGGCCATAGATCTCAATAGTCGTGAAATCACCTATAAATCAGGTCAAGACAGCAATGCCTGGAAAGGGTGGGGCGCATCCGACTCTTCACCAATCCGCATCGGACAGTTCCTGTTCTGGCCCAGCGAGAACGGAACACTTTACAAGTACTTGATCACTGGTAACACGATTATCAAGCACTCGACCCTCAGGCTGCATCCCTCCGATGACAATGCGACAGGTGTCGAGAACAGCTTGTGTGCCTATAAGAACTATGGCTATTTCGGAACCAATCACGGAGACATCTACTGCGTTGACTTGAACACCTTGACGCCAATCTGGCACTATGACAATCACGATGACATTGATGCGTCCATCGTTTGTGAAGTGGAGGATGGCACTCCTTATATTTACTGTGGTTGTGAAGTCGACCAGCAAGGCGATGTCGGGACGTCCTATCTCGTTAAACTGGATGGACTCACGGGCAAGACTGTCTGGGAGGATAAGTTCGAGTGCAATAAGTTGATTCTTAACGAGAAACATTTCGACGGTGGATTGTACAGCACACCGTTGATGGGCAAAGGTGACTGCAGTGACCTGATGTTCTTCAATCTCTGTCAATATGGCTCGAAGAATCAGGCCGACTTCATGGCAGTGAATCGCAAAACCGGTAAAGTGGTGTACAATAAACGTCTGCGCAGTTTCGCATGGTCATCACCCGTGGGTTTCCTCAATGAGGAAGGCAAGCAATACATCTTTGCCGGCGACTCTAACGGTTTTGCCTATCTGATAGAAGGCATAACAGGTGAGATTCTGTTCACCGAACACATGGTGGGCAATTTCGAGAGTTCTCCTGTTGTCATCGGCAATGAATTGGTAGTGGGTTCCCGTGGCCAGATTATTCACAAGTTCAGGATTGAGTAAACATGGCTAACAGGATTCTATCGATTATATTTACGTTACTGTTGTGCTGTTTCCCGACTGTGGCTCAAGAAGTTGTCGACGAGGAGCAGGAGGAACAGGGAGAGGTTTTGGAACAACTGGATTCAATCGAGGTCGAGATACCTCGAGAGCCCATGTTGCCAGCCGACAGCTTGAGGTATGTCGTTGACAAATTATTGAACAAGGACAATTACACCACAACCAAGACGTCTTACAGGACGGTGAAACGCAAGCGCAAGCGCGTTACAGTGCCCTATACCGTCACTTCAAAACGCAACTTCTCGGTCGGTTGCTGCATCTATGACCTCACTGCCGACTCGATGTTGTATATCAAGAACCCTGACAGAATGATGATTCCTGCCAGCACACAGAAGTTGTATATCGCTACAGCCATGCTCTTCAAGCGCGGCAAGAGCTACACGTTCAACACCTGTGCCTACTCCGATGGACTGGAGAAAACCGATTCTGCGGGCAGGAAGTACCTTGACGGGAATATTTACCTCCTCACATCATGCGACCCAACGCTTGAAAAGGCAACCGCCAATCAGATTCTTAAAGATATCGAGTCGCTGGATGTGGATTCCATTAACGGACAGATCATCCAATGTGTCACCCCCAAGACAAGTCGAGTTGACCTGGCTGAGGATGGCTTCGCCAAATCAATCATTAAATCTCTTGAGCGGGATAGCATTGGATTACTGGAGCACTCTGCTTCTGTCGGTGGACACTTGAACCGAAGGATGTGGTGCATGTCACGGTTGAAGACACCGCTCGACGATGTTCTTGAGAGAATGCTGCGAAGCAGCAACAACACCTATGCCGAGTGTGTCCTTCTTAACCTTTGTGAGGACAATGATGACTGGTCTTACAGCGACTGTAAGGATGTGGTGCGAGAAATGGTAAATAAGGTTTACCGGAAATATAATCGTGAGAAGGTTGACCTGAGCACGTCCTACTATAATATTCAAGACGGCAGCGGCTTGTCGTTCAGCAACAAGACGTCAGCCCGCTCTCAGGTAGATTTGTTACGCTTCATCTATGCCGACAAGCGATTGTTCAACGCGATTTATCCTCACTTGCCGCGCGCCGGTGTGACCGGAACTTTGTCAAAGCGCATGACCGGCGGCCCCGCCTATGATAATGTGCGGGCCAAGACTGGCACGGTAAGAAATACGGCTACACTGTCGGGCTATGTCACGACAGCCAACAAACACCGCATTGCCTTCTCCATCCTAATTAATGATTGCCCTGACAAGGGCTTTGCCAGAGGGCTTCAAGACAAGATCTGTCAACTGATAGCCGGACTCGATTTGTAAAAACCGGACCTTAGGCCCGCATTTCACACGAGCTGCATTAATAAAATAAGATAAGTCGCTAGTCTTTAAGTGAGGCCAGTTGCTTGGGGTCGCCCACAATCCACAGGATGTCTCCTGCCTTGAAAGTCAAGTCGGGGGTTAGGGCGATATAGTTATCATCACCCCGTTGCACGGCCACAAGCAAGGCGCCATAATCTTCGCGCAATCGGGCATTCTCCAATTGTGCGCCGACGATTGGAGAGTTCTCTCCGATGGCGAAATGTATGAATTTCACATCCAGGTTGGGACTCTCAATATGATCGCTTTGAGCTTCGACCAGAGGTAACATGCGCTGAATCTGGTCCTCGGTTCCAATCACTCCAAGCACATCGTTGGGGAAAATGCGCATGTCGCCAGTTGGCACGGGATATCTCTTGCTGCCTCGCTGGATATTGACCAGATTCACGCCATAATTTGAGCGCAGGTCCAAGTCGCGCAACCGGTCACCGATAAAGGGACACTCCGGCCCCACAATCATATATGCCAAGTGCAGGTCGCTCACCAGATTGTTTTCATGTCCCGTGCGCCGATTCTCCCGTTCATTGATGTTGTTGATGAAACGTTTCTCGATATTAATGGTGCGGCGCTTGAGTGGTGTGGGGATTGTCAGAATCAGGATAAGCCCAGCACCCACAAGCAGTATAGCAACCATCATCGATACGGCGCTTGAATAAACGCCATCCAGGATAGATGTGGTGAAGATAAGGGACAACACAACACTCATAATGGTCATCAATACCATCGGAACATAGGATACAGTTCCTTGAGCCTCGATAAGTTGCTCCTGCTCACTGCGCTTGACTGAGGGCATGATGATGGCTGTGATGAATGGAGCGACGATGGCCAGGGTTGCTACAACACTTGCTAACCGTCCCCAGGAATTATCTCCCAGCAATTTGAGGAATGCCGGCATCAGGTAGGTGCGACACACAACAATGAGGGCAATAATGATGACCGAGTAAAGAATGATCCTGATTATAAAACGCTTCACAATCGACTTCCACAACATGCGGGTTTCATTGCTCTCACTCTCGGTCGCATCCTTACTGTAGCCATTGAGAATTCGGGTCCAGTTCTTTGGCAACACTTTGTAGAGCATGTTGTAGCAGGGAACTGCCTGCTTAATGAAAAACGGCGTGGTGAACGTTGTGATGACCGACACAGCAACGATAATCGGGTAGAGGCTCTGGTCGAGCACTCCCAAACTTGTACCCAGGGTAGCGATGATGAAAGAGAACTCACCGATCTGTGTCAGCGAGAATCCCGATTCCATCGCCAGCTTGAGCGGTTGACCAGTGGCAAGCATGCCGAAGGTGCCAAACACAATCATGC
Source organism: Sodaliphilus sp. (assembly GCA_045541835.1). Taxonomy (GTDB): domain Bacteria; phylum Bacteroidota; class Bacteroidia; order Bacteroidales; family Muribaculaceae; genus Sodaliphilus. The sequence continues at coordinate 18,000 of JAZQJW010000084.1, read as the reverse complement.
CAACAATCACGACTACGGCAAGCAGAGCTATAACGCCCCAATGCTGTGTCATTACAGATGGATTAACCATCATTCCCACCGAGATGAAGAAAACGGCTCCAAACAGGTCTTTAACCGGGGAAATGAGCCGCTCGATGCGCTCGGCCTCGTTCGTGCCCGCCATGATAGAACCCATAACGAATGCACCCAATGCAGCCGAGAATCCTGATTTGATGGAGAACAAGACCATCGCGAAACACAGTCCCATCGCAATGATGAGCATCTGTTCGTCGCTGATGTATCGTCTAAATCGCTTGAAAACCGTCGGGATGATAAAAATGCCCACGGTGAACCACATGATGAGGAAGAACGACAACTTGAGGATGCTGCTTAACATCTCGCCGCCCTGGACGCTGTTGTTTAACGCGATGGATGACAGAATCACCATCATGACCACAGCAAAGAGGTCTTCGACAATAAGCACGGCAAAGGTCATTGGTACAAAGCGACGTTGCCGCATATTGAGGTCGGTCAGCGCCTTTAGAATGATGGTGGTTGATGACATGGAAATCATACCGCCCAAGAAGATGCTGTTAACCAGACCGAAGCCCAAAAACCTGCCGACAACAAAACCCAGACTCATCATGCCCAGCACAATAATGAGCGCCGTGATGATAGCCGAGCCTCCTACATCAATCAGTTTCTTGAAACTGAATTCCAGTCCCAATGAGAACAACAGCACGATAATACCTATCTGTGCCCAAAACTCTGTATTGGCTTCGACTGCAACAGACGGCAGCAGTGCAAAATGTGGACTGGCAAGAAAGCCTGCAACAATATAGCCCAAAACAACGGGCTGTTTCAACATCTTGAAGATGACTGTGGCTATTGCTCCCAACACCAGAATAAGCGCCAAGTCGCTGATCAGGCTATTGATATCGAGTGTTTCCATTATTTTCAGTTTCTCGTTTTACTAATAGTCTTTAATGACCTTAGATACATTAAAGACCATGAGTTGAAATAATCACATGTTCATCTCATTGGTTATAGTGATGGATATGGCATCCAGTTTATCCTTCATGTCATTGAACATGGCGGGCACGTTGACATTGCCTGTGCTACGCACCATGAAGTTGACGATGGTGACATTGTTCTCATAGTCAAACTTCATGAACTCATCGCTGATGTGGATATCGTTATCCTCGATAACGGCACGCGCGGGCTGGATATCATCAAGGATGCCATGCATCTTGACACGGATAATTTTGGACTTCCATAAGAAGTTGTGACGCAACTCAATGCGCTCAATATTGACAAGGACAAAAATGATGAGCACTGTGGCAATGATACTGATGAGGTACATTCCGGCACCGACAGCAAGACCAATGCAGGCTGTCATCCAGATGCCCGCTGCTGTGGTCAAACCACGCACTGAGCCTTTCATCTGAATAATGGCGCCAGCGCCCAGGAAACCCACACCGCTAACGACTTGGGCCGCTATGCGCCCGGGATCTCCATTTTTCAATCCTAGATACTCTTGAGGTATATAGATGGATATGAGCATGGCCAGTGTGGCTCCCATCGAGATGAGAGCGAAAGTGCGCAAGCCGGCAATCTGCCCCTTGCGGCGGCGCTCTATGCCGATGACGGCGCCAAGCAGTAGACTCAACACCAGTTTGGTGACTGCTCCAATCAAGTTAACGTCAGAGCTGATGACTTGTTGATAAATGTTTTCCAGCATATCTCATTTAATCAGTTTAAGTGCAAAGATACTGATTCTTGGACACCCATACAATACCGTATCTGATTTTTTACTACATTTGTGATTGAATTTACAAATAATAAAGTGATGAGAAAGTTCTATTTTGCAGTTGCGCTTTGCATGCTGACCACGTTTTCAGTGTCAGCACAGATGCTGGTGGGTACCTACAATATCCGTTATAAGAATTCAGGTGACAGTGTCAAGGGTGATGTGTGGAACAAGCGTTGCCAGGTCATCTGTGACCAAGTGAACTTCATGGCTCCTGACATCTTTGGCACTCAAGAGGTGCTACACGGCCAATTATTGGACATGCTCGCTCAGCTCGATGGATACGACTACATCGGGGTGGGGCGTGACGACGGGAAGACTGGTGGCGAGTATGCAGCCATCTTCTACAAGACCAGCAGGTTGAGGTTGCTCAACAATGGAAACTTCTGGCTCAACGAGACCCCCAACCGCCCAGCGCTGGGATGGGATGCCGCCTGCATTCGCATCTGCACTTGGGGAGAGTTTGCGGCCCAGACGGCGACCAATGACGAGTCTTTCTTTTTCTTCAATCTGCACATGGACCATGTCGGCGTGACAGCCAGGCGCGAGGCAGCGAAACTCATTGTCAGGAAGATACGTGAAATTGCCCAAGACGCGCCGGTTATTGTTACCGGTGATTTCAATGTGGATCAGAATGACGAAATCTACAACATTTTCACCGATTCTGGAATTTTGAAGGATTCTTACCTTGCCGCTCGATTACGTTTCGCTGAGAACGGCACGTTCAATTCCTTCAAGACCGAACTGTACACCCAAAGCCGCATCGACCATATCTTTGTGTCTCCTGCTACCCGTGTTGAATCTTATGGTGTTCTCACCGACGGCTATTGGGTGCCTAACGAGCAGTCTTCAACCCAATTGAAAGGGAATGACGCACCTCAGGAAATCAGTTTCAGCAAGTACACGCGTCGCCAACCGTCTGACCACTATCCCGTTTTCGTCCGCTTAGAGCAGTGAGTCTTTGAAAGTACACAGTTGTAACACTAAGTTGCACTTTAACTTTAATTAATCGTGATAACGTGTCATCAACTGCCAAAAAAGCGTTAACTTTGCCGAATTATTGTGATTAAAGAGCAATGATCAGTCCAATAATCGAAGAAAATAAGATTGAACGTCTGCGCGCCATGATTAACGGCGTGCAACGCATTGTCATCACTTGTCACAAGTCGCCCGACGGTGATGCACTGGGCTCATCGCTGGCATTGTGCCACGTATTGAGGCGGTTGGGCAAGGAAGCTACGGTCGTCACGCCCGACATGGCACCCAAGTCACTGGAATTCATCCCTGGTGTTCGCGACCTGGTGGTGTTGACCAAACATGAGTTGCGGGCACGTCATGTCTTGAACGATGCACAACTCCTGTTCTGCCTGGATTTCAATTCCATGAAACGCATCGACCGCCTTGCAGAACTGGTCGAACCTCTTAACATCAGGCGCGTGCTCATCGATCACCATCTCAATCCCGATGACGTTTTTGACATCGTCATCTCTCATCCCGAGGCATCATCGACATGCGAACTCATTTTCCGTGTACTCATGCAGTTGGGGCTGCTGAGGATGATGGATCGCTTGACTGCCAGCTGCTTGTATGTGGGTTTGATGACCGACACGGGCGGTTTCGCTTACAGCTGTGACAATCCGGAGTTCTATGAGATTATGGCCTCCATCATGCGTCGTCGCATCGACCGCATCAGTTTGTATAACAAGGCTTTGAACACTTTCAGCGCCGACAGCCTGCGTCTTCAGGGTTATGCTATCAACGAGAAGATGCAACTTTTCAACGAACAGGGTGCTTCGCTCATCGTGCTCACCAAAGAAGAACTTGAGCGTTTCAACTACAACCGTGGTGACACCGAGACGCTGGTCAACAAGCCACTGGCCATTCCCGGTATCTATTGGAGCGTGTTCATGCGCGAGGATAGCGATAAAATCAAGATATCCTGCCGTTCACAAGGTGATTTCTCGGTCAGCGACATCTGTGCCCGTTATTTCAATGGCGGTGGCCATGAGAATGCGGCAGGTGGCGAAATCGCCGGTACTATCGATGAAGCCGTGGCTGTTTTTCATCAAGTGCTCGCCGACCTCTTTCCTGAAAATAAAGAAGAACAAACAACATCATCTATAGAATAATGAAGCAGTTTTTCAATTCATTCATTTTAATCGGGCTTTTTGCCCTTGTCTTGCTCTCGGCTTGCAACAATGACCAGAGTTATGCCGACCGCCTCAACGAGGAACGTAACGCCGTCAACTCATATCTTGCGAATCACCGGGTTTTCATGTCGATTCCCGAGGATTCAGTCTTTGAGGTGGGCGAGAATGCTCCGTTCTATCGTCTCGATGCCGACGGCAACATCTACATGCAAGTGCTCAACGCCGGTGACAAGAAAGACAAGGCTAAGAAAGGTGAACCCATTTATTTCAGATATTCACGCTATAATCTGGCAACCTGGTATGCCGAAGGACGTATGGTCATGACAAGCGGCAACGAGAGTGCGATGGACACCGAGTCCTGTACATTCAACTATTCCGATTACACCTTGCCCAGTTCATCGCAATGGGGCTACGGCATTCAATATCCGTTGCTTTTCCTCGGTGTGGAATGCGAGGTGAATCTTGTCGTCAAGTCGCAGTTCGGCTTTACTAACGAAATCTCTTACGTGACACCGTTCCTCTTCCATGTCAGGTATTTCCATAGCCAGATTTGAGGCTTTAATCTTGAGTCTATTTTCCATAGTTGGCCGTTGCTGACTATTAATGATTAACTACTATTTATTTTTTTAATAATGTCTCTGATCAAGTCAATTTCCGGAATCCGCGGTACCATCGGCGGCAAGGCTGGTGACGGCCTTTCTCCACTCGATATTGTCAAGTTCACATCAGCCTATGCTACTTTCATACGCCGCAATTCACCTGTTAAAACCGGTGTCATCGTCGTCGGACGTGACGCGCGTCTTTCTGGACGCATGGTGCTCAACACCGTGGTGGGAACACTCACGGGCATGGGCTTCGACGTGGTGAACATTGGCCTGGCCACAACCCCTACTACAGAACTTGCAGTTGTGGGAGAACATGCTTGTGGCGGCATCATCATCACAGCATCTCACAACCCCAGGCAATGGAATGCCCTCAAGCTTCTTAACCACAACGGTGAGTTCCTCACCGATGCCGAGGGGAAGGAAGTACTGCGACTTGCCGAGGCCGAAGACTTTGATTATGCCGATGTGGACCACCTGGGACATGAGCAGAAGAACTACACCTGGCTGCGCCGTCACATCGACCATGTGCTTTCACTCGACCTTGTGGATGTTGAGGCAATACGCCAAGCCGACTTCACAGTCGCTGTTGATGCTGTCAACTCGGTGGGTGGTGTGGCAATCCCCAAACTGCTTGAGGAGCTGGGTGTAAAACGGATCAAAAAACTCTTCTGTGACCCGACAGGCAACTTTGGCCATACGCCAGAACCGATTCCCGAAAACCTGACTGCTATCAGCGACTTCATGCGGCAAGGTAAGGCCGACGTGGGATTTGTAGTGGATCCTGACGTGGACCGCCTGGCCATCGTGATGGAGAATGGAGAATTTTTTGTCGAGGAATACACGCTTGTTGCAGTGGCCGATTATGTTCTCAACCACACTCCAGGTGCTACGGTGAGCAACCTCTCGTCATCGCGTGCCCTGCGCGACGTGACGGTTGGCCATGGCTGCTCCTACACGGCAGCTGCCGTCGGCGAGGTGAATGTGACAACCGAGATGCGGCGCACGGGAGCTGTCATCGGCGGTGAGGGCAACGGCGGTGTGATTTATCCTGCCAGCCATTACGGCCGCGACGCGCTGGTGGGCGTAGCACTCTTCCTGTCGCTATTGGCCAAGAGCGGCAAGACGGTCAGCGAACTCAAAAAGACCTATCCGCAATACAGCATCGCTAAGACCAAGCTGGAACTGAAGCCGGGCATGGACGTGGATGCCATTCTCAAGGCTGTCGAGCAGCACTACCAGGGTGAGCAGATGACGACCATCGATGGTGTAAAGATTGATTTTGCCGACGGGTGGGTACACCTGCGCAAGAGCAACACCGAGCCCATCATCCGCATCTACAGTGAAGCACACTCGATGCAAGAGGCCGAGCGGCTGGGTGAAAACGTCAAGCAGATCGTGCTCTCGCTCATCTGATCCAGAGCGCGCCATCCTTTTCAAGGGCGTGGACCTTAATGCCTGCACTGTCACACTCGTGCTGCAGTGGAATAAGGTTGTGATTGGCTCCAGAGATTATCAGTCGGTCAAAATCAAATAATTGTTGCAATTGGGTTGCGGTACCTCGAAATCGCTTGGTGACGATGATCTCATCAAGCATTAAACGGCGGTTTGCTGTCATGTGTTTCCAGCGGCCGCTTCCCACAGCCATCAGGCGTTTCCCCATCAGGAAGGCATGGGGTGGATTTATCATGGCATCTTGCAGTCGCAAGGTGTCATTTTCTTTTACAAATACCAAGTCATGGATTCCTTGTCGCGCAAGGAATCCGGCATGATAGCGTGAAAATGCTACTGAATCGGGCGCTTCTTCGTCAGGAATCCACACATAGCCCTTTCCATCCACATAATACATGAGCGGAGTCGAAGAATAGGAGTTAAAGAAAACCATCCCTCGTCGTGGTGTCCGGGCATCAATCCACAAGGAATGGCCCAACAGAACAGCCACCACACATCCCGCCATGAGCAGGAAACGGTAGTTGCCACGATACAGCCACAAGGCGACGAAAGCCAGAATCACAAAACTGGCCACCACACCAAAGGGACTGACATACACGCCGCTCACGTGAGATCCGGGAATGGCATTCACCACCGATGATGACCAGTGAATATACCGGTACAGGGTATCAAGGCTCCATTCCAAGGCACTACATTGCATCCCAGCCGACGTGATGAGCAGCATCAGAGCGCCAAGTATCATGAAAACGGGCAACACCGGCAATATCAACAAATTGGCCAAAACCGACATCAACGAGATGGTGTGGAAATAATAGGCTGTGAGTGCCATTGTGGCAAACATTGCCACGAGCGAAGTGATAACGGTTGATGTGATGTAATTCACCCAACGGAAACGGCTATTCAATGACTCGGGAGTCTTAGCAAACAACAAAATCGCCAACACAGTTACAAAACTCAACTGAAAACCCACAGTAAACAATGACGACGGCGAGAAGACAAGAATGAGAAGTGCAGCCATCGCCAGGGCGTTCAAGGAGACGGAACGGCGATAGAACAGAATTGATGAAAAGACAAATCCTATCATTATCGTGGCGCGAACGACACTGGGCGAGAGTCCAGTGAACATCGCGAACAGAATGATGGCTACAAGCGTAATGACAAGGCGCAGTTTCTTCAATCGCAGATAGTCTAACGGGAACAGTAACCCCCAGATAATGAGCGCGATGAATCCGACATGCAATCCGCTAAGTGACAGGACATGAGCGACACCTGCTGCCGAAAATTCTTGACGGGTCGCCTTGTCAATCAGACTGCTGTTTCCCAACAGCAACGCGACGACAAAATGCTGCGTTGATGAGGACAGACGTGAATTGAAGACCTTAAGTTGCAAAGCCCGCCTTGTTGTCGCCAGTCGCGTGAGTAAGGTGGGGGAGTGTCCGCTTTTTTTCAACTCATTGAGAGGCAGATGTTGTTGATATCGTATTCCCTCGCTGTCGAGCAGGCGTGTTGCCTCGTCCCTGTCACCAGGATTGCCCATGGAGGTCACTTCCTGCAAGTCTGCCTGCCACCTCACGATGTCACCTTCATTCATGGTGTAGTCACACCCTCGGGTCGATAGCAAGACTCGGCTTGCGGGCAAATCGTTGTCAAGCAATTCGACAGTGAGGCGCATCGAGAAATCAGTGTAAGCCAGTTTCACCACGCGTCCGGTCATCTCTCTGGCGCTTCGCTGGCTGCTGTCCAGTACAGGTGGACAATGAACATAGGCCGCAAGCCAGCCCAAAGAAAGTGCAGCCATGGCCAAGGGAATGATATAGTACGGGCGCCATCGAAGCCGCCCTTGCGGGGAGCGCGAGTTCAACCGAAGCCATACGTATATCCCAATTGCAAGTGGCAGAATGAGTACTGGCACCAGCCATCCGCTCCATATCCTGAATGCTATAATACCAACAACAAAGGGCACGAGTACCCTTAAGACAGGTACACGCGATAATGCTGTCGGGTTAGCCATCAGTCAATCTGTGAAAACGTGTGTAGTTTAAATGTGCGGCTATTGATTCCGGGTCCAAATGTCGTAGGAGTCAAAAGCCTGCAGCAACAGCATTTCAATACCGTTCTTGGTCTCGGCGCCATAACGTGCCGATTTCTTCATGAACAAGGTCTCCTCAGGATTGTAGATCAGGTCATAGCAGATGTGCTCCTTGGTGAGAAAGCGATAGGGGAAGTCGGGACATAAATTATCGTCGGGATATTTACCCAGAGGTGTGGCATTGACAATGATTTTGTAACGAGCCACCATAGCACGTGTGATTTCTTCATAAATCAGCGTGTGCTCCGACTTGCGCCTCGACACAAGCTGCACCTCGATGCCACGACGCTCAAGGGCTGCTCGCACAGCGCCTGCAGCTCCGCCGGTTCCAAGCACCATGGCACTGGTTCGCTCGGGAGTCAGGATATCATCAAGGGTTCTGTCAAAGCCCGACACATCACTGTTGTATCCCCTCAACTCAATGAGTTCGCCGGTCTTCTCGTCACGGATGAAACGAATCACGTTGACCGCCCCAATCTGCCTGGCGTCATCATCAAGACTGTCAAGATAAGGTATAACTGCCTCTTTATAGGGGGCAGTGACATTAAGACCGTTAAGATTGGGATTCTCGGCAATGATTTCCATCAGCAAGCCCAAGTCTTCAATTTCAAAGTTGACATAGAGTGCGTCGATATCCTCGGCCATAAACTTCTGATTAAAGAAGTCGCGCGAGAAAGAATGGACCAGCGGATAGCCAATCAAGCCATAGAGATTTTTATATTCCAGTGGAGATTTCATCATCTGTAGAGAATAGGTTATCGCAAAATTAAACAGAATAGTTGTAACAACAACCGATATCGGTGAAAAAAATGGCGAATCGGCTCATTTTTTAACTTTACGCACCTCTTTGGGCATAAAAATAACACCGTGTGGCATAATTAATGAATACATTCTTATCCAATCGGCTCATGGGAAATCTCAAAGAGAAAATGCTAAATTATTTAAAAATTCAATGCATTTAAAGAACAAATTAGTAATTTTGCCGTTTATAAAGCAAAATCACATAAAAACGTGTATGAAGTTTTTCAATAAAAACGTGAAAATCGCCCTCACTGTGCTGGTGGGACTGGCGTTGCTCTATTGGGGCATTAACTACCTGAAAGGAATCAACCTGTTGACTCCTGCTAACTATTTTTATACTGAGGTTGAGAGCACCGAAGGATTGCTCGAAGCCGCTCCCATCACTGTCAATGGCTTCCAAGTGGGCCAGGTGAGAGAAATCAAGTATGACTACGAGAAGAACATCATCACGGTTATGATGGCCATGAATAAGGACATGAAAGTGCCCCAGGGTACTACCGTGAGCCTTGTCTCTGGTGTATTGGGCGGCTCCTCGCTCGTGCTCAACCTGGGCAGTGGACCGGCATTGGAACAAGGTAGCAAGATCCCGACTACACATGTGCCTGGACTGATGGATCATGTCAGCGACAATATCATGCCCATGGTCAATAAAGCACTGCCCAAGGTGGACTCCATCCTGGGCAACGTGAACAGCTTGACCGGTGATCCCGCTTTAGCTGCCTCACTCGCCCGTCTTGATGCCATCACCCGACAGTTACAGGCTAGCGCCCAGCAACTCACCATGCTGATGAACAACCTGAACCGCAGCGTGCCTGGGGTGATGAACAACGTGAACGGCATCACCAGCAACCTTTCGGGTGCCAGCGGCAACATCTCCGACTTGTCGGTGTCGCTCAAGGAGTTGCCCCTTGATGAGACCATGAACAAGCTCAACACCACGCTTGCTAATCTCGAGGCCCTCAGTCAGCAGCTCAATGACAAAAATTCGTCATTTGGCAAGATCGTGAACGACCGTGAACTCTATGACAACGCCAACCATGCCATAGCAAGTCTTGATTCACTCCTGATGGACATCAAGGCGAATCCTAAACGCTACATTAACGTAAAAGTGTTCTAAGATGCTGAGGTGTTTGGATATAGCTTGGAATAATCATCAAGCAGGGCAAAATTGCCTTACTTGAAACTGCAAAAATACTCTATTTGGACTCAATCTAAATAGAGATTTTTTTTATTACTACTGTTTTCGGGATTTGCAAAATCAAACCCTTGATGTTACAACGGTTTGCAGCATTGCCAAAAGAGATAGGTCACACAATCAAAAAAACGCAAAGTGCTGAAAATTAGGGATATTCATTTTTTCACTCGGTGAAAAATGTGAAGAAATCGTAACAAAGGTCTAAACCGTTGTTTTTCAATAATGTTATGTTGGAAATGAATTTTCCAAATTTTTTGAGCACTTTTTTTTTAGAAATTATTGACGGAAATTTGTATTGCTAAAAGCACGAATTTTTACAACCATTACTAAGACATATCAGAAAAATGTTTAACGTTGCACAACAGTGGAACCGTTGCCTTGACGTCATAAAGGCAAACCTCCCGGCCGAGCATTTTGATGCTTGGTTCGCTCCCATTGTTGCCGTTGACTTTGACCAGGAAAACAGCCGTGTGACGCTAAGGGTCCCCTCGCGCTTCTTCGTTGAGCAGATTGAGGGACGATACATCAATATCCTCTCGTCGGCCCTGAAGAAGGTCTTTGGAGAGAACGTCAAGCTCACCTATAAATATAATGTAGTGGGAAGCGATGACGCCAGCGCCATTGAACAGACCGAGGACAACTCAAGCGTCAAGCTCAAACAAGAACTCAAAATCCGCAAGCCGCGTGTCGCCAATCCCTTTGAGCATGAGGACACGCTCGACGACATTGACCCGCAACTCAATCCGCGGTATACCTTCGAGAATTATTGCAGCAGCATGAGCAACAAGCTTGCGCTCAGCATCGGCCAGGCGATTGCCCAGCATCCCGAGGTGAAGACCTACAATCCATTGTTCGTCTTCGGCACCACAGGTGTGGGCAAGACTCACCTCTTGCAGGCCATCGGCATCAAGCTCAAGGAGGAAAATCCGCGCATGCGTGTGCTCTATGTCACCGCTCGCGTGTTTGAGAGCCAGTATACGACTGCCGTGGTGCAGAAGAAAGTCAACGACTTCATCAATTTTTATCAGAGTATCGATGTGCTCTTGCTCGACGACATCCAGGAGTTCGCCGGCAAGACAGGCACCCAGAACACGTTCTTCCACATTTTCAACCACCTGCATCAGCACCAGCGTCAACTGGTGATGTCCAGCGACTGCCGGCCCAGTGACCTCGATGGCATGGTGCCCAGGTTGATCTCCCGCTTCAAGTGGGGCATGACTGTGGAGCTGGAAAAACCCGACTTCGAGTTGCGCCGCAAGTTCCTTGCCATGAAAGCTGCTCAAGACGGCTTGAAGATCAGCGACGAGGTGCTGGATTTCATCGCTCAAGGTGTCACCGACAACGTTCGTGAGCTTGAGGGCGTCATGGTTGCCCTGCTGGCCCATGCCACCATGCTTGGACAGGACATTACCATCGACCTGGCACGCAGTGTCATCGGTAACACAGTCAAAGTGGCTGACAAGCAATTGACCTTTGAGTCCATTGCCGAGACGGTCGCCGACTATTACAACCTGCCCACCGACGTGCTCTACGGTAAGTCCCGCAAGCGCGAGATCAGCGATGCCCGCCAACTGGTGATGTATCTGGCCAAGAAAGAGGCTCAGATGTCCTCGACCAGTATTGGCGCCAAGCTCGACCGCACTCACGCCACCGTTCTGCATGCTTGTATCCAGATTGAACAACGCATGTCAATTGAAAAGGACTTCTCTCGTGAAGTACAGGCCATCACTGCAAGCCTGACTCAATAAACTAAATTCAAGATAATTGATTCAGGATTGCCCGTATTTGGGCATCCCACTTGGTAGAGACACATGATTTTGTGTCTCTACTGCTTTATATGCCATGACGTTATCGGCTCTGGGATCAGGTCAGAGAAGTTGCAGAGCGATGTGGGCGCAGGCTTCGGCATCGGCCAGGGCATTGTGGTGATGGCGAAGGTCAAAACCGCAATAGGCGGCAACGGTGTCGAGGCGGTGATTGGGCAGCTGTTTGAGCAGACGTCTGGCCGCGATACACGTGCAGAAGAAAGGGTAGTCGGGATAATCCATCTGGTAGCAACGAAAGACCGCCTTCAGGCAATTCTCGTCAAAGGCTTTGTTGTGGGCAACCAGCGGCAATCCCTCGATGAGCGGCTCAATACGAGCCCACACATCAGGAAAGACAGGAGCATCATCGGTGTCTGCATGCCCCAACCCATGAACGCGCTGGCACCAATAGCTGTAATAGTTGGGTTCAGGCTGGATAAGGGAATAGAACTTGTCGGTGATTTCACCGCCTCGCACGACGACAAGACCGACCGAACAGACGCTGGTGCGCTTGCTGTTGGCCGTCTCAAAATCTATTGCTGCAAAATCTGTCATAAAATCCTGTGTGACAAAATCAAGGGCAAAAATAAGCATTTCAACTATAAAAACCACCTGTTTACCGATAAAATACAAGGCATTTTAAACATTTTATCTTCAATTCAGTCAAAAAGTGGCGCAAAACGAATTGCCGTATTAGAAATAATGCGTATTTTTGTAGGTTAAACCTAATGTCGTGGCACGCGTGCTAGCCTGGGGCGGAGTTTTGCCTGCGGTGCGGTGCCCGGAAAGATTTAAAACGTAAAAATACAAAATGGACAACGATCGAATTCTAGAGATCAACATTGAGAACGAAATGAAGACCAGTTACATCGATTACTCGATGTCGGTCATCGTTTCTCGTGCGCTGCCCGATGTGCGCGACGGCTTCAAGCCCGTGCACCGCAGGGTACTTTACGGCATGGACAAGTTGCGCAACTACTCCAATGCTCCCTACAAGAAATCGGCACGTATCGTGGGTGACGTGCTCGGTAAGTATCACCCCCACGGTGATTCCTCGGTTTACTTTGCCATGGTTCGCTTGGCCCAGGAGTGGGCGATGCGTTATCCGCTCGTAGACGGACAGGGTAACTTCGGCTCGGTCGACGGTGACAGCCCCGCTGCCATGCGTTACACCGAGGTGCGTCTCGACAAGATGGGCGAGAGTATGATGGAAGACATGGACAAGGACACCGTGGACTTCGTCCCCAACTTCGACAACACGCTTGAGGAACCCTCGGTACTGCCCACTCGCATTCCTAATCTGCTGGTGAACGGTGCCACGGGTATCGCTGTCGGCATGGCGACCAATATGGCCCCCCACAACCTGGGCGAGTGCATCGACGGTTGCCTGGCCCTGCTCGAGGACCCCGAGATGGAGGTGAGTGACCTGATGAACTACATCAAGGCTCCCGACTTCCCCACGGGCGGTATCATCTACGGCTATCAGGGTGTGAAAGACGCCTTTGAAACAGGCCGCGGACGTATTGTCGTGCGCGCCAAGGCCGAGATTGAGACCGAGCATAACCATGAACGCATCGTGGTAAATGAGATTCCTTACAACGTTAACAAGAAGGACCTCATCGAGAACATTGCTCGCCTGGTTGAAGAGAAAAAGATTGAAGGCATTGCCGACATCAACGACGAGAGCGACCGTCACGGTATGCGCATCGTCATCGATGTGAAGAAGGACTTCAACCCCAACGTGCTGCTTAACAAGCTCTACAAGATGACCGAGCTGCAGTCGTCGTTCAGTGTGAACAACGTGTGTCTGGTCAACGGCCGTCCCATGTTGCTCAACCTCAAGCAACTGCTGCATTACTTCCTGGAACACCGCCACGAGGTGGTAATCCGTCGCACACAGTTTGACCTCAAGAAAGCCAAAGAGCGTGCACACATTCTGGAAGGACTCATCATCGCCAGCGACAACATCGACGAGGTCATTGCCATTATCAAGAGCAGCGACTCGACCGACCACGCTATCCAGCGCCTGTGCGAACGATTCAGCCTTACCGAGATTCAGGCCCGTGCCATTGTCGAGATGCGTCTGCGCCAGCTCACCGGATTGGAGCAGGAGAAACTGCACAACGAGTTGGCCGAGGTGCGCAAGACCATCGAGCACCTGCAGGCTATCCTTGATGATCCCGCCGAGTGCCGCAAGGTCATCGAGCAAGAACTCATCGAGGTCAAGGAGAAGTTCGGCGATGAGCGCCGCACCCAGATCGAATATTCCAGCGAGGAAATGAACGCTGAGGACTTCTACAGCGATGATCCCATGATCATCACCATTTCCCACTTCGGTTATATCAAGCGCACCCCGCTCAAGGAATACCGTGCACAGGCACGTGGAGGAGTGGGCGCCAAGGGCAGTGACACACGCGATGAAGACTTCATCGAGTATGTCTACGAAGCCACCAACCATAATTACATGCTGTTCTTCACCGCAACAGGACGTTGCTTCTGGCTGCGTGTGTTCGAGATTCCCGAAGGCACCAAGAACAGCAAGGGTCGAGCCATACAGAACCTGTTGAACCTGGATGCCGAGAACCGCATCATGGCGTTCGTCCGTGCCACGGCACTCACCGATCCAGAGTACAACCAGTCACATTATATTGTATTTGCCACCAAGAACGGTATCGTTAAGCGCACGAGCTTGAGCGCCTACTCACGTCCGCGTGCCAATGGTGTGCGCGCCCTCAATATCGCTGATGACGACAAGCTCGTGGGCGCCATCCTCACCGAGGGCGACAGCGAGGTGATTTTGGCCAACAGCAAGGGCTATGCCATCCGTTTCTCCGAGACCACAGTACGCGCCATGGGCCGCACGGCCACTGGTGTGAGGGGCATGAGACTCTCTGAGGGTGACGAGGTCATCGGCATGATCTGCATGCGTGCAGGCACGCGCGACGATGTGCTCGTCGTTTCGGAGCAGGGCATGGGCAAACGCAGTGCCCTCGAGGACTACCGCGTGACCAACCGTGGCGGTAAGGGTGTTAAAACGATTAACATTACCGCTAAGACTGGCAAACTTATTGCAATTAAGAATGTGAATGACGATAATGACCTTGTCATCATTAACAAGAGCGGCATCGCCATTAGGCTACGGGTTAGTTCACTGCGCATCGTTGGACGTGCGACCCAGGGTGTAAGGCTCATCAACCTCGAGAAGAAGAATGACGAGATAGCAAGCGTCTGCAAGGTAGATACCGAGCCCGAGACAACCGACGAGGAAAGCGTACGCGGCGCCTTCCAAAACGACGAACCTCAGCCTGTCGAGGAAGTCCAGGATATCCAGGATAACCAAGAAGACGAGAACGCTAACGACGAACAACAAAACGATAACGAATAAACATTATAAACTACTTTAATTGTTAACAAAAATGAAAAAGATGATTCTTTTCGGCGCAGCCGCCATCATGATGGCGTTTAGCGCATCGGCTCAAATGAGCC
Source organism: Sodaliphilus sp. (assembly GCA_045541835.1). Classification (GTDB taxonomy): domain Bacteria; phylum Bacteroidota; class Bacteroidia; order Bacteroidales; family Muribaculaceae; genus Sodaliphilus. The sequence continues at coordinate 2,631 of JAZQJW010000084.1, read as the reverse complement.
TCGTGAAAGACCTCGCCAAGAAGGCTGCATCAGGCAACCCGATGGATTTGGTAGAAGTGTTGCAGAACATCGAGCCCGCTCTCACCAATCCCGAGTCTGCTAATGACGTCCTCACTTGGTATACCGCCGGCAAGGCCGCTTTCGGACTCTATGACAAGTTGTACGAGGTGTCGCTCCTTCAGCCCGATTCAGCAGATCCCGAGATGATGGGTGCTGCAGTTCTGTCTGGATATGAGTATTTCATGCATGCTCTGCCTTTAGACAGTGTTCCTGAACTCAATAAGGATGGTTCTGTCAAACTCAATAAAGACGGTAGCACAAAAGTGAAAACCAAATATAGCAAGGAAATGATTGGTAGCCTTACCGCTCATATCAGTGACATTGCACGCGTGGGCAACTCATGCATGGAGAGTGAGAAATATGATCTTGCCGCAGCAGCCTATGGCTACTTCGCTGACATTGCCACTTCTGCCTTTGCCAAGAACAATGGTGTTGAGTATCCCGACAGCACTATCGCCGAGATTCGCTTCCTGCAAGGCTATTCACAGTACAACAACAAGGACTATGCAGGTGCCTATGAGAGTTGCTCAAAGGCTCACAAGATGGGCTATGACAGGAATAACATCACCGGTTATTTGACCTCATCTCTGGCTAACCTTGTCCAGGATATGCTCGACAACAAGGAGTATGACAAGGCCTTAGCATTCATTGATAACGCAATCAGCAGCGATCCCCACAATGCCGTATTGTATGACATCAAGGGTTTCACCGCCGAATTGAAAGATGGTATTGATGCCGCATTGCCCTATTACGAGAAGGCTATGGAGACCGATGGAACTTATGCTGACGCCTTTGTAAATGCAGCAAGATGCCACGTCTTGAAAGCACAAGAGATTTTTGATGCAAATCCCAATGCATCCAACAATGACCTCTTGCCCAAGATTCAGCCTCTTTACGACAAGGCAATTCCCCTGTTGGAAAAAGCGCTCCAGCTGAATCCCGATGCTCCCAAGGCCAAAGACCTGCTCGAAGGTATCCGTTACTGGCTGGTTGACATTATGGGATTGAAGCAGTATGCAGCTCCCGGCAATTAATTTTTGATAATTGTTTATAAATCTTAGTAGGGCGTTGAGGAACTATCCTTAACGCCCTCATACTTATAACCATTTGGCTGTTAATCGGCCCATTTGTTGCACGAGCGATGAAAAAGCAGTACTTTTGCCGAAAATTTCAAAGAAGAGATAATTGTGAAGAAGACTTTCATTATATTCATTGCCACCATAATGCTCGCTTTTAACGCTATGTCACAGCAGGCCAATGTCGCCGAGGCCAAGAAGATCCTCAGTGGATTGACAATGACCGTTGACAGTTATAACAAGGCATTTAACAAACTGAAACCGGCACTCACCGACGACGCGACCCGTAATCGTGCCGAGACTTGGGCCCTGGCCAATCGCATCAAGATTGAGCAGTATGACAAGTATATGGACAATCGCCGCGTGGGCAAGAAGGTTGACATCAAGGCGATGGGACACACGCTCATCGATGCCTATGACTACAGTATTATCGCCTTGAAACTGGATACGATTCGCATCCTCAACAAGAAGGGCGAACCCGAAATCGACAAGAAGACCAAACGCCCCAAAGTGAGAACCAAATACAGCAAGGATGTGGTCAACCGCCTCGTGGAACATCACGACAGCTATCGCATGACAGGAAGTGAGCTCTACAACATCAAGGATTGGGACGGGGCCTATAACGTGTGGGACTACTATTGCCAGATGGCAACACGCACCGATGACCCCCGTTGGGCCAAGCCCGACAGCATTGTCGCCGAGGTGAGATATTATCAGGGTATCGCTGCATGGCAGAGGAACGACACCATCGATGCCATTCGCCTGTTCAGCATGGCTCGCCACATGGGATATAACCACAAGGAGGCTTACGATTACGCCCTGATCTGCCTCAGCGACCTGGGGAATGATGAGGAAGTCGTGAAACTTGCCTGGGAAGCCTTTCTCAAGTATGGCACCAGTGACCCGCAGTACATCCGCATCCTCATCAACGATTTCATCACCCGTGAAGATTATTCTGGAGCCAACGATCTGATTGACGATGCACTGGAAGCCAATCCCAATGACGATGAATTGCTCAACGTCAAGGGACTGGTCATTGAGAGCAAGGAGAGCATCTATGAGGCCTATCCCTATTATCAGCGCTGCATCGAGTTGAACGACAGCAATGCTTTGGGACTGTTTAACGTGGGACGCTATTTCTATAACAAGGCTCAAGAGACGCGACAGAACAGCCGTCTCTATGGCAAGAAACTGGCCGACCTTGTCAATCCCATGTATCGTGAGGCCCTGCCTTATCTGGAGAAATCCTATGCCATCAATCCTCGCAACGAGGACTTGCGCAACGCACTGCGAGACATCTATTACAAACTGGGCGAAGCCGATAAACTCCAAGCAATCGAATCCGCCCAATGAGGCTTGACTCGTCCTAAAATTTTTTGACAGATTGTTCTTTATTTTCCTATCAAGACGGGTAATGCTGAGCCGTCATTGTTGGTGCTAAAGTCTGTTGGGGGCTCGATGCCCCCACAGGCTTTTTTTGACGGTCTAAAGCGTC
>JAZQJW010000083.1:0-70686 GCA_045541835.1 Sodaliphilus sp. | reverse complement strand
CGCTGTCACCTTTCATCTCTAAAGTGTAATAGTGCTCACCATAAGGAATAAAACCGTCTTCATATCCAAAACCGGGTAACGTATTGTCATAGAAATACACCCACTTCACACCCTCGCGCACAAAGGGGACGTACTCGTACTCCTGTGCTACAGACTGAAACAGGCCTAGTAAGGATAGCAGCAATACTATTATATTTTTCATTCTCAGTATATTTAAGGGTTACACTTTTTCGCGAATTAAAAACTATTATTCAATCAACCAAATCCATTGTTAAAAACATGCAGGATAGACTGCGAAAGTCGCTCCCTTCTCCACATTGAAACCGTCTTGAAGCGTCACCGTTCCCGATGCCTCAATCTCATATTATGTTCCTTTCTTGACAATGACATCGCCACTATATCACTGTACCACGATCTTTTTGCCCTGGTGGATGTAGATGCCGGGGGTGGTGGGCACCTCCTTGCCTACGGGCTGGCCCATCAGGTTGTAGTAGTTCGGGTCAAGCACGCGGCGTGTCTTATCGGCCACCACCTCGTCGATGCCCACATGAACGTCAGGGTTATACCACCGTCCTTTATAAATGACTTCACCATCCTCAATGACGTGGCTCAAACCATATCTTACCTGTATTCCAGAGATGAAAACCTCAAAATAAAAAAGTGGCATACCTGCTAATCCATCATAGCCAATTCCTTCTATGATATTGTCATCCTCACTGTACCATGTGCTATAGTGGTGGACTTTAACCTGATGATGACCTAGTGTCATCATCTTGGTTTCAAGATACTCAACAAGTGTGGATTGTTCGCCGAACGTTTCATTATAGAGTTGAACAGGGTCATTGAAATCATAGAGAATGAATTCTTCATCTGATGTTTCAAAAGGAGGATCTTCATGTGGATTTCCCACAAACCAACCGAAGCCAACAGGACATTGGGCGTGCCAAATACCGTCAGGATGGATGGCATAAACCACCTTATTCTCCTCACGCAGATAAACAGGTATATATTCCTCTACCTCTTTATTATGACCCTCTTTATCAAGATAATGAGTCAAGATAACGGGTTTGTAGTATTTGTCACCAATCAACACATCGCCTTGCATCTCAAAGCTATAATATTGATCACCTTCTGGCATGTCTAATATGTAACTCCAAAAAGGATTACTATAGCTATACACCCATTTGACTCCCTCACGCACGAAGGGGACGTACTCGTACTCTTGGGCTACAGCCTGTGACATGCCCAATACAGATAGCAGCAATACTATTATATTTTTCATTCTCAACATATTTAATGGTTATACTTCTTCGCGAATTAAATAACTATTATTCAATCAACCAAATCAATTGTTAAAAACATGCAGGATAGACTGCGAAAGTCGCACCTTTTTCTACCTTAAAACCTCCATCGAGATATACTGTCCCCGATGCTTCAATCTCATATTCAACGCCATTCTTTACCGTGACATAGCCTCTCGTGCGACCACTGTCGACAGAACGACCCGCAATCACATCACTGGCTATAACATATTGTGAATTATTGATGGTAAAATTCTGCAATACCATTGGTACAATATAGGGAATATAATTGTGTTTGTAAATCATAATAGCATCGTTTGGACTTATACCATAAATATTTACATCCGAAGTTGAAAACGTGTCAGAGCCAATGCGATAATCATTTCCATAATAGGCTATAATGGTTGAATCAACATCAAGTCCACGGATGGATACGGAATCATCCGCTCGTGTAACAGAAATACTGGAATAGCTTTGAGGAATGTCTGTCCACATATCAATTGTGGGATCTCCTAATAAGTTGTGAGACATTGCTAAAAAATCATTGAAATTTTGATCATTTTCCTTGATTTTTGACATTCCCTCAGCGATGCCTATTTTGCTAGACTCATTTAGGAGATCTTCTGCGAAACTTCTAGCAAGATATTTCAATCCTGGATAAATACCATCAGATGTGTTCCCAAGATATGCTGGTCCCCCATAGTCCTTGCCTGTAGTGAACGATTCACCAAAATTCATCGAGATAGGTTTGTTATTATATTCTGTTTTGACATTAAACGGCATAGTTTCACATGAAGTTGAATATGAAATCATTTCATAACCTCTATTATCTATATTATTCAAGTCATTGTCAGTTTCTCCGATATTTGCACTAAATGGAATAACTCTGACAGAATCCTCTGCAAACAATGCAAATACACTGTCTGAATATACTTTATTATATGCATTAATACCATAAGTGATAATAGAAGTAGGACATCCATGATTATAAGTGCACCAAAAGCCAAACTTTTTGGTATTAATGGAGTCAATAACATTCATAGCCTTAGGATAATAAGCATGTCGCCTTTCGCGTATAATCATTGAATCCGGACAGATTGAATTCATATTAGTACCTATTTCCCTTGAGTAATCATAAAAACCAACCGCTTCAGTGTAAAGTGCTCTTTTAAGATATGAGAAATCGCCGCCACCTGGATTCAATTCATAACGCAGAAGTTTATCCGTGTAATTAGAAATCTGATTGTCCGTTTTTGCTAATATCCTTCCAACGAATAAATCTGGGTATATATCAATTGTACTGTTTCGAGTCCAATTACCATTCAGGTCACTATAATACAAATCAGTGGGGATTTGATATGTTTTGTGGGGGAGGGCCTTCGGTTGAATCCTAAATGGAACCGACGAACCTGCTAAAAGAAGGAAATCTGTTCCGAAATACCATTTTGATAGTTTTAAATATTGTCTAATAATACCCGCACTATCCGGAAAGGCAACAGTGGGCATCCCATTGACACGAACGACATCACCATATTGAGCATAAGGGTCGTTCATTATTTCATCAAGTGTTACTATTCTTACATTGTAACCCTTTTGCCTTTTTAATGCAGCAAGGCGTCTCAATGAATGAGATAGAATCGAATCCGTGACGATTAGATAGGGGTATGATGGTAACGGGCTGCTGGCAACAGGAGTATGATAAGGCGTATATAACGTGTCGACAGACGAATGATGATAAGCAAACGCACTGACTGAGTCAGGATTAATCACTATATTCCTAGTCATTTTTTGTCCTTCTATTCTTCTCATCTCATTAAGACTGATAAGTGGGGACATTGAGAGAGTATCGCTCAATTCATAACTGACCTCCAACCTGATAGTTTGTGCTATCTGCAGATAATTGCTATAAGGTCCGCTCCCATTACTATGTTTGTATCTGATAGGCATGACTGCAATTGTGACAATATGGTTCTCTCCGGCAAGAAATCCTTCATTGACAACCCAAGCCATCTTGCTCTGCGATGGGTAAAATGAATTTGTCTGATATACAATATTATTTGGATAAGAAATTGTCAATGCAGATGTGTCACTCATCATTCTCGAAGCCTGACAGGGATAAACCAGATGATTAATTGGCTGATTCGTGGAATTTAAGGTGTTTGCAGCCACCGTAAAATTGCATGCGTTATATGGCACAGAGAATTTGATGTAGTCCACTGGCAGTGATGGGTATCCTGCATTTCCATGGTTAAGAAATCCATCGTAATTGACAGTCGTGTAAGTAACCCCACTTAGTGTGTCGGAGCCGATGGTAACCTTATTGTAGTCGAAAGAAACGTTATAGATGATTGTCCCAGCATTGGATTCGTCAATTGAAACAAGTATCATTAACAGTAACGCCATAGTTTTTAGAAGTATCTCTTTCATAGTAACGTTTTTTACTTGGTGAGTATCATCTGTTTGCTGTCAATCAGAGTGCCATCGGCAACCAGGGCGTAGATGTACATGCCGGCCCTAAGGTCATTGGCAGTGAGCACCACCTGATTCTCGCCGCGGCCTTGGGCCGGGATGCGCTTGAGTTGTGCACCCTGCATGTCATAGATGAAAATGTCTGCAGTGGCAACGCTTTGGGGCAGCGAGTAGCGGATGACGGTCTCGCTGTTCCATGGGTTGGGCGCGTTCTGGTACAGCTTGGCGGCGCTCAAACTGGGCAGCTCATCAAGCCCTGCTTGCTGTGTGAGTGCCAGAAGGGGTGAAGCCTCACTTTCATCCTGTTTCTCGCCCTTCACTTCGGCCAGTTCGGCACGCAGTTCGTTGATGGACTGTACAAGAATTGGAATCAGTCCTATATAATCTACATACATATACCCTTCATTGTCGGTGTGTACCAATCCTGGGTAAACCTCCTTGACATTCTGAGCGAGAAAACCATAGCGTTCGCTTCCCTGTTGCTGTTCAGCATAATACTTTTCAAAAAACTCTTTGTCTTTAATCTCTTTTTCGGTCGGAGTTGGCAAAGATGCTACGTTATCCTTCATCAGATGGCTGTCATTTTTTAACGTGTAGCTGACAGCTTCAAGATTCTCAAGCGAATGTAATACATTATCTATCGGCTCAACATTTTCTTTGAAACGTTCATCAGATTGAACAAAAACACCACTGGTATGGACGTCTTTCCTGAACTGAACGGCATTCGATCGTTTATAATCGTAATACATAATAGTATCAACTGCACCCATACCTGCAGTGATGTATGTACCATGCTTTCCTTGCAACCATAGACAATCACTGTCAGTATAGCCTAGCTCACCTACAGCTACATTATATTGATCCCACAGCAAGTGATCACCGAATGTCATGTGAGCTCCTGCGGCAAAATCTCCATAATTACCGAAGAGTTTGAGCATTGTGATGGTGTCAAGGTAATTATAGTAACTTGGATTAAGTCCTTCAGGTACTGGGTCATACGGATCATGTCCGATTTCAGCGCGGCCGCTGTTGCGGATGATGAGCTGTGCATTGACTTGGATGGTGCCGCCTAACATGAGGGCTGCAGCCATAAATAATAAATACTTTTTCATAATAGGATATTTTTTAATAGTTAAAAGTGGTTTGAAGCTTTGGATTTGTCACTCGATGGAGAAGTAGCCCTCAAATACGTTATTATTAGAGGAGTGGATGACGATGCGGTAGTCATCTGCGAGCAGGGAGGAGACATCAACGGTGTCGTATGTGCCGTTGACGACGGCCCAGAGAACGGGAGTCGTCCCAGCCATCGTGAAGATGTCCACATTGTAGTAACTGGCGAACCCGTCCGCCTCGATGATGATTTCCATCTCGTCCGAGTCAAGGTACACTTCAGGCATGTCCGCTGGCAGGTAGTACTCTGAATGATCGCCATGGTTTCCGATGTGTTGCAAATTAACTACTTCCTCTCCATGCAAAGGACACATTAAAAAACCATAGAGCAACAAGCTAAAAAATGTGATAATACGTTTCTGATTCTTCATAGTTATAAATATTAAGAGTAAATAATTATGTGTTATGAGATATTGTGGCAATTCCAAGCCCGCCACAACAAACAAATCACCAAATTGTGTTTACAAAATTATAATAAAAAATTTGGATAATCGCAAAAAAATGATTAGCCTTTTTGGTAGCTAATCATCTGATAGGTTGATATTTGTGAAAAAACTTTTTTACCCTGTCGATTTTGGCTATGGTAAAAGCCGATTTTGAGGTCCTAATTCTCCATTCAAGTACATGTTGATGAATTCATCCCACTTCACATCCAGCCCGAATTGTTCTCTCATCAGTTTCTTCTTGTTTTTGCTGACGGTCACATCATTGGTGTAGTTCATACACATTTTAATGATCTGGTTGGGGAAGTCTGCACACAGCAGCAGGAACAGTTGCATGTCCTTTTCCGAAAGTTTCGGGTAGTTTTGCTCCACGAACGTTGCTATGCCTTCGAACTCCCCGTCAACCGATTTTTTGAGGTTTTTCCAGAAAGAATCTTTGGGCAGCGTGTGCAGTATCCCTCTTTTTTCGTACAATTCCCTGATGGTGGTCACCAACAGTAGTGTCCGTTTCCTGCCGTCATCGGTGGTGGATTTAATCCTGATGCTCTGATACAACTCATTTAAGGCAGCCAGCCTGTGCCTGACGATGCTTGCGACCTGCTTGTTGACGCTTTCCTGTTCCTGTTCCAGCTTTTTGTTTTTGCTACTCACCTGGGCTAATTCCGTGTCTTTTTCAGCCAATTGGAGCCTATGTTTCTCTTTTTCGGCATCAAATCGGACTTGGCTCATGTTTAATTTATCAATCAGTTTCTCCAAATGACATTTGTTGGTTTCCAACTGGTTCTTATAATAGCGGACTCGCAACCTGATGATGACAAAAAAGATAGTTAACAGAACAACGACAGTCAATAACGCTAAGCCGCCTACCAGGGCATAACGGCTAATGGTTTTGTTTTTCCAGTCCGTCTCATGCCGGGTGGCATTAAAATTCCACTCGATTTCTGTCAATTTAGAGTCCCTGGAGGTCTCTAAAATTCCTGTGTCAATCTTCCTGGCTGCTTCACTATACCGTGTATAGTCGCTATAATTGTGAGTCGCCCGGGCTAAGTCGGCTAGCATTTGGTAGTTGTTCATGCTGTCAACCGCATTCTTTAGTGGAGGAATTACTGACATGACCCAACGGGCAGAATCAATAAGGTTTAGCTGGATATAGGCTCTGGCAGCGTAAAAGTAGAACTGCTGCTCATTGCAATTGTCACTGCCATTTCTCACAATGTCCATTGCCAACTCTTTGGCCTTCAAGAAATCGCTATTGTAAAAGTATAATCCAACCAGTTTTGACTGATACTGGTAACCTTTAGAGGAATGGATGCTCTGTGACAATTGGATGGCCCTCTCGAGGTAGAAGCGGGCAGAATCCTCTCCGAGGATTTTAGGATAGGCTCCTTGAGTACCGATTGCAGTAATGAGATAACTGGTATCAGCGATTGCACTGAAGTAACGGGAAGCGATTTTCATCCTGGAAACAACAGCACTATCATTGGCATATGAATTTTGGTATAGTTGAGCTATACGCAAATTACAATAGCCGAGATTGGAGTAGTCATCGGGGGCGGCGGTGGCTTCGGCGTGCTTGTAGTAGAGCATGGCACTGTCGGGGTGGCCGAGTTCTTCCATGACGGCGCCCTTGTAGATGTAGGCGCGGGTAAGTTTTTCGCGTTCGTTGTCATGGGACCGGTAGTAGGCCAGGGCGCGGTTGATGTCGCTGTCGCTGGTGGCAACGATGTAGCAGCGGTAACGGGCCTGGGTGAGCAGCAGGTCATGGTAGGCGCTGTCGGCGGTGGTGGCAAGGCTGCCGCGGTTGATGGCCTCGACGATGGCGAGGGCGCTGTCGGGGTTGTCTCGCACGAGGCTGTCGGCCGCAGCGAGCCGCGTGTCATAGCGCGGCGTGCCGTCACACCCCGTGACCACCGCCACGAGGACGGTAAGAAGCATCACTATGACGATCGGCAGTTGTTTCATGGGCAAGCAAGACCTTTAGTGCTTGAACATGCGGTCGATAGTGCGCTTGTCCTCGCGCTCCTTAATGGACTGGCGCTTGTCAAACTGGCGTTTGCCTCGGGCTGTGGCGATGACCAGTTTGGCGAGTCCTCGCTCGTTGATGAACAGGCGCAAGGGCACGATGGCAATGCCGGGTTGCTGGGTGTCGCGGGCAATGCGGCGTATCTCCTTACGATTGAGCAACAGTTTGCGGTCGCGGTGGGTGGTGTGGTTGTTGTAGGAGCCGTAACTGTACTCGGCAATATACATGTTCTTGACCCAGATCTCGCCGTTGATGACCATGCAATAGGTATCGGTCAGGCCGCACTTGCCCTGACGGATTGACTTGATTTCGGTGCCAGTGAGGACGATACCCGCCGTGAACGTCTCGATGATCTCATAGTCGAACGTCGCCTTGCGGTTCTTGATATTGATGGTATTGTGATTGTTGTTGGCAGCCATAGTCTAAACAATAATTACTTGATGATAAACAGATTAAAAATTCCGTTGAGCAGCAAAGGCAAGCCCAACAACAATACTGATGAGATGGTGACAAACTTGCTGACCTTGTCTTTGCGTACAAACAGGTGGTCGGTGCCACGATAGGCCATCCACGGCAGATAAGCCATCAAGAACAAGACAGGGGTGAAGTCACTGGGCAAGAGGTTGCGCAGTATCATCAACAAGACCAGGAAGATGAGGTTGTAAAGGATGTAATCATTCAACCGCGCGGTCGCCCCTTCGGTCTTGACCAGTTCGGGATAAAAACCGCCCAGCAGGTAGATGATGATGTAATAGCTGATGAAATAGGCCGAGAACATCACAATTCCAGTCATCAGACAATGGCTGAAACTGAGGGTGCGGTCATAAATCATGGGCACAAAGCATGTGAGTGCCAACACACACAGCAATGGCAGATAAGCGTTATTCAACACTTTGCCAATGGGAATATTGGACTCGTTGATGAGTTCCCACCCATACTTGGGCGAAGTTATCACACAGAATATGTTATGCCAAATGCTCATAATAAAACTCCAAAAACTGGCAACGCCACGTTCATTTCCTGATGCTCTTGGGGGGTGAAGCCGTCTGTACCCAATTTTTGCGGATGCAAAGATACATAATAATTTACAAATACAAACTCTACAGAGGCAATAAATTTATAAGTCCAAACAGTTAAAGCATCCTAATTGAAGAAAAAACGGCCAAGAAATGCTGATTAATCATTTTTTTGAGTATTTTTGCAGCAATCCCGCATTCAACCAAACTATTATTATCTATTTATTCATCAACAAATTGACTGAACAACATGAGAAAATCTTTATTAGCAATCGCTGCCGTCCTGCTGACACTGGGAGCATGCAACCAGGAAGGCAACGATAAACAACAAGAGGCTGCCACTACCGCCGACAATGGCCAGGCAGCCATTGAGAACATCATGACGCGTACGAGCATCCGTAAGTACAAGGACCAACCCGTGGAGCAAGAGAAGATCGACATCATGCTCAAGGCCGCCATGGCAGCCCCCACCGCAGTGAACCTGCAGCCATGGCACTTCATTGTCATTGATGACAAGAAGACCATCGACCTGTTATCTGGCCGGCAGCCCACTAACGCGCCGTTGCTGATTGCCGTGTGCGGAGACACCGACAAGACCAGCATGCCCGACGGCAAAGGCAAACTGCCCGACTTCTGGATTCAAGACGTGTCGGCAGCGACCGAGAACCTGCTGCTTGCCGCTCATGCCCTGGGCCTGGGTGCCGTGTGGACGGGCGTCTATCCTGTCATGGACCGCACTGCCGAGGTGGCTAACGTGCTGAACTGCCCGCAGAATATCGTTCCCCTTGCCGTGGTTCGCATCGGTTATCCCGACGAAGCCCCCGCTCCCAAGGACAAGTTCAAACAGGATAACATCAGTTACAACAAGTTTGGAGGCAAGAAGGAGTAGACAGTCTGCCCCACTCTAATCAAAGAACCCGCCTGGAAGTATCCCGGGCGGGTTTATTCGTTTTAGAACAAGAAGGTGTGGTATAATTCCGGGGCGTAGATGCTGCCGCCGACGAGAGCCGCTTTGGCAATCTCGTAGTAGACGTAATAGAAACTGAGGAAAGCCAGCACCGCAAAGGGAATCCACTTGCGCTGACGCCACAAGTAATGAAGCAGGAAACACACCATCACCAGAAAACAACTGCGCATGAGTTCGCCCGGACGCGTCATGTATTGAGTCGTGTTGGCCAGCAGGTTGATATAGGCCATATAGACAACCGAGAAGCGGAACAGGGCAGGCAGATACTTGTCACGAGAGAACATCTGGCGGAGTGCCGGATAATACCAGATAATCATCAGACAGGTCAGCAACGGGCACAAACGTGCCGGTCCCATAACGGGCCTGAAGGTATATTCCAAATTGTTGCTCATGAACAAGCGGTAATAGTGGCCATAGCCCAGGACATCGGCTAAATAGCCCAGGCGGTCAAATATCCACTGAATCCACTGCGGGAACGACCCCAAGACGAAACACAGGGCGATGAGCGCAAATGCCATCCAGCGCTTCGCATTGGGCACCTTGATCAAGGGCACGAAATAGAGCGGGATGAAAAGCACACACATCTTGTGGATGCTGATGGCCAGCAACGACAGCAGGAGATAGTACCAGAACTTGCGCCTGACGATGAGTTCCACCATGAGGACGAACAAGACTTCAACCACTGACTGCCTGACGAATCCCATCCAGAAGATGTAGTAAGGTCCCAAGAAGATGCACAGTGCTATCCATGGCAACAACGCCTTGCGGTGCCTGAGGGCATAGTACAGCAACGATATCTGTGCCGCCGCCCACAAGGCGAAATAGAAAGCGAAATGGAAACCGGCCCGCGCCATCGCATTGGTGATCAGTGCAAAGCCCGGCTCAAAATTCTCACGTGAATAATCACCCAGGGACTGCATGCTGACATAATAGCCATAGTACATGTTATAATCCCACGAGGTGAGCCAACGCACCGATGACACAGCCACATAGATGAGCATGGCCATCACAATTTCCCATGAGAGGAAGGGCAGTTCTGCCCCACCCCTTGCCAGCACCTGCTGTTCCCGCCTGTTCACATGCCAACCAAGCCATGCCATGATGGCTCCTGTGGCAGTATAGACTATCAGGCTCAGTATCATATCAGGGTTTTACTTGACAAGTGACATGTTGATCGTGAGACCATATTTACTGCTGGTGGTCGGGTAAGCATTGGTCGACACAAGAGGTGTATTGGACTGGAAATCAAAGTAAGCACCCATTGTGATGCGCTTGCTCAAGACATAATTGGCCGTGAAGTTGACGGTCCAAGTGCGCGTGCCATTGGTTGGTTGTGCCGTGTTGGTCTCAATCTTGCGAATCAACGAAGTGTTGTTGGACATCTTCACATTGAAGTTGAGGGTGAGGTCGTTGTTCACATTCTGCTGCTTGGACTTGATCTTGAGCACCTGGTTAAAGTTGGCAATCTTGTAGCTGCTACCCAGGGAGAAGGACTTGCTGGTTGCCTCCACGAGCTGACCTGCCGAGGAGTTGAGCGTCAATGTGCGCATGTTATCCATCTGCATATTGAACGACATGTCGTTGAACAGTGTTGCCGTGAAACCAATCAGCGGCGCGAACTTCTCGGTCAACGACACCGACGCGATATTGTACGGGGATGACGGTATGGCGCCGCCGGTGAGAGCGTCCTGGGTGAATCCCAGGCCATTGCCGATGGTTACCCAGTCGCTGAACGAGTTGTAGCTGCCCACGCTATAAGTACATTGATAGCCATGGGTGAGATTGAATGACTTGAACACCTTCTTGAAGAACGGGATGCGCATCAAGCCATCATAGGTCACACGCCAGTTGGGCAGGATTGCCTTGAATCCGGGGAAGGGATTCAAATCCACCTTTGAAGCGTCTTTTCCTGAATAAGCCGCGAGGAATGCGGGAATCAGCACATCGCTACTTGCGGTGTTGACAGCACCATTCTCGATGCTATAGGTGTTGCCAGCCATTGGCGTTCCAATCAAGAAACCTCGCTCGGGATAAGTTGAGCCCATGTACTTCTGTTGTATGCGATCGGCAACAACAGGAATGTTGCTCAAGAACTTGTCGAACGTTTCGTTGCGATAGTTATCCTCGGCATTGAAGCCCTTAAAGGCCGTCATCATGGCGATATGTGTTTTGGTGTAACTACCACCATAAATGGCTGTCGGGTCATCGAACATGAACTGAATCTGGGTGGTGCGGTTATCGGTGCGGTTACCGTTGAGCGTAATCTTCAGTCCAGAGATAGGCTCAAGCTGCACCTCGGCATTAAACTCGTTGGTCTTGGCATAGATAGCAGGAGTCGTCAGGGAGCGGTCGCCCATCAGCCAGCCACGGCTCATGGCCTTCTCAATATAAGACTCATCCGCAAAACCGAATGCGAAATCCAAACCCGGCGCCATAACGTCGTAATGGGTTGATTGTCCGAAGATGTCTCCAATCTCGGGGATGTACTGCGGTATCGAGAGCGATGTGGTGTACTTCCAACGCACATTCACATTGCGCACACTCATGAGAAGCCTGCAGGTGTACTGTGCAGCCTCAGTGAAGAAGTTGTGGACTTCCTCTTTCTGAACCTCGGTGATCGTGAACTTGAGGTTCTCGGTGCCCAAAGTCTGGATTTCCACATTATCCTTGTCCTTGACCTTATATTCAACCTTGAACGGATCGCCATCGGTCGTTGTGGCCGACACCTTGACGTTCTTGTTACCCAACTTGTGGTTGATAGTGATCGCCGAGTCGGGACTCAATTTGATGGTACGGTTGAATTTCTTGGGCTTTTCCTTCTTGGCTGGAGTCTTGCCGCGCTTGGTATTCTTGCTCGAGAAGCGTTCGTCCACTTTCTTGAGATAAGGCACCTTGCCGTAGAACTGCTCCAAGCTGAATCGTCCGTCAATCGAACGTGACGTCTGGTTGGCAATGTTGTTACCCGATGCGATTTCCTCTACAACGGTACCACGGTTCCAACGGTAAACAGAGTTATAGGTCGCACTGGCGTTAATCCAGCTAAGAATAGGAATCTGGCTGAAGGGCGCCTTATAATTGACGGTGAACGTCTGGTTATAAGCCCAAGGAGTACCCAAATCCTTGATTGAGTTCATCACCGAGTCTCGCCAGTCGCGGTACTCATCGGGGAAGAGTTTGCGGTTGACCTGACCCACAGGCTCCATAATATGGGCTGTGGTGTTGCTGTTGAAGGTCGCCGAGAGGGACTTGGTGAAGTTCCACGAGAGGGCGAACTGACGATCCCAAAGGAAGTTCTTGCTGACCGACACGGGCAACTCTACGTTGATGCCTGTCTCGTTGCGCGTCTGCTGCTCATAGTAGTACCTCGAAATATTGGTGCTGAATGAGATGTTGTTGGGCAAATAGTGCAACTCCCAATCCCTGAAGAACTTCATGTTCTTGTTTTTCTCGCTGATGAAATAGGAGAAGGGCTTGAACGGCTTGGCATAGGGTGTCCAACTGTACTGCATAGAACCGCGATAGTCGTTGGTGTTCTCGTAGATATTCTCGGGATCGTTGAGATGCTGCTTGTTGAAGGAGTAGCTGAACGAGAAGTTAGCCGGATCCCAAGGCATGGGATTCTTCATCGTCTTGACGTCAAACTTGAGTCCCGAGATGGAGAAGGCCTTGGCCGTACGCACGGTAACGGCATAATTCATGATACTATCCTTCTGATGCTTGGTCTCGCAGATTTTTATCGCCTCATCCAACTCAACGTCCTGATCCATGGGATTGTATTTGGGCGTTGTCTTCTCGTTGCTATAGGAATAATAGATGGGCGCATGAAGTTTCACCTTCTCGGGGATGAAACGTCCCAAATCGGCCTGCACAGCGAAGTTATACTGGTCGTAGTTGTCCAGACGCCTGTTCGACAAACTCTGGTCCACCGAGCCGAAACCTTCGGTCTCCTTGTGGAATCCCATGTTGACGACAGCGATATCACTCATGTTGAGCGTCATCGATGCCTTGGCGGCCCAACCACCCTCGGAGTCGAAGTCAGTCACACGCAACTCATCAACCCAGACCACGCAACTCTTGGTAGTCGAGGAGTTGTTGCGCACACCGATAAGCATCACACGCACCTTGCTCAAAGAAGGATTACCGATGACATATACCTTATTATTAGGATGGTCGGGGTCAATATCCTGGTAACGCACCGAGTAGCCCACCCCATCGATGCCAGCCATCTTGTCGGCATTGCGGTTCTTCTTGGCGTTGATAAGCACATCGAGGTTAATGTCAAGCATATTCTCCTCGGGCCAAACCTTGAGGCGGTCGCTGGAACTGTTGGTGCTGTAATGACCTTGCGGAGTCAGCGTCAAGGGAATCTCATACTCGTAGTAGTTGTTCTTCACATCCGAACCCAGGCGGACGAAGAGCGAAACGTCACCATTGCGCAGGTTGGTCTCGTTGTTGATTGTCGCCTCGTTGTGCACGAACATCTGCAGGCGCTTGTAGGTGCGCAGGTCAAGGTCGGTATTGCGATAGACACCACGGGCATCGCCAGCCTCGAGGTCCTCGACAGAAAGTTGCATGGACTGCTCGTTGATCTGCCTGATCTGTGAGGAACCGCTGTCGATAACGCGCGACACGCCGGGAGGCAGCACGTAGTTGACAGGCTCACGTGAAGCATTCTGCTCAATGTTCACAGTATTAATACTGATTGCTCCATTGGCAGGATGCTCGCCGCGCATATTGAGGTTATACTTGTAGTTGCGCCACTCACCACGCACAAACTCGAGTGAAGCAAAGCGCAAGTGGGTCGTCTCTCTGAATCCCGTCATGAACATACGCATGAAGCGAATGGTGGAGAAGTCCTGGATAGTGCCCACTTTCTTCTGATAATTAGCCAGAGGAATCGTGAACTGGTACCAAGTGGCCACCTGGGTATCACCATTGCGGGTATGAACTTTGGCGACCTGCTTATCGGTAATGAAGTTCCTGCCCACGATGAGCGAGTCGGGGTGGATGGCGACACGATACTGGAAATATCGCTCATACTCGTTCAGGGTGTTGTCCTGATTGATGTCTTCCACATCGGGCGTTGAACGTGAAGTCTGGTACTGTCCGTCGAAGGCATCACTTTGCGAGAGTGAGTTACCGTCGCTGTTATTGTAGCGCTTGTAACGGTCATTGATCGAGTAGTGCATACTATCGTAATAGCCGTTACGATAGAACGTGTAGTTATCGCCAGCAGGGTCATTGAAGGGTGAGAACGGATTGTCCTGCATATCAATGATTGTGGACTCCGGCAAGACTGCACGCAATTCATTCAAGAATTTGGTGTAGGTGGGATGCTGCAACTCTTCGCTGTTGGACAGACCGTCAAGGCCGACATCCTGCAGGATGCGCGCGCCATTGGTGTTATCAAAGGCATAGGTCAGTGAAGTCTGCGAGGACACCTTACCCCATGTGGTGTTGGCGACGTAGGTGGTATCACCATTGATGGGAAGACCGTTCTCATAACTCTTGAGACCATCCTTAAGAATATCTTCGCTCACCTCACCCAAGTTGAAATACAGGTAGCCACCATCCTGGTTACCCAAATCGGGATCCATGAACGGGTCAAGCATCCAGAACTGGATGTACTCGATATTAGACTGTTCAAAGTTGGTGTTGTCAATCTTACGCATGATACCACCCCATCGTTTCTCGGGATAGAGCAGGTTGCCGTCCTGGTCAACGTTGGTACCGTCAAGGTTGTACGGGCCACGCTCCTTTGGATAGTACGACAGGTTGAGGGTCTGGATTACCGATGACTCACCATAGTTGAGTTCGCGGCCAGGGAACACCTCGCTGAAGGCCACCTCTCGAGCATAGGGATAAGACAAAGCATCCAAGTCACTCTTGATGTATCCTGGAGCGTAAGACGAGTTACGTTGCGTGAACAATCGGTCGATATAGTACCAAGATATCAACGCACGGTTCTTGCCATAATCCACGTTGTTGTTCAACATCGCTTCGGGGAATAATGCCGATGCGGACGCGTCTTGAGGTGTAGATGCCAATGCCCATGAATAAGGTGCACGGATGTCTATCGGCGTCTGTGTGGACTCAAAGTCGTCAATATAGGAACTACCTGAATTGGAGCCCGTCTTTGCCTGATGCGGAATGAGTTGAGCGAACTCACCCTGGAATGTCACGCTTGATGGAGCCACCGCGTTGACGGTGGGAATCTTGTTCAACAGGTTGGTCAGCCACATGAACTGGCTGTTAAAAGACATATTAGCGCCCCAAATGGTGTTGTTTACCAGCTCATTACCAATCGCAAGCTTGTCACCGATAGCCTTCTCGCCATAGTGCATCACAGTGGCTCCGACATGGAAATTCTTGTTGAAGGCATAATCCAAGTCAAGACCCAATAGTGTCTTGCGCTGCATGTTGAATGTGGACTGGTTCTCCAGCGACACGCTGATGTTGGTGCCCGCATCGATGATACTCTGATTGATGATCGTGACCGTACCCATGGTGTAGTCCACCGTGTAGTCGCTGTTTTCGGTCAAGGTGACACCAGCTGCCGTGACGACAACCGATCCACGCGCCACATTGGTTGCATTGAGCCTGATAACGCTACCCGAACTGGACTGATATTCACCAGCAAGTACAAACTTGTTCTTGTCACTGAATTGCTGAGCAACTGTTAATGTTGAGTCATACAGCTCGGTATAGATGTAATTCTTGGCAATGGCATCATCGTTGAATTTCGAACGCAAGTGCTCACCGAAGGGCTCAGTCACAGGGAAGATAATCTTACCTGTTGACGACTGAATCGTGTAATTCTCGATATAGTCAAAACGACCGTCAATATTGGGTTCCTGGTTAGCATCCAAGCGGTCGAGGTTCATCACCTGCAATAACGGAGTGCCATTGATGTCTCCGGCAGGGATATAAGTCAACTCGTTACCTGTTGTATCGCTCAGATACTTGATGTTGAGTTTGAAATTCTTCTTCTGGATTTGGTAGGCACCCAAAGCATACACGTTTTTCATCGCCAGGTCCCACATGGGAAGGTAAGGAGATGCTGTCGTTCCCTTGAGCATCTTGACGTAGAGCGACTGATCGGTAGAAGTGATGTCTCCCGAGAACTCACCCACCTGATAGGTGCGTCCGCCATAACTGTACTGATAGGCGACGGCAAGAATCTCGTCGCTGGACAATGCCTGCTTGAGCATGATGTAGCCCAAATCGGGATTCAACGTGTACTCCGATGAAGAAAGCAAGCGGGCGCTCTCAATCTTCTCATAGTCCTTACCACCTTCAAAGCCGTAATCCTTCAACGGCAACAGCGCCATCGAAGCCTTGCTCATATAACGGGCATCGGGATAAGATTCCTTGATCTCATCCAACATATTATTGGACTTGTTAGAAGGCAAAGAACCGGCTTCGCCAATCCAGTGATGGTTGGATATGTTCTTTTCTTCACCTTCACCCACGTCCATAAAGGCCATGATGTTACGGGCCTCGTTGTAGTTGTTGCGGGTGTTGGTAATCCACACCTCGATGCGGGTAATCTGCACACCCGACGAAACAAGCGGCAGTTTAGAACACCACCTGTCATAATTGTCGCGGAAGAAGTGTGAGAGGAAGAAGTTGCGGTTTTGGTCATACTTGTCGGCCGACAAGTAGAACTCCGTGGTCTGGGAGCCGCCCTTACTGCTCACCGTCTGGGACTCGCTGTTCTGCTGAGAGACAAGCGCGGTGGCAGTGAGTTTTCCGAATTGCAGTTTGGTCTTGACACCAAACAGTGCCGCGCTACCGTGAATGAGCGACGATCCGGTCGTCATGCTCACGTTACCGGCCTCGATATTCTTGATGATTTCGTCTTCCTTGCCCTCATAGGCCAACTTGAGGCTCTTGCTGTCGAAGTCAAAAGTGGCACCTGTGTTATAGGACATGTTGAAACGCATCTTATCACCGACCGTTGCGGTCAGATTGGCCTGAATCTTCTGTTCAAAGTCAAAGTAGGTCTTCTTGCGCTGGGAGACAGAAAGTGACGGGTTATCGGTAGAATTGCTCTTGACACCCATATTGATCACCACCGAACCGGTGGTCTTCAACTGAACGCCACCAGGACCAAACACCGTTTCGAGCGGTCCCATACCGAACTGCATATCCAGGAAATTGAAGGGATTGGATTCGGTGTTCTGAGCGCTCTCGGCATTCTTCTGGCGATAATACTCCATCATTGAACGCCTGAAGTCGGCATTGCTGTATTCATCGGCCGACATGATGTAGGGGGTGACGATGTCATAGTCACCCAACTTGGTGTGCACCACATAACATCCCGTCTCGGGGTCAAATTCAACGACCGAGGTGATGTTAGAAGGATCCTTCAGGTCAGCGGAATACTCACCGAGGCCCTGAATGTCATCATAGTTGCGAGGGATTGTTGGCCTGACATCGAATTGAAGGTCCGACTTGGGGGTTGTCTGTTGTTGTGCCGACGGACGCGTGTCGGGCGGTGGCGGAGGCGGCGGCAAAGTGCTGGTCACATATTGTGCCAACAAAGAGCCATTGCTCGCCAACAATCCAACGATAGCGAGAATGGTAATCGAAAGTATTATTTTTTTACGGTTCAATTTACCAGTTCTTTATTTAATTCTTTTCCGTGCGTCCGGCCGAGTACTGTCCTCTGTAGCCTACATCATCTTCAAAGCCTGCTTGATGGCCTGCTCTACAGTCAATGACGGATGGCTGGAAAACAGCGACTTAAGTGTTTTCTGCGATGCCTGTTGAGAGAAGCCTAACATCACAAGGGCTGCAAGAGCTTCATCAAAGACCTCACTCGTGGCGGGACCCGCTTGATTTAATAACGTATCACCTGTCGGTTTTATTTTATCTTTAAGGTCAACTATTATTCTTTGGGCGGTTTTTCCTCCCACGCCTTTCACCGATTTGAACATCGCCACATTATTTCCGGCAACAGCCTGGGTGAACTCATCGACACTCATCGAGGAAAGGATCATTCGGGCGATGTTCGGCCCCACTCCCGATACCGAGATGAGCAACAGGAAGGCTTCGCGCTCGTGTTTTGTGGCAAAACCGTACAGCAGGTGAGCGTCTTCACGAATCGCCTCATGCACATACAGCATCACTTCGTCCTTCCCCACCCTTGACAAGGCGTCAAATGTTGAAAGAGAAATATTCAACATGTAACCGATGCCATGATTGTCAATCACTGCAAAGGCCGGATTGAGTTCGGCTATAGCGCCTTTAATGTAATCTATCATAATCCTAATGCTTTAATATCATATCAATCACCTGATTGATGTCGGACAACTGTATCTCCAGGTCACGATTCACGTCAGCCCGTATTCTGGTGGCGGCATCGCGACATCCCTCAGGGTTTAGAATCACATCGATGAGTGCCATGACATCGGCCACGTTGACTTCCTTGTCATTGTTCACATCACCAGGAATCAAGGTGTTGAGCACGACATCATTGATGGCTCCCGCCGCGTCAAGTTTTCCCGCGCCCCATTGTGCCTCGTTGCCATTGAGCACAAATACGTCACGGCGCGAAGAACGTTTCAATACCGCCCTCACATCTGATGGCGACAAGCGTGGATTGAGCTGCAACATCAACGCAATGGTTCCCGTCACCACCGGTGCCGACATCGAAGTGCCCTGATTGGCATAATATGGGTAATCCACACCCTGCAGGGTGACATCCGCTGGCCAACGCTGCCTGTCGGACAATTCATCATACCGATTGGCCGACGAAAGCAAGGCAAAGCCGGGAGCGCACACGTCAGGACGCGCATTTCCGCGTTCATCGGGTCCATAGGAGGAAAAAGCGGCGATATCTCCCAAGTGGCAATCCACAAAATTGAACGATTCGCCTGCTCGGTCAATATAAAAGTCACGGGAGCAATAAGCGCCGACCGAGATGACGCTGTCGGTCGTGCACAAGTCGCTGATTGAACCGACAGGAGAGCCGCCGGTCACGCCATCCAGACCGAACGTGTAGAAATAGGCGTCCCGTGTGCACCAACCCGCCAAATCGACCGATTCGTCGGCCATATACTGGATGCCCAACAGATGGCCAGCCACCCTGGAAGTCACGTCAAAGACCCAATAAGTGTGAAATCGCCCATCGTCCATCAGGTTTCCAAAAGGGTCAAACCGCGGCTCCATTGCACTGGCATATTTCACCTCGCCCTCATAATAAACGGCAAAGCCCGCGTCGGTGTCACTCGAGAACGAAAACACGCTGTCCTCAGGGAGACACTCCATTGCGGCCGAAGCATACTCCAGTTCTCCTGTAGCACGATTGATAACAACCAATCGAGAACGATGCACCTGAGGACCATCGCTCCACATGCTCACGTAACCCTTACGCTGCAAGCCACCGGAACGATTGCGCAGGAGCGTCATCACGGTATCACCGCGGCCCATGATTGCATCATGAAAGCTTACAGGGGCATTCCCGTCGTTGCCTGCCGACAGAATGCAGATGCGCCCCGGGCCTGACAACTCGTTGAAAAGCCTGCAGAGGTAAGAGGACCCGTCGTTGGGCCCATCGTTGCCGCCTAAACTCATGTTGACGACACAAGGTTTAGCCACCTTGTCGGCATAGTCAAAGATGAACCTGATAGCGTTAGCGATATTCACGTCGGTGAGCTGGTCCGAAGGAATGCCGCAAGCCACAATCTCGGCATCGGGCGCCACGCCATACCAATTATTCTCCTTGCAGCTGCCAACAGCAGTGCCCAGCGTGTGCGTGCCATGAGATGACAAGGGGTAATCTGTCGTCAGGGCGGCAATCTGTTCGGGCAACAGATAACAACTGCCCGGCAGGGTGTCGCCATCCACAACAGGCCTGACACCGGTGCTGTCACAGGGCATATACACCGCACGCACCCTTGAGCGGCCATTGCCGTCACACAGGTTGATGTGGTTGAAATCAATGCCCACATCCACAATTCCCACAAGGACACCTTCGCCAGTCAGCGGAGTTATCATGCCAACGGCCTCATGCAGTTGATCGACGCGGGACAAGGCACGCGCACTGTCGTTGCACAACACCAACGGTTGAGCCAACGAGACATGGCGCACAGCCCCAAGTTTCATCACTTCACCCAAGACCTCGGCAGGAATAATGGCCGTGACGAATCCATCATACTGACCGCTCACGGTGACTCCCATCTGCCTCAATGTTTCAACAGCCGCCTTGTCTTTCAAGGCAATAAAGGCCTGGTAGCAAGCCTCATCGTGCACCGGTGCACGATAAGTCCCAGGAATCGCATCACGCTTGAGTATGAGTTTGGACAAAGCGCTCATGTCGGCGGATGACCACGCCACTACAGGGAGCGAGAGCATCAACAGGCATATGGCGAGCAGCTTCTTCACCACTAATTAAAGGATGATGTCGATGATCACGTTAACGTCGCTAATGTTAACCTCTCCATCATTATTCACATCGGCACGACGTCTTGTGTCACTATCAGTCTTGCCGCCAAGGACGATGTCAATCACCACGTTGATGTCACCCAAGTTGACCTCACCGTCACTGTTCACGTCACCATTCTTGTCCTCGATATTCAGCACATTGCGCAAGCCGGCATTGATGTCCAGCTTACCACTGCCCCAACGGGCAGGGTTGCCAGTGGTGACATACCGGTCTTTATAGCTGCTGTTCCTGAGGACATTGCGGACATCCGCAGTGCTCAATTCGGGGTTGGCTTGCAGCCACAAGGCTATAGCACCGGCCACCACAGGCGCCGACATGGACGTACCCAAGTCGGGGCAATAGGGATATTCCACGCCGTCGACAAAGGCCGAAGGCTGCCAATACTGGATGTTGGGGGCGTTGGTGTCATATCGATTGGCAGAAGAGATGATCACACTGCCTGGCGCACACACGTCAGGACGATTCACACCATTCTCATCGGGTCCGTAGGACGAGTAGTATGACATCTCAAACGGCTTGCTGAAATGGCGGTAATACATCGTTCCATCACGCAAGGGCACGTATTGCCTGGTATTGTAAGAGCCGACCGAAATGACGCTGTCGGTCGTACACAACTCATTGATGGAACCAACCGAAGTTCCCTTCGACACCCATGGCAAACCGAAGTCATTAAAAAAGGCGTATTGTGAAGTCCAGATATTCAGAGGCGTCGCTATCGGGCCGTAGTACTGGAGTCCCAGCACATAATGGCGCTCGAGTGCTGTCATGTCAAGCTTCATGAGCGAAGATCCGTTACCGTTCCTCTCCATTGAACCAGAGAATGAAACCGTACCCCTGTAGTATTGACTCAAGACAGAATCCTCCTCGGTATTGAACTCGGCTGTCACACCGACAGCTGTAGCACCCAGTGAACGCGACTTGTAGACTATATTACCATTGCGTGTATCAACAACAATCATTCGAGTGTTAAAGGTCTTGCCCTGCTCACTCCAGGCATTCACATAGCCCGAACGCCTCAAACCGCCGTAAAAACCGCCCAACAGGGTTGTCACCGTGTCGTTCTTGGACTCCAACGATTCATGGATGCACACAGCCTCATCACCATCATTACCGGCAGCCACCACAAGAATCTTGCCCGGTCCAGAGAACTGCTTGAAAATCGATGTGATGAAAGAGGTGCCGTCATGAGGACCAACATTGTATCCCAAACTGATATTAACCACATAGGGCTTGCCCACGCGACGAGCATAATCGTCAATATAACTGATGCAGTGTGCCAATTGTACGTCACTGAGCTTTTCCTCGGGCATGGCACAAACGACAATGTCGGCTTCGGTGGCAATGCCATACCAGCCATTCTCCTTATAGCTTCCCGCAGCGATTCCCGTCGTTTGAGTACCATGGGTGGTCTTGGGATCATCGGTGGTGAGAGCCTTGATTTTATCAGGAGACTCAAAACAGGTGCCCGGCAGAACAATCCTGTTCACCATGATTGTTTTTCCGGTGTTGTCATAGGGCATATACACAGCCTTGACCCTCGGGTTACCGGCACTGTCGCAGAAGTTGATATGGTTGAAGTCAACACCACAGTCAACCACACCCACAATCACATCCTTACCCGTGTAAGGCATTTCAAGCCCAACTCCCTGATGGGCCTTCTCGACACGCGAATAGTAGCGAGCGCTGTCACTGTAGGTAACCAGCTCGATAGCCGGTGAAACGTGATTCACGCCAGCAAAGGACTTGAGCTCATAAGGCTTATAGTGATTGGGAATCTGTGCGGTGATGATACCGTCATATCTCGCTGTAATCACCAGGCCCGCTTCACGCAACTGGGTCAGACTCACCTCATCGGTGACTGAAATAAACGCGTCATAATAGCCGTCGTCGGTTGACTGAGCACATAGCGGCACATTGCAGACCAATAACGACAGCAATAGCATAAAGGCTAAACTTATCCTTTTCATATTATCTTAAGATAGATTATGTCGAAATAAAACACTGATAAATTAAAACTTACAAAATTACTACTTTTTTCCCATGAATCAAGCACTTCGGGTAAAAAAAATGCGAGCGGCCGAAAAATCAGCCGCCCGCCAGATAATAGATTCTGTAGTACCGTTATTACTTCATGCTGTTCACATACTTGCGAAGAGCATCGTTATCGGGATCATACTCCAAGCATTTCTGGTAATAGCTCTTTGCAGTAGCCTTATCACCCTTGTTGAAGTAGTAGCCACCCAGGTAGAGGTAAGCACTCCTGAAGTAGCGCTGATAACTGGCCTTATCAGGCTTCAACTCAAGCAGGCTGAGCAACTCGTTGTAAATGCCTACTGCAGCGCCATTGTTGTTTTCACCTTCAATGAATCTGGCGACATTAGCCTTCTGGTTAACAATCAGCACATTACCGGGAACCAGTTTGTCAACTTCCTCGACATACTTCTTAGCCTTAGCTACTGCATCGTCCCTCTTGATGGGATCAACACCTTCACCACTTGCAAAGTTCAGATAGTAGCGAGACAGCAAGTAAAGGTCGTTGGACTTGTTGATGCCTTCGTCGACAAGGCGCTGGTAGTACTCGGCAGCCTTCTCATAGTTTTCGGCATCGGCATAGCTGTCACCCATGAAACGGATCAAGTCAGCATTGTTGGGGTTCAGCTCAATGGCTTTCTCGTAGGCCTTGATAGCCTCCTCGGGCCTGTCGGAATTCTGAAGAGCCTGACCGTAGTCGGTATAGTCACGCACCTCGTACTTGGTATCCTTGGGCATAGCGTTGGCGAAGAACGAACGTCCTGCTTCCACTGCCTCTTCCCATCTCTCGAGCTGCACCAGGTTGTAGAGCTGCATACGCTTCATGAAGAAGACCTTGCTGTCGGTGGGATTCAACTTGTTCACCAGACTCGTGGCGAGGTCCAGAGACTCCTGATACTTCTCACCGAAGAACAACAACTGTACATAGCGCACCTCGTCCTGAGCAAAGTGGTTGGGGTTCTTGATGTACTTACCATACTGCTCAGCAGCCTTGGTACCCAGGTTGTCGGCGTAGTACATCTCGGCAAGTTCACGCTGAACCAGTGCTGAGTTGGGCACCTTGGCCTGGAGTTCCTCAAGTCGTCCAATTGCCATCTCGGGAACCACGTTGAAGTAAGTGTTGGCATACTTCACATAGGCCTCAATGTTCTTGGGATCCTTATTAAAGGCCAACTCATAGATACCGGCGGCGTTGCCCCAATCTTTCATGTCGGCCTTGGTGTCGGCTTCGAAGATGTAACTGTCGGGATCGTCGGCGTTCCACTTGCGGGCATTCTTGATGCACTTATCGATATCCTTGGCATAGGTGGTAGGATTGGCATCATAGTATGCACGAGCGATTTCAATCTCCAGCTTGGGGTCCTTCTTGGACAGTTTGCGCGCCTTGTCGAGCAGAGCCTTCACATCACCGCTGCCTTTCTTAAGAGCCAGCGCAGCCTGACCTACATAGTTGTAAGGATTCATGGCATTGGCTGAAATACCCTTTGCGAAATAATCGGCAGCCTGAGTCGCGTCACCCTGGTGCAGAGCAATCTGTCCCAGATAGTAGTAAGCTTCGGCCTTGTCGGTGCTGGCGGCGTTCAAGTTGCGCTCCAGCAACTCCTTGGCATTGTCGAGTTTGTCTACCTTGTAGTACTCGATACCGTCCTTGTAGCCCTGTGCATTGGCTACCATCGATGCACCCATCAAAATGAGTGATGCGATAAAGAATTTCCTTTTCATTGCAGTAACAATTAAATGTTAATATTTATTAGTTCGTTTCGTTTTTATATTCATCTTGCAAATTCTGTGCCAAACCGATGCGTTATTGGACTTCAACATACCTAACCGGCTCAGCAGCAGGCAAAACACCTGTTTGAAGAATAATCTTCTGGCCTATCACTCCCGTCAAGAAAGCATAGAAGCCATGTTCAAGAGTGCCATTGTAAGATGCATCAATAGCCCAGATTGTCCTGACGAGAGGATATTCGCCGCTGTGAATGTGGGCCTGATAGGGTTTCACGCCCTTCAACTTGTCCTCGCTGCGCACGGGCATCACCTTGATGCGGTCGGTGAAGTCAATGATGCTCACCTCGTTGTTATTCTTCAATTCCTCATACTTTTCGGCAATAGGTTTCTCGGCCGACTTGAGGTCACTGGTAATCCAGCTGACGCCGATGAATCCAATCACATTCTTGTACTGTTCAACAGCTTTGAAAACATCAGTGCTGGAAGTCTTGGCATAGACGTTAGGCCCGAACTTACCGCCCTTGAGGAATTTATCTTTCATATAATTGACGACACCCGTTCCCGAGCCGTCAAACATGACCTTGATGCTGTCATTTTTCAGCTTGGTGGGGAACACCTCACCCCATCGTTTCACCTTACCGGAGAAGATGTCCTGGAGGTCTCCCAACGTCAGTTCATCAATGTCATTCTGCTTGTTGACGATAATGGCAACGGCATCGACAGCAATCATTTTGGAACGATATCCACGCCCCAGTTTCTTTAGGCTCTTTTTCTGATCGGCAGTGATGTCATGCGAGATGATGATGAGATCGGCCTTGTTATTGAACAATGAATCCAAGGCGTCATGCTCGTTGATATACTCAGGCATGATGCTTGCCTCGGGGTACTGGAATTCAAACACAGCTATCTCCTGTTCCAACACACTCTGGAACGACTCGTCGCACATGATGCGAGCCAAGCCACGCGTACTCGTGCTCTTGGGCCTCTGATCGCCGCAAGCCCCGAGTACCACCGACAGCAGCAATGCAGCTGCCAGCAATAATATGTTGTTACTCCTTTTCATTATCACTCTCCTTAACTTTAAATTCCTCTTCCTGTTCCTTGAGACGCTCAACGTAGGAACCAAACTGGTATTCCCCCTCTTCATTCTCATCATCACGGCGTATGCCATAAGTGTGCTCGCCCTTGATCTCACGATAACCACGGTATAAACCATAGGCACCGAAGGCTACCGCAAAGAACCAGCTGAGGTAGCGCGGCACGGGGAAGAAGTTGAGTGCCAGCAGCACTGCCACACCCAGGTAGAACAGTACCATGAAAATGCCAAAAGCCATCTTCACACCACCCATCATTCCCGTTTGTCTCTTGTTCATAATCGTCAATTATAAATGAAAATCAGCCATTAGACCGAGTAAACGAAAATACGTTTACTGCAATCAAACGACAAAATTAACATTTTATCGTGATTAACGGTGTTAAATTTATGAAAATTCTTCAAACCGAAGTCACAAAAATTTCTCAAGCGTTGTTTGAACTCTACCAAAGAATGAAAAACTTGGTCTAAAAAGTATATTTTTGTGAAAAATGTTGCACGTTTTAAAAAATTAAAGTAAATTTGCAACACCTTAAATCAAACTTTTATTCATACTATTTTTTCCTAGGGCACCTTCGTTGTGAAACGAAGTGCTTTTTTGTTTAACTGCTCACCGACAGCAGCGACGCGCTGTCTTGTTCGCTGGCGAGGTGAAGAACGGTACAGGGAGGAGCGTTCGAGCCAGAGGCTCGCAATACACCGACGAGATTGCCGGACTGAGGGTCTCATTGAACATGAGGAAGTACAACAGAGTGTTAAGGAATATCTAACGAGAAAGCGGGAGCCGTAATGGCTCCCGCTTTCTCGTTATGCATAAAACTGCGTTATTCTTGTCTTACAGTCGTGAAAACGTATTAATAGTTTCGGGCGAAGATGACGCGGCGGTTGCTGGGCTTGCCCGAGTAGATGCACTTGCCCTCTTCCTCGGGAGCATCCATCGGGATGCAACGGATTGTAGCCTTGGTCTCTTCCTTGATCTTCTCCTCGGTCTCGCTGGTACCGTCCCAGTGAGCAAGGATGAAACCACCCTTCTCGATCTGCTCCTTGAACTCGTCCCAAGTGTCCACCTTGTAGGTCATGCGCTCGCGCTGGTTCAGGGCCTTGGTGTAGATATTCTGCTGAATCTCCTCCAACAGATCCTTGACGCGGTTCTCGATACCTGCCAGCTGCTCACTGCTCTTCTCGAGCGTGTCGCGACGCATCACCTCGATGGTGCCAGCCTCGATGTCGCGGGCACCCAATACCAGGCGCACGGGAACACCCTTGAGCTCATAGTCGGCGAACTTGAAGCCGGGACGCTTGTTGTCGGCATTGTCATACTTCACCGAGATGCCCATACCGCGCAAGTTGGCAACGATGGGAACCACCACCTTATTGATCTGCTCGAGCTGGTCATTGGTCTTATAGACAGGCACGATGACCACTTGGATAGGAGCCAGATGCGGAGGCAGGACGAGACCGTTGTCGTCGCTATGGGTCATGATCAAGGCGCCCATCAGTCGCGTCGAAACGCCCCATGAAGTGGCCCATACATCCTGCAACTTGTTCTCCTTATCGATGAATTTAACATCAAAAGCCTTGGCGAAGTTCTGGCCCAGGAAATGGCTGGTACCTGACTGGAGGGCCTTACCGTCCTGCATCATAGCCTCGATGGTATAGGTCTCGAGTGCTCCGGCAAAACGCTCCTTGGCGGTCTTTACACCCTTGATGACGGGCAATGCCATGTACCTCTCGGCAAAGTCGGCATAGACGTTCAGCATCTCGATTGCCTTTGCCTCGGCCTCCTCCTTGGTGGCATGAGCAGTGTGTCCCTCTTGCCACAGGAACTCGGCGGTGCGCAGGAACAGGCGGGTGCGCATTTCCCAGCGGAAGACGTTAGCCCACTGGTTGATGAGCAACGGCAGGTCACGATAGCTGTTGATCCAGTTGCGATAGGTGTTCCAGATAATGGTCTCGCTGGTGGGACGAATGACCAGTTCCTCCTCGAGGCGTGCCGACGGATCCACGACGACACCCTTACCGTTGGGGTCATTCATCAGACGGTAGTGAGTCACCACGGCACATTCCTTGGCGAAGCCCTCTACATGGTCGGCCTCACGGCTGAGGAACGACTTGGGGATGAGCAAGGGGAAATAGGCGTTCTGCACGCCGGTGGCCTTGAACATGTCATCGAGCGAGCGCTGCATCTTTTCCCAGATGGCATATCCATAGGGTTTGATGACCATGCAGCCACGCACTGCCGACTGTTCGGCGAGGTCGGCTTTCACTACCAGTTCATTATACCATTGAGAGTAATTGTCGGCTCTCTTAGTTAAATCCTTTAATTCTTTTGCCATTGTGATATTTATATAATGTGTTGTTATTTGTCCTTGACTATATTGTTAATGTTGATGCGACCTTTCTTGGCTTGCTGTAACATCGTCTTCTCGGGTACGAGGTAGATTTCGAGGCGACGGTTCAGTTTGCGGTTCTCCACCGAGTTGTTGTCAACGATGGGATCTGTCTCGCCCAATGCATAGGGCACGACGTAGTCCACACTGCCGTTCTCGTCAAACCAGTCAAATATCGCGTTCACCCTTTGGCGTGTCAGGTTGAGGGTATATTCCTCGCTGCCCGTGTTGTCGCTGTGCATGACCAGCAGGAGCTTGTAGAATCCCGGGTTCTTCAGCATCTTCAAGAACGGCTTGAGCTGTGTCTCGCCCAGCTTGGACAGGGCCGTGTCGTTAGGCTCAAACAGCAGGCTGGCGCCGATCGTGATGACGATGACCTCGTTATCACGCATGACTTCCACGTCATAGTTAGACTGCTTGAATCCCACTGCCATATCATATTGGAACTCCTGAATCTTTTCGGCCTGCTTGGCGTTCTTGATTTCGGGCGTCACCAGATTATCGTCGAGCGAGAGGTCATAGATATCTTCATCGGCCCTCATCGGTTGTGGCAGCGCCACCATCAGAGCCGTTATGACCAAGATCATGTTCAATACTCGTCGTTGCATATCAAATTCTATATAATGAGGATTAATCGTTCAACTCCAGTAAGCCTTGCGGCAGGTTCATGACCATCACCTTCTTGTCCAGGTCAAATTCCACTATCAGGTCATCGCTGGCCGGAACCATCACCTCGTCGTCACCTCGGGAGACGATAAAGATGGCATTCTCGGTCTGCTCGTCAACATCGGCGATTGGCCCCACAACAGTACCATTGCTGTCGCGCAACTCAAAGCCGATGAAATAGTCCAGGGGATAGCCATCAGCATCGGCTTCCTCACATTCCTGGGCAAATTCCTGCTTGAGGGCAAAGATGTCATGATTCACAAGTCGCGAGGCCTCTTGCTCGGTCGTGATGCCGTCGATGGTGAGCAGCACCGTCTCATGGGATTTCGGACGGCAGGCATTGACAAAGAAGGGCACATAAATGCCATCGATGTCACTGATGAGGCAAGACAGGTCCTGCAACAGCACAACATCCACATCGACAGTTGCCGAAATTTCTCCGGCAATGCCATGAGGCTTGTTGTAGTGGCCAATCTCTATCAGTTCCTCGCGCTTAATCATCGTTCTCTCGTCTCAAGGTCCCGGGCTTCATGTTGTGGGGAGCAGGTAGCCGATGCCACCTGACACCTGACGCCTGACAACTAAAACTTATCGCCCGACAACTATATACTCATTTCTTCTTTTTCTTCTTGCCAGTGGGTTGTGCGGGTTTCACTACCTGATACTCATGCAGGTGGTGGGTTGCCGGATCAAGGCGTATAGCCCCATGGCTGTAACGTTCCAGATCCTTGAATATCTTGGCATCATCCACGTCCTCGTTATTGATTTGGTAGATGAGTTTCTTCATGTGGTTGGCCAGAAGCATCACCAGGGCATCACGCTCCTCGCCCTCGGGATACTCGGCAGCGCGTGCAATCATGCGCTCGATGCTCTTTCCGTAATGGCGATAGACGATGGGCTCCAGTTCATAGCGGATGGGGTCGGGCTTGGTGTCCAAGTTTTCCTCCCTGATGATGTCATCAAAGGGGAAATCAATGTCGAGCTTGAATCCGCTCATGATCATCAGGTGATCCCAAAGCTTGTGCTGGTAGTCAGTCTCGGCGCGCAGTTGTGGAAACATGTTAGACATGTTCTGGACAATGGTGTAGGCGCAACGAGTGCGCTCGTCGCGGTCTTCAATCGTGAGGCAATGGTCCACCATCTGCTGCACGTTGCGTCCATATTCCGGCATCACCAGTTTCTTGAGTTGTGAATTATAGGTCAGCATAATCTGCAAAGATAATACAATTTTTATTACTGCGAAAATCAGTTGTCAGTTTTTAAAAGTCATTAAGGTCGTTAAGGACTTCAAAGACTTCAAGGTCAACTCTTGACTGACTCCAGAGGATTCCTGGGCTTGGTGGCCTGGAATTCTTTCAGGTAGAGGGGCGTGCTGTAAGCCACATCGATGAAGTTGCCCTCACGCCAGGCTTTCTCGGCCAGCGCCATCATGTCGACGGCGACAGGCTTGATGCCCTCGATGAAACGAATGCCATCACGGCTCAGCAGTTGTCGTGCCTTGTCGCTGCCGTTGCCCATGAGCACCAACGTGTATCCCTGCTCCAGCAGTCGTTCAAACGAATGCTCGTCAAGAATCATCGCCTGGGGTTCCAGCACGGCTTCCAGTGCCGGCGTGTAGACGGCCGTGTAAACCTCCATGCGCCGAGCGTCAATCATGGGGATATAGAGCAACCCTCTCTCGCCCTCATCTTCGATGAAGTGATTGAACATCGTGCTCACCGTCATCAACTGCAGCGTGTTCACCCCGATGAGCGGCACCTCCAAGCCGAAAGCCAAGCCCTTGGCCTCGCTCAAGCCGATGCGCAGGCCCGTGTAGGAACCGGGACCGATGCTCACGGCGACGGCATCCAGTTTCAACTCACGCGAACGGGCATAATCCAGCATCTCCTTGACATACTGGCTTAACAGCGTGGCATGGGTCTGGCCCTCATAGTTCTCGCGATGGTCCAAAACCTGGCCCTCACTGGTCAATGCCACCGAACACACATCAGTCGAAGTCTCTATATTCAGGATCGTTGCCATTTCCTCTATCTAAAAAACGCGCAAAGGTACAAAATAGTTTTCAGTTAACAGTTTTTATAGTTGAGTTTTTGAGGAAACGCCGCTTCACAAGGCAGCGATGAGGGCGGTGACGTCATCGGGGACGGTGGTCCAACTGGTGACGAAACGGCAGTTCATCATGTCGCCCACGGGGAACCACTGCTCAAAGACAAAGTCTTTCTCGAGGCGTGCTATCGTCTCCTTGTCAAGGAGGACAAACTGCTGATTGGTGGGCGAATCGCTGTACATCTTGTACCCCTTGGCCTTAAAGGCTTCCTTAATACGCATGGCCTGCTCCACGGCATGGCGGGCAATCTTGAAATAGAGGCCGTCCTGCATCAAGGTGTCGAACTGGATACCCAGCAGACGCCCCTTGGCCAGCAAGGCTCCGTGCTGCTTGACAGTTGTGAAGAATTGTGCTGGCGCTTTCATTCCCGAGAAAACGACCGCTTCGCCGCACAACGCGCCGCACTTGGTACCGCCCAGATAGAAGACTTCACACAACCGCGCCAGTTCGGGCAAGGTGATGTCACACCCCTCGGCCATGAGGCCATAACCCAGGCGCGCGCCGTCGATGAACAAAGGGAGTTCATACTTCAGGCAGATGTCATGGATAGCCTTGAGTTCGTCACGGGTGTAGATAGTTCCCATTTCGGTCGCAAAAGTGATATAGACCATACCAGGGAAGACCATGTGCTCATAGGCAATATCGGCATAGAACGCTTCAAGCCACTGACGCAACTCGCCGGCATCCATCTTGCCGTCATGAGTGGGCAATGCCAGCACCTTGTGGCCTCCGAACTCGATAGCGCCAGACTCGTGGACGTTGATGTGCCCGCTCTCGACGGACAGCACGCCCTGGTAGCCGCGCAACAGCGCATCGATGACAGTGGCATTGGTCTGGGTGCCACCAACAAGGAAGAACACATCGGCATCAGGCAACTCGCAGGCTGCACGCACCTTGTCACGCGCAGCGTTGCAGAAATCGTCCAACCCATAACCCGTGGCACGCACGTTGTTGGTCTCGTTCAATCGCTCAAGGATGGCAGGATGGCATCCGTTATTGTAATCGCTCTCAAATGATATCATATTGTTGAGTTTTAAGTTTTAAGTTCTAAGTTTTAAGTTGTCAGTTATAAGTGATCAGTATCGTTATTATCGCCGAAAAGCCGTTCACTGACTCATTTTTGGCGCAAAGATAATAAAAGTATTGCAGAGACGCAAAATCATGCGTACCTGCGCAGAAGAGGCAAAAGAAATAACACATCACTTAAAGACTTCAAACTATTTTTATTATCTTTGCCACATGAAAGAGAAGAAGACGATTATCTACCAGTTGATGCCCCGATGGTTCACCAACTGCAATAGCAATTGCATCCCCAACGGCAGCATCAAGCAGAACGGCTGCGGCAAGTTCAATGAGATTGACGAGACCAAGTTGCGCTCCATCAAGTCACTGGGTGCCACCCATGTGTGGTACACGGGCATTATTGAGCACGCCACGGCAACCAACTATTCCCGCCAGGGTATCCGACCCTGCAATCCCCATGTTGTGAAAGGCAAGGCAGGTTCGCCCTACGCCATCCGAGACTACTATGACGTGTGTCCCGACCTGGCCGTGAAAGTGAAGAACAGGATGAAGGAGTTTGAGGCTCTTGTTGAGCGCACGCATCGCGTGGGTCTGAAGGCCATCATCGACTTTGTGCCTAACCATGTCGCACGCGAGTATGAGAGCGATGCCAAGCCTGCCGGGGTGGAAGACCTGGGTGAGGGCGACAACCCCACGATGTTCTTTGACCCTAGAAACAATTTCTATTACATCACGGGGCAGGAATTCGCGCCTCACGGCGTGGAACTGGGCGAGGGCGACAAGGCATACCACGAGTTCCCCGCCCGTGCCACCGGCAACGACTGCTACACCGCCTCTCCCAACCGCGACGACTGGTATGAGACCGTGAAACTCAACTACGGCGTCGACCCGTGGAACGGCAGCACCCACTTCGACCCCGTTCCACCCACCTGGGTTAAGATGCTTGACATCCTGCGCTTCTGGGCCGGCAAGGGCGTTGACGGCTTCCGCTGCGACATGGCTCACATGGTGCCTGTGGCTTTCTGGCACTGGGCCATCAGCCAGATCAAGGCCATCAATCCTGACATCATCTTCATTGCCGAAATCTATGACGTGTACTCATACCGGAGTTACATCTTTGACGGCGGCTTCGACTACCTCTACGACAAGGTGACACTCTATGACACGCTGCGCGGCATCCTGTGCGACGGTTGGCCCGCCAGTGACCTCACACGCTGCTGGCAGACCGTGGAGGGCATCGGCGACCACATGCTCAACTTCATGGAGAATCACGACGAGCAACGCGTCGCCTCGCGCGAGTTCTGCGGCGACCCCATGATGGCCCTGCCCGCCATCCTGGTAAGCGCCACGATGTCACGCGCCCCGTTCATGGTCTATGCCGGTCAGGAATTGGGAGAGCCAGCAGCCGATGCTGAAGGCTATAGCGGCCATGACGGTCGCACGACCATCTTCGATTACTGGAGCGTCCCCACCCTACGCCGCTGGCATCAGGGCAGGCCGACAGACGACGAGCGTGCCCTGCGCGCGTTCTACCGCATGATCCTGCGACTCATCAACAGCGAGAAGACGCTCAGGTGTGGTGACTTCTTCGACCTGATGTATGTCAACCAGCAAAATCTTGACACCAGCAAGCAGTATGCCTACCTGCGCCACTGCGATGGCGAGATGACGCTGGTTGTCACCAACTTCGGCGACGATGCGGTTGATACCACCATCCACATTCCCCAGCATGCCCTTGACTGTGCCAAGATGCCTCACGGCCGCTACACTTGTCTCGACCTGCTGACGGGCAATGACACATGCGTGACCTTGTCGGGTGAGACTGCCATACCCGTCTGCATCGCCTCCCACAGTGCCATTATGTGCAAAATCAGCACCTTATAAAATGGCAGAAATCCGAAAGCGTTTTTTTGGGAAAAATATTCCCAAAAGATAGAGTGGAAATGACGATAAATGCTTAACTTTGCCCAATCATTCTAAATCTTATCTTTTGTTATGGCTGAAATGAAGATTTTCTCAGGCACTAACTCGCGTTATGTTGCCTTGAAGATTGCAAAACAACTGGGTGTTGAACTGGGTCGAATCAATATCTCCCACTTTGCCGATGGTGAGTTTGAGGTATGCTATGAGGAGCCCGTTCGTGGTGCCGAGGTTTATCTCGTGCAGTCCACGTTCAAGGCCAGTGAAAACCTGATGGAGTTGCTGCTCATGATTGATGCCGCCAAGCGCGCGTCGGCCCAAACGGTTATTGCCGTCATCCCCTACTTCGGTTGGGCACGTCAGGACCGCAAGGACAAACCCCGTGTATCCATCGCCGCTAAACTGGTCACCAACCTGCTGATTGCCGCCGGCATTGACCGATTGATCACGATGGACCTGCATGCCGACCAGATTCAGGGCTTCTTTGACATCCCCGTCGATCACCTCTATGCCTCGACGATGTTCGTCCCCGACATCGCTTCGTTGAATCTCAAGGACATGGTCATCGCTTCGCCCGACGTGGGCGGCGCCAAGCGTGCCAATTCCTACGCCAAATACTTCAATGCCCCG
Organism: Sodaliphilus sp.; assembly: GCA_045541835.1. Taxonomy (GTDB): domain Bacteria; phylum Bacteroidota; class Bacteroidia; order Bacteroidales; family Muribaculaceae; genus Sodaliphilus. The sequence goes on along the minus strand of JAZQJW010000083.1, from coordinate 36,257 downwards.
CTCGTGCTGTGTCACAAGCATCGCCAGCAAGCCAACGTGGTTGAGAGCATGACCATCATCGGCGATGTGAAGGACAAGGACGTCATCCTCATCGACGACATGGTGGACACTGCCGGAACCATCTGCAAAGCCGCGTCGCTGATGAAGGACAACGGTGCCCGCTCGGTGCGCGCCTATATTTCCCATGCCGTGATGAGCGACCCCGCCAGCGAGCGCGTTATGGCCAGCGGCCTTGATGAACTGGTCATCAGCGACAGTATCCCGTTTGACACTGACCGCTGTCCCAAGGTAAGGGTCCTGAGCTTGGACAAGATGTTTGCCCATGCCATCAAGCATGTCAACATCAAGAAATCCATCAACGAACTCTTCCTGTTCAAGTAATTGGGGCTCGCTTCGCTCGCAGGTTAAAGGTTAGAGAGTACTTGCACTCTTAGACAGACTACTCACTTAAGACAACTAAAACAACTTCGATATTTGGCATCCGCATTCCACGAGGAGTGCGGATGTTTTATCGGCCCCATGACCTACAAGCAACACGAGCATCACCGCGGAGGTCTCTTTAATCATTAACCACTAACCATTAAACTCTTACCTGCGAGCAACGCGAGCATTATTTTCTTGCTTGGAAAAATCAGTCGATTATAGTTTTTAAACACATTTTATTTGTTTTTTACAATATTTTTGATTAATTTTGCTGCATTGTATCAGGATATTATCATCACATCGTTTAATAACCAATATTGTTTAACTTTAACCATTTAACCATCATGATGAGAAAACTTCTTTTCGCATTGACGTTAGGCTTCTCGATGAGTGCAATGGGTCAGGTACTGCAAGTGACCTCGATTGACAAGGTCAACCTGCCTGACAAGGCCGCTGTAGCAGCCATCAGCCCCCAAGGCGATTACCTGCTGCTGACGAGCGCCACCAACCAAGGCCTCACCAAGCTAGACCTGGCAAGTGGTCAAACCCAGACGCTGAGCACAGCCCCCAGCGCCGGCCACAACGTGAAGATCTCGCCAGACGGCCAAACGGTCGTTTTCAGGGAAGGCTCGTTCAATGACAAGCACCTGCGCCTGTCCTCGCTCAAGAGCGTGAATCTGGCCACTGGTTCCAGCCAAGAACTGGTAAAGCCCACGCGTGACCTTCAGGGCTATGCTGTCGACGCCACCAGCGCCAGTGTTGTGAACAAGGGCAAGTACAGCAAGAAAGCCATTGGCACCGCCAAGGCTCAGAACCTGCCCGTGCTATCCATCAACAAGGGCCAACTGATGATTACCACCGATGGCAAGACGCGCAAGCTGTCGCCCAATGGAGACCAGTTCAGCTACATGTGGGCCTCGCTGTCGCCCGACGGCACCAAGGTGCTCTATTATCGGGCTGCCCACGGCACTTATGTTTGCGACCTGAACGGTAACAACGTTCGCAAGGTAGGTACGATGCGTGCCCCGGTATGGTACGACGACAACACCGTTGTGGGTATGATTGACCTGGACGACGGCGAGTTCATCTATGCCTCGACCATCGTTGCCGCCACGCTCGACGGCAAGACCCAAACGCTGACCGACGATGCCACTGTGGCCATGTATCCCCACGCTATCGCCGGCAAGATTGCCTTCAGCACCCCCGCTGGTGAAGCTTATATTATTAACGTAACCAAATGATGAGCGCTATGAAAAAGATTCTTTTACTTGCCGTAGCCGCCATCATGGCCGCCGGCATTATGCAGGCTAAGACAGCCGACGAACTCCGCATCTATCTGAATCCCGGTCACGGTAGCTGGGGCCCCAATGACCGCCCGATGGCGACCATCCCCTACCCCATGTTACCCGAGACGGGACGTCCCGACACCAATGGTTTCTACGAGAGTAACACCAACCTGTGGAAATCCATCCAGACCCGCGCCCAGCTTATCAAGATGGGTGTGAAACCCGAGAATATCACCATGTCGAGGTGGTTAAACGGCCCGTACCCCTATGTGGCCGGTGCTCCCGATGCCGAAATCTACAACCGCCCCTTGTCCGAAATCTGTGAGGAGGTTGAGGTGGGCAACTACGACATGTTCCTGTCGCACCACTCCAACGCCTTGAATGACGGCACTGCGACCAACTATCCGCTGATGCTCTATCGCGGCAATGACGGTGCGGGTGGAGACGGCGCCCCGGGCAGCCGCGACATGGCGCTAACCTGCTGGCCCATCTTCTATACCAACCAGATTGACCCGATGACCAGCTATAGTCCCACGAGTCCCAACGTGCGTGGCGACATCAACTTCTATGGCAGTTCCTCGACCCGTGTTGACCCCAATACCGGCATTGCTTACACCGGTTACTTGGGTGTGCTGAAGCACGGAGCTCCCGGTTTCTTGGTAGAAGGTTACTTCCACACCTATCAGCCTGCACGCCACCGTGCGCTGAACATCGATTATTGCCACCAGGAGGGTATCCGCATTGCTCGCGGTATCGGTGAATACTTTGGACTGACTCCTGACAACAAGGGTTACATCATGGGTACCGTGAAGGATGTCCACAACCATCTTGTCCACAACCTGTACAACTACAACGCCGGTTCGATGGACCAGTGGTCTCCCCTTAACGGCGCTGTTGTCATCCTGTACAAGAACGGACAGGAAGTGGACCGCTACACCACCGACGGCAACTACAACGGTGTGTTTGTGTTCGAGAATCTGGATCCCGGCACCTACACTCTCGCTGTTGAAGCCGAGGGCTACAAGCCCCTGGGTGAATATACCAAGGCCAGTGTTGACAGCGAGTGGCAAGAGTGGATCACCAAGGCTTCAGGCGACATCGTTGTCGAGGCCAACAAGACGACCTATGAGGTTCCTCTGCTGGAGGCTACCGACTATGTCATCCCCGATGACCTGTTCCAGAACTATCCTGAGCCCGATCTTCCCGGCTACATCAGCGCCCCCGAGAAACTCAACCTGACTCGTGACGAGGGTACGCTGTATGACCTTGAAGGCAGCATCAGGCGCATGCTCGTTCGCGGCGACAGCACCGTCGTGCTGACCAATGCCGAGGACGGCACGCCCCACCTGTACCTCATCAACAATGTTGACAAGGTGATTGTCAAGGAGTTGAGTATCAACGGCATTGCCGATGCTGAGCCCAACAACGCCGGCTTCTACAGCCGCCTGGCTGACATCTGCTTCACCGCCGATAACCAGCTCGTGGGTATCAACAGTGTGCAGACCCAGTTTGGAAACGATTATGTTGACGCCGGCTTCCAGCGCGGCACACTGCGCCTGTTCAAGTGGGAGAACTTTGACAGCGATCCCGTGGAATGGGTAAGCACCCAGAGTTCAGCCAACTTCTACCGTTATCGTCCGCAGGCCGTCGTCGTTGATGGTGGTGCTGACGAGTGCATGGTAACCGTTATCGGCACCAACGGCAGCAGCACTGTCGGCGGCATGAGGTTCCTGAAACTGGCAGTTGTCAATGGCCAGATCACCAGCACGGTATACACCGAGAGGACCATCAGTGCTTCCAGCAACTTCACGTTGCCCAAGATTGGCGAGCCCGTGCTGACGCTCTCGCCGCGCAACGATGACAACGTGGTGCTTGACGGTGTGAAGATCTTGCCGTTCGAGGTTGCCACGGCCAAGGCCAACGGCACCGACAGCCAAGTGGTAGGTCGTTTCGAGAGCAATGTTGAAGACACTGCCGCTGTGGGCGTATCGTTCTTCAAGTATGCCCAGCATCAGTTCATGGTAACGCCTTATATGGCTCCCACCCGTGGCGACGCCATGGTAGGCGGTATCAAACTGTATGACATCACCGCCGGTCTCGACCAGGCCGCTCTGGTGGCTACCACCAACACCGACCTCGACCCGCTGGCATGCCAGTTCATGTCGACCGGTGCCGCAGTGATTGGCACTGACATCAACCTGTACCTGATGCAGGACAACAAGATCACCAAGTGGCAGGCTGCCTCCAACAATCAGCCCGCTATTCCTGGCATCTTTGCCTATGGCCTGAAGTATGAGAGTGACGACACCACCGGCACCTTCTCGTTCAATGCCAACGACGATGCACAGTATGCTTACATCACCTTCTATGATTCCGAGGGCAATGAGGTGACCACTATTGAGATTCCCGACGTGAAGAAGGGCGAGAACAGCATCCAGCTCGAGCTGGGCATGTTGCCCGCCGCTCCCGGCGAGTCGCTGACGTGGTCCATCACCCTCGAGGGTGAGAACATCACCACCATCCAGCGTCTCAACCCGACCGGTCCGACCTATAGCGGTCAGCTGTTTGTTGCTGTCGACAAGTCACCATGCAGTCCCAAGATGGGTACCATCTACGCCGGTAACCGTGTTGCCAACAACAATGCCGGCAATGGCGTCTATGTGTACGACGTTGACGGTAATCGTGTGAGCGACCAGGTTTACAACGGTAACCGCACCTGGCGCAGCAACTATCGCATGGGTATCGACAGTCAGGGTAAGCTCTACGTTCCCGATTGGGGCGATCCCACCTCGGGTGTATTCATCGCCGATCCCAATGACCTTGGCGGCACTTGGACCGAATTCTTCGTTGGTACACGCAACGGCGATGGTCTGATCACCAACAACGGTGTGGCTGTCGGCTCGTCATCGCCTGGCGTAGGCATTGGCGGCAAGGGCGCTAACACCAAGCTGTATGTATATCTTGAGGACGTTGTCGGACCTTCGGGCAACGGTAACGGTGTGGGTGTTTACAACATCGGTCAGGAAGACGGCACCATCGTCGACACCTGGGGCACCGCACCCAGCCAGTATTATGACATCGGCGCATGGCAGGCTAACACCAACGGTAACGTTGTTGCCGATCCTGCTGGCCACGGTGTCTGGGTATCGCAGTACCGCAGTGCAGGCAACAACGCATCGGGCGTTCCCTCGCTGATGTTTGTTGACAACGACGGCAACGTGACCTTCAACTCCGGTCGCGCTCCCTACAACGCTATGCTCAACGGTAGTGACCGTGCTGGCTTCGCTGTGAATGAGGCATCCGACATGCTCGTCATCAACGACGGTAGCGGCTACCTCCAGTTCTTCGACCTGACTTGGGACGGCAACACGCCCGACATCACTCCCAAGTACGCTTACAAGTCTGGTCTGGGCACCATCTTCCAGATGGCATTCGACTATGCCGGCAACCTGGTTTGCGCTGGTAGTAACATCGGTATCTTCTCGTTGCCCACCGACGAGAATGTCCACACTACTCCCGCATGCGGTGAGTTCAACACTATCTTCATCCCGACGGTAGTTAATGAGACTCCCGTAGCCAAGACTGTTGTCAGCGAGCGTTACTATGACATTCGCGGTATCGAGTACAGCCAGCCTGTTGAGGGCGTGAACATCATCGTTCGCACCTACAGCGACGGCTCTACCCAGAGTATCAAGGTCATCAAGTAAACTGACAGGCGCGACAACTGTCGCACACTTCCATTCACAAGCGGCCCGCAGCTCATGCGAGCCGCTTGCTTTGTTATTTTTCTATAAATGACCTTGGCGATAGGGTTCTAATTCGTGGATTATTTGTAATTTTGCGGGCCTATTAGGCCAACAAGATGACAAGTGGCCAATAATCAACATTAACGATGATAGACTTTTTAGACAACATAGATACTGAAATGAGCGATGGCGGCGCCCGCGTGGTCCCCATCATCACCGAGATACATGAAGTGGGCGACGGCACCGACATCCAGGACAGTCAGGCCGATGACATCCCCATTCTGCCCCTGCGCAACATGGTGCTGTTTCCTGCCATGACCATGCCGGTTTCGGTCGGTCGTGAGAAATCGATGCGCCTGATCAAGGAGGCCGAAGAAGGCCACCATTCCATTGCCGTCTTCTGCCAGTATGACAGCCACATCGAGGACCCGATGGAGCGCGACCTTTACCGCTACGGCACCATTGCCACCATCGTCAAGGTGCTGGAACTGCCCGACGGATCGACCAACGTCATCCTGCAAGGCCGTTCGGCATGCAAGTTAGGCCAGGTGGCCCAGACGGTGCCTTACCTGCGCGGTTCAGTCACGCTGGTTGAGGACAAGCTGCCGTTGGCGGGTGACAAGGAATTTGAGGTGCTGATGCAGTCCATCGCCGAGGTCACCCTGCGCATACTGCGTAACATGGGCAACAACGGCCGTGAACTGGCGTTCGCGATGAAGAACATCGACAATCCCATGTACCTGATGAACTTCTTGGCCACCAACATCGCCTTTGACTCAGACCAGAAGCAACACATGCTCGAGGAACGTGATATCAAGAAGCGCGGTTACCTGCTGTATGCCCTGCTGACCCGCGAGGAACAACTCGTGGAAATCAAGGCCAATATTCAGTCCCGCACGCGCGAGGAACTGTCGCAGCAGCAACGCGACCACTTCCTGCAGCAGCAGATTCGCACCATCCAGGAGGAGTTGGGAACCGACGTCGATGACATCGAAGAGCTGCAGGAACGTGGCAGCAAGATGAAGTGGAGCGAGAGTGTTCAGAAACAGTTTGAGAAGGAATTGCGCAAACTCGAACGCCTCAATCCGCAGACGCCCGATTACTCGGTGCAGTATGCCTACCTCGACAACATGCTCAACCTGCCGTGGGACACCTATACCGAGGACAATTTCGACCTCAAAATGGTGGAGGGAAAACTCAATGCCGACCACTACGGTCTTGAGAAGGTCAAGGACCGCATCCTGGAGCACCTGTCGGTGCTGAAATTGCGTGGCGACCTCAAGGCGCCCATCCTGTGCCTGTACGGTCCTCCGGGCGTGGGCAAGACGTCGTTGGGCAAGTCGATTGCCGACGCCTTGCACCGCGAGTATGCCCGCATCTCTTTAGGCGGTCTGCATGACGAGGCCGAAATCCGCGGCCACCGCCGCACCTACATCGGTGCCATGCCGGGCCGCATCATTGCCGCCCTGGCCAAGTGCGGCAGCAATAATCCTGTCATCGTGCTCGACGAGATCGACAAGGTGGGCCAGGATTTCAAGGGCGACCCGTCGTCGGCCTTGCTCGAGGTGCTGGATCCCGAGCAGAACGGCCATTTCCACGACAACTACCTCGACGTGGACTATGACCTGTCCAAAATCCTGTTTATCGCTACCGCCAATAGTTTGGCTACCGTGAGCCGTCCCCTGCTCGACCGCATGGAAATCATCGAAATCACCGGCTACATCCCTGAGGAGAAACTGGAAATCGCCAAGCGCCATCTCGTTCCCAAGGAACTGGAGAACAACGGTTTCAAGAAGAACGAAATCAAGTTCGGCAAGCAGGTGATCCTGAAAATCATCGAGGACTACACCCGCGAGAGCGGCGTGCGACAGCTGGAGAAGAAGATTGCCACCGTCCTGCGCCGTGTGGCCCGCCACAAAGCCACTGGTGACCCCTATCCCACCAGCGTCAAGGTCGAGGACCTGAAAGAATACCTGGGCGCTCCCGATTACAGTCGCGACAAGTATGAGGGCAACGAGTTTGCCGGCGTGGTGACCGGGCTTGCATGGACAGCCGTGGGTGGTGAAATCCTGTTCGTGGAGTCGTCGCTGGCTCGTGGCAAGGGCGAAAAACTCACGCTGACGGGCAACCTGGGTGACGTGATGAAGGAGTCGGCCGTAATCGCGCTCCAGTTCCTGCGTTCCCACTGCTCGCTGCTCAACATCGACCCGGACCTGTTCGACAAGTACAATGTCCATATCCACGTGCCCGAGGGGGCCATTCCCAAGGACGGCCCGTCGGCAGGCGTGACGATGGTGACCTCGCTGGCCTCGTCATTCACCCAGCGCAAGGTCAAGGACCACCTGGCGATGACCGGCGAAATCACCCTGCGCGGCAAGGTGTTGCCCGTGGGCGGCATCAAGGAGAAAATCCTCGCGGCCAAGCGTGCCGGCATCCGTGACATCATCCTGTGCAAGGATAACCGCAAGGATATCGAGGAAATCAACGAGATGTACCTCAAGGGCCTGACGTTCCACTACGTCAACACCATCAAGGACGTGCTCGATCTGGCGCTGCTGCCCGAAAAGGTTAAAGACGCCCTCGAGTTGTAAATCGACATTCTCGAATATAACAACGAATTACGCTAATTTTCACGAAACTGAAATCGTGATTATTAGCGTAATTCGTCGTTATTGTACCCACAAACTCAGTCCTCGGGATAGACGAGATTTTCGGGTTGGATGTCCTGGAGGACTTCGATGTAGAATTTACGGGCTTCCCACTTGGCCATGGGCAGGTTATTGAGCATATAGTTGCCGCAATCGTGGGCGTTGGCACCGGGAATTTCGCCATCAAACTCCGAAATCCAGTGGAAGAGTTCTTGCATCAATGGAACGATGTCACGGCTCTCAAGGTCACCCTTGAGCAACAGGTAATTGCCGGTGCAGCAACCCATCGGCCCCCAATAGACCACCTTGTCGCCCCACTCCTTGTGGTTGCGCAGGTAGGTCGCAGCCAGGTGCTCAATGGTGTGCAGGGCGCTCTGGCTCACTGCCGGCTCGCGGTTGGGCAGCTTCATGCGGATGTCGAATGTTGTCACCACGTCACCACCGGCGAGGTAGTCCTTACGAGAAACATAGATGCCGCGCAACAGGCGCGTGTGGTCAATCTTGAAACTTGCAATCTTTTCCATAACTTTTACGGATTATACGGAATTAACGGATTATTCGGATTGGCAATCGCTGCGGGGCTGATGACTAAAGCCCTTTAATGATGTCTTTTAGCAGCATGAAGGTTTCCTGGGGCGCGTCGGTCCAGAAGTCAAGATACTGCTTGGTGTTGTCGTGGCTGGCACCTGGCGAGTCACTGATGACACGCAGGGCGAGGAACGGCACTTTGTTCAGATGGCAGACCTGGGCGATAGCACCAGACTCCATATCCACAGCCAGGGCATCGGGGAAGTTGCCCTTGATACGCTTCACGGCATCCATTGTGTCGATGAACTGGTCACCAGAGCAGATCAGTCCCTTGTGGATATCGTCACGCTCGGGCACAAGGTCAAGCAGGTGTTTTGCTCCCTCGAAATACAAGGGTAATCCCTGGACTTGCCCCACTTCACTCTCGGGACCACACCACACGTCATGATAGGCGACACGTGCACCGGCCACCACGTCCATGACATTGACCGACAAGTCGGCACCTCCAGCGACACCGCTGTTGATGACGTAATTAGGCGTGAAATTGTTGACCAACATGAGCGCACCCATGGCGGCATTAACCTTCCCGATACCACACTGCATGACCATAACATCATGCTTGCCCATCTTGCCGCAATGGAACTCAAAGCCACCCATGCGGCTCTTCTCGCTGTCTTGCAGCAACGGCAGCAGCAGTTCCAGCTCCTTGCGCATTGCCACGATGATACCTATCTTCATTGCTATTGTTGAATTAGAATTAATGCTACAAAATTACAACAAAAGTTTCTAGTTTATAGTCCTTAGTCACTAGTTTTTGTATCTTTGCGGCATGATGAAAGACTTAATTGACATTTTACACAACGAGAACTTAACACTTGTGGTGAAAAGCGATGACGGCACAATTCACCGCTTCACCCAGCGTGGCGTGAAAGACCTGCTGGCACTGGTGACCCAACAACCCGAGGTTCTGAACAAAGCCCTGATTGCCGACAAGGCGGTGGGCAAGGCAGCGGCCGCCTGTATGGCTGTTGGCGGCGTGAGGCAGGTGCATGCCGACGTGATGAGCGAGCCGGCACTTGAGTTGCTGAAGAGCCATCACGTCGAGGCCCAATTTGGGCAACTGGTAGACCATATCATTAACCGCACCGGCACAGATTGGTGCCCGATGGAACGCCTGAGCCGCGACACCGACAACCCCGCCGCCATCATCCAGAAAATACAAAAATTCTTCGCCACTCAAAGAAAAACACCAGAGCAGTGAAACTCCGGTGTTCTTTCAATAAAACATCACTAATTGTTACTATAGCTGTGTCTTCAGGCTTCAGAAATCGGTTCTCGTTTGCTATATAGACACATGACAACGCCGCTTTGTTACAACAAAACGACGTTTTAACATACCTTTAACAATTAGTAAAGTTATGATATAGAAGTTGGCCCATCTGTAATTTTAACCGCCCTGTGGGCAGGAAATTCAACAAAGAATATTTTAAAATTAATTCTCTTTTAATTTGGCTTCGCCGAGCTAAAGGTTCCCATGCGATAGCACGGTTTAGTGTGCAACAATATGCCACAGGGTCAACTGCTATATCGTTACCATTTGTAAACTCTAAACCCTAAACTCTAAACTGCGAGCGCAGCGAGCATCAAAGTTCCGCTTCCTTGAGTTTCTCGGCGTTCTCGGCGACGATGAGGTGGTCAATGCAATCCTGGATGTCGCCGTCCATGAAGGCCGGCAGATTGTAGATGGTGTAGCCGATGCGGTGGTCGGTGATGCGTCCCTGCGGATAGTTGTAGGTGCGGATTTTTGCCGAACGGTCGCCAGTCGAGACGAGGGTCTTGCGACGCGAAGCGATGTCATCGACATACTTCTGATGCTCGTGGTCGTAGATGAAAGTGCGCAGACGTGCCAAGGCGCGCTCCTTGTTCTTGGGCTGGTCACGCGTTTCGGTACACTCGATGAGGATTTCCTGTTGCTCGCCCGTGTTGGGGTTGGTCCACATGTAGCGCAGACGCACACCACTGTTCACCTTGTTCACATTCTGGCCACCTGCACCGCCGCTGCGGAAGGTGTCCCACTTGATTTCGCCCTCGTTGATGTGCACGTCGAAGGGTTCTGCCTCGGGCAGTACAGCCACGCTGGCTGCACTGGTGTGCACACGGCCCTGGGTCTCGGTAACAGGCACGCGCTGCACGCGGTGCACGCCCGACTCATACTTCAGTGTGCCATAGACGTTGTCGCCAGTGATGCTGAACACGACCTCCTTGAAGCCGCCCACAGCGCCCTCGCTGCAACTTGACATCTGCACGTTCCAGCCCTTGGTCTCGCAATAGCGGGTGTACATGCGAGCCAGGTCGCCGGCGAACAGAGCAGCCTCGTCGCCTCCTGTGCCGCCACGGATTTCGAGCACCACATTCTTGCTGTCCTCGGGATCCTCGGGGATCAGCAAGAGCTTGATTTCCTCCTCAAGTTTGGGCACCTCGGCCTGATTAGCGTCAATCTCCTCGCGCGCCATCGCGCGGAGTTCCTCATCGCTCTCGGTGTCGAGAACGGCCTTGGCCTGCTCGATGTCCTCGAGCAGCTTGCGGTAGCGGTTGGTGGCCCCGAGCAAGGTCTCCAGGCTCTTATATTCCTTGGTGAGCTTGACGTAGCGTCGCTGATCGGCGATGACATTGGGGTCGGTAATCAGCGTGCCGATTTCCTCAAATCGGGCATCAAGGCCGTCAAGGCGTTGTAGTAATGCGTTTTCTGCCATAGTGTTTTCTGAATTTGGCTGCAAAGGTAGTAAAAAAGCCGTTTGCTTATAGCCATTTGGCTTCAGTTTTTAGTTTTCATGAGGTGGCAGTTGAGGTGTTCCTCAATGAACTTGGCACACTTTTGATTTAATGACCTTATTTTCTTTTTATGGTGCAAAAGCAGTTCAAGTCCCCTATATACGCAAGATTTTGCCTCTCAAGAAACGAAAAACAAGGACTTTTTAGTAATTTTGTGGCATGAAACGTCACTCATCCATCTCGTCATATCCTGTTTGCTGGCTGCTATGGGACCTGCTGGTGGTTTATATAGCCTACACCCTGTGCCGCGTCATTTTTCTGACGCTCAACTGGTCGTTGTATGCCGGAACACTGACGTTGGGCCATGGACTTGAACTGTTCGGGGCAGGACTGCTGTTCGACACCCCTGCCATCCTCTATACCAACGCCGTCATCATGGCGCTGTTCCTGTTACCCCTGCACTGGAAAGAGCGCCCGGGCTATTACCGCGTGGCGCGATGGATTTACACCATCGTGAACAGCATCGCGGTGTACATGAACCTGATGGACTGCGTCTATTTCCCCTTCACGGGCAAGCGTACCACGGCGTCCATCTTCGCCGAATTCAGTAATGAGAGCATGGGCGAGATGCTGAAAATCTTCGGAGGTCAGTTCCTGAGTCACTGGTATCTTGTGCTGTTGGCCGCATTGGTGACTTGGGCGTTCTGGAAACTGTTCAGGCCTTCTGGGTGCGCAATTAACGGAGAAAACGGAATTAACGGAGGAAACACGAAACCTCATCAATCGTTGACTCGTTATTATACTTTCCAGGTCGTGTCATTGTTGCTGGCCATTCCGCTGTGCATCGGTGCCATTCGTGGCGGTTTCACCAAGGCGACGCGCCCCATCACCATCAGCAACGCCAACCAGTATGTCAACCGTCCCGCCGAGACCGGTATTGTGCTGAACACGCCCTTCTCCATCTTCAGGACGTTGAAAAAGACACCCTTTGTCGTTCCCGACTACATGAGCGAAAAGGAAGCTCTGGCGCTCTATACCCCACTCCATCAGCCCACCGACACCGCGGCCTTCACGCCACGCAACGTCGTGGTGATCATCCTGGAGAGTTACGGTAAACAGCACATCGGATTCTACAACAAGACTTTGAGGGACGGCACCTATCAAGGTTTCACGCCCTTCCTGGACTCGTTGATTACCCAAGGAGCGATGACCTACCGATACTCTTATGCCAACGGACGCAAGAGCATCGAGGGCATGCCGTCGGTGTTGTCATCGCTGCCCAACTTCGTCGAACCGTTGTTCCTCACGCCAGCCTCGCTGAACGCCATGTCAGGCCTAGCACGAGAACTGGGCGAGAACAAGGGCTACAACACCGCCTTTTTCCACGGGGCGCAGAATGAGTCTATGGGATTCCAGGCCTTTGCCCATGCCACGGGGTTCCAGCGCTACTACGGCCGCGACGAGTACAATGCCGACCCCAATTTCCACGGTGATGAAGACTTTGACGGCACGTGGGCCATATGGGATGAGGAGTTCTTCCAGTTCTATGCTCAGCAGATGTGTCAGATACAGGAGCCGTTCATGACCGCCTTGTTCAGCGCCTCAAGCCACGACCCGTTCGTCATTCCCGAGAAATACGAAGGCCGTTTCCCTAAAGGCGAGCGTCCCTTGCAGCAGTGCATCGCCTATACCGACTATGCTCTGAAACGCTTTTTTGAGACCGCCAGCCAACAACCGTGGTTCAATAACACGTTGTTTGTCATCACGGCCGACCACGTGAACCAGCAAATCGACCCGTTCTACTGCACCACCCTGGGCAACTACTGTGTGCCCATCATCCTGTATGCACCTGGCGACCCCTCACTGCACGGCTATGACGAGGAACGCGTGGTGGAGCATATCGACATCATGCCCACCGTGCTTGCCTACCTGCACTATGACAAGCCCTACATCGCCTTCGGGCGCAACATGCTGAGCGGTAATGCCAACGACGGCTTCGCCCTGCACTGGGTGCCCGAGTTCAGTGGCTACGAATATGTTTGGGGAAACTACGTGTTGCAATTCGACGGCAAGGATGTGACAGCAGCCTACAAGTTCCGCAGCGACTCCACCTTGACCGTCAACGTCCTCAACTGCATGCCTGCCGACACGCTACAACTCATGCAACGCCAGATGAAGTCCATCATCCAGCAATACATGCAACGCATGAACACCGACAACCTTGTCGTCAAGCGTCCAAAATAAAAGCTTTTATCACTTACTTAAATCACAGAAGACCGAGGATGTGGTAAACCTGATTGACCATGCCCAGGCGGTCGATGTCCGGGCGGGTCGAGAAGAACAGGAAGTTCAGGTCGCGCTCGGGAATCTTGCCGGCGTAGATGGTGAAACCGCCATTGTCACCCAGGTGATACACGTGGGTGGGCCGTCCCGGGAGGTCCTGGACGAAGAAGCCGTATCCATAGCCCGTGTGAGGCTGATAACCATACTCGGCATCAGCGGGAATCTGTATCCACGGATTGTAGGCCAGACGCTTGGTGGCAGCCGTCCACACCTTGTTGTCGCGTAGGGCTCGCTCCCAGTTCATGAAGTCGTTGATGGAACAATAGAGGGCGCCGTCGGCCTTGGTGCCGAAGAAACTCTCCTCGCCATAGTCATACTCCTTCCAAACGCCCTTGTCGTCACGCTCATAGCCGTGAGCCAGATGGGCAATGTCGCGGTCGGGCTCAAAGTAGCGGCACGTCGACATACCAGCTTTGTCGAAGACATTCTCCTGCATGTAGGTCTCAAAGGGGGTGCCCGTTGCCCGTTCCACAATCTGGTAAATCAGCTGGAATGTGGGGTTGATGTATTCATATTGAGTACCCTGCTTGAAATTCAGATGGTCGAGCGTGCACATGTACTGCACCGAAGTGACGTCGTTGCTGTAGAGTACAAAATTGCGGTCGTTGCGGGGCCGCGCATCGGGGATGCCCGAGGTGTGGCTCATGATGTGGTGCAAAGTGATGTCCTTAAAGAAGGATGCCTGGAACTCAGGAAAGAACTTCGACAGCGGATCGTCGAGCGACAGCACACCCCGCTCGGCAAGTTGCAGCAGCGCCACAGCCGAGAACTGCTTTGACACCGAAGCAATGCAAAAGTTGGTAGCGAACGTAACCGGCTCCTTGGTCTCCATGTCGGCCAGGCCAAAGCAGCGGCCGTACACCGTGTCGTTGCCCTGCATGATGAGCACGGCAGCGCCCGGTTCTGCCGGATTGTTATACACAGCGCCGAACACCTCATCAAGGCGACGCGCAATCTCTTCTTTACTCATATCCTGTGCTTGAGCGGCGATGGCTAATGCCAGCAACGCCACAATCATTATAAACTTGTTCTTCTTCATGGAGGCAAAATTAGTTATTTTTTTCCAGCAATAGCCTTTCAAGTAAAAAAAGATTCGCGGCGCTCCCGCGTCACGAATCTCATGCAAATAACATTTCTCCAAATTTATTAACTTTTAACTTGAATAGAATTGATGAAAAGTTGGAATATCCTATTTCATAAATCTGATATAAAATGACAAATCAAAGATTGTCATATCATACAAGACGATGCAAAATTATAACATTTTCTCTAAACAAAAAAATATTTTAGACAAAAAATCAATATAAATTTCAATAAAAAATACAAAAGTAGCCTTTAAAAGCTCCAAAAGCCAATATTTTAGAGCAAATAGCCACCTGTGGGAACTTTAAGTCAGAGGCAGTTACGGAAAATAACCTCAATGTCCTGTTGGTTCAAAGGCACAAATCCGGGCAAGATACCGCCAGCACATGCTTTGCGCGCCATCGTGGGAATGTGTTCGTCGCCGATGCCCAGCGCGGTTAAAGTGCTGGTCAGGCCCAGTGTACCAAACAGGAAGTCCTTGGTCTTCTCGATGGCTTGACGGGCAATGTCCATGGCCGGCTGGTGCTCGTCGATACCGAACACGTTCACGCCGTACTGAACATACTTGCTCACCGTCTTCTCGCTCAAGCAGTACTCCATCCAGCGAGGCGTGATGATGGCCAAACCCAAGCCATGAGTGATGTCATAGTAGGCCGACACCTCGTGCTCCATGGGATGGCAGCTCCATGCCTGCCTCTTGCCGCCGTCAACAAAGCCGTTGATGGCCCAAGAAGAGGTCCACATCAGGTTAGCTCGTGCCTCATAGTTCTCAGGCTCCTTAATGGCAATGGGTGCGTACTTGATGATGGTCTTCATCATGCCCTCCATGAAGCAGTCGAGCATATACAGGTCCTGATTCATATTGAAATAGACCTCAAAGATGTGGGAGAGCATATCGGCTGCACCACATGCAGTCTGATAAGGGCTGACGGTATAGGTCACCGTCGGGTCAAGGAAAGACACCTTGGGTAACAAGGTCGGCCTCTCCACGCGTCCGATTTTGTCGTTGGTCTCAGGATTGCTGATGACACCGCCAGCATCCATCTCACTACCGGTAGCCGACAGGGTGAGCACGCTGACGATAGGCAAGGCCTCTGTGATGGGTGCCCACTTCTCGTTGAAGAAATCCCATGGGTCATGATCCACCTTGGCGCCAGCCGCCATGAACTTGGTGGCATCGATGGTCGAACCTCCACCCACGGCGAGCAACACGTCGATGTTGTGGTCCTTGCACATCTGTGCACCGCGGCGCACGCTGTTGATGCGCGGATTAGGCTCTATGCCCGACAGTTCAAACAATTCCATGCCAGCCTTCTTGACTTCGGCCACCACGGCATCATAGAGACCCGTGCGCTTGATGGAACCGCCACCGTAGGTCAGCAGGACACGTTTACCGAACTTTGCCAACTCCTCACTGAGGTGCTGCAACTGATTTTCACCGAAATAAACCTTTACAGGTATGTCATAGACAAAGTTGTTCATTGATTATGATAATTAAAAAATTAGTAAACGATAGTACCAAAGGATTTTTCATCTATATTAATAATGACGTAATTCTTGGAGCCTAGACCAATGTGCTCGGCCCAGTCAATCGTGTGGGTGCCATGACGGCTGTTGATACGTTCGATGAGCGGTGCATTGTCATCACCAGCCGATGCCTTGTGGTTCATCACCATCTGGACACAAGCCCAGTCCAGCGCCACGGGATCGAGGCTGGCCATAATGCCCATGTCCTTGAGTTTGGGCTCGTCGGGGGTGCCGTCACAATCGCAATCAACCGACATGTTGTTCATCACATTAATATAAATGACACGGCCACCCATGTAGTTGTGAACCGCCTGGGCTGCGGCAGCCATCGACTCGAGGAAACCATCCTGATTCTCAATGTGATTCCATGCGTCGCTGGCATCATCGGTGTAGCCGGCCGAGTGGATGTAGGCCTTACCGGCTGTGCTGGCTACGCCAATCGAGGCGTTTTTCAAGACACCGCCATAGCCACCCATGGCATGTCCCTTGAAGTGAGCCAGGTTGATCATCCAGTCGTAGTTGGCCAAGTGATCGCCCACGATGTCATACTTGATGTGGCTACGGTCCTTGACAGGAATGCGCATCTGTCCGAACTCATCCATGATGTCCACGGCAAAGATGGAGTCAAAGCCATGTTCATGAATCGTCTGCCAGTGTTTGCTAACATCCTGACGCGAGCCACCGTAAGCAGTGCAGCACTCCACGATGGTGCCGTTCACCTCATCAACCAGATTGCGGATGAAGGTAGGCTTGAGATAGTGGTTGTTACCAGCCTCGCCAGTGCTGATTTTCACAGCCACACGACCAGTCGGCTCAACGTTGAGGGCCTTGTAAATCCTGACGAGCGACTCAGGAGAGATGTCTGATGTAAAAAAGACCTTACTCTGAGCGCTGGCGATGACAGCCAGCAAAACAGCAGCCATCGTAATTAAGAATCTATTCATTTTCATTGTCATGATTTCTTTAAATAAACGTTTAGCGGTGCAAATATACTCATTTTTTCATTAAATGGCAAATCTGAGTTGGTCCGCCACATACATCAAAGCATTTATAGGCGATTGATGGTCGGCTATGAGTCACTGTTACATCATCTGTTATTCAGAATCATATTAATCAATTCCATCACATCACTGACTGTCACCTCTTTGTCTCCATTCACATCATAATTGGAAAAGTTATCAGGATGCTCACCGCCAGATACTGAATTCAGGATATAATTGATTAACACCATCACATCGCTGATATTCATCTCATAGTCACCATTCAAATCACCCGGCAAGGACAGGCGATCAAACTTGACAACCACACTGGATGCCCCTAATGCTTCAGCAAGGCCTGTCGGATCATCAATATGGCCGATTGGAGTATACCGGTATGAGGTGTTGAATGTCTTATAAAACAGAACAACACATGAGTTTCCATAGAGCATGATATCACCCGCGTTGATTGTGCCGGGATTTCTTTGGTCGGTGGGCAGAACGTCGCTCAGATAGTAATACTTCTCATTGCCGTTGAGTTCCGACATCTCCAGCTTGAGGGGCAGCATTTCGGCGAAAGCCTGGCCGGTTTCGCCCTCGGCAAGGGTTGCCGGAAACTCTTTATCACCCACGATGACACGAAATCTTCCTAAAGCAGAAGCGGAAATCTCATATTCCAAAGTGCCCACCCACTCTCTGGCCATCGTTGGGATATTGCCGCGATTACCATAATTAATGTGAAGAGGGGTACCCACAAAGACGCTGTTCGGCAATTGGTTATGGGCATCCGTCACAACCCCGCTGATGCCGCTGCTCCAACTTGTCACAGCAAGCGAGACCTGTTTGCCCGTCAGTTTATCGGCATGATTGTGCAGAAAAGTCAGCATCGGATTAGCCATCTTTCCATTCCATAACGGAGTGCACACAATCACCGCATCCCACTGGTTGAAATCATCAACAGCAGTTCCGATTTCGGGCCAGTTACCAGCATCAATCTGACTGCGCTCGTTGTTGGCATAGTTATAGGTCGTGTTGCTCTCGGGACGTGGGTAGCCACCGTGATCGACCACTTGAAGTAAAGTGCCACCGCAATCCTCGGCAATCGCCTGAGCGAGCGTCTCAGTCACTCCACTATAGGTATAATACACAACCAAACATCTGGCTTCGTTTGCTGGCATGACGTGAGTTTGTGCGTTTGCGCCCTGTAATGAGGCCGACATTAACATGAATAAAAAAAGGAAAAATTGTTTCATTTTTTGACAGGTTAGTATTGAAATAAATGATGTGCAAATTTACAACCACAGATTTTTGTGAGTGATACCTTTTTCACTGAAAAAAATACCAATATTTTGAAAAAAGTGGCGGCGAGTGATTTTTCTTTATGTTTTTCCTCATAAAAGTGTAAATGTTTCAAAAAAACTAAGTAACTTTGGCGCATAATCATTTATTCACATCAAAATACTATTAGCCTTTTAAAACTTATGAACATCAAGAAATTAATGAGTTCATTGATGCTGGCCTCACTCACGATGGTATCGCTCCAAGCCAGCGCAGGCAACATTAACGCCATGGCAGCCAAAACGGTAGCCAACAATTATCTTAAGCAAAAAGCCGCTTTGGCGCCCGGGTCTTTCAAGTCGCCCTCGATGGCCGACCTCAAACTCACCCATGCCGAACCCTCGACCAAGGTAAATGGCGCATATGACTACTATGCCTTCAACATTAACAGTGGAGGTTTTATCATCATCGCCGGTGAGGACCGCGCCGCCCAGGTGTTGGGCTACAGCGACAATGGCCGCATCGACTTCAACAACCTGCCTGATCCCCTAAAGGACCTGCTGAACAGCTACAAGGCCGAGATTGAGTACCTGCAGACCTATAAGGGTGATGACTTGGTTCCCGCCCCTGCATCTTTCAAGGACAGCGGCACCGTTGGTCCTCTCATCCAGACCACTTGGGGTCAAGAGATGCCCTACTACCTGCAGTGTCCCAAAAAGAACGGTGAATACTGCGTCGTGGGCTGTGTTGCCACAGCGATGGCCCAAGTGATGAACTTCTGGCAGTATCCCACCGAACTATCGGCCCAAGAACGTTTCTACAGTTATGGCTTTGGCTACGTACCTGCTTTGCCCGCCACCACGGTGGATTACAGCCTCATGCTGGATTCCTACTGCCATTGGGATTGGGACAACAGCCAACTGATACAGGACACTTATACCGATGAACAGGCCCAAGAAGTTGCTAAACTGAGCCGTTACTGCGGTCAAGCCGTAGAGATGCAATACAGTCCTGATGGTAGCGGTGCCTACACCACTGACCAAAACTACGCCATGCATAACTTTGGCTACACCAGCAGCACGCTTTACGAGAAGAGCTCCGGCTGGGGCGGCTGGGGTGGCAACAATTACACGACAGCCCAGTGGGAAGCGATGATCAAGACCGAGATTGATGCCGGTCGTCCTATCCTCTACTCGGCCAACGATCCCAATGCCGGTGGTCACGCCTTCATCTGCGACGGCTACAACAGCGAGGGTAAATTTCATTTCAACTTTGGCTGGTATGGCACGTGCGATGGCTGGTATGTCTCCACGGCATTGAACATGACTCACCGCGATGGAGACTATCTGAAGTTCAACTCTGGCCACGAGATGATCACCAACATCAAACCGCCCGTTTATTGCACCATCAACGCCGAGCAGCTTGATGCCAACAACGACCTGATCATTTTGGGTGAAGGACAATTGAATACCGAGGCCAAGAACGTCAACTTCAACACCTCCTACAGCAACCTCAACCTGCTGTTCTCGCTGACTGACGCCGACAACAACCGTTTAGCCAACAGCGCCCCTGTCAATCTGGAAAAGAGCACCTTTGTCCAGGGCAGCACGGTGAACGGTGTCCTGGCATTGCCCAACACGCTTGAATCGGGAACCTACAACCTGTCACTTTACTACTACACGACCAACGCCAACCAGTTGACGGCCATTCCCACCACCGCAACAGGTCAATTGCTGGTTGTTGGCAAGGTGGCCAAGTACAATGCACCCATCAATATCAGCGATGCTACCTGGATGATTAATGAAGTCCTCAACAACGGCTCCACAACCTTAACCATCTCTGACGTCATCGAAGTCATCAACTACATTATCGGCTAATGATCCCTAAAGTGATTTTTAGGCTTTGAGACGCAAGGACTTGCGTCTTGATTAAACATAAGGAGACACAAGAAATTGTGTCTCTTTTTTGCATTACCACGTCATCTATTTACCAAAACCAATAAAAGACATAATAAAAAATAGTATAATGAAAAAAAATAACTATCTTTGCGCATCAGATAGATTTTATTATCCCTTATTAACCATTTAAAACTATGAACTTTAAAACAATTTTTAGAGCATGTGCTCTTGCAGCAATCGTTATGATTGCATCTAACGCGACTGCAAACAGCATTGATGCCGACCAAGCACGTGCTGCAGCGAACAAGTTCCTCCAGTCCAGGAGTGCCAAGGGTAAATTCAATTCCCCATCAGGCGTTCGACTCGTTCACACCGAGAAGTCCAATGTCAGCGATAATGCTTACTACGTGTTCAACGCCGATGGCGGGGGCTGGGTCATCATCGCCGGTGACGACCGCGCCAAGGCAGTGCTTGCCTATGGCGACAAGGGCAACATCGACATGAACAAACTGCCTGGTGGAATGATGGGATTCCTGAACAACTATAAGAAACAGATTGAAACCGCTCAGGCATTCACTGGAAAAATTGTTCCCAAAAAGACTTACACGCGCTCTACTGTTGTCAGCCCGCTGCTGAAGACCAACTGGGGTCAGGACGAACCCATGAACCGCTACTGCCCGATGAATGGCACCGAGCGTACCTCGGTGGGCTGCGGACCGCTTGCAATGGCCCAAATCATGTATTACTGGAAATACCCCGAGAGTAGTGAAGCCATGTCTGGCTATTATGTAATGAGTGGCTGTGGCCCTGTTCCTGCACTGGAATCTACCACCTTTGACTACAACAAGATTCTTGTTGACTACACTATCTATAACCCCGAGACAGGTAGCCTTTCTTATGTTGATTACACCGATGAGCAGGCCAACGAGGTGGCCAAGTTGTGTCGCTATAGCGGACATGCCTGCAAGGCCCAGTATGGCGATTCTGAAGTAACTGGCACAGGAAGTTATCCCTATGACCAACTGGCAGCATTCAAATTCTTCGGTTTCAACTCAGGTGCCCAACTCATTGGCAAAGACCCCTATTCCCATTGTGACAATTACCCCACAAAATATACCTACGATGAATGGGCCGCTCTCATCTATACCGAGTTAGAGGCTGGACGTCCCATTCCCTACCATGACCTCTATGAAGGTCATGCTTGGGTGCTTGATGGCGTCGATGCCGAAGGCCGATTCCACATGAACTGGGGTTTCAATGGCGCGTTCAACGGCTGGTTTGAAATCAATTCATTGGCTTTTCATCCATTCGGAAACGCTACCGTTTGGGACTTCAGCCAAGGCAGTAACGGAGGCAACGAGATGATTATCGGCATGTATCCCTATGACGGCTATGTGATACCTGGTGATGATCCCAGCGTCACCATCGGTGACGTGAATCGTGACGGCGAAGTCAACATCACCGATGCCATTGACCTGATCAACTATGTGCTCAATGACGAGGGCGATATCGACCTCATTGCAGCTGATTGTCATCATGACGGCGAAGTCAACATCACCGATGCCATCGACCTGATCAACTATGTGCTCAATGACGCTTGGTAAATAGCATAAACACAGGCTTACTGTAATAAATCGGGCTGGGACCTGTTGTCGGTTCCAGCCCATTTTTTATATCTCCATCACTTGCGCAGCAAGCAGCGAACAAGATTGCTGAGCACGAAAACGAATGAAAAATGAAATTAATGACCGATAATTTAGAAATTATGATTACCTTTGCCATTTAGACAAAAACTGAAGCACTATGACAACAGGTAACATGATTCGTTTTGTGTGTATCCTGCTCTTGTGGCTGGGATTATGCTGGTTGCTGCTCACCAGGGCGGCACGCATCGACTTCATGATGATTTTCACCATCGTAGCGTCGGGCATTGTCGTTTTTGTCCCTCTCTACAAGAAATATGTGAGAAAAAAAGACTGATCAATGACAACTAAACCATATATCCAAGAACACTGCCCACTGTTGGCGCAAATCGACACACCTGCCGACCTGAGAAAGCTGGCACTCGACCAGCTGCCGCAAGTGTGCCAAGAATTGCGCCAATACATGATACATGAGCTCTCGAGCAACCCGGGGCACTTCGCGTCGAGCATGGGAGCCGTGGAAATAGTGGTCGCATTGCACTATGTATTCAACACACCCGATGACCGCCTGGTGTGGGATGTGGGCCATCAGGCTTATGCCCACAAAATCCTGACCGGCCGTCGTGACCAGTTTGACGACAACCGCAAGCTTGACGGCTTGAGCGGTTTCCCCAACCCAGCCGAGAGTGAGTATGACACCTTCACTGCCGGCCATGCGTCCAACTCCATCTCTGCAGCCCTGGGCATGGCCATCGCCGCCGAGTTGCAGCACAACGAGCAGCGCAAGGTGATTGCCGTCATCGGTGACGCGAGCATCAGTGGCGGCCTGGCCTTTGAAGGCATCAATAACGCCACGACCAACCCCAACAACCTGATTATCGTCTTGAACGACAACGATATGGCGATTGACGCCAATGTGGGTGCTTTGAGTTCCTACATGAGCGACCTGCACACGTCTCACCGCTACAACAAGCTGCGCTACAAGACTTACCAGTTCCTGCGTCGCCATAACGTCATCAACGACAACCGTAAGGGCCTCATCATGCGTTTCAGCAACGCGCTGAAATCGCTGTTCTCGGGCCAACAGAATATCTTTGAGGGCTTGAACATCCGTTACTTTGGCCTCTACGACGGTCACGACGTGAAGCGGCTGGTCAAGGTTTTCAGGGAAATCAAGGACATGACCGGCCCCAAACTGGTACACGTGCGTACCGTCAAGGGCAAAGGTTTCGCCCCTGCCGAGGCCGACCCCGCCACATGGCATGCTCCTGGCAAATTTGATGAAGAGACCGGTGAACGCTCTAAGGGCGGCAAGGGGGGTCCCATCAAGTATCAAGATGTGTTCGGCAAGACTCTTGTGGAACTTGCCGAGAAGAACGAAAAGATTGTGGGCATCACGGCTGCCATGCCCAGCGGCACCTCGATGTCCATGATGCTCGAAGCGATGCCCCGACGTGCCTTTGACGTCGGCATCAGCGAGGGTCATGCAGTCACCTTTGCCGGCGGACTTGCCAAGGATGGCATGCATCCCTATTGTGCCATCTACAGCACCTTTCTGCAGCGCGGCTACGACTCCATCATCCACGACGTCGCCATTCAAGGCCTGCCAGTGACCTTTTGCATCGACCGCGGCGGCATCGTCGGCGAGGACGGCGTGACGCATCACGGCCTGTTTGACCTGGCCTACCTGCGCTGCATTCCCGGCATGGTTGTGGCGTCACCATTGAACGAGCACGACCTGCGTAACCTCATGTTCACGGCCCAGCTCGAAGGCATGGGCCCGTTTGCCATCCGCTATCCGCGCGGCAAGGGCGTCATCGCCGACTGGCACAACGAGATGCAGGCTTTGCCCGTGGGACGAGGACGGCGCATGAGCGAGGGCGAAGGTGTGGCGGTGCTGAGCATCGGCCACATCGGCAACGAGGCCATTGAGGTAGTGAACCGCCTGGCCGAGCGCGGCATCAAGGTGGGACACTACGACATGATTTTTGTGAAGCCACTCGACGGGGACATTCTGGAGGAAGCCACCAGCCGCTACCACAGCGTGATCACCATTGAGGACGGGACCGTTGTCGGAGGTTTGGGTTCGGCTGTCGCCGAGTGGATGTCCCGCCACGACAAGACCAACCGCCTGAGGATGCTCGGTGTCCAGGACGAATTTGTGGATCAAGGCACGGTGGCCCAGCTGTATGAGCGTTGCGGCATGGATGCCCAATCACTGGAGAATGCCATCCTCAAGGAGCTGGAAGTCAGTTAGAAGTCAAGAGTTGGCATCCGCCAACCGCGAACAATAAAACAAATGAAACGATGAAGATAGTAATTGCAGGTGCCGGAGAAGTCGGGACGCATTTAGCCAAGATGCTCAGTAATGAGGAGCAGGACATCATCATCATGGATGTCGAGAGCAGGAAACTCGAACCACTTGAGAACTACAACCTGCTTACCCATCAAGGCAGTGCCATCTCCTTCAATGACTTGAATGCCATTAAAGCAGGTCAATGCGACCTGTTCATCGCTGTCACCAAGAGCGAGGCACGTAACATCCTCGCCTGCTCGATGGCCAAGAAACTGGGGGCCCGCAAGACTGTGGCGCGTGTTGACAATGACGAGTTTTTCAATCCCAAGTGGCGTGCACACATGACCACCCTGGGCATTGACCACCTCATCTATCCCGAGATGCTTGCCGCCAAGGAAATAGCGAGTGCACTCAAGCGCACATGGGCAAGGAATTGGTTTGAGCTGTTCGATGGCGAGTTGATTGTGGTGGGTGTGAAAATCCGCTCTAACGCCCGCATTGTCAACCAGATGCTCAAGGATGTGTCCAGCATCAGCCACTTCCTGCACGTTTCGGCCATTAAACGCAACCGCGAAATCATCATCCCGCGCGGTGATGACCGTGTGCTGGAGAACGACATCGTTTATATCGCCACCACGCGTGATCACATCGACGAGGTGCGAGAAGTTTGCGGCAAGGTGCAGACACCCGTCGACAACGTGCTCATCGTCGGCGGCAATGACATTGCCGAACAGCTCGTCAAGCGCCTGGGCAAAACCGTTGACATCAAGATTATCGAGGAGAACCTCGAACGCTGTGATGAACTGGCCCAACGCTACCCCAACTGCAAACTGGTTCAAGGAGACTTGCGGGACACTGAACTCAGCGAGGAAGAGAGTGTGAGCTACTATGACGCCTTTATCGCCCTGGGTGACAACAGCGCCGTCAACATGATGTCTTGCATGATTGCCAAGACCAACGGTGTGCCCAAAACCATCGCCCAAGTCGAAGATATCCAGTTCATCAATGAGGCCGAATCGCTCAACATCGGCTCCATCGTCAACAAGAAACTGCTTGCTTCGAGCCGTATCTACCAGATTCTGATTGATGCCGACGAGGATAATGCCCGTTGTCTTGCTCTTGCCGATGCCGAGGTGGCCGAGGTCATTGTCGAGGAGGGGGACCGTGTAACCCGCTCTGATGTTAAGGACCTGAAACTGAGTCGCGACTTCACTATTGCCGGCCTCGTCAGGGACGGCAAGGGTCAACTCGTTAACGGCAACACCCGCATTCAGGCCGGTGACCATGTGGTAGTCTTCTGTCTGCAGGGTGCCATCCACAAACTCGACAAATACTTCTCGTGATCATGCCTAAACGCGCCAATCAACATATCAACTTCGCCATCGTGCTGCGCATGCAAGGCTGGCTCTTGCTCATCGAGGCCATCTTCATGCTGCTGCCGCTGGCCGTCTCGTGGTGGTTTGATGAGCCCACATCGTTGCGGGCTTTCATCTACAGTGTCGCTATCACTGCAGCGGCAGGCGCGATTATGGCTTTCGGCATTAAACCGCGCAGCACGTCAATGCACAAACGCGAGGGTTTGATGCTCACCGGTATCATCTGGGTTTTCTTCTCAGTCTTCGGCATGCTACCCTACCTGTTCTCCGACACATTCAACAACGTGACCGACGCATTCTTTGAGACGATGGCCGGCTTCACCACCACGGGGTCCAGTGTGATACGATATGTCGAGGAGATTCCGCATGGCGTGCTGTTCTGGCGCGCTATGACTCAGTGGATTGGCGGCATGGGAATCATCCTGTTCACCTTGGCAGTCATCCCCATGCTGAACCAGAAGGGTGGCATCGCCATGTTCAATGCCGAGGTAACCGGCATTACCCACGAACGGTTACGCCCACGCATCAGCCAGACAGCCAAGGACTTATGGCTCATCTACATCGGTCTGACGGCAGTGCTTACACTACTGCTGTTCATCGGGCCCATGAACTGGTTTGATGCTGTGTGCCACGCCATGACAACGACTTCCACCGGCGGCTATTCCACCAAGAACATCGGCCTTGACTACTGGCAGTCTAGCTATGTGTTCATCGTGGTCATCATCTTCATGTTCATCGGCGGTATCAGTTTCTCCATCATTGCCGCCACCATTCACGGCAACTTCAAGCGCATCAGGAACAACAATACCTTGCGCTGGTACTGCATGACAACACTGGTTACCACTGTAGCGATCTTTGCATACATGATCTACATGGGGTTCCTCGACAATCATAAAGACCGTTTAATCTATGGCGCTTTTGACACGTTGTCGGCAATCACTTCAACTGGTTTCTCAACGTTTGACTACGAGAACAGCGGAGAGTTTGTCACCGTCATCCTGATGGTGATGATGTTCTTTGGCGGCATGGCAGGTTCAACCTCAGGTGGTGCCAAGATGGACCGCCTCATCGTGCTCCTGAAACACACGGCCAATGAACTCTACCGCGTGCTGCACACCAACTCGGTGCGCGCTGTTCACATCGACGGCAAACCGATTCCCAACCATGTGGTGAGCAAGGTGAACACCTTCTTCACGGTGTACATCCTCATTATCATGGTGGTGGCGCTGTACTTGACTTTCTACGGCATCCCGGTGTTTGACGCCATGTACACCTCAATGTCGGCCATCAGTAACGTGGGCATCGGCCACGGAGTGACGGGACCCAGCGGTTCGTGGGTAGGACTTCATCCCGGAGCCAAGTGGGTTCTGGCTTTCGAGATGATGATCGGGCGTCTGGAACTCTTCACTATTCTGGTCATCTTCACCCGTTCCTTCTGGAAAAAAGACTGACACATCCATCGCATCAGATTCCAGCACAATCACTTACCAGACATCAATCCAGAGACAATCTTGTGGACGTTTGAAACAAGTGAAAAGTCCAACAATCGATGCTCGGATACTTTTTATATTTTATTAAGAAAAAATAGTGTGATTTGCGTTTGTAAATCAATTTTATTTTGTAATTTTACACCCCCAAATTATATCGATAGTAAAAATGAGCAAGAGTCAAAGCAACCACAATAAGAGAATGAGTGAGAAAGAGCGGAATTACAATCCCGACATCAGCGGCGTTCAGAAATCAGAAGATTACCGCAAACACCTTGAGACAGAGCAAGCCATAGACAGCGAGAACGTCACCAAGTTGCAACGCTTCAAAGCGTTCTTCCAAAATGGCAACTTCAAGCTCGGTGCGGGAATTCTGATGACCCTCACTGGCATCTACCTGTTGATATCGTTCCTGTCGTTCTTCCTGGCTTCGGGCATGAGCGATCAGGACCGTGTCGCCAATTACTCCATGATCGAGAACGCCCAAGTTCCCGACCAAATTCGCAATGCGGGTGCTGCTGCTGGTGCGTCATTGAGCGATTTCCTCATCTCTGACGGTATGGGCGTAGCTGCCTTCATCGTGGTGGCCTGGTTCCTCACTTTGGGTCTGAGGCTCCTCCGCAAGAAGAAAATGCATTTCTTCTCCTACACCTTCGTGAGCCTGTTCAGCATTTTCACGTGCTCGATGGTTGTCGGCGCCGCCACCTATTTCATGAAACCCATCACATTCTTCCCCCTGGGTGGCTACTTCGGTTTCTATGCCAACAAGTGGCTTGTGGGACTATTGGGTGTCTATGGCATGGTGGCCGTGAACCTGTTCATCCTGATATTGTGGATTTTCCTCACCTACCAGACGATTGCCGCCCTGTACCGACAGTTACAGAAGGGCATCGAGAAGAAACGCAGCCAAGGCAAAGACGAGGCCGAGAAGGTGGTGAACCTGCAAGGCCAGTCCACCTTCCTGGGCAACGAGCAACGGGTTAGTGACGAGGAGGTCCAAGATGAAGCTAACGAAGAGCGTCTCTCGGTGACGGGCCGTCTGCGCAAGTCGCGCACCCGTAACAAGAAATCTGTCGACGAGACGCAATCCAATGGCGAGACGGCACACCTCAAGCCCATCACCGCCAGCCGAGACGTCAGCAACCCCCACGATCCCACGGGCGAATATCGTCACTACGTCTTCCCCACCCTGGACCTGTTGCAGGACATCCGCATGAACCCCAACAGCGTTGACAAGCAGGAGCAGGACGAGAACAAGGAGCGCATCCGCGACACGTTGAGCAAATACGGCATCGAAATCAAGGAAATCATGGTGCACGTGGGTCCCACTGTCACCCTGTTTGAGATTGTGCCGCAAGACGGCGTTCGCGTCAACAAGATCCGCGGCCTGGAGGATGATATCGCCTTGAGTCTTGCGGCCCTGGGCATCCGCATCATCGCGCCCATGCCCGGCAAGGGAACCATCGGCATCGAGGTGCCCAACCGCGACCCGCAAGTCGTGCCCATGCGCGAAGTGCTCGGCTCCAAAGCCTTCCAGGAGAGCCGCGCCAAGCTGCCCATATGCCTGGGTTGCACCGTGAGCAACGAGGTGTTTATCGCCGACTTGACCAAGATGCCTCACCTGCTGGTTGCCGGTGCCACCGGTAAAGGAAAGTCTGTTGGTTTGAACGCCATCATCACGTCGCTGCTCTACAAGAAGGGTCCGTCGGAACTCAAGTTCGTCCTTGTGGATCCCAAACGCGTGGAGTTCAGCGTGTATGCCGACTTGGAGAAATACTACTTCGCCAAGGCGCCCGGAGAGGAGAAAGCCATCATCACCGACACCGACCGCGTCATCAAGACGCTAAACTGCCTCGTCCAAGAGATGGAAAACCGCTACCGCGTGTTTGAGGAGGTAAGGGTTCGCAACGTGAGCGACTATAACGAGATGTGGCGACGCGAACTGCGTGAGGTTCGCGACGAGCATGGAGAGAAGAAATACCAGTACATGCCCTACATCGTGGGCATCATCGACGAGTTCAGCGACATGATCATGACCGCCGGCAAGGAGGTCGAGACCCCATTGGTGCGCATTGCCCAGAAGGCCCGTGCTGTGGGAATCCACATGATCATCGCGACACAGCGCCCGTCGTCCAAGGTCATCACTGGTTTGATCAAGGGTAACTTCCCTGGCCGCATCGCCTTTGCAGTTGCCCAACGCATCGACAGCCAGATCATCATCGACCGCACGGGTGCCCAGCAACTCATCGGCCGCGGTGACATGCTGTTCCAGATTGACGGTGAGTTGACGAGGCTGCAGTGCCCGTTTGTTGACACACCCGATATCGTCCGCATCTGTGACTATATCAAGGAACAAGAAGATAAGGATCGCGACATCAACCACGAGGAACCTTACATGCTGCCTGAGTACGTCGGCAAGGATGAAGGTGGTGGCGACGCCAATGTGGGCAACGTCAAGGACCGTGACCCGCTGTTTGAGGAGGCCGTGCGTTTCATCGTCACCAGCAACACCGCCAGCACATCGTCGCTGCAACGCCGCTACGAGATTGGCTACAACCGCGCCGGTCGACTGATGGACCAGATGGAACATGCCGGCATCGTGGGTCCTGCCCAGGGCAGCAAACCTCGTCAGGTGCTCATCAGCCCGATGGATATCGAACATTTGTTCTCTTGAACCAATTAACAGAGTGCCCCCGTTGGCACTCTTTTTGCAGTTTAGACCATTTGGAAGTTCAAAAAGTATTGGCACTTCCATTCAATCGATAAAAACAATAATGACAATGAAAAAGATATTCATCGCTATTCTCACCACATTGACGGCGTTAGTTGCAACAGCTCAAACCCCGATGGCAATCCTCGACAAGTGTGTTGCCGCCATGAATGCCGGCGGAGGTCTCACAGCCAATTACAGCATCACCTCGTCTCAAGGGACCAGCAAGGGCAATATCGCCATGCTGGGCAATAAGTTCCGCGTGATCTCGCCCGAGGCCAAATGCTGGTATGACGGCAAGACGCAATGGTCATGGTCACCCGTGACCGGCGAAGTCAACATCACGACACCCACTGCCAGTGACCTGCAGATGACCAACCCCATTGCTGCTGTTCAGCATTTCAAGGCCAACTTCAACATGAAGAGAGCCAAGGCGAGGACTGCCAAGACCCTTGTCATTAAGCTGACGCCCAAGAAGAAAGATAACATCAAGACCTTGTGGCTCTACTTTGACGAAAACACGTCCCTGTTGAGAACCGCACGTTTTGAGATGAACGATAAAACGGTCTACCTGGTGCAAATCACCAACTACAAGCACAAGTCGCTGCCGGCATCAACCTTCACATTCAACAAGTCTCAGGTACCTGCTGGCACTCAAGTTGTGGACCTGCGATAACCATACTGATAAAGGATCAGCCATCGGATTATGTTTCATTTCTTGATAGGACCGGCGGTAGGTGCCGTCATCGGCTATATCACTAACGACATCGCCATCAGGATGCTGTTCAGGCCCCATGAGGCCAAATACATCCTGGGCGTGAAGGTGCCGTTCACTCCCGGTATCATCCCCAAGGAAAAGACACGCATCGCCGGCGCCATCGGCAAGGCGGTGAGCGAGAACCTGATGAACCGCGAGGTGCTGGAAAAAAGCCTTCTCAGTGATGAGATGCTTGCCAAAATCGGTAACGCCATCGATGAGTTTGTGGCCACCCAGAGCACCAACGATGAGACCATCGAGCAATTCGCCTGCCATTACCTGCCCCCCGACGACATCGCTGCCATGCGCGATGACGTGACCGATGGCATCGGCAAGATGATAACGACCAAACTGCAGGACAGCCGCTTGGGGGAAAACATTGCCCACCTGGCCACAGCTCACGTTATGGAAAAGACCCGCAACAGCTTGGCAGGGCGCTTGGGAGCCGAAATGCTCCTCCAGCCCATTGCCCAACTTGTTGAGCGCGTGCTGGCCAAACACATTCATGAGATTCTGCAAAACAATTCCCGACAGATGGTCAAGGGCCTGGTCAACGATGAATCGGACAAACTGATGAGCATGACCATGAGCAGCCTCATGATCGGGCATGAAGAACAGGTGGCCCAAATCAAAAACGGCATCCTGAGCGCCTATCGTGTCATCATCACCGAGCATCTGCCCCGCATCCTGCAAGACATCGACATCAGCGCCATCATCGAACAGCGCATCAACGACATGGACATGAACGAGGCCGAAACCATCATCCTCGACGTGATGAAAAAGGAATTGCGTGCCATCGTGTGGCTCGGAGCACTACTGGGCTGTATCATGGGCACCATCACCTCCTTTTTATAAAGCAATAATTCCTGCAGTAGAGTGATTGAGGCTGCTCAGCAGTTCCTTTCTCGCAACATCAGTTACATGCCATGGCGCCCTTTCATCGCCTTGTTGATGAGATTCATTGCAGCGAAGACATTGATGCGGCAGAGCTTATCCATCATCCAGCAGTCCTTGCCAACAACGATTTTCTTTTTGTTGCGCTCTATGCCGCTGACGATGATCTCAGCAGCTTCGCCGGGCTGAGTGAGTTTCATATTCGTGTTCTCTTCAGTCTCTTCGTCCTCTTTCAGACCCGAGTTTTTTTTGATATCAGTCTTGATGGCTCCAGGAAACACCTCCGACACATGAACGTTGGTACCTTTGACTTCTGACATCATGCCTTCAGTAAGTGCACGAACTGCTGCTTTCGAGGCACCATAGAGCGACTTGCCCGGAACAGGAAGGAATGCTCCCATGCTGCACACATTGACGATGTGGGCTTCATCGCGTGTACACAAATATGGCAAAAACGCATTCACCATGTTGTAAGTGCCATAAAAATTGATATTCATCACTCGCTCCACATCCTTGAAGGGCATGTCCTTGATATAACAGAACTTCTGGATGATGCCTGCATTGTTGATGATGCCGTCGAGATGTCCGAAGCGATTGATGATGTAGTCTTTCTTTTCTGCTATCATCTCCTTGTTGGTGATGTCCACCACTACGGTTTCGATGTTAGGGGCATGAGCTCCAGCCATTTCCTTCGTTTCTTCCAGACCCTGTTGATTGATATCAACAGCTACTACCATCGCCCCTTTCTTAGTGAGGTTAAAAACCAGTTAGCGGCCCATACCGTTAGCACCGCCAGTAACGAGAAATACTTTACCTTTTACTTTCATAATTTTTCTTGCCAGTAGTTCAAATTAGGATGCATGATTACCAACACTTTAGCTGCTGTTATTTCACAGATGAGCAGCGCGAACAACCAAGTATTCATCCAAATAAACATTTCATGCAATCGGCAGCAAATATACAAAAAAAGGGCAAAGATATAGAAGTTAGCATAAAAAATATTAAAATATTAACCAAAAATGGTTATTATTCAAGTGCATTTAGCCACCTCCTAAATAACCACTTAAATTTTTCTTTAATTAGCTGATTGCCAGACGAATTGTAGAGACACTACTTTTGCGTTTCCATTTAATTTTAGCCTATAACACCCATCAACTGTTCCTGTAAAAAAATCTTGCTTTTTATTGCATTGTCTTTTAAAAAATGACTATTTTTGTGCCAAGAAAATCCAAGAAATCAGTGTCTTATTTGTTTAACTCATTTTAAATCATTATTCACAATGAAAAAATTACTCTTTACTCTTGCAGCCATTCTGATGGCAAGTACCGCATTTGCAGGTCATTGGGTTACGTTTGAAGCCGAAGAATTTGAATACACCTCTGGTGATTTCTTCGTGGTAAAGGATGGCGTCACCCTCCAGGGCTATGGCAGAATTGATTATGATCATTTCCGCTTCTATGCCAACAACACCTTATCATTATCCAGTGATGATGGTATCATGAAGATTGAATTCACCTGTGTTGGCGAGAACGACAGGCAGTATGGACCTGGAAATCTTGATTATATTAACGAAAACCAAAGGGGTAACTACACCTATGAGGGTAACATCGGTTTTTGGGAAGATGGTTTATTCTCGACCACGGACTATACTTTCGTCCCCTTCGAGGAATATGATTATAACATTGAAGAGGGTGGCTTAGACCCGATGCAGACCATTGAGTTTGAGGCCGATTATCAAGTGCGTTGCACCAAGATCAGCGTTTTCGTACTCAGTGACGTGGTCATTGATCCCACCGAGAAGACCGGTGCTCCCACCTTCCACGGCTACACCGAGGACGGTATCTATGCTTACTTCGTTGAAATCAACGAGACCGAGCCCAGCACCATCTACTACCGCGTCACCTATCCCGACGGCACCACCAGCGATTGGGCTGAGTACACCGAGATACTGAGTTTCAACAGTGAGGGCAGTTACCGCATTGAGGCTTATGCCGTTGCTCCTGGCAAACTCCCCAGCGAGGAGATCGCTTATGAGTTCGTACTGAGCAAACTCACCGGCATTCTCGAGGTTGCCGGCGGCAAGCAGGTTGCTGGCGTACGCTACTTCAATGCTATGGGCCAGGAGATGCAGGAGACTAACGGCCTTACCATCGTTGTTACCACCTACACCGACGGCACCAGCAGCGCCGTTAAGGTGATGAAGTGATTTTAGGTTTTAGGCTTTAGCTGTTAGGCTTTAGGGCTTGACTATTCAGGCCAGAGCTTTTAGGCTATAGGTCTATTGAAGATGAATCGTAGAGACGCAAATCGTTGCGTCTCTACTTTTTTATCGTATCAGGTAAAATAATTTTGTTTTGTTGACTATTTTTTGGGATTTTTGCCAACATTTCTTACTTTTGCGACAAAATTATCAGTAAAGTGCTATCAACCACTTTTTTATTAACCATTAAATATTTAACGAAATGAAAAAATTTTACATGATTCTTGCAGCCATCGCTGCACTCACAATGACGGCTCAGGCACAAAACTATGCAACAGTCAACGTGGGCGACATTAACGATGCCAGCATCTACAATGGCTCCTACTTTGACATGGCACCGACTAACTTCTATCTGGCTCACACTGGAGTCCAGATGCTCTACACGCCCGATCTGTTGGCCGACATGAATGGCAAACAGAACGTGAGAATCAAAGCTCTGGATTTCTGGTTTGACAGTGAATCATTTGAAGAGATTTACCGCGATGTGAAGATTTATCTTCAGGAAGTTGACGCTACAGAATTTGCCGTAAACCAGGATGGCATCAAGCAATTCTTCACCTTTGACAATCCTGTCAAGGAGATGGAATTCAATCTTGATCTTCTCAGTTATTATGGTGAAACCGTTTGCCTCAATTTTGACTTTGAGCCCTTCGCTTTCACTCCCGGCAAGAGCCTGCTGGTGACCATGGTATTTGACGCTGTGGATGATGAAAACTGCACCATGGGCAGCGACTACGCTCCCTTCTACACCTCGGGCATCCGTGGTAAGGCAATGACCTATACCGACAACTGGAGCAGCTTCGTTGACTACGCCGCAGGCAATGACTTCCCCAATGCAACCGCTATGCTGGGCTGTGGCACCAATGTGGAACTCCCCGTTACCAGGATTGGTTACAACTATGATGAGGGTACAACTCCCGTTGATCCCACCGAGAAGACCGGCGCTCCCACTTTCCACGGCTACACCGAGGACGGTATCTACGCTTACTTCGTTGAGATCAACGAGACCGAGCCCAGCACCATCTACTACCGTGTCAACTATCCCGACGGCTCCGTTAGTGAGTGGGCTGAGTACACCGAGATGCTGAGCTTCAACACCGAGGGCAGCTACCGCGTTGAGGCTTATGCCGTAGCTCCCGGCAAGCTTCCCAGCGAGGAAATCGCTTATGAGTTCGTGCTGAGCAAGCCCACCGGCGTGCTTGAGGTTGTTGGCGGCAAGCAGGTTGCTGGCGTACGCTACTACAACATGGCCGGTCAGGAGATGACCGAGGCCAATGGTCTGACCATCGTTGTTACCACCTACACCGACGGCACCACCAGCGCTGTTAAGGTGATGAAGTGATTTTAGGCTTTAGGTCTATTCCAGACGAATTGTAGAGACGCAAAGTGTTTGCGTCTCTACTTTTTTCACTTCTTTCCTACTTTTTACCATGAAAATTTGGCCACTCAAGAAGATTAAAGTAAATTTGCAAATAATTAGATAATGTCTAATACTATTGTATTATTATACTTTCGTTTTATTTACTTAATTAAAATTTTATCATGAAGAAGTTTTTTACATTAATTTCTGTTGTCTTTTTGGCATTTGCAGCTCAGGCCAACGTTTTGACCGTTTGTGATGGAAGTGCAATCAATTACTTGGTTCCCATCAATGGTTGGTATGTTGATGAGGAAGGTACCATGAGTCAGATGATCTATCCCGCCGACATGCTCACCGAGATGCAGAATGGCAAAATCTCTCAGGTGAAATTCTACCCTGAGGAGGCTATTGAATTTGAAGCTTGCGAACTGCAGTTGTCTTTCAAGACCGTTGATCAGAATGGTTTTGAGACGGCAGAGGCTGTTACCGAGGCTACTCCCGTTTCGGCTATGGATGCTATCTACGGCACCAACGAGCTGGTCTTCGACCTGTATCAGCCCTACGAGTACACTGGTGGCAATCTCCTGGTGGAAGTTAAGGTAACCTATGCTGGTGAATACAACTGGGTTAGCACTTACTTCCTCGGCGTAGATACCGAGAACAATGCTTCCTTCTCACACTATATGTCGTATGGCACTCCCAGCAACGCCCTTCACAAGTTCCTGCCCAAGTGCAGCTTCACTTATGAGGCTGGCCAGGTAACTCCTCCCGTTGATCCCACCGAGAAGACCGGCGCTCCCACCTTCAACGGTTACACCGAGGATGGTATCTACGCTTACTTCGTAGAGATCAACGAGACCGAGCCCAGCACCATCTACTACCGTGTCATCTATCCCGACGGCACCGAGACCGAGTGGGCTGAGTACACCGAGATGCTGAGTTTCACCGGCGAGGGCAAGTACCGC
>JAZQJW010000082.1:0-5985 GCA_045541835.1 Sodaliphilus sp. | reverse complement strand
GCTCAAGTCTCCCACTCGCTGGCGGGACATCTCGTCCACGAGCGTGAGCTGACGCAGCAACAGTTCGCCCTGCAGGTTGAGCATGCCGGCCTCTTTGGCCTTGTTCAACTGTTGGAGCGGGCGTTCATAGGTCTTGGCAGTGGTGAGCCAGCGGCTGCCATGGCGGCCGTAATGGTCGAGGAAGAATGGTTCATATCCTGCGGGGGCAGGTGTCAGTTCGGGAATATCAACATCAGAGCCATAGGGGTAGGCATAATGGTTACTTGCCGAACGGTCAAAATTGCCGATGATCTGCTTGCGCGGTGTGGCGGCATTCATCGTCATGACGGCGAGGGTCAGTATGGTGATGTATGTGATGAAGTGTTTCATTACGGCAGGGTGATAATAGGTTGACGGGAGAGTTTTTCGATAAAGAAGTCGCGCACGTCGCTCCAGTGGTAGTAAGGAGCCACATCGGTCTTCACGGGCAGCGTGGCCTCGCGTTCGTTGAGCAACGGCAACACCAGGATATCGTCATCGCCGGCCTTGCGGAAGTACACGAATTGCAGGTTGGTGGCCATCGGGAATATCTTGTACGATTGCCAGTATTTGTCCAGGTTGTCGAGGTCCGTCGTGCGGTAGTCGGCACCGTTGATGCCCATCAGGCAGCACAGCGGCAGCACTACACTCTCATGGCCGAAGCGCAGCGACGCCCCGGGCGTGGAATTGTCGGTTGTGGTGGCCCGGTCGGCATCTTCGATGAAGTTGCGCAGCAGGTTGGCCTCCATATAGTCGACGCGGCACTGGGTCAAGGGCGTCTCGCCCGACTGGATGTACCAATAGACGTTGTTGTAACGCCAGATGCCATAGATTTCATCGTCGGTGAACAGGTCATACCAGTTCACGTTCTCAAACTGGTAGTGGCTCTGCATGTTGCCGGTCACTTCAAACAGGTACAACGCCATATTGTGAGGATCGGCAATGCTGTCACGCGCGTATTTCTGGTCGTTAAAGAGTTTCTTGAACAGCCC
Organism: Sodaliphilus sp.; assembly: GCA_045541835.1. Taxonomy (GTDB): domain Bacteria; phylum Bacteroidota; class Bacteroidia; order Bacteroidales; family Muribaculaceae; genus Sodaliphilus. The sequence continues at coordinate 4,975 of JAZQJW010000082.1, read as the reverse complement.
TTTGGTCTTCACCCATTTCTGGATATATTGGTCTCGTATGGGGGCCATTTCCTTGCGCAGGTTCCTGGCCACCGAGTCGTAATAGTTCATGTAGTACATCGTTGCCTCACTGGCATCGGTGGTGATTTTCAGGCGCGGGTTGAGCGAGGCGAGCACGTCCACCTCATTCTGCATCGACAGGATGCATCGTATCACGATGGTCGACCGTGCCACGACGGGAGCACCGTCCTTGAACACCTGAGGGAAGTTCTGGTACATGCGTCGTGCGATGCCTTGGTGCTGCGCGGCGCCGATGTCACTCAACTCGCCCAAGCGACCGCGGCTGGCGGCGTACACCATGCGCAGCGTGTCGAGCACCTCCTGCCCGCGGCGCGTGAGTTTGCCGTAGCGCTCGGCCTTCTCCAACTCCTGCAACGGATAGGCATATTTCTTGTCTTGGATCAGCCAGCGGCTGCCGTGACGGCCGTAATGGTTGATGAAAAACGGCTCATAGCCCGCGGGGGCTGGCGTGATGGCAGGGAAACCGCTGACGGGATAGGCCTGATAATTGTTGGCGCTCAACTTGGGGTTGGCCTTGAAGTCCTCGCGCACACCGGCCACCAGCGACATCACTCCCACCAATGTCAAGCCGAATAATAAGAATAGTCGTCTCATAAGAAATCTCGATTTTAGCTATTGATGTCGCAAATGTAGTCAAAAATAGCCAAACTCCCCACCTTTGTCGTTACCTTTTTCATTAGCGGCAGTCAAGTCCATGCTATATAACCAAAAAGAGGCTGCTCTCGCAGTCTCTTTTTGGCGCTTCTTCTTGGACTTGAACCAAGGACCCCCTGATTAACAGTCAGATGCTCTAACCAACTGAGCTAAAGAAGCAATCCTCTCTTAAATATCTATCTATCTCTGTTATGATGCGCTTCTTCTTGGACTTGAACCAAGGACCCCCTGATTAACAGTCAGATGCTCTAACCAACTGAGCTAAAGAAGCATTTCAGCACCCTTGCGGCAAACCCTGCCGAAAAATGCGGTGCAAAGATAGTGCCAATAATTGAACTGTGCAATAAAAAAATGAAAAATCTTACTTTTTTTCGTCACTTGGATGTTTTTTCCGCCTCGAAAACGGCCTTAATTCATGGAATAATAGTATTTTTGACCCCTCAATTAATTAGTCAGAATGAAAAAGACGCTCAAATATCTTGCCTGGGCTTGTATTGTGGCAGCCTTTACCGCGCCAGTAGCCCTTGCCGACGAGGACAAGACGGTCAACGATGATGCTTCGATTGCCCGCAGTCTCGACATCTTCAACACGCTCTACAAGGAACTTAACACATTTTATGTTGACACCATCAATGCCCAAAAGTCCATCGAGAACGCCATCAACGCGATGCTTGACGACATCGACCCCTACACCGAGTACATCCCGGCCAAGGAGACCGATGAGTTCATGACATTGAGCACCGGTGAGTATGGCGGTATCGGCAGTTACCTGATGGAGCGCACGGTCAACGGCAAGAAGGGCGTCTACATCAGCGGACCCTATGAGGGCAGCCCCGCCGCACGTGCTGGCCTGCGCTCGGGCGACCGCATTATCATGATCGACGGCGACAGCACCTCGACCTGGACGAGCGACCAGGTGAGCAAGCGCCTCAAGGGACAGGCCAACACCCACTTGACGGTGACCGTAGTGCGCCCCTATGACGAGGACAGCGTCAAGACCTTCTCCTTCAACCGCGAGACCATCAGCGTCAACCCCGTGCCCTACTACGGCGTGACGCGTGATAACATCGGCTACATCGGCCTCACCACCTACAACGAGAAATCGGCACAGCAGGTGCGCGATGCCCTCATCGAACTCAAGAAGAACCCCAATGTCAAGAACATCGTGCTTGACCTGCGCAGCAACGGCGGCGGAATCGTCGAGGCTGCCATCCAGATTGTCGGTTGCTTCGTCCCCAAGGGCACACAGGTCCTGCAGATGCGTGGCCGCGACAAGTCGAGCGAACGCACCTATAAGACCACCGTTGACCCCGTTGACATCGAGATACCCCTCGTCGTCCTCATCGACGGCGGCTCGGCGAGCGCCAGCGAAATCACCGCGGGCGCATTACAGGATCTTGACCGCGCCGTCATCATCGGCACGCGCTCCTTCGGCAAGGGACTGGTGCAATCCACGCGCAACCTGCCCTACGACGGCATTCTCAAGGTCACCATTGCCAAGTATTACATCCCCAGCGGACGACTCATCCAGGAGGTGGACTACGGCAACCGCAACGAGGACGGCTCCTACAAGAAGACCACGACCGACAGCACCGCACGCGTCTTCTACACCGCCCACGGACGTGAGGTGAGAGAGGGTGGGGGCATCACCCCCGACATCAAGGTCGAGCCGCGCGAGTTGAAGCGCATCGTCTATAACATCATGCGCGACCACTGGGACTTCGACTTCGCCACCAAGTATGTCGCCGAGCACGACGGCAACATCCCCTCGCCGGCCGATTTCCAGATCACCGACGAGATCTTCAACGACTTCAAGGCCTTCATCAACCCCGACAAGTTCGAGTATGACAAGGTCTGCGAGCAGCAGCTTGCCACCTTGCGCAAGACAGCCACTGCCGAGGGCTACATGAACGACTCCACCAAGGCCGTCTTCGACCAACTCGAGCAGATGCTCAAGCACGACCTTGACCACGACCTCGACCTCCACAGGCGTGACATCGCCTATCTCCTCGGCCAGGAAATCATGGACCGCACCTACTACCAGCGCGGCCAGGTAGAGAACTCCATCAAGGACGACGAGTACCTCGACAAGGCCAAGGACATGTTCGACAAGCCCGGCGAGTACACCCGCATCCTCAACATCAAGGCCAAACCCGCCAAAAAAGCCACCACTTCCAAAAAGAAGAAAAAGTAAAGACAAGCCATCAGGTCATCCCTCCGTTCCCCTCAAGGTGGTTCCCCGTGCCGTGACACCGTCACGGCCCCGTTTCCTCCGTTCCCCTCAAGGTGGTCCCCCGTGCCGTGACACCGTCACGGCCCCGTTACCTCCGTTTTATCCGTTTTATCCGTTCTTTCCGTTTTATCCGTTTCCCATCTCCTCCCCTCCTGTGGGTGATACCTCCGACCGCAACAATGATTCTTAACATGATGGTGCCATGTTTTGGCATTGCTATCCTTTTTCTTTGCGCTAACAATTCACAACAATAACCTGAAATCAATACACGATCATGGACGTTTTACATTATCGAAGCACCGACTACTGCGACAACCCGTGGCAGCAACTGATCATCGACGACAAAACACAAATCGCCGACTGTCAATCCAAAACCATCGTCTCCATCAATGGCCAGACGGTCATCAGGCAGCATGCAAGCACCTACATCACCGGCAAGGACTCCTGCCAGGCACACCATTTCGCCAAGATGATTGCGGTCGCAGTGCTCAAGGGTGAGTATGAACACGCGCCGGGGCTCAACGTCACACCCACTGACGAACAACCCGCAACCGTATTATGGGTTGACTCTGTACGGGGAGTTCACCCTTGTGCCGATTTCTTCAACGAGATGATATCTCGCTATGACAACCAGCACAAGCAGTTTTCACTGCTTTGCCTTAGCAAACTCGGACACCTCAAGTATGATTTCTATGGTATTCTGTCCGCCATCGAGGAGGCAATAAAAAGAATCAAACCTACACTCCTCGTCATCGATGACATCGACCACCTGATGCCATATTGTGGAGTCAATGTGGCATCGGCTTTCAACCATGTCATCCGGGATACCCTCAACCACACCGACACCGCCTGTCTCTTCATCGGCTATAATCACCTCGGCAAGAAAGCGTCTACCACAGGCAACCTTGGCAAACTCCTCTTTCCCGAAGCCAATAACATCTTCTCAGTATCCACCCAGAATGACTTCTCCAAAGTCAGACTCGTCAGGAGTTTCATGTACCAGGCTAATAGCGATGCCGAATTTCTCTTCAAGGTGGATGGCGATAACTTGCCACACGAGGTCGTCAGCACCCTGCCCGAACGACAAAACCGAAACTTCATTCAGCAAAACACCCTCCGTGACATCATCAGCGAGGTCATGGAACCGGGGCAAGCCATATCACCCGATCAGCTTTTCACCCAACTCAACGACCGACGGCAGCAACTCAACCGCATCGACCGTACACGAGCACTCATCGCCCAGGCCACACAACTCGGCATTATCAAGAAAGTGGGTGAGAGCACCAATAGCTATATTCTCAACCCACAGTCAGTCAACCCAATAGACAGTGACCCATCATCGCCCGATTCACCGTGCTGTAACTCCGTCTCGGTCCAATCTGTCCCATCCGTTAACAATTCATTAACACTTCCGCCCCACCCCCAAGGGTATCCCTGCCACGACCCCGTCGCGGCACCATCCGTCCCCACCTATCGCCCTGTCGAGGTATAGCAAGCCTCCGGCTTGTAGTTTCTCCCGTCTCTCCAGCGTTGTCCCGTGCACGGCGGCTCTGCCGCCGTCCCTTGTCCCAGTATTGCAAGCTATCGGCTCGTAATCAATCACCGTCAACAACAATTTCTATGTTATCTATCAATACTATGGTATCTATTATTTATTGTCGAGGTATTGCAAGCCTCCGGCTTGTAGTTTCTCCCGTCTCTCCAGTATTGTCCCGTGCACGGCGGCTTTGCCGCCGTCCCTTGTCCCAGTATTGCAAGCCATCGGCTTGTAAAAAACAAATTGTAGACAATTGCCCGTTGTACAACTGTCTACAGAGCGATAACTTTGCAAGTTGGACAAAAACACCCTGTTATGAACATAAACCAACGATTCGGAAAACGTGTTAAAGAGTTGAGGCAGAGCAAGAAACTCTCCCAGGAGAAGCTTGCCAACCTCGCAGAAGTTGACCGCACCTACCTCCCCGAGGTAGAGCGCGGCGAACGCAACATTTCCCTTGTCGTGGCCGAAAAAATCGCCCACGCCCTCGG
>JAZQJW010000081.1:0-20600 GCA_045541835.1 Sodaliphilus sp. | reverse complement strand
AGATTTGCTCATAAGGTCCAGCAATGGGCACTCCGCTAAGCCGATGGGGGTACGATCCACAATCCTTGAGGGATGTGGTGGGCCAAAGGAACTGGCGGTAGGGACGGTAGCTCGGATAATAACATGGTTAGAGCGCTCGTGATGAACGAGAGGTTGGCGGTTCGAATCCGTCCTGTCCCACACCTAATTTGTGTGTTTTTCATGGTATTTAAGTGCTCCCGCCCATCCGTGAGGCCCGGCGGGTTCTTTTGATAACAACTAACATTTTACGATATATGGAGACAATGACAACAAACACTACGGACACCATCCGTAACATGGAGGTCGGCGATGTGCTGACCTTCCCCATCGAGAAGGCCGACACCATCCGCACCATCGTGTGGACACGTCTGCTGCCTGAACGGTCAAGGGGTATGCGCTGGACTACGATCCTGGACAAGGAACTTGCCACCATCACATTGAAGCGCATAGCATGACACGCGAGGAGATTGAGACCCGTTTGCTTGAGAACATCCTGTCGGTAACGTCAGGGATGACCATCGGCAAGCGTGCCGCCGCCCGCATAGTGGGAGGCGAGAAGAAACTGGAGCTGCTGCACGTCTCGGGTGCCGTCGAATGCCAGGGAAAGGGTAGCGGCCAAAACGGAAAATGGAGGTATAACCTCTCACAAGTCCTGCAGCATTGCAGGCATATATAGTAGCCACAAAAGTCAAACATCTAATTTTTACACGGAAATGAAGAAGTATTTTTTAATCATGTCGGCGTGTCTGCTCTTGGTGTTCTATCACCTTATCCCGGCAGACGCGCCCAGTTCTGATGTGTGGGAGTGGCTGGCCTCATCGGTCGGTGCACTCGCATTGCTTTACTACCTGTTCCATTCGTTGGGCTGGAAGGAGAGCAATCGTTAAACAATGTTGGTGGGTTGCATTTTTTGCAAATTGCATTGCCCGTAATCCGCCAATAATCACTATCTTTACAATGCTTTAATTACTATAAGTCAAACATTTAATTCTTACGAGACATGGAAAAGGAAGAATTGAAACAAAGCGTGTTTAAGACGTTGAACGGTATCGACGTCAACGAACACACCGAGAAGAAGAACGGCCTGACCTATCTGAGTTGGCCGTGGGCATGGGCAACCGTCAAGGGGCTTTACCCCGACACCACCTATGAGGTACGCCATTGGGACGGCAAGCCGTTCTACTATGATGAGGTGCTTGGCTACATGGTTGAGACCTCGGTCACCATCCAGGGCGAGACCAAGACAATGTGGCTGCCTGTGATGGACAGCAAGAACAAGGCTCAAAAAGCGCAGCCGTACACCTACACCGTTTTCTACAAAGGTGGCAATAGCGAAGAAAAGACCGTCGAGGCTGCCACGATGTTCGACATCAACACCGCAATCATGCGTTGCCTGGTCAAGAACCTTGCAATGTTCGGGTTGGGGTTGTACATCTATGCAGGTGAGGATCTGCCCGCAGCTGTTGTCGAGCAAGCCAAAGAGGCTGCTGCAGCAGCTGCCGCCGATGACCTGCCCAAGGCCGAGGAGGAAATGAGAGCATGTAAGAGCCGCGACGAAATCAACGCCGTTTGGTCGAAGTGGACCACCAAGCACCCGGAATACTCGACACAGAGCCACGAGTTCTACAAAGTGACCGTTGAGGTCGGACAATCAATCAAGTAATCTCTACGTTCCATGATAAAATTTGAAGATTTGAAGCAGTCGGAGGTAGTGTTCAATGAGGAAGCTCATACCTACCTCCGAGGGGACGAGAAACTGAGCGGCATCACCTCGCTCATCCACTCAATCCTCCAGTTGGGCGTTTACCCTGACGCCAATGAGTATGTCCGTAACGTGCAGATCCCGAAAGCCGGTTACTACGGCTCCTGCATCCACAAGGCCATTCAGATGTACGAGGACATCGGAATTGAGATGACCAAGTTCCCCGAGAAGGGACACCCCACCGCTGGGACACTGCCCGCTCAGGATGTGAGCATTGAACTTGAAACTTACAAGCGGCTCAAGCCTAAGAAGCTGCGTGTTATTGCCACCGAGTTCACCGTTTCGTTTGGCATGTTTGCCACGCAGGTTGACTCCGTCTTGGCTGATGAGGACGATAACATTTATCTTGATGACCACAAGTCCAACAACCTGGATTACTATCCTGGTGGCAAGGAAGGGCTGAAGGAATACCTCTCATGGCAGTTGTCCGCAAACGCTGTGATGTTTGAGAACCAAACTGGGCTCAAGGTAAGAGGCCTTTATGCCGATTGGATACGCAAAGGTGATGGCGAGTTGTGGAAGATTGAGCGCGTTCCCGATGAGAAGGTGTTGCAACTCCTTTCTACTGAAATCCTGCCAAAGCCTGAAGGTGGTTTCATCTACATCAATGAGGCGATGCAGGTCGAGGCCGCAAAGGTTGAGGAAGTCAAGCCGGCAGAGAGCAAATCTGATGCTCTTGTAGTGCCTCCCGAAATTACCACGGCAATCGCCAACCTGGTCAAGGCTGAGAAGGTCGCCAAGGTGATGAAGGAGAAGCTGCGTGAGCTCATGGAGAAGCATGGCGTCACCAAGTGGGAGTGCGACGATTTCGTTGTCAGCATCGGCAAGGCCAGCACCGCCACATCCTTCGACGCAAAAGCACTCGAGGATGCAGACCCCGAGACCTACAAGAAATATCTCAAAACAACCACCCGCAAGGGAAGTTTCACCATTAAAGAGAAGTAATCATGTCACTTAATAAAGTATTTTTGATTGGCAACTGCGGCCGCGATCCCGAAGTGAGGACATCACAAAGCGGCAAGTTCGCCACGTTCACATTGGCCACAACCGACAGGGCCTACACCACCTCAAGCGGTGTGCAGGTTCCTGAGCGTACCGAGTGGCACAATATCGTTGTCGGCTCCAACGGCCTCGCCGGAGTCGTTGAGAAGTATGTCCGCAAGGGCACCAAGCTGTTCGTCGAGGGAAAGATCAGGACACGCAAGTACACTGGCCGCGACAATGCAGAGCACTACGTTACCGAGATACTCGTTGACAACTTCGAGTTGCTTGGTGGAAAGTCTGAGCAAGCCAGTGCGCCTGCAGCTGCTCCCAATCCCAACCCTCCGTTTTACAACCAGCAGCGCAGTCAGGCTCCCGGTGCTCCCGCTCCTGGTGGCTATCAAGACATGTGATATGGCACAGCAAGTAGAAGACAAGGACTTTCTCATCATTGAGTGTACCCGTGATGAGTTGAGCGCAGTAACCCACATGCCTTGCATCTGCGACTATTGTGCCAAGCCTTCCGAGAATGGGTACTACATCGCAGTGCTCAATAGTTGGTATTGTCCCAAGTGCTACAAGCGGTGGAGAAAATCCGCAAGGCCATACGAATCGGACAAACCGATTGAGCGCAGGAATTACGAACGCTACGGCACATTGCTTGGTGTGTTATGATTATCCACCTGCGAAAAGACCAGGGCCACGTCACCGACCAGCGCACCCTCGACCAGTGCATGGGCTTCCTGCCCAACGGTGACTATGTGGCAACCATAGAGACCAGGGCGCAATGGGAGAAGCGGCAACCCCGCACACTCAGCCAGAACGCCCTGTTCTATGTTTGGTGCCATCACATAGCCGCGTTCTTCAATGCGACCTATGGCGATGACTCGTGGAACAAGGACAACGTGCATGACCTGTTCTGCGAGATGTTCAAGCAGCCGTTCGTGCTGCCTAACGGCCAGGTCATCGACAAGTGGGTGGAGACATCGAAGCTCACCAAAAAGCAGATGACCGAGTTTATGAACAAGATCCAGTCGTACATGGCCACCGAGCACGGTGCAACCGTCCCGCTGCCTGATGACGACAAATACAAGGATTTTCAACTGGAATACTCATAATTTTCTTTAAGCATTTTAGAACAATTTTCCTTCCCGGCCCGCAGCGATGCGCGTCGGGATTTTCACACGGGGCTTACGGGTACTTGGCTGCAAACAACCATTAGTTAAATCGGTATGTTAAATGTTTGATTTCTCAAAAAGCGGCGGTCAGGTGTGGTTCAACTCCACGAGCCTCCCAAGCAGAAGTACTGAAAGTAATACTTTTTCAACGGCACTTGTCAAGTAGGCGGGAAACACGCCCTAACCCTTGAGGGGGACCGGCACCAAATAAACTGGCAGATGTCGTCAACAAGGAAAACTGCTTTTTCCGCTCCGTCGTGAGACGTGGCGGACTCATCACCTGGCCCGGGAAGGGCAACAAAAGAACAGTAATAATTTTTTCATAGGTTTTAATATACTTGAATTTTGGTTATAGTCTCGGCCTGTCGTGAGATACGCCGACCCAAACACCCGTCCTGTTCGGGTACAAGCAGGAAACCTCGTCGCGTTGGTTAGCGTCGGAGCGATCACGCTATGGTATAAGAGCCTAGGAGGCCAGCGCGACACCGTATCACAGCAGGGAGGTGGGAGCGGTAACGCCTCACACGGAATTAAAGGCCTCGGCAACCCCTGCTGAACGCATAACATCGTAGTTTTTCATGGTAATAGTTTTAAGTTTAAAGGTTATGTTAATGGTATTACAAGTTAATTAGTTTTTCACCCCGGTGTCCGTGAGGATGGAACGGGGTTCTCATCACAGTAGGGTGGTTGGCGCAGTAATGCCCAGCTCGGAATTAAAAACGTCTCGCACACCCTACTGACGGCATCCTGGCCAGGATGGTCAAGCTGACGACCTGAACATCAGCACCGAGTTGCCGGTCAATGCAGCGAAAATGAACGGTTTTGTTTGTTGTTTATAAAAGATTGGAGTCACGGCGAGTGACGGAAGACCCGCTTGGTCGTGTACCAGGCCGCGTAACATAAACGGTATTATTCCACATCTAATGTGGTGCGTTATCGCAGGGTTGCGCTACAAGTTACCTAAAGGTATGATTGAAAGAATTGACATTTTAATTCACTTAATCCACCCTCCCTGCTGTGAAGCGTTGGAGGGTACACCGGGACGAAGAGCCGCACCATGGGCAAGGCGGATGATAATACCGTAAATGAGCAGCTGCGTTCAATTCCAGCCGTCCCGGCACGACACATTTTCTTTCCGTGTTTCGGGTCCAGACCGTCACACCGTTGGCGGCTGGACTTTTTCAAGTCAAACATTTAATCAATGAAATATCAACTCCGTGACTATCAACAACGGGCAAGCGACGCAGCGGTGCGCTTCCTGACCACCAAGACAAGCCATCGTGGCGGGCTGCTGATCCTGCCGACTGGCGCCGGAAAAAGCCTCGTGATTGCCGAAATCGCATCACGCATCGACGAGCCGCTGATAGTGCTGCAGCCGAACAAGGAAATATTGGAGCAGAACTATAATAAGCTGCTATCATACGACGTGTTCGACTGCTCAATCTATTCCGCGTCGTTGCGCCGCAAGGACATCAACCGCATCACATTCGCCACCATCCGAAGCGTGATGAACCACATGCACGACTTCGATGCGTTCCACAAGATCATCATCGACGAGTGTCACCTGGTCAACCCCGGCGAAGGGCAATACAAAGAGTTTCTTGATGCCGTTGAAGGCCGCAAGGTGGTCGGGCTCACCGCCACTCCTTACAGGCTCGAACAGCAGATAGACCCTAAAACTATCAAGTGGCCTAACCCTCAGTACGGAAGTATTCTCAAGTTCTTAACAAGAACCCGCCCCCGCGTCTTCGAGCGAGTGCTTTACTTCGCCCAGGTCAGGGACCTGCTCGACAAAGGCTACCTCTCCCCCATGCGCTACTTCGATATGAACAAGTTGGAAATGAAGAATGTGAAGCTCAACACAAAAGGGTCCGACTACGACGAGAATAGCCTGAAGGCCGAGATGGAACGCGCCGACCTCTACGAATATACCCTGCAGATCGTCAACAGGGTGCTTCACCCGAAGGATGGCAAGCCGAGGAACGGAATACTGGTGTTCACCAAGTTTGTAGCCGACGCCGAGCGTCTCACATGGGACCTCGACGGCATCTGCGAGATGGTGTCGGGAGATACGCCCATGAAGGAGCGAACGGCGATACTTGAACGCTTCAAGAGTGGCGAGACAAAGGTTGTGGCCAATGTGGGAGTTCTTACCACGGGCTTCGATTATCCGGCACTCGACACGATCATCCTTGCGAGGCCCACGATGAGCCTTGCTCTCTATTACCAGATGGTAGGCCGTGCAATTAGACCTTACCCTGGTAAAGTTGGGTGGGTTATTGACCTATGCGGCTCCTGCGCTAAGTTCGGCGAGGTGGCAGATTTGGAGGTTGACCAGCTGGAGCGGAACAAATGGATCATCACCGGTGCCAAGGATAAGAAACAACTGACTAACATAATAATGAGAAAGTGACATGGCAATGAAATTCTTTAACAAAAAGGTCTATATCGTGCCCGGCAACGCCCACAGGTTCCGCACGGAGCATGATGCTATTTATTACTGCAATCAGCACGGCATAGACACCTCCACGATTGAGAAGTACGACTCAATCAAGGAATATGACCGATGGATTGAGCTCCAGAAGATGCAGGCTGATGGCCGAATCAGCGACCTTCGCCGCCAGGTCGAGTACGAAATCATCCCCGAGCAGTTCGAGATGGCGCATGTGCGTGACCGCGTCATCAATGACTGGATGGTGGAGAATGAACATTACCACACGAGGCGTGAGGCCGAGGCTTACTGCCGTGAGCATGGCCTCCAGTTCGCATCCATCACCAAGAGCCACCGCACTGAGCCGGTGTATAAGAAGGTGGTTTACGAGCAGAATGCGGTATATACCGCCGACTTCGTCTTTGTAGAGAATGGTGTGACGGTTGTTGAGGACTGCAAGAGCGAGTACACCAGGAAAGAAAAGGACTACGTCTTGCGACGCAAGCTGATGCTCCATGTTCATGGCATCCGCATCGTCGAGACATAACACCAACAGCACTATGGAAGGCTGGATTAAACTCCACCGCATACTCCTTGAATGGGAGTGGCATGATGTCCCAGCCATGATGACCCTTTGGGTGCACCTGCTGATGCTTGCCAATAATCGTGATAGAGAGTGGCACGGGACCAAGATTGTAAGAGGTCAGTTAGCCACAAGCCTATCAAACCTGTCTGCAATGACAGGTCTAACAGTTAAGCAGGTTAGGCTGTGTCTTCAACGCCTGAAAGACAGCAAACAAATCTGCACTAAAAGGGCAAACAAATTTACTATAATAACTATTTGTAAATTTGAGAGTTACCAACTTTTGGAACAGGTGGAAGGGCAAACAAAAGGCACGGAAAGGGCAGACAAAGGGCAGGAAGAGGGCACGGAAAGGGCAGACAAAGGGCAACAACGTGAGAAGGAAAGAAAGAAAGAAGGAAAGAATAATATAAAAACATCTACTAACGTAGATGCAAAAAGACCGAGTTTTGTTGACCCTGCCTTTGAAACTGTTTTCTCAACCTGGCTGGAGTATAAGCATCAGCGACGTGAGTCTTACAAAAGCGAGATGTCGCTGAGAACCTGCTTCAAGAAACTATACGACCTCGCTGGTGGTGATCCTGCCGTGGCGATGGCGATAGTTGAACAATCAATGGCTAACAACTGGGCTGGACTGTTCGCCCTAAAACGTCAAAATAATGGAACCAACCAGACTCAACCAACTGGAGACCCGAGGCAGCAGGAACGAGCAAACCTTGCCCGCGACTACGCAGCAACTATCTCCCGCCGTCTTGCAGAAGACGATGCGCGTACTGAAGCGTTACGGAAGCCGTGAGAATTTCTTCACCACGCTCAACCCGAGCGTTCAGCTCATAGCCGGGCGCGACCCCGAGCACGCCGTCCTCAGTGAGGATGCGCCGACGCTGGCCATCATGCGCCACGCATACGGCGAAGGCTTCCCTGCGACATGGCTCATGCCGCAGATCCTCGACCTGGTTGTGTACTCAAACTCCAAGGGGACGTTGAGCGACCGTCAGGCCGAGTTCCTTGCCGAGGTCATCGCCAACGAGTACGGCTTCTTGAAGGCGTCCGAGCTGCTGCTTTTCTTCTACAAGTTCAAGGCCGGGGAGTACGGTCACTTCTACGGAGCCGTTGACCCGATGCGCATAACGATGGCGTTGGATGAGTTCTGCAAGGAACGTGAGCGCATCCTGGAACGCCACGAGAAGGAGGAGGAGAAGAAGCGGGCCGCCAAGGAACCCAAGCTGCCCAAGATGTCGCCCGAGGAATGGTGCCGTGCAAACGGATTGCCTGAGTGCCGCACCGCAATCGAGGCGTGGCAGATGGGCAACCGCATCCAGGACATCATCGAAGGCGTGCTATGGTTCATCAACTTCATGTGGACTTTGGTTAATGCGCCAAGTGCTTACGCCCAACCACGTTAAAAAGAGTTGGTCGGATGAAAAAAGGGCGAAAATCAGAACCGCCCAAGGTTACATTAGTATTAACTTTACAGTGCAACCAATTAAAAGTCAAACATTTAATTCTTATGGACGAAACAATTAAAAAACAATTCGACGAGCTGAAAGCCGAGAAACCGGACGTTTTACTGCTCTTCCGCGTGGGCGACTTCTACGAGACCTATGAGGATGATGCGGTTACCGCCTCCGATGTTCTGGGCATCACGCTCACCAAGCACGGCGGCATGAGGATGTGCGGTTTCCCGCACCATGCGCTCGACTCGTACTTGCCCAAACTTGTCCGTGCGGGCGTCCGCGTCGCTTTGTGCGACCAACTGAAGGAACCACCGGCCAAAGAGCCGACAACAAGTCAAACATTTAATTCAAAACGAAACATGGAAAAGAAAGCAGAAATCATTAACATTCCCATCGGGGCCATTCAGCCGAGCCCCAGGAACCCTCGCAAGACCTTTGACGAAGCAGATCTGAAGGAACTTGCGGACAACATCAAGCAGCAGGGCCTCCTGCAGCCAATCACCGTCAGACCAACGCTTGACGGCTGTTATGAAATCGTTTGTGGTGAGCGTCGCTATCGCGCATGGTGTCTCCTCGTCAAAGATGGTGGCCAGGTTTCAGTGGAAATTCCAAGCATCGTGCGGGAGATGACCGATGAACAAGCCTTCGATGCGATGATCACCGAGAACCTGCAACGCAAGGACGTTGACCCGATGGAAGAGGCCTTTGCATTCGCCCAGCTTGTGGGCATGGGCAAGACCACTGAGGAAATCGCCCTTCGCTTCGGCAAGTCCAAGCGTTTCATCGCTGACCGCATCCGCCTCGACAAACTCATTCCCGAGTTGAAGAAGGGAGTGACCGATGGCGGTGTGAACATCGGAGCCGCGTTGCTCCTTTGCAAACTCGATGAAGACAAGCAGCGTGACTTCCTCGATGATTATGAGCCCGACCCCGACGAGCCAATCACCAAGGACGATGTCGAGGATTACACCGACAAACTGTTCATGCGCATTGACCGTGCCCCCTGGAAGGAGGATTTCTGCGGATCCTGTGGGTGCGCGTGCGAGAAGTGCCAGTTCAACAATGCCAATGCCGGTTGCCTCTTCTACGAAATGAAAGTGACCAAGGAACAGGCGAGCTGCACCAACCGCGACAAATTCGACGCCAAGCGCCTCGACTGGCTCAAGCACATGATTGACGAGAATGCGGATGTGCTTGTCAAGAAGGACGGCAAACTGGAGACAGGAAATACCATCGTCTGCACCCTGTCCACCTACGCCACTGAGTGCAGCGAATTTGACGAGCTCCTGAAGTATTGCGACGAGCAGGGTTACCGACATATTCCTGTGCACACGATGTTCAACCGCTGGTCCACCTACCGAGAGGATGATGAACGCCTGCAGGAGAAACTCGCGAACAATGAGGTCTATCGAACCTTGGTCATCGAGAAGAATTGGAACGGCGCATCGGTGTACGTCCGCTATTATGAAGTTTCCACTGGCGGCGGCGAACAGGATGCTGACGAGAAGAAGGCTATGCAGCTTGTGAACGAGCACAGGGACAACATACGCAAGAGCAAGGGCAACCTCTCCAAGGAGTTCCGCAAGGCTGTGCAGGAGTTCGACACCCACGAGATTGCGTGGAAGGGTTTCACGGATGCCGAGTGGGAAATCTTCCTTACCGCACTCATCAACTCCTCGCCCTACACCATAAGAGAGACGATCATGGGCAAGGAACGTGATGAGGCCGCGTTTGTCAAGGCCCACAACACGGCCGATGACCGAGACCGCATCATGCGCGAATGGCTGAAGGGCAAGTTGAGCGACAGCGGAGTCGAATACTACCCGACGCTCCAGGACTGCCAGTCGGCACTCATCGACGAGTGGGGCATTGACGCCACCGAGGTGAGGGCGAAAGCCGCAGAAAAACTCGCCAAGAAGCAGTCAAAGATAGAAGCTGAACTCACCGCCCTGGGCTATGATACCGAGGGCAAGAAACTCGCATTCTGATGGAGACCACGAGAATGAACGACTACGAGAGGGATGTGCTTGTCCCTCTCGTTTGCGATATGTTGACGCAAGCCGGAGGCCTTCCGTTGTCCTCCATGAGGATAGCCGATTCAATCCGTCGCACTGGTCACGCTGCGAGCACCAGGCAGGTGCGCCGTGTCATCAACCACATCAGGGTGCACGGCATCATCCCCTGCGTTGCTTCGAGTCCCAAAGGCTTTTTCGTGGCTTCTAACGAGATTGAGATGAGCGAGTGCATAGGCACCCTTGAGTCTCTTGCCGACGCAATACAGGAAGTCATTGAGGCCCTGCGAGGGCAGATGTACAACAAGTTCGGGTTTAGGCTATGAAACTGCTCTATATTGATTTGTTCTGCGGTGCAGGTGGAACGAGCACTGGTGTTGAACACGCCACTATCAACGGTGAGAAATGCGCCAAGGTGATAGCCTGTGTCAACCATGACCCCAATGCAATCGCCAGTCATGCCGCCAATCACCCCGATGCACTCCACTTTACCGAGGACATCAGGACACTGGAATTAGGACCTTTGAAGGAGCATATTGGCTGGTGTCGTTATAAGTATCGCAATGCTAAACTTGTGTTGTGGGCATCGTTGGAATGCACGAATTTCAGCAGGGCAAAAGGCGGTATGCCACGTGACGCCGATAGCCGCACGTTGGCTGAACACCTATATCGCTATATTGACGCAATCGGTCCTGAATACATTCAGATCGAGAACGTGGAGGAGTTCATGTGCTGGGGAGACTTGGACGAGAATGGAAAGCCAATCTCTAAGTACAGCGGTCGTTGCTATATGAAATGGGTGAATAACATCTGCAAACGAGGGTACAACTTTGACTGGCGAATACTCAACGCTGCTGATTATGGCGCATACACGTCACGCAAGCGGTTCTTTGGTATCTTCGCTAAGAAAAAGGGACTCCCTATAGCTTGGCCAGAGCCAACTCACTCAAAAGAGTTGACCGATAACACTCTATTCGAGAATAAAGCCGAGAAATGGAAGCCTGTGCGTGAAGTTCTCGACCTCGACGATGAGGGAGAGTCAATCTTCTGCCGAAAGAAGCCGTTGGTCGAGAAAACACTTGAGCGCATCTATGCCGGCTTGATTAAGTTCGTTGCAGGTGGCAAGGATGCCTTCCTGGTCAAGTACAACAGCTACAATCAGCAGGGACACTACAAGGCTCCGAGTATTGACGAGCCTTGCCCTACAGTTGCTACGCAGAACCGACTCGGTTTGGCAAGGGTGCAGTTCCTCAGCAAGCAGTTCAGCGGAGAGCCTTACGATAAGAATATCTCCATTGAGCAACCTGCCGGAACGATAACCACAAAAGACCATCACGCCTTCATATCCGCTTACTATGGCAACGGCTATAACAGCTCATTGGAAGAGCCGTCACCAACCATAACAACTGGCGACAGGTTTTCGATTGTCACGAGCAGGTTTTTGGATATGAAATATGGCAACGGTTCTCCGGCAAGCGTTGATGAACCCGCACCGACTGTCACGACAAATCCCAAACACAACCTCATCAGTGTAAAGCCGTGGATCATGGACACCAGCTTCAACAATGTTGGGCGTTCAGTTGACGAGCCTTCACAGGTCATAACGGCAAACAGGAAGTGGCACTACCTGATGAATCCTCAGTTCTTCAGTGCTGGCGGCTCGGTTGACAAGCCGTGCTTCACATTGATAGCGCACATGGACAAAGCACCGCCTTACCTCATCACCACCGAGGAGGGCGTAGGCATTGAGGTCTATGAAACTGACAGCCCAATGACCGTCAAGATCAAAGAGTTCATGGCCATGTACTGCATCATTGACATCAAGATGCGCATGCTCCAGATAAAGGAACTCAAGCGTATCATGGGCTTCCCCGAGGATTATGTGCTGATAGGCACCCAGGCAGAGCAGAAGAAGTACATCGGCAACGCCGTTGAGGTGAACATGGCACGAGTTCTCTGCGAAGCATTAGCGACAAAGTTAAACTAAACACTCAACAGCACTATGAAAAGTTTTACAACCAAACTTTCGCCAGAGCGTCAGGTAATCTTCTGCTCCTACGTTGACCATGTCACCGCCAAAGGGGCAGGTTCTTATGACCGCACGATTGGCTATGTGTTCTCATTCCTCTGCGAGGTTGAGGACATCACCAAGAAGGGCTACAACGAATACCGCAAGAGACACGCTGCTGAAATCATCCAATACAAACAAGGCAATGCGTTGCAGGACTTCATGGCTTATTGCGGTGTTCAGATTGGTAGCTTACAAAAAAAGGTGAAGGCAAAAGCGCTTGACAAGCGTGTCACACTTGACAAGAAAGCGCAGGAAATCCTTAACGGTTTCGCGATCTGGATTGTCAAGGAGAATGCCTATACACCCAACACAGTCAAAGGTTACCTCGTTGGTGCTAAGGATTTCCTTACATACACCACAACCGTCACCACCGAGACGGCACAGCGTTATAAAGCCTCACTTGAGGAGTTGAACCGTGCACCACGCACAATCAACCAAAGACTGAATGCCGTTGACTGCCTTGCACGTTATTTGGGCAAGCAAATCAAGATTAAGCGTTTGAAGATACCGAGGACGTTAAGCCTTGAGAATGTACCCACCGAGCGAGAGGTGGCCAAGCTGCTTGAATACTGCAAGGAACACAGCGAGAAGGTCTATATTTGGATTAGACTATTATCTACAACTGGTGCCCGCGTTCATGAGTTCGCCATGTTCACCTACGAGATGGTCGCCGCTGGCCATGTTGACCTCAAGGGAAAGGGCAACAAGATAAGACGCTTCTTCTTTTCCCCAAAGGTTCAGCAGGAGTGTGCCGAATATGCGGAAAAACATGAACTCAGCGGCATTATTGCATCCAACAGGTTTGGCGGTTTATGCTCAACGAGAGGTGTTGCCCAGCAGTTGCGCACCATGGCAAAGAAAGCTGGTGTACCTGTTGAGAAATGCCATCCCCATGCCTTCCGTCACTTCTTCGCCAAGATGTATCTCAAGCGGAGCAAGACCAAGGACGTGACGGAACTTGCCGACCTGCTCGGTCACTCTGGCCTCGACACTACGATGATCTACATCAAGCGCAGCCAGCAGGAGCAGCAGAAATCGTTTAACAAAAACGTTGACTGGTAATGAAAAAGATAATTGACAGCCTCGGCAGCTACTCCTACAGCAAAGGCCGTGATTTCTCACTTGTCTTTGAGGATTTGCTTGACTGGCTCATCGCCACCTTTGACGTGGCGAATGTAATCGGGCACAAGCTGGACTACTCTGCCATCTTCGAGGAACGCAAGGAAGATAACCCCGTGTTCTTTGAGGTGCTTGTCCGATGGGCGCAGATGACTGAGGCTGGTGTGAACAAAGAAGGCTCTTTTGATTTCTTCGGCACCATGTATGAGGAAGTCGTAAAAGGGAAGTTCAAATCATCTGCCATGGGTCAGTTCTTCACCCCTCTACCTCTTTGCAAGATGATGGGTCAAATGGTACTCAATACACATGATGTCACCATCAATGACTGTGCCTGCGGTAGCGGTCGCACATTGCTCGGTCACTGGGCCGTCACCGACAAAAAGAAATTCCACTACTACGTTGGTGAAGACCTCGACCCTGTGTGTGTGAAGATGTGCACCTTGAACTTTATGATGAACGGCATGATGGGCATGGTAGTCCACCACGACGCACTTGCACAGGATTTCCTCGGAGCCTATGAGGTGAACGAAATCAAATGGCCATTTCCAAATCCAGCGTGCAGCATCCGCAAGCTGAACGAGGCGCAATACCAATCCCGCATTCAATGGCTTGTTGCCCGAGCAAAGGGTAAGAGCATAAAGCAGAAGTGCGAGTTTGTGATGCCGCCACCTGTTCCAGAGGATGAGGAACCGAGTGCACCCGTTCCTCTTGTTCCTAAGCAGCTGTCGCTATTCAATCTTGATGAACTATGAAGAAGCGCAAAAGATGGACACAAGCCGAGGATGACTACCTACGCAAGATATACCCAGAGATGTCTAACGAGGAAGTCGCCATGTGGCTGCACCGCTCCAAACGTGCTGTCATGGCTCATGCCTACATCCTCGGCGTCCACAAGTCGCCCGAGTTTGCCGAGAAGCAGTTCAGGAAAGGGCAGTTCAGAAAAGGCCAAACGCCACACAACAAAGGCAAAAGCCGCAAATACTGGGCTTCACCAGAAGCCGAGGAACTGATGGAAAAAGGGCAATTCAAGCCTGGTGAGTGCAGAGATGATAACCCGCGAAAGAGACAGATAGGCCATGAGAAGGTCTATGCCGACGGCTATGTGTGGATCATCACCGAGCACGGCAGAAAGCAGAAGCACCGCGTCGTGTGGGAACAGGCCAATGGCCCTGTGCCGCCAAACCACTGCATCAAGTTCAAGGATGGTGACCGCACAAACTGCTCTCTCGACAACCTGTATCTTGTCACCCGTGCTGAAAACTGCCGAATGGTAACAGCATCGCTATCCACCGAGCAGCGCAAGGCAAGAATTGAGAAGATACAGGCCAAGCGAAATCAGCGCATACGCCGTGACCGTATTCGCCTCAAATGGGGCCTTGAACCAGAAACTAAACTTATCAAACGTATTTAATGCTTAACGAATATGAAATTAAAGAACCCATTCAGAAAAAAGAACAAGTACGCCTCGCCATACTATGGTAGCAATGGCGCATTGTTCAATTCATCGGCTGTGCCGTTGAGACTTGAACAACAATCCGAACAAGAGGCCGAGCAGAAAATCAAAGCATCTCAGCTCCCGCCACCACCAGACCCAAGGCCCACCGAGCCCGACTGGGAACAGCGGCGCTTTGAACTTGTGTCGAGGCTTATGTGCCAGGAACGACGCAGCGTCATCCTCGGCAAGCTGCAGGCGACACCCAATCAGATCGCAAACTACGCACGAGTGCAAGCGGATGCGGTCGTCAAGGAATTACAAACCCATCCATTCAAGAGCCATGACGAAGAAGCAGATAAAGCAGATGTGTGAGGGCGTTCCCGAGCCCGACATCGTGAAGGAAGGCAAGGCCTGTCTTATGACCCTTGTCCTGTTCGTGTGCGCAATCCTCGTGGTTGCTGCCGTATGCGGAGCGTTTTGGCTGGTGTCAGAGTTGGTTAAGTCACTATGTTAAACTGATTTCGCCATGACAGTACAGGAACTTATCAAGCAGCTGAAGAAGTTGCCGAAGGATGCGGAGGTTTACCTATGCAAGGACTGGGACCAGGTAGAGGAAGGCATCTTGACCGACCTCTACAAACTCGACGAAGTGTGTGACCAGACGCGCATCTGCGATATGGGTATGGACTTTGAAGAAGAGACCGATGTTATCCTTTCCTTTGAGGCAGAGAGAGTAAGTTGGTAAAATGCGTCACAGGATTAACCTATGTCCAGTAGCCATCGCTATGAAGTCGGCCAGCCGGTCCTTTACCAGGGCCGGGAAGTGAAGATCGAGAAAAGGGGCGTCAACATCAACAAGTGGCCGGTGTACCAGGTCGAAGGCACTTGGGTGCGAGAGCACGAGTTGATGTTGCCGCCTCCCATTTGAGTTAAAAAAGGTTGAAAGCGAGTAAATATCGGGTGAAACATTGCCCGTATTTCGCTGAAAATCACTATCTTTATAGTAGTTAATTTATAAGTCAAACATTTAATTTCTACGAGTATGCAGGAGAAGAAAGTTTACCTGCTCACCGAAGAGCAGATGCAGAGTTTCACCGATAAGCTCTGCCAACTGAGCAAGGAACTGAATGTTCCCGCCCAGGAGAAGAAAGTGACCATTTTGGGAAACGAGCTGGCCCAGTTGCCGAGCGTGTCCAGCAAGGACAAGTTAGATGTCCTCATTGATAAGATTGTAAAAGCGATGGGGCTTAGAAAGGAGGGCCAGCAATGATAATTAGAACCGACTCGCTTGAAATCTTCAAGCAAAACAACTACATCAAGACCGACATCGGCATGGTGTCTGACAACGCTTATTTGAGTGTTATTGCAACGAATAACTGCCAGCGCAACTGTCCTTACTGCATCAATTCAGAGACCGACAGGCGACTTGATTTGCCGCTTGGTAAAGCAGTCACCAACATCAGGAAGCTGGTCAGCAAGTATCATGTCAAAGAAGCAATCATCCTTGGCGGCGAACCGCTATTGTACCCCAATATTCTTGAACTTATTGATTGTTTGAAGGTGAAATGTGGACTGGAAAAAGTTCGCTTGACCACCAACGGCATCAGGCTTGCAAGCGACAACGGCAGATGTGACAAGTTCTTTGTTGACTGGATTGACCGAAAAACTGTCCTTCGGGATGATGTTGCTCACGCGCACCTCATCGCAATACATACCATCGGTTAGCCTGTTCAAGAAATCCAAAAGACTAATATGGCAGTCATGATTGCCTTCCCAAATGTTGGTGTTGACACGAACCTTAACTCTTCTTCTGAAGAAGGCCTCATACACACTGCAAAGGTTTTCCCAGGACATGAAGTCCTCATTGTGAAACGAGATGTTGATGCCGTCAAGACCGGCGTTACATAAGTTGTCAACCGGAAAGATAATGACTTGATTTTGTCAGACGATGAATACATCGAAATATTCAACGATGTCATTGCCCATTATAAGCACAAGGGTTATGCCATCTTTGAGAACCCCAAGACTTTGGGTTTTGTCCGTTACCTGCTTATTCCAACTGAGAGACCCATCATCATCAACTGGAACATCGGCAGCACCGTCAGTGAGCAGGTGTGCGAGAATGACATCGAGAACCGCCAGGTAAACACGTTCAAGTGCCTCGTCAATGGTGAGATCTCGTTGAGTTGGAACACGAACAACGTATTAAAACTTGATTAGTCATGAGCTTCAAGAGAATCTCTTTCAACGAGAAAACCGCAATGCGCATCGTCAACGGCGCTCAAGAAGGCTTTATCCGTACTCGCGACCACCGCCCTGTTAGGCTGCTTTGCAACGACGCCAGAGGAGAATACCCCATTGTCGGATTAATTGAGATGGAAATGGGAGATCTTGTCTCGACATGGACCCGAAGTGGAAAACACGACGCAAGGAGGAGTGATCGAGATTGTGCAGACCTAATTCTGTTTGTTGAGGAAGGAGGTGAGAAATGATTACAGATTTAGTTCTTAAGCAAGTTGCACGTGACGCACTAAAAGGCATACAACCCATTATGGAGACACATACACTGCGTGATGGGGTTGAAGCCGAGCTCAATGAGTACTATAACGCTGAACAGATGATGCAAATGTTCCTGAACGGATGGGAGCGCGCATCGAAATATATTCTTCAAGAAATTAAAGAAACGGTAGGAGGTGAACAAGATGATCAATAGCAAAGAACTTGAAGGGCTTTGGCGTCATGCTCCGGCTCAAATGCCGAAATGTAGTAAAGACCAATCACTCGCGTGTCTTGTTTTTAGGCAGGGCTTCTATGAAATCCTTTGCTGGAACGAGTATTACCAGTGTTGGGATGATGCCGAAGGTGACGACTTTGCGTTCAGCAAAGAGACTGAATTAAAGTGGATCCCATTAGAAGAGGAGGCGAGCAATGAAGAGGAAACTTAAATTCCATGTTTTGGAAATCACCATTGTAGATGCCATTGAAGGGGCGGAACTCATTGAGCAGCCCGAACAAGCAGTCTTAACTGATGAGCAATACGAACAAATCAAAAAGATATTGAGCAATGAGCAAGCAGACTTGTAGATATTGCAGACATCGAATGCGTTTTTCGCTGAATGCGTATAGCAGAAAGGTTGTGCAGTGTTGCGACCTTCAGCCGAGTAAACACAGCAATAGCGGTTACAAAACAATCAAGGTCAATGATACCGCATGTCGGCATTTTGACCCAGACCCAACTGATATATAAATGGAAGGAGGAGAATTATGAAAGAAATAAAAATCAAAGTCACGGTTAAGTATGTCGTTGATACGGAAATGACAGTCAGCGATGAGGAATTTGAGTCGCTAAAATACATGTCAAGAGACCATGTCCCAACAAAGGAACTCGACCTCGAAAAATTTGTTGCTGGATCAAAATTGCTTGCAGCCAATATCCACGAGAGAGATCGCACTTTTCGGTCATACCAAATTGACAGTTTAGAGAAAATCGCAGATGTTCCCGAAACGGAACACCGTGAAAAGCCGAAGAGCAAGCCGTTTCGCAAATGGAGGGTCACCGCCAAGGAAGTGTCCTGTGAGCTTCCTATCCACACCGAGTTGCACGGTCCTTTCGACATCGACGACGTGAAAGACCACTTCGCCCTCGAAGGGAACGACGTGGAATGGTATAACATCGAAGAAATCAAAAACGAATAGCAATGAGTAAATTCCAATTCAAAAACGAAGCTGAACTGCTTGCGACATTCAGCAACCCGAACTATCCGGGTTGTGAGCAATATAGACATCCTTTTCTCAACGAAAGGAACGGTCAAGTATGGGCGACCGACGGGCATGTATTGATCTCGGTCGCTCCTCACCGTTTGTCAGGCGACTATCCGAAATTAAAACTTGGAGAGCCTGTTGGCTTTGCCAAGCGCACCTGTGACTTGACCGTAACGATGTCCATGCTGGCGAAAACACTCGCATCGGTACCGAAAATCAAAGAACAGATTGAAGTGCATCCCGCCGAAGAATGTGAAGAATGCGATGGCACTGGTGAGGTTGTGTGGGAATACACGGACGGAGGTTTGAAGGTACATCAAATGGAAGCTGTGTGCCCCGTTTGTGACGGCAGAGGCATTTTTGCAAAAGCAGTGTATAAAGAGACTGGCCGGACTATTCCCGACCCAAAAGCAAAGATAGAAGTTGGCAACGCCATTCTTCTGGTTCGAGATGTTCAGAAGCTGGTCGGCGCAATGGAGTTCTTTCGCGCTGATAGTGTGCACCTGGTTCATGACGAATGCCAAACCACATGGATTATCGATGAGGACATCTTTATCATTCTCATGTCAGTGCATGATGGGAATAGCAACCCCGTTACAAAACTCAAGAAAGGAGGTGAGTCATGAGAAAAGACGATTATGAAGGCACGGGTTTTTGCGGTTGCCTCATTCTGCTTGTAGTGCTTGTATTTATCGTGAGTTTTTGCAGCGGGCCCAAAGATAAACCAGCTTTAGATAATCTCATCGAGACGACACATAATTGGATCAACCATGTCGATAGTGTTTGGAAAGGAGGTGAACAATGAAATCTACAGTAATGCGCCGCAAGTGCAAGAAATGCGGCTACTACAAAGATCACAATCTTTATGGACCAGGCATTGGCTGGTGCTACTGGCTCGGTAAAAAAAGGCCTGGCCGCAGCGAGGAGTGTGAAGACGGGTACAAAGAAAGAGAAGTTGAGTATTGCGTTGTCGCTACCGTTAACGGAGTGAGGAGAGCAATAACAGGCCCCATGACCAAAGAACGTGCAGAGGCGTGGTGTGAGATGGAAAACAAAAAGCCTGCATACCGTCGTGAGAACAAATATCCGAAGGTGGCCAAGTATCCATATAAGAGCTATCACAGATGAAATCGCCAATCACATATTACGGCGGCAAACAGAAACTGGCATCGGTCATTATTGAAATGATACCCGAGCACAAGGTTTACTGCGAACCGTTCTTTGGTGGAGGTGCGGTATTCTTCGCCAAAAGGCCTTCGTTCCTGGAGTGCATCAACGACACCAACGATGTGCTGATGACATTCTATAAGGTCTGCATGTGTGAAGAGTCGTTTCTAAAACTCCAGCAGCTCGTAGTCACGACGCTTCACAGCGAAAGTGAGTGGCTTCGTGCGAAGCACATTTACCATCAACCTGAAGGGCATGATGATATTGAAATCGCATGGGCGGTATGGTTGACTACAAACATGTCCTTTTCCGGATCTCCCAATGGAGGCTGGAAATGGGATAATGGTACTGCAGGTGCCCATTCGGGAAACACCTTGAATAACTATCGCAACGATTTCACAATTAAACTGTTTGAACGCTTGCGCTTCACGCAAATCTCTTGCCGCGACGCATTAGCAGTGATTAAACAGCGTGACTCCAGCCAGACTTTCTACTATCTCGACCCGCCTTATCCCGACTGTTGCCAGCAACATTACAAGGGATATGACACGAACGACTTTCAAGAACTTCTTGAACTCTTAGAAACCATTGAGGGCAAATTCCTGCTCAGCAACTATATGT
>JAZQJW010000080.1:0-3202 GCA_045541835.1 Sodaliphilus sp. | reverse complement strand
GTCGTCATCGCTCTTACACGAAGTAACGCTCATGCCGAGTCCCAGCACTACGGCGACCGTCAGCATGTAGTTGAAAAATCTTGTTGCTTTCATTTTCTTTAAATAATTTTAATCCGTTATAATGATGTTTACAATAACTCTTCTGGCTCTCCCTCACACCTTGCCTTGAGGGGCGGGGACTGTATTACAATTATTCACAGTTGCTGCCGTTAATCTACAAATCTGCGACAAAGATAGCAATAATTATTCAGAACGCCAAATATTTTCAGGAAAATCTAGGGGCAAAGATACAAAAGAAAAACGAATTCACTTTTTTCACACCAAGCCCTTCTTGTGGAGCGTAAACCAGGCCAGTGCTGAGACCCCCACCGAGATGGCCAGCGCCAACGGGAAGCCTAACGGATGCTCCTCCATACCGTTGATGAGGTTCATGCCGAAATAAGAGGCGATGAGCGTGGGGAACATCATGAGAATCGACACCGTGGTCAGCGTCTTCATCACCGTGTTCATATTATTATTGATAATAGATGAATAGGTGTCCATTGTCGATTCCAAGATGTCGGAATAGATAGAGGCCGTCTCACGCGCCTGCGACATCTCGATATTCACATCCTCGATCAGGTCGGCATCAAGTTCGTCAATCTGCAACTTAAACTTCAGCTTCGACAGCAGCGTCTCGTTGCCTCGTATCGACGTATTGAAATAGGTGAGCGAGTCCTGCAGACGGCTCAGGCTGATGAGCGACTCGTTGTTCACGTCCTTGTCCAGATTGCGCTTCGCCTTCTCAATGAGCGAGTTGATCTGCTTCAGTCGCTTCAAGTACCACACGGCCGAGCTCAGGAACAGACGGAAGATCATATCGACATAGTCGGTAAAACCTTCGCCACGCTTCTGCTGGAACGACACGAAGTCAATCATCATGTTGGTCTCGTAGTAACACACGGTGATGGTGACGTCGCGCTTGTGGATGATGCCGAGAGGCACCGTCGTGTAAGGTGTGCGCGAACGGATCTCCTTCACGTATGGGATACGCAGGATGATAAGCATCCAGCCGTCGTCATACTCATATCGAGCTCGCTCGTCGGTATCGCTGATGTCGCTGATGAAATAGTCAGGTATGCCGAAACGCTCTTCCAGCTCACGGCAGTCGTCCTCAGTAGGACAGGTCAGCTGAGTCCAGCAATTGGGCTCCCACTCTTGGAGTTGGGTAATCCCCTCAGTTGTGTTCCAATAGGTCTTCATTGTTGCTAATCCTTTTTGGGTTGATGGATGTTGGATGATGGGCATGCGCCCGTCAACCTGTTCTGACACAATTGCGGCAAGAGGATTAGCGGTCTTGCCTGCCGTCCTCCCGCCTTACTTTTTTAAAGTTTCCGCCGGGTAATCGTCCATAATTCGTTATTAATTTGGTTTAAATCGGGTGCAAAGTTAAATAAAAAATGGGGGAGTTTTTACGTTTTTGCATTTATTAACAGCCGATTGTTCGCAACTATTGGTGTGATTCATGAAAAAAGCAGTAACTTTGCAGCTGTTTTTCAAACAGGACAGCAAAAATAACCAACCCAAATAAAAAACGGAACAAAAAAATGAAAAGAGACAACACTGTTTTCGAGTTGATCGAGAAAGAGCATCAGCGTCAGCTGAAAGGCATCGAGCTGATTGCCAGTGAGAACTTCGTGAGCGACCAGGTGATGGAGGCTATGGGCTCCTACCTGACCAACAAGTATGCCGAGGGTTATCCTGGCAAGCGCTACTATGGCGGCTGCCAAGTGGTGGACGAAGTGGAGAAACTGGCCATCGAGCGCGTCTGCAAGCTGTTTGATGCCGAGTATGCCAACGTGCAGCCCCACTCTGGCGCACAGGCCAACGCAGCCGTGCTGCTGGCCGTGCTGCAGCCTGGCGACTGTTTCATGGGGCTGAATCTGGACCACGGCGGCCACCTCTCTCATGGTTCACACGTCAACACGAGCGGTATTCTCTATAAGCCCGTGGGCTACAACCTCAACAAGGAGACTGGCCGCGTGGACTACGACGAGATGGAGAAGCTGGCGCTTGAGAACAAGCCCAAGCTGATCATCGGCGGTGGCTCGGCTTACAGCCGTGAGTGGGACTACAAGCGCATGCGTGAGATTGCCGATAAGGTGGGTGCCCTGCTCATGATCGATATGGCTCACCCCGCTGGCCTCATCGCTGCCGGTCTGCTGGAGAACCCTGTGAAATATGCTCACATCGTGACCTCTACCACCCACAAGACCCTGCGTGGTCCCCGTGGCGGTATTATCCTGCTGGGCAAGGACTTCGACAATCCTTGGGGCTACACCACTCCGAAGGGTGAGATCAAGAAGATGTCGGCCCTGATCAACAGCGCCGTGTTCCCTGGACAGCAGGGCGGCCCGCTGGAGCATGTCATCGCTGCCAAGGCCGTAGCTTTCGGCGAGGCGCTGCAGCCTGAGTTCAAGGAGTGGGCCAAGCAGGTGAAGAAGAACGCAGCCGTACTGGCCGACGAGCTCATCAAGCGCGGCTTCGGCATCGTCTCTGGTGGTACTGATAACCACTCAATGCTCGTTGACCTCCGTTCGAAGTATCCTGACCTGACGGGTAAGGTGGCTGAGAATGCGCTCGTAGCAGCTGACATCACCGTCAACAAGAACATGGTGCCCTTCGACAGTCGCTCTGCCTTCCAGACCTCTGGCATCCGTCTCGGCACTCCTGCCATCACCACCCGTGGTGCCAAGGAAGACCTGATGGTGCAGATTGCTGCTTGGATTGAGGAGGTGCTCAACGATCCCACCAACGAGCAGGTCATCGCTTCCGTTCGCCAGCGCGTGAACGAGACGATGAAGAACTATCCTCTCTTTGCATACTAATATTTTATATATCATATCGCATTCTATGCATTTGTGTCATTGATTAATTGGCGCGCGGCTCATGTGAATGACCCGCGCGCTTCTTTTTAATCACGTAGCCTCATTTTTAATCAAAGGGGCTTTGAAAAATGTGGAATTCAACATTTCAACATTTCAACATTTGGGTTCTCCAAAGTATCGATTTTGATAGAATGTTATATTACTTATTATAATAATTATAATTATTATAATAAGTAAATGGAACATCCCCAAAATTCTAAATGTTGAAATGTTGAATTGTTGAATTCCACTTTACGCAGAAACACTGGGGTTTCGCGTTTAGAGTCAAATGCAAA
>JAZQJW010000079.1:0-50259 GCA_045541835.1 Sodaliphilus sp. | reverse complement strand
AGAGAAGTTAAGCCTCACCACGCCGATGGTACTGCGAAAGTGGGAGAGTAGGTAACCGCCCCCTAAGAGAGGTGATGTCAGCAATGATGTCGCCTCTCGTTTTTTTATGGCCATGGCAATGCCCCGGCACACGGAACGGGCTGGTTGTTGTTGAGGTGGCTGCTTGGTGTTTGATATAGAATCTTTAGAGGCAAGGGGTTGTATATGGGTTGTGGTTGAGTTTTTTTTAGTAATTTAGCAACGATAATTGTTTGTTATAGTAACCAAAATAAAGATAAATCAATAGAAATGAGGTATTTAGCATTTGTTTTATTGTTGTTGGCAGTGTTGGTGCCTTCAAGGATGTCGGCACGGGTCGAAACTGTCTATTCGCCGAGCCGCAATATTGCTGTAAACTTTGACGTCAAGGATGGAATCCCCTTCTATAATGTGATGTTTAACGGCCAGCAGGTCATCAAGGATAGTCGCTTGGGCTTGGAACTTGTCAGTGCAAAAGGCAACAGCGATTTCAACAACTTTGACAGTAATCAGGCCGACAATCAGAACTCGCTGTATGACGGTTTCACGATGCTCTCGGCCAGGTATTCGTCGTTTGATGAGACGTGGCAGCCGGTGTGGGGTGAGGAGAGCAGCATCCGCAACCACTACAACGAGATGGCTGTGACGCTTCACCAGAATGAGTTGAGCCGTCACATCATCGTGCGCTTCCGCGTGTATGACGATGGTGTGGGATTCCGTTACGAGTTCCCGCAGCAGCCTAACCTCACCTATTTTGTCATTAAGGAGGAGCACACTCAGTTTGCCATGCCAGGTGACATGACTGCCTGGTGGATAGCAGGTGACTATGACACCCAAGAGTATCAATACACCTGCTCACGCCTGAGCGAGATTCGCAGCCTGTTTGCCGGCACGATCACGCCCAACGCGTCGCAGGAGCAGTTTAGCGAGACAGGTGTCCAGACTTCCCTCCAGCTCAAAACCGATGACGGAGTGTTCATCAACCTGCACGAGGCAGCGCTGGTAGATTATCCCTGTATGCACCTGAATCTTGATGACAAGAACATGGTGTTTGAGTCATGGCTGACGCCCGATGCCCAAGGCTACAAGGGCTACATGCAGACGCCGTGTCAGACGCCTTGGCGCACCATCATGATTGTCGATGATGCCCGCAAGATATTGGCTTCCAGACTGATCCTGAACTTGAATGAGCCTTGCAAAATCAAGGACACCTCGTGGATCAAGCCCGTGAAATACATGGGTGTGTGGTGGGAACTCATCACCAGCAAGAACACCTGGAATTATACCGACCAGTTGCCTTCGGTCAAGTTGGGCGAGACAGATTACAGTAACCTGGAACCCAATGGCCGTCATGGCGCGAACAACGAAAACGTGAAGCGCTACATCGATTTCGCTTCGGCTAACGGTTTCGACCAGTTGCTCATCGAAGGATGGAACGAGGGTTGGGAAGACTGGTTCGGCAACAGCAAGGACTATGTGTTCGACTTCGTGACACCTTACCCCGACTTCGACATCAAGATGCTTAATGAGTATGCCCACAGCAAGGGCATGCGCCTGATGATGCACCATGAGACCTCGTCGAGTGTACGCAACTATGAACGTCATCTCGAGGCCGCATATCAACTGATGGACAAATACGGCTATAACTCGGTCAAGACCGGTTATGTGGGCAATATCATCCCGCGTGGTGAGCATCACTATGGCCAGTGGATGGTCAACCACTACCAGTATTGCGTTGAGCAGGCTGCCAAGCACCACATCATGGTCAACGCCCACGAGGCAGTGCGTCCCACGGGATTGTGCCGCACATGGCCCAACCTGATCGGCAACGAGAGCGCCTTGGGAACCGAGTACCAGTCCTTTGCCGGCACGCAACCTGGCCACACCGCCATCCTGCCGTTCACGCGCCTGCAGGGCGGTCCGATGGACTACACGCCGGGTATCTTTGAGATGGATTTGGCAAAATTCTCGCCCGAGAAGCAGACGCACGTGCTGTCGACCATCTGCGGCCAACTTGGGCTTTATGTGACGCTCTACAGCCCGTTGCAGATGGCGGCCGACCTGCCTGAGAACTATGCCCGCTACATGGACGCCTTCCAGTTCATCAAGGACGTGGCCGTGGATTGGGACCGCTCGGTATACCTTGAGGCTGCCCCGATGGAGTATGTTACCATTGCGCGCAAGGCCAAAGGCAGCGAAGAGTGGTTTGTCGGTTGTGTGACCGGAATGCAGGCTCACGACAGTGCCATCAAACTGGACTTCCTGGATGAAGGACGCAAGTATGAGGCAACCATCTATGCCGACGGCAAGAACGCTGATTACAAGACCAATCCGCAGGCTTACACCATCACCAAAAAGAAAGTGAATGCCAAGACAACGTTGAAGCTTCACAGTGCCGCAGGTGGCGGCTTTGCCATCAGTATTAGACCCCTGTAAGGATTCGAGTCGATCATGACTCGAAGGTTAGGGTTTAAGGTTTAGGGGTGCATTCGCACCCCTTTTTTGTGCATAAAAAAAGAATGGGCAACCAGCCGAAGCATGGTCACCCAAATCCTCTCTCCACTGCGGTGTGTACGTGACTCGAACACGCGACCCCCTGCGTGACAGGCAGGTATTCTAACCAACTGAACTAACACACCAACATGTGAGTGCTAAGGAGCATTTCTTTTCCAAAGCGAGTGCAAAGGTACTGCAAGTTTTTGAATTGACAAAGGATTTTGTCAGAAAAAATCGAAAAATTTTTCGATTTTAATGCAATGGTTTGAGTTTCAGCACTTTAGTAAAGGTCAATAAATTCGCTTGCTTTCATTAAAGTGTATCCATATGGATAGATGAGATTGGTTTTATTCTCTACCATATGGGGATAGATGGCGACGTCTATACAACCCTGAGCAAAACTGGCGATCACATAAGGCTGATAAACGACATGAAGGGCACCGTCTTCAAAGTAGAAACTCGAGGGAACAGGAGGCAGTCCGTCATCGGGCAGGAAGAGGTCATCGGCAGTATACTCCAATTGCTCGGTGATAGCCTTCATGATAATGGGTCGGAACGCATTCATGTCATTGACAACTTGATCAAGGGTTACCACTTTCGTGAGCGTCATGTCGTAAGTCAGGTAACTGTTGGCATACATACCATGTGCTGCTCCGGCATAATAGTCGTTATATAAAATGTGGAATGTGGCGAAGCGGGCATTGATGTTCTTGGGCTCTACTGTGCGCGTTGATATGTTGGCACTCTGGCCGTTGAGTTCGTCTTGATCAACCAACTTGCAATCTTTGCCCAGATTATGCTTGTTTCCTTCCACATCGGTGTACAGGAAGTAGTTGATTGCTTGATTCATGTCATGGATATCATCCTTTCCTGTTATCTCCTTGATGAGTTCCTGTTGCAGGCTGATGCAATCTTTGCCATTAAGCATGATGGGCCACATGGCTTGGATTGAGTTTTTGTCGAAGGCAGTCATTCCGTCCTGTTTATATTGTATGATGACGGATTGCTGGATTTGATAGAACTGGCACATGTTGTCATAGGATGTTTGACCCGATGCTGATGCTATCCATGCCAGTGCCATGATAGCCAACGAAATGAGAGATTTCTTGTTCATGACTCAATTGTTTTAGTGATTGTTTATTCTGTCATATATTCCATCAGTTCCAAGCCATAAGGGGTGAACAGGCGTTTCGTCTCCTCGGGCTTGAGCAAATAGGGATAGATAGGGGCATCGATCATGCCCTGTGCGTAGCTGGCGATTTCGTAGACCTGATAGACCACGTGCAGCACTTGCCCTTGAATGTAGAAATCGCTGGGCCGTGGCAGCAGGCCGTCATCGGGGATGAACAGGTCGTCCTTGTCATAGTCGTAGGTGTCCTTGATGGCGCGCAGTGTGGCATTGCGCAGCAAGGTGGTGTCGGCCACGATAT
The DNA here is from genome assembly GCA_045541835.1 of Sodaliphilus sp. Classification (GTDB taxonomy): domain Bacteria; phylum Bacteroidota; class Bacteroidia; order Bacteroidales; family Muribaculaceae; genus Sodaliphilus. The sequence goes on along the minus strand of JAZQJW010000079.1, from coordinate 46,315 downwards.
CGTTGAGTGTCACAATTTTCTCGCGCTTGAGGTCGTAGGTCACAAAGTTGTTGGCATAGATGCCGTGGGCCCCACCATAAGCGTAACTGTCGCTGCCGATGTGGTAAGTCATCAATCGCTTGGTCATGTCCTGCATTCTGATGAGGATGTTGCTGGTGGACACCTTGGCGTCCTCTCCAGTGATGGATTGTACCTGCTTGAGCCGAGTCGCATCCAGTTCTTCGCTGTCGAAAGGCTTGAGTTGGTAGTCGATCACCTGGTCGAGCGTGGTAAGTTGGGCGCTGTCGGTCATGGCGCGCAGCAGTGCTGTCTGGAGGTCGGGACAGGGCTTACCGTTGATGACCTCGGGCCAGAAAACGGTGACGGATCCTTCATAATAGGTCGTGTCGTTGTCCGGATCGATGTATTGGTATATTCTGGTCTGATCAATGCTGTTGAACTGGCACAGTGTGCTGTCGCTGCGACCATAGCTGCCAACGTTCTTGTCGCCGCTGCCGTTAACGCTCTTGTCGCTACTGCCGCAAGACATCAGCAAAGCTGTCATGACGGCTATCAGGGTAATCATAGAATGCTTCTTCATAGTCATTGGCGTCATTGATTGTTATGACTGCAAAGATATATAATAATGTTGACAATTGCTAATGTTGTGAACAATAAATACAACCTATATAAAAAAGTAAATCCTCGACTCACGTCGGGGATTGCTTAACTAATTAACCTTCTAATACCATTAACATAAACCTTAAAACATTCTTGAAAAAGCAACTGTCTCTCGACACTTGAATTTTCCTAACCTTAAAAACTATTACCATGAAAAACCGATGCAAAATTAGTGCAAATATGTTTTATAACATACTTTTTGAGCACAAATAAGCCAATAATTAACAAAAATTCACAAAAACGAATTGTCAGCGCACGTGGTTTAATGGACGTTAACATTTTAAAAAGGCTCTGGATGAACTGGATGTGGGCTGGAGTATCTGGAGATTTTAGATGGGCTAGGGAGATTTTATGGTTTTGGTGGAGATGGTGGTGGAGAGAGGTGGGGGAATGGTGTCAGCGACGGGTGAGGGTCGCGAAGTAGATCATGTCGATTTCCTCGTAGGAGAAATCGCCGCTGAAGAAGTTGCCCGTCTTGAGTTTCAGGCAGTCGGACAGGCGCAGCAGGGCCTGCTCGAACATCTGCTGGTGGTCAAATGCCAGGGGAGGCAGTTGGTTGATGGGGAACCATCGTGCCATCCGGGCATCGTCGCCGCCCACAACGTCCTGCATGCGAGCCAGTGTGAAGAAGGCGATGGAGATGACGCGCTCACGAGGGTCGCGGTCGGGTGCAGTGAAGGCACCCAGTTGCTCAATATTGGTTACCTGCAGTCCGGTTTCTTCGAGCAGTTCGCGCCGAGCACCGTCGGGTGCGTCCTCGTCGATGTTCAGGAATCCCCCGGGAAAAGCCCAGCACCCTTGAAAAGGTTCACCGCCGCGCTCAATGAGCAGCACGTTGATGTGCAAGCCGTCGTAGCCGAACACAACGCAGTCGGTTGTCACGGCAGGGTGGGGGTAACGGTAGCAGTATTGTCCTTCCATAATTCTGGTCAGTTTATTTTGACAATTGGTGTTTAGTGATTTTATCGTAATAGAAGTTGAGCACGTCGCTGGCGGCGACAAACGAGGTCTGCTTGCCGGCCAGAACGGTGTCCTCTTTGATGGAGAGCAGACGCTCGATTTCGGGGTCGAAGTAGAAACGTGCCAGCAGTTGCTCGTTGATGGTCTCGCGCATCCAGTAACGCTCCTGTTCGTGGCGTTTCTCATCGAAGTAGCCGCTTGCCTTGACATGAGCGAAGTAGCGGTCGATCATGTCCCACACGCCCTCGATGTTCAGGTCGTAGTAGCCCGAATAGGTGATGACCTCGGGCAAGAAACCGCTGGGGGGTAGGGGATAGAGGTGGAGGGCATTGCGGAACTGGGCTGCAGCCAGGTTGGCGCGCTCGATGTTATCGCCGTCACACTTGTTGATAACGATACCGTCGGCCATTTCCATGATGCCGCGCTTGATGCCCTGCAGTTCGTCGCCAGTTCCTGCCAGCTGGATGAGCAGGAAGTAGTCCACCATCGAGTGGACTGCAGTCTCGCTCTGTCCCACACCGACGGTCTCGACAAAGATGGTGTCATAGCCAGCTGCCTCACACAAGACGATGGTCTCGCGCGTCTTGCGGGCCACGCCGCCCAACGAACCTGCCGAGGGGGAAGGGCGGATGAACACGTCGGGCTCAACGGCCAGTCGTTCCATGCGCGTCTTGTCGCCCAGGATGGAGCCTTTGGAGCGCTCGCTGCTCGGGTCGATGGCAAGGACTGCCAACTTGTGGCCCTCTTTAATGACGTGCATGCCGAAGGAGTCGATCGACGTGCTCTTTCCCGCGCCAGGCACACCCGTGATGCCGATGCGTCGCGAGTTGCCCGTGTAGGGGAGGCATTTCTCGATGACCTCCTGGGCGATGATCTGGTGCTCGGCATTGCGGCTCTCGACCAGTGTCACGGCCTGTCCCAGCACAGCGCGGTTGCCCTTGCGGATGCCGTCGACGTATTCGGCGGGCGTCAGCTGCGGTTTGCGCTTGCGTTTCAGGTAAGGGTTCACGCTGGGCAGTTGTTCCACACCGCTGTTCACTTGTAAGCCGGTGTACTGCTCATCGTTCTCGGGATGCTGCATGGAAGGGCATTCCTCGGTATGTTGCACGATTCTTGTTTTCTTGGCCATTTTCTGTATGTCGGTTATATAGTTTTACTTATCAATGATGCCCACCAAGCGGATGGTTTGGCGAGGCGAGTCGGGGTCGTTGGTGATGACGATGAGAGGCTCATCCAGCACGCCTTCCTTGAAATGGGAAGTGTCCACTGTCACGGTGATGGTTGCCGACTTGCCGCGCTTGACCTCGGTGCGGTTAGCCTTGATCGTGACCCCGTTGCCGTCAGGAGTCCAGAGCCTCCTGATGATGAGTTGATTCTTGCCCTTGTTGGCAACGTTGAATTGCCTCGTTACCGATTGACCGATGGTCATGTCGCCGAAGTCCAGGCGGTCACCACAGTCCATTCTCGCAACGGGCGCGTCATAGCGTTCCTTGTCGGTGAGTTTGCTGAAGTCTTCCAGCACCTGGGCCATCACATTGACGTTTGCCGACCCGGGCTTTGCGCTTGACGATTTTCTTAACGGTTCGCACGTCACTGTCAGCGTGTCCACGTTCAGACCCCATAAAGGAGCCTTGCTTGAGATGTAAAACACGGTCAATGCGGTAACACTTCCCGGCGGCACCGTGTCGGGGACAAGGGCAGGCTTCAAATGGGGCTTTTCGCCACTGACGTGTACCAATAAGGTGTCGATAGACGCGTTATAGGCACTCAGGAAGAGCGAGTTGCTCTTGCCTTTCAGCATCTCTCCGAACGGAATGTTCCCCTGGCTGATGCGCAGGGCTCCGGCCCGCAGCGGATACTGCTTGTCGAGCGTCTCGTCGGAGGGGATGACGTTGCCCGTGATTTCAATGGTGGTGCGTTTGGGCTCGGCGTTGGTGAAAATTATTGCCTGCTTGGAAAACTGTCCGGGTCGTCCTGACGGGTCGTAACTCAAGTTGACCGAGGCAGTGTCTCCCGGCTGGATGGGTGACTCGGGGAAGGAGATTCCCGTGCAGCCGCAACCCACCTGTGCCTTGACAATGACCAAGGGAGCGTCACCGGTGTTCACCAGGCGCAACGCGCACCTCGCCTTGCCGTCCTTCTCCATGATGATGCCGAAGTCGTGTTGTCGCTCCAGCCATGTGACTTCGGGCTGTGCGAGCACGGTTAGAGCCATCACAGCCAGCGAGAAGGCTAATATTTGACGCAGTGCGTTCACGTTGTCACTTCTTGGGGATGACGGTGCCCTGGATGCGCAGGGTGGTCGTCCGTTCCTTGCCGTTGGTCTTCACCTTAATGGTCTTTTTGAAAGCACCAGGACGTCCGATGGGGCTGAAGGTCACCTTGATTTTACCCTTCTTGCCCGGCTTGATGGGCTTGGTGGGGAATTCAGGGCGTGTGCATCCGCACGAGGCGGTGACGTCGATGATGAGCAGCGGCTTGTCACCGGTGTTGGTGAATTCAAAGGTGCACGTCACGGGGCCGTTAGCCTCCTTGATGTTCCCGAAGTCGAAGGTCCTTGTCTCGAAGGTCGCCTTGGCGCCACCCTCATCGGCGACAGCGCTGATGGCCATCAGGCAGACGGCAAAAACAGCTATGAAAAACCTCTTTGTCATAATACTCTCGATATTTTTGCAAATAAAAAGCGATGTTTCTTATAAATGGAATCGTCTGAAGTCTGAAAAGCTGTAAGTTCTCTTTTGCTCAGTCAATCAGGGATTGACGTTAACGATGATACTCATCAATTAATAGCGTCAGAGATGTTGATAGCCCCGGCAATAATCAATGCTGCCGCCCATCACGACCTTTTGATGTTCAGGTTGATTCTCATTATATACTCTTAATAGTTTGTTTCAGTAGATAGTCCTCCTGTCGCCGGAGCGCATCGAAGTAGTCTCAGACACCAACATGAGGCCGGTCACAGCGAGGCAATTGTACTGATTGTTCATTTCCCTGCAAAGTTAGAAACATTTTTTGTGATAATGTTTAATGTGGCTTGAATATTTCAATAATTCGGATTTCTTAACAAGTTTTTTGTGCGATTACTGAATAATGATTATCTTTGCGTGCGATGAACTCGACAAGAATGATGTGAATTCTGCTTTTCTTGTCGATTCGTGCTATCATGATGACATCTAATTATTCATCATAAAAAGTATTACAACTATGAAATCATTTAAAATCTTAAGACTTGTTACGGTTGCTTTGTTGATGCTGATCAGCACCACAGTAATGGCTCAAAACAGTTATCGTGAGACTCTGAAGCAGTACATCTCACTCAGCCAACTGGATTATTCCGAGAAAATGATGCCTGCTCTTAAACAAATGAATCCCAGCGTTTTTGAGTATAAAGAAGGTGTGGATTTTAATCAGTTGGCAGAACGTTACATCAATGAGCGATTAGTCGACGTCATGACCGACATTGTATCAAAGGCGATGATCGGAACCGTCAGCGAGAACGACTTGCGCACGGTTATCTCTCTCATGTCCACCCCCGAAGCCAAAACGCTGACTAAGCATGCCAACGCCTGGAGCAAAAAATTTGAGGAAGACATCCAGGGTGAAGCCCAAGAATCGATGCTCGCTGCGATGGACGGCAAGACCCCCTCTCCTGTTGTTGCCAACAGCAATATCCCCAAGGACTATGCCAAAAAGTTCATGAAGTACATGGAAGACACCCGTGGTACCGAACAATTTGAAAGCGCGTTCTCTCAAAGTTTGCAAATGTTTGGCGTTGAGGTTCCCGAAACCTTCACTCAGTGGGTACAAGAAAGCCTGCCCACGCTTGCAATGAACAGCGCTTATGGAGTCATTACCGCCGACGATTTGGATTGTTCTGCAAGCCTGTTCACCAATGACTCTTATCGCCGTGTGATAGACGCTGCTCACACTTTGACCGAGGATGTGATGGGCACGGGTGTGACTATCATCCTCGACTATGTCGATTGGATGTCTAATCAAGGTATAAACATCAGTTCAATGGGTAAACAAGTGCTCGACTTGTACAAAGGAATGGGCAAATAATCTGTAGAATAGTCATCGTGATTGCCACCTCGTTGTGGCAAGAGGAGAGACAATGGGAAAGTTCCCCTATATTCGTGAGGATAAAATCCAAATAATTAAGTCATAATAATGAAGAAATTCTTGCTTTTTATCGCCATGACAGCGGCGCTTACCGCCGTGGCCGATACCCCCATGTGGATGCGCTATGCACGCATTTCGCCTGATGGCAACAAAATCGCGTTCTGCTACAAGGGCGACATCTATGTGGTACCCTCGTCAGGCGGACAGGCCGTGCAGTTGACCTCTCAGTCGAGTTATGAACTCATGCCCGTGTGGTCACCCGACGGCACGATGCTGGCGTTTGCCAGCGACCGCAAGGGCAACTATGACATCTTCGTGATGCCATCCACGGGCGGCCAGCCTCGCCAGTTGACACGCAACAGCGCCTCCGAGACGCCCTGGACCTTCAGTCCCGACGGCAAGTTCATCTATTACAGTGCCTCGATTCAAGACCCCGCAAGTAGCATGCTGTTCCCGTCGGGACGTCTGACCGAGGTCTATAAGGTTCCTGTTGACGGTGGCCGCGCCACGCGCGAGTTGGGCACGCCCGCCGAGTACATCACCTGGAACAAGAGCGGTGACTACTTTGTCTATCAGGACCGCAAGGGCGGTGAGGATGAGTGGCGCAAGCACCACACCTCGTCGATCACCCGCGACATCTGGCGCTATGATGCCAAGACCGGCCATCACACCAACCTGACCGATATCGGCGGCGAGGACCGCAATCCCGTCCTCAGCCCCGATGGCAAGACTGTATATTTCTTGAGTGAGCGCAACGGCGGCTCGATGAACGTCTATTCGTTCCCCCTGGACCGTCCCAGCCAACTTACCGCAGTGACCAACTTCACCGTCAACCCCGTTCGTTTCCTCTCCATCGACGACAACGGCACCCTGTGCTTTACTCAGGACGGTGAACTCTATACCATGCGTCAAGGCAGCCAGCCACGCAAGGTGAACATCAGCCTGTGGCACGATGACAGTGACCAGGTGCAGCGCATGTCTCACACCCGTGGCGCTACCGATGCCGCGGTGTCGCCCGACGGCAAGATGGTAGCCTTTGTGGTTCGCGGCGAGGTCTTCGTCACCTCGGTGGAATACAGCACCACCAAGCGCATCACTAATACCACCGCTGCCGAGAATTGGGTGTCGTGGGGCAGCGATAACCGCACCCTGGCCTATGCCACCGAGCGCAACGGCAACTGGGAACTTGTCCTTGCCACCATCGATCGCAAGGATGACCCCAACTTTGCCAACGCCACCCTCATCAAGGAAGAAATCCTGCTGCCCTCGACCACGGTGGAGCGCACCCGTCCGTGCCTCTCGCCCGACGGCAAGAAACTCGCCTTTATCGAGGACCGCTTCAGCCTCAAGGTGCTCGACCTCAAGAGCAAGCAGGTGACTCAGGTGACCGACGGCTCGACCTGGTATGAAACCAACGGCGAGTTTAACTACTCCTGGTCGCCCGACGGCAAGTGGTTCGCCCTCGAGTTCATCGGCAACCAGCGTGACCCCTATACCGACATCGGTATCGTGTCGGCCAATGGCGGTCCCATCACCAATATCACCAGTAGCGCTTACATCAGTGAGGATCCCCGATGGGTGATGGAGGGCAATGCCATCATGTTCCGCAGCAACCGTCTCGGTATGCGCAGCCATGCCTCGTGGGGCTCTCAGGATGACGTGTTCCTGGCCTTTGTCAATCAGGAGGCTCTGGACCGTTACAACCTCAACAAGGAGGACTACGAATTGCTGACCGAGGCCGAGAAGGAAGCCAAGAAGGCCGAGGAGAAGAAAGCCGAGGAAGCCAAGAACAGCAAGAAGAAAGGCAAAGCCGCTGCCGATGAGAAGAAACCCGCCAGCAAGGACATCAACGTGGAACTGGCAGGCATCGAGGACCGCATCGTGCGCGTGACTCCCAACTCCAGCAACATCTCAGGCTGCATGATCACCCCCGACGGTGAGTCGTTGTACTACCTGTCGGCCTTCGAGAAGGGCTATGACCTGTGGAAGATGGACCTGCGCAAGCACGAGACCAAACTGTTGAACAAGATGGGTGGCGGCGGTGCCGACATTCAGGCCAGCAAGGACGGCAAGACGCTGTTTGTGCTGGGCGGCAGCAAGATGCAGAAACTCGTTGTGGCAGGCGACAAACTCTCGACGATTGACTACAAGGCCGACATGAAGATGGACCTGTTCGCCGAGCGCGAGTACATGTTCAACCACGTCGACAAGCAGATTGAGAAGCGCTTCTATAATCTGACTTACCACGGTTGTGACTGGAAGGCCAATGTGGAGACCTACCGCAAGTTCTTGCCCCACATAAACAACAACTACGACTTTGCCGACCTGTTGAGTGAATTGCTGGGTGAACTGAACGCTTCGCACACCGGTGGACGTTACTACCCCAACGGCGGTGAGGCGACAGCCGACCTGGGACTCATTTACGACTGGAACTATACCGGCAATGGTCTCAAGATTGACGAGGTCATCGAGGGCGGCCCGCTCGCCAAGGCCAAGAGCCAGATCAAGCCCGGCACCATCCTGGAGAAGATCAACGGTGTGGCCATCGACGAGGAGAACGACTACACCGAGTTGCTCAACGGCCAGGCCGGCAAGAAGACCCTGCTCTCGCTCTATAACCCCAAGACCGGAAAGCGCTGGGAAGAGGTCGCCAAGCCCATCAGCAAGAGCGCGTTGACCGACCTGCTCTACAAGCGTTGGGTAAAACGCAATGCCCACATTGTGGACAGCCTGTCGGGCGGTCGTCTGGGCTATGTGCATCTGGAATCGATGAATGACGCCAGTTATCGCGACATCTACAGCCAGGTGCTGGGTAAGTACAACAAGTGCGCCGGTATCGTCATCGACACCCGCTTCAACGGCGGTGGCCGTCTGCATGAGGACATCGAGGTGCTCTTCAGCGGACAGAAGTATTTCACCCAGGTGGTGCGCGGCCGCGAGGCTTGCGACATGCCCAGCCGTCGCTGGAACAAGCCCAGCATCATGTTGCAGTGCGAGGCTAACTACAGCAACGCTCACGGTACACCCTGGGTTTACAGCCATGACAAGTTGGGTAAACTCGTGGGTATGCCTGTTCCCGGCACCATGTCCAGTGTGTCGTGGGAGCGTCTGCAAGACTCATCGCTCATCTTCGGTATTCCCATCATCGGTTATCTGCTGCCCGAGGGCAACTACCTCGAGAACACGCAGCTCGAGCCCGACATCAAGGTGGCCAACAATCCCGAGACCGTCATCAACGGTGAGGACCTGCAGCTAAAGGCTGCCGTTGAGGAACTCATGCGCGAGTGCGGACTGAAATGAGAATTAACGATTTTCATTATAACTCCAAAAAACTGTAATTATGTTAGATTCATTGTTTTCCCCGTCCAATATCATCGGCACTATTGCATCGATATGCTTGATACTTGGCTATATGCCTCAAGCTATCCACACGATACGAACCCATGATACCGACGGTATTGCACTACCCACGTTCCTGATGATGGGACTGGGTGGCATCTTCTTCGCTATCCAGGGCTTGCTGACCGATAACTGGCCCCTGTTCATCACCAATGTGATCACTACAGTCTCGAGTCTGATAGTGTTTGGCATGAAGATGTACAATGACTATTTCAAGAAAGACAAGAAAAAATAATTCCAGTGACTTGATGATGGCATCACTCCGAAAACGAGTGATGCCATTTTTTTAAAAAGAGGGATTTTTTTCTTGGAAGAGTCAGAAATAATCTGTACTTTTGACAAATTTTACCTGTCAAAGCAAATGCCACCGATGTAGTTAATTTAAATTAACTTAAAATTGTCGGTATTCTGTTGAACAAACAACTATAACTTTAAATACTATTTATGAATCTATGAGACTTAAACTGTTTTTGCTATTAGCACTCTTTGCCACCTTGCCGGTGCTGGCGCAACGAGAAGGTGTGCAAGGCACAGTGTTTGATGCCAAAAGCGGGTTGCCCGTTGTAGGGGCGACCGTAATCCTTGACAATCAAGGCAAAGCAGCGACGACGGATTCAGAGGGTCTGTTCATCATCGATGATGCGGCCCCCGGTTCTGACAAACTGCTTATTCTCGCTTATGGCTACAATGACTGGACACGTGACATCACCATTGTTCACGGCATGGTGGAGAACCTGGGCGACATTCAGATTGAGCCTATTTCCTTTGAGAGCGCTCAAGCCCTGGAGTTCCGCAATGCCATGGCCGACATGGCGCTGTCGGAGTCGCAACTTGAAGACGAAGAAGGCAACACCCAAGAGATTGCCTTGCTGAGCGGTGCAAGCGACAACCCCTTCTATCAGGCGTCGAGTTACACTTTCAGCACCGCGCGTTTCCGCATCCGTGGTTACGAGAACCAGAAGACCGAGACCTACATCAACGGCATTCCGTTCAATGATGCAATCCGCTTCTCGTTCAATTACTCGATGACCGGCGGTTTGAATCAGGCCTTCAGGAACAAGACCATCGGTATGGGTCTGGAGAACAATTCCTACGGTTTTGGCGGCATCGGTGGTGCAAACAACATCAAGACCTTTGCTGCTGATTATGCCCCCGGCACACGTTTGAGTCTCGCTTATACTAACGGTAACTACCGTTGGCGCGGCATGGTGACTCATGCCACGGGTTTGAACAAGCATGGTTGGGCGCTGACCGTTTCGGCAGTGGCTCGCTATGCCGACGAGGGTGTTTACCCCGGTTCATTCTACAACAGTGTGGGTTATTTCCTCTCGTTGGAGAAGATTTTCAACCCGCAGCACTCATTGTCGTTGACAACCTTTGGCGCACCGACCAAGCGTGCGGCCAACTCGGCTATCTATGAAGAGTGTGGCCTGCTGGTGGGCAGCAACATGTACAACCCCGACTGGGGCTGGCAGGAGGGCAAGAAACGCAACTCCAAGGTGGTTGAATCCTTTGACCCCACCGCTATCCTGAACTGGCTGTGGAAACCCAACGACCATGCTTCGTTGAACACGGGTTTCGCCTATCACAAGTCGTTCTACAGCAAGGCCGCGCTCAACTGGCACAAGGCCGCCGATCCCCGTCCCGACTACTATCGTTACCTGCCGTCCTATTATGATGTGAATACCGAAGCCTATGACATCTATTTCGACCGCTGGCGCAGTGAGAGTGAATACACCCAGATCCGTTGGGACAACCTCTATCAGACTAACTACCTGAATAACCGTGAGGCCGACGAGACTGGTGTGGAGAAGGGTTCGACCTACATCCTTGAGAATCGCCACAGCAACCAGTCGAGTTTCACGCTCTCGTCGGTGCTCAACATGCGTTTGTCCCACCAATTGACAATGCAGACCGGCGCCAATGCCAACTACACCTTGTCGTCCTACTACAAGACCATCAAGGACCTGCTGGGTGGACGCTACTGGCTTGACATCGACAACTTCAGCGAGCGTGACTTCCCCGAGAATCCCGATATGGCTCAGAACGACATGGACAACCCCAACGCCAAGGCTGGCAAGGGTGACCGTTTCGGTTACGACTACGACATCCTTACCCTCAAGGCGCAGTTGTGGCACCAGTGGGTGCTGAACCTGGCCAAGTGGGAGTTGTTCGCCAGTGTCAAGGGTGAGTACTTCCAGTTCCAGCGCGATGGTAAGATGCGCAACGGACGTGCTCCCGAGAATTCCTTCGGCAAGGGTGACACCCATCGCTTCTTGACCTATGGCGCCAAGGCCGGTATCACCTTCAAGCTGGATGGCCGCAACAGTTTCACGGGCCATGCCTACTATGGCACCGAGGCTCCGCGTCCCTATGATGCCTACATCTCGTCGCGTACCAAGGATGACGTCATCGATCTCAAGGTTGAGAAGACCTTCTCGGCCGACCTGAGTTATGCGATGAACTTCCGCAACTTCAAGAGCATCGTGACCGTATTCTTCACCGACCAGCGTGACAACACCGAGCGCACGGCATTCTATGATGACCAGTACAGCACCTTCTGTAACTTTGCGCTTACCGGTGTTCACAAGCAGTACAAGGGCGTTGAGGTGGGTCTCAGCTACAAGTTGTCACCTTCGCTCACCATGAGCGCCGCTGCCAACATTGCCCGCTACCAGTACAAGAATCGTCCCATCGGCACCCGCAGTTATGAAAATGGTGTCCAGGAGGATGTCACCCAGATGGTTTATCTGAAAAACTTCTATGTGGCCGGATCGCCCCAGGAGTGCTACATGCTGGCATTCAACTGGGCAGGTCCCAAGCAGTGGTTTGTTGAAGTGAATGGCGCTTGGATGAACCGCTCCTATGTGAGCATTTCGCCTGTGCGCCATGTCGAGATGCCTACCCTGTACACGATGGCCAACAGCGAAGAGCACCTGCAGCAGATGATTAAGGACATCACCCAACAGGAGAAACTCAACGAGGCCCTGGTTATCAATGCCAGCATCGGTCATGTGATTTACATCAACCGCACGGCTTCGTTCAACATCAACCTGAATCTGAATAACATTCTTGACAACAAGAACATCCAGACGGGTGGTTATCAGCAGGGTCGTATCGACACCAAGGATATCACCAACACCGCCAACAAGTTCCCCAACAAGTATTACTATGGTCAGGGCTTCAAGGTGTTCCTGAACTTGGGTCTGAAGTTCTAATCAATCATCACATCTAATTCAACAATCAACCAGATATTAATAAAACAAACAATACAACCACTATGAAACGTTTTAATTATTATCTCAGCCTGATGCTCCTGTTGGTGTTTACCGCCGCTTGCAGTGATGAGTTTGACCAGCCGCCTATGGTGATTCCCACGGCCGAACACACCCCCAACATGACCATCGCTGCATTCAAGGCCAAGTACTGGCAGGACGCTGTCAATTACATTGACACCGTCAAGGAAGACATCGTCATCCACGGTTGGGTGACCAGTAGCGACGAGAGCGGCAACATCTACAAGTCGCTTTATATCAGCGACGGTACTGCTGGTATCAACATCTCGATTAACCAGAACAGCCTGTACAACAACTACCGCCTCGGCCAGGAAATCGTTATCCCGATGAAGGACTACTTCGTGGGCAAGTACAATGGCCAGCAGCAGTTGGGTTACCCCGCATGGTATGCCAGCGGCAGCGTGTGGGAGGCAACCTTCCTGCCCCAGGCCATGTGGGAGTCGATGGTAGAACTCAATGGTCTGCCCGACCTGAGCAAGGTTGACACCTTGGACGTCAGCATCAGCGACTTCCAGGGCAAGACCGATTCCGAGACTTTGTTGAAGTACCAGGGCAAGCTGGTGCGCATCAGCGGTGTTCAGTTTACCGAGGCCGATGGCGTGACCACCTTTGCCGAGTCCACAGCCACGACCAACCGCACCATTGCCGATGAGGATGGCAACCAGCTCATCGTCCGTAACAGCAACTATGCCGACTTCCGTGCCGACGCCCTTCCCGAAGGCACTGTTGACGTTGTGGGTCTGCTCAGTTTCTACGCTACTCGCCAGAACTCCTCCGGCACGTGGCAGTTCTACCTGCGCGATGCACATGACGTGATTGGCGGCGGTGGCAAGGGTACCAAGAGCAATCCTTTCACCGTTGATGAGGCAATCCAGGAGGTACCGAAGGTGACTCCCGATTTCAACCCGACGCCCAGCAAACCGTATTGGGTTAGCGGTTACATTGTGGGTGCTGTAGCCGGTGAGGTGACCACCATCACCAGCAACGCCGACATTGAGTGGGCTGCTCCCACCTCCATCGACAACACCATTGTCATTGCCGATGATCCCAACTGCAAGGATGTCAACAAGTGCTTTATCATTAATCTGGCACAAGGTTCCAAGGCTCGTGAAGAACTCAGCCTCAAGAAGTATCCTGCACTCTACAAGAAGCAGATCAAGGTCAAGGGCCCGTTTGAAAACTTCATGGGCAAGTACGGTATCATTGATCTGATAGACTATGAGCGTCCCGAAATTCCTGTTTTAACGCTTGAAGAGGGATTTGATACCGCGCTGCCCGGCACGTGGAGCAATATTACCGTTTCAGGTGACAAGTCCTGGTATCAGACGGTATTCACCCAGACGAATAACGGCTATGCCGCTATGACTGGTTACAAGGGCAACAACCCGCCCTTCGATGCATGGTTGATCACTCCTCTGCTGGATATCGAGCATGCCGCTTCCAAGATTCTCACCTTCCGCACCCAGGTGGCCGGCTACGGCAGCACGACGAGCCGATTTGAGGTTTATATCCTTGACTCCAAGAATCCCGATGCCGCAGGTGTGAAAGTTAAACTGGATCCGACTATCGCTACCGCAACCGGTGGCTCCCCCGTTTACAGTGACTGGGTAGAGTCGGGTGATGTGGATCTGTCGCAGTGGGCCAATGGCTGCTACTACATCGGCTTCCGCTTCTATGCCACCCAGGACGCCAACTATGCTACCTGGTGTGTTGACGACGTGACGTTCGGTCATGCTCCCAAGTTGGCTACTGCCTCTGACTTTGAGACCATCCTCCAGGGCGAGGAGAAGGACTACACCACCACGCTGGGCACTTACACCTCTAAGGCCGGTTGGGTAGCCTCCAACTGCACGATCCTCAAGGGTGGTGCATCGGACGGCAACCCCGTCTTCACCTTTATCGGTTATGCCCTGGGTTCCAGCACGACCTATGCCAAGGCTCCCACCCTCAACGGTGGCACGAGCAGTGTCGGCACAATCGTTTCGCCGGTGTTGAAGGGCGGCATGAAAAAACTTCGCTTCAACTACGGCTCGGCTTATTCCGGCAAACTTCTGTCCTTCCGTGTTGACGTGAAGCAGAATGGCAACGTCGTGAAGTCTTGGACCATCAACGACACCAACGTGACACAGAAGAAGGCCTACTCCTTCGAGGAGAGCTGCTCGGTGAACGGCGACTTCACTATCGAGTTCACCAACCTGTGCCCGTCTAACGCTACCGGCAACAAGGACCGCGCTTCGATCTGGAACGTAAACTGGGATTCGGCTGAGTGATATTAAACTTCATCTCGGACCACATGTCTAAGGGTAAAAGTTAAGCCGAACAACAAAAAACGACAGAAATATGAAAAAGTTATTCTATATGGCTCTGGCGATGATGGCGTTCCTGCCGGTCATGGCTCAAGGACAAGAGTTAATCAATCAGCAGCCCGATCGCCGCTACTTGCAGTATGGCGTGATGTTCTACAACCTCGAGAACCTGTTCGACACCATCAACAACAATGGTGTGTATGACAAGGAATTCTCACCCGAGGGCGCCCGCCAGTGGAACGGCACGAAGTACTGGCAGAAACAGCACAACATGGCCTATACCATCGCTCAGATGGAGGTGAAGGGTTCACCTGCCGAGGGTCCCGTTATCATCGGCGTCAGTGAGATTGAGAACCGCTCCGTGCTGGAGGATCTGGTGCGTGAGCCCGAACTCAAGAGCCGCCACTACCAGATTGTTCACCACGACGGTCCCGACCGCCGCGGTGTGGATGTGGGACTCTTGTACAACCCGCGTTTCTTTAAGGTGTTGAACGTCACTAACCAGCGCATCAACAAGTATCTGCCCGACTATCCCGACTTCCGCTCGCGTGACCAGTTGTGTGTGACGGGTATGCTCGCTGGCGAGAAGGTATCGGTGATTGTTAATCACTGGCCCTCACGCCTGGGTGGCGAGGAGCAGTCAAGTTATCTGCGTGAGGCAGCAGGCCGCATGGCCCGCGAGACTATCGACTCGTTGTTGCTCGACGACCCCAACCAGGGCATCATCTTCATGGGTGACTTGAACGATGACCCGCAGAACAAGAGTTGCTGTGAGGCCTTGGGCGCCAAGAAGGAAATCAAGGACTGCACCGAGCCCGGCTCATGCTTCAATCCCTGGTGGAACATCCTGAACAAGGGCATCGGTACCCTGGGCTACAGGGGCAACTGGAACCTGTTTGACCAGATTATTTTCACCGAATACTTTCTGAGGAACTACGACAGCAAGGACAAGCCCACCTTGACCTTCTCCCGTGCCGAGGTGCTGAACCGCAAGTTCTTGCGCAGCAGCGAGGGCGACCGTCAGGGCTACCCCCTGCGCACCTTCTCGGGTGGTGTCTTCCTTAACGGTTACAGCGACCACTTCCCCACGATGATTTATCTGGTGAAGGAAGTCAAGTAACCCATCAGAGGACAGTCTGTAAACCACAAACAAGCCCTATGTTTTGATGACATAGGGCTTGTTTTTCTTTGGGAACGATATGGCTGTTGACCCATCAGTTATATTAACCGCCCTCGGGCGGAAAATTGAACAAATAATATTGGTAATGATATAGTTGTTGGTCCAAAACCCTGCGGGGCTAATGCTAATTACACGAATATGACCAATTTAATGCGAATTTTTAATATTTTGCGTGAAATTGGCTTCGCTAAAGGTTCGTTTATTTAGTGAAATTCGCATTAAAAAACTTTCAGGGTCAACTGCTATATCATTCCCATAATATTTTTAGAATTAATTGTCTGTTAATTTCCCGTGCGTTAGCGCGGTTATAATACCGAGTGGCAATGATGACACCCCCTCGTGCGGTCGTTTAGCCGTAATTCTCAATCAGGTACTTCACGAATTGCGGGTCGCCGAAATTGATGGTACCTGTATCGTGCTGGTTCATCGTGGCAATCTGTGCCATCTCGTCGGCCGTGAGTGTGAAATCAAAGATGTCGAGGTTTTGAGCCATGCGCTCCTTGTGAGTGGACTTGGGAATGGCGACGATGCCTCGCTGGGTAAGCCAGCGCAGGGCTACTTGAGCCGCACTCTTGCCATGGTTCGCGCCAATAGCCGCCAGCGCTTCACTCTTGACGATGCCGTCAACGCCTTGTCCACCTAAGGGACCCCACGCCATCATCCGGGTGCCGAACTCGTTGAGTGTGGGTTCGATGCCCGTCTGCTGGATGAGCGCGTTGCACTGCAGTTGGTTCACCATCGGCTTGACGTCCACATAGTGGGCGAAGTCAAAGAAGCGGCCAGCCTGGAAGTTGCTCACGCCGATGGCGCGCACCTTGCCTGCCCGATAGGCCTTCTCCATGGCTCGCCATGAGCCGAACACGTCGCCGTAGGCCTGATGGATGAGCAACAGGTCGATGTACTCGGTCTGTAACTTGCTCAGGCTCTCGTCAATGCTCCGCGCAGCCTTTTCCTCGCCAGCGTTAGAGATCCACACTTTGGTCGTGATGAACAGGTCCTCACGCTTGATTCCGCTCTTGCTCCACGCCTGTCCCACGCCTTCCTCGTTCTGGTAGGCCTGTGCGGTGTCAATCAGGCGGTAGCCCACGCTCAGCGCATCGGCCACGCAACGCTCGCACTCGTCGGGGCTTACCAGGAACACGCCGTAGCCCAGGGTCGGCATTTCCACGCCGTTATATAATTTGATATACTCCATTATTGGGTTTTAAGTTTTAAGTTTTAAGTTGTTAGTATTGGTTAATTCCTAACTCCTAATTTCTAATTTCTAATTCTTAATACCATTCAGCCATTTCTCGACCTTGGCTTTGCCGGTGCGCACTTCGTGGCCGTAGATGCTGAAGCCCTTGGTGACGTTGGCACCGGGGAATGCGGCTTTCACGTCCTCCACACAGTTGGCCAGGCCGCTGCCCTCATGGGTAGTGAAGGGGATGACGGTCTTGCCCTGCAGGTCGTTGCCGTGCTTGTTGAAGAAGGTAAACATCACCTGCGGATAAGTGCCCCACCACACGGGACCGCCGATGAAGACGGTGTCATACGGACTCAAATCAACGTCTCCCTCATACTCGGGCAGTTCGCCCTTGTTAGCCTCTTCTTGAGCCAGTTTGATGAGTGGGTTATAGGCCATGCCGTCATACTTGTGCGTCACGATTTCGAACTGGTCGGCGCCCGTCAGTTCACTGATGTAATCGGCCACAATCTTGGTGTTGCCCACTTCAATGTTACCTACCGCGTAGTTGTCTCCCACATGTGAGAAAAACACTACCAATGCTTTACCCTTTGTTTCCATATCCTTTTTTTGTTTTACCTGACCGCTGCATGCCGTTGACACGAGCAATGCCAGAGCGGCCATAATGATGTTCTTGATTCTCATTTTTTCAATTATTATTGCCAAAGTTTAAATTCTCCTGTACGGATGCTGGCGATGACGCCACCATCGATAAGCAAGTCTGTACCGGTGATAAAACGAGCATGCTCTCCAAGCAGGAAGGCTGCAGCCTCGGCGATTTCGTCACTTGTGCCTGTGCGTTGGGCGGCCGAAGCATCAATCATGGCTTGATATCCTTCACCGCTTGCACGGAACTCGTCATAAGCCAGCGGGGTGACGATGACACCCGGAGAGATGGTGTTGATGCGGGCGCGACGCTTGCGCCAACTGGTGGCAGCCGCGCGCTGTGCCTGCAGGTGATTCATGCGCTTGGCAATCATATAGGCAAAGCCTGAATTCTGCATGGCCACCTCCTGGATGAACTTAAGGTCCTTCAGCCCTTCGGTCGGCGTGTTCACGAGTTGCAGCTCGATGTCGTTGGGAATGGGATACATATAGGCGGCCTGACTGCTGATAATCAGTCCTGCGCCCCCTTCAGCCATTACCTCGCCAAAGGCATCCACGGCATAGCCCGTGCCCACCATGTCGAGATCCACAATGTGCTCTGGGTTGGCTTGATTGGGCGATGCACCGGCAGTGTCGATGAAATACATTACGGGACCCAAGTCGGCGGCCTTACGTGCGAATGCCTCCACACTGTCCTTGTGCAGGGCGTTCACTGTCATCGTTTCAACGTCATAGCCGCTGCGGCAGAAGTCCTCGCCTACGCGTTCCAGCGCCTTCTCGCTGATGTCACCCAGCAGAATCTTCTTCCCTGCAGCAATGCGGCGCACGATGGCTGTTCCCATGCTTCCGGCACCCAGCAATGCCACTACTGCTTTCTTCTCGTTTCTGTCAAAAATCATAATATGTCCTCCTTATTATTATTTATTAAACGTTCTTGATGAATTTTGCCGGATTTCCGCCTACGATGGTGTTTGGCGCCACATCCTTGGTCACCACGGCACCTGCTGCCACGACGGCATTCTCGCCCACGGTCACTCCGGGCAGGATGGTGGCTCCCGCACCAATCCAGGCATTCTTGCCGATGTGCACAGGCTTGCAGATAAGCAACTGGCGGTCGTGCAAGTCATGATTGTTGCTGATGAGCTGCACATTGGCGGCTATCATGGCATGATCGTCAATGGTGATACCGCCTCGCGACATCATCAGACAGTCGGGCATAATCATCACCTGCTTGCCAATTTTCACCCTGTCGAAGCACACGCCCTTGAGCGGTGGCATCACCGTGGCTCCGTCGCCCAGGTTATCGCCAAATAGTTCCTTCACCAGATGGTTATATTCCTCGGTATAGGGCATAGTGTGGTTGATGGTGAAGACGAGTTTCACATCTCGCATGCCGCGCTCCATTTCCTCGGGAGTGGTTTTGCGGGGGTCAACAATGATTGCTTCCATTTTTTCTTTATTTTATTGATGTTGTTAATTACACTGCAAAATTACATCGGTTTTTCATGATGATGCTTTCACAAAAAGCACTACAATTTTCACTTTTTGCGCAATTCGTTCGTTTGATAAAAAAATAGGATGTAATTTTGTGGCGATGAAGGTAGATTTTCAATATTCCACAGATTTCTACGGGATGAATGCCCGTGAGTTGAGCCACACCTGCATGCATCTGCTCTGTTTGGCGGGTGAGGGCAGTTTTGTGTTCAACGAGCGATGCTACCACATCGCGAAAAATGACCTGGTGGTGATACCTGTGCCCGACCGCGTCAGCAACCTGGCCGCACCTGCCGACATGCGCGTGGAATGGTTTGCCGCCGACTACAAGTTCCTGCAGAACCTGCTGCCATCGAACAATTACAGCATCGGCGGCAGCATCTCGCTGAATCAGGACCCTGTAGTGCCGCTGACCGATGAGCAGGCCAGGCATCTGCTGGAAGACTTTCACAGGCTCCGTGACCGCATGGGTGACCGTCACCTACAGTTCTATCACGAGCTGATGGGCAGCCTGTGCCTGACCATGATGTATGACATCTTTGAGGCCCATGCCGGGCGCGAAGCCACCAACACGCACACCGACCGCACTGCCTATATCGTGAAACAACTCATGGCCCTGCTCGCTACCGGCATCAGCCGCACCGAGCGCGAGGTCAGTTATTATGCCGAACGGCTGAACGTATCTCCCAAATACCTCTCGGCCACCATCAAGCGCGTGACAGGCCATAGCGTCACTGCCTACATCGATCGTCACACTGTGCCCATCCTGAAAGACTACCTGAATGACGAACGCTTGTCGCTCACCCAGATTGCCGAGCGGATGAATTTCACCTCGCTTTCTTACTTCAGCCGCTACTGCACCAAGCACCTTGGCCAATCGCCCAGCGAATATCGCCGCAGCCTGCAGCCCAGGCTGGAATCATCCCTGTAATCGGTGGCACAAGGAGTCCATGACACGGGAATACAAGCAAAAAAAGTGCTTTTTGTTTGGCACTCCTCTGGACTTGCACTACCTTTGCACTGACCAAAGACAGTGAGAACATGATGACCGATAAATTTGACATGGTGGCGAAGACCTTCCTCGGACTGGAAGGGGTGCTTGCCGACGAGTTGCGTGCGCTGGGCGCCGAAGATGTGACTGAGGGCAACCGAGTGGTTTACTTCAAGGGTGACAAAGAGATGCTCTACCGGGCGAATTTCGCCTGTCGCACTGCGGTGCGTGTGCTCAAGCCCTTCCTGACGCTGAAATCCACAGGCGCCGATGAACTGTACGAGCAACTCAAAACCTTCGACTGGGAGCAGTTGATGCAGGTGAACACGACATTTGCCATCGATGCGACTGTCTATAGCGAGGTTTTCACCAACTCCCGTTTTGTCACTTATCGTGTCAAGGATGCCATCGCCGATTTCTTCAACGAGAAGTACGGCAAGCGTCCGAGCATCCGACTCAACAATCCCGGTATCCGTTTTGACGTTCACATCTCGGGCAACGAGGTGACCCTCTCGTTGGACAGCAGCGGCGAGCCGTTGTTCAAGCGCGGTTGGCGTGTCGCCCAGACCGATGCCCCCATCAACGAGGTGCTGGCTGCAGGCATCATCCTGCTGAGCGGTTGGGACGGAAAGACTGATTTGGTCGATCCCATGTGCGGTTCGGGCACATTCCTCATCGAGGCGGCACTCATCGGTGCCAATATCGCGCCGGGCGTGTACCGCAACAATTACGCCTTCCAGCAATGGCCCGACTATGACGAGGAGTTGTATTCCAAGATTTACAACGACGACAGCAACGAGCGGGAGTTCACCCACAAGATATACGGCAGCGACATCGAGGGCAAGGCCATCGCTGTCGCACGCGCCAATGTCAAGAATGCGGGCATGAACAAGTATATCGAGCTGGAGCGCCGTGACATCAACGAAATCGAACAAGTGCCTGAGGGCGGCACGCTCATCACCAATCCGCCCTACGGAGAGCGCCTCAATATGGAAGACATCGACCAGTTCTATCGTGACCTGGGATTTAAACTCAAGCACACCTTTAGGGGCTACAACGCATGGCTCATCTGCTACGACAAGGAGCAGTACTTCAAAATCGGCTTGAAGCCCTCGGTGAAGTATGCCTTGAACAATGGCGGCCTGGACTGCGAGTTGTTGCAGTATGTCATCTTTGAAGGAAAGTATGATGAGATGCGCGGTAGCGGAGGACACATCCGCAACGAGGGTTTCCGTGCCAGCGAGCGCAGCAAGGGCAACTACAATGCACGCAAGGTCGAGAGTGGTGACCATGACCGTCCCCGTCGCCGTTTTGACGATGATGACCGCCCCCGTCGCCGTTTTGACGACGACCGTGGCAACCGTCCCCACTCCAGGCGTGAAGATGCCGCCCCCATCAGTGATGAGGAACGTCAGCGCCGCATGGCCATTGAACGTGACCGCCGCTTGATGGCAGGTGTGGATAATCGTGACAAGAAGGGCCGCTATGATGATGACTTCGACCGTGAATTCCGTCACTCCGAGAAGTTTGCCAAGCGCATCCTGCGTGACCGCAAGCCCTCCTTGAGCGCCGACAAGGAAGTGCCCATCATCCATGGTCGCCGCAAGAGTTGGAAACGTCGTGATCTTGACGAATCCACCGACCAGACTCCTAACGACAACAACGAGTAAAAGTAAAGCATTCAATACAATAGAATGTTATGCTGCCCCGCGGGTGGCGTAACAATCAACTTGAACGACCCTGACGACTCAAGCGTACTCAAGTTGCTGAAGTTGTCTGTGGGCTTGAATCCTGAGGTATGGCTACACGCGACGGTATTAACGACTATTTCAACGGGCGACCGTTCATGCTGCTATGTGCCCTGGCACTGGTGGCCGTTGCCGCTGTGGCGTTTGTCTTTGGTGTCAAGCCGTGTCAGGTGGAAGAAACGGGTCTCCTGTTTAAGGTCGGGGATAATTTCTTCTCCACCAGGCTGATGTCGGCAGCCGCCAATGTGTTGGCGCTGTTGGCAACGGGCTTTATTGTTTTGGGCGTGAACAAGGTGTTCACCTTTGTGCGTTCGATGACTCGCCTGGTGGCATCGTCCTTCTTCTTGCTGATGCTGGCCAATCCGTCGGCTTTGGTCTCATTCAATGCCGGAACGTTGATTTGTCTGATGACCGCTGTGGCACTGCTGCCCTTGTTTGCCTCCTATCAGGACCGCCATTCACAACGCAGCATCTTCTTGATTTTTGCCCTGCTGGCGACAGGCGCCATGTTCCGTTTCGGCTTCGTGCTGCTCGTGCCCTGTTTCCTGTTGGGATTCATCAATATGCGCGTCATGGGAGCCCGAGGGTTGTTGGCGATGCTCATCGGTTTGTTCACTCCGTTCTGGATTGTCTTCGGCTTGGGAATCGCCTCGCCGACCGATGTGACCTTCCCCCGATTTGATGCCCTCTGGTCCATGGAGCGGCTGACGCAGTCGGCGCCGGTCTATGTGTTGGCTGCCACTGTCACGGTGCTCGGCATTGTGCTGGCGCTGATGAACCTGTTCACGGTGTTGAACTACAGGCAGCAACCCCGCGTTTACAACATCTTCTTGATGCTGATGCTGGTGCTGGTGCCCATAGCCATGTGCCTTGACGATTGCGAGATGGCGCTCTTCCTGCCCTTGCTCAGTCTGATGGTGGCTGTGCAGATAGCCCAGGCTCACACGTTGCGCAAGTTTGCCCATCGGTATGTGTTCATACTCTTGCTGATGGCCGCCTGTGTGGGTGCAGCGGCCTACCAACTGTTGTTGCCATGAAAGTGATTGTCGATAGCCATATTCCCCTCATTCAAGGACTGATAGAGCCCTTTGCCAGGGTCGATTATCTTGAACCGGGCGACATCACCGCGAGCGCTGTGCGTGATGCCGATGCTCTGATTGTGCGCACCCGCACCCGTTGCGATGCGTCGTTGCTCGACGGCAGCCGTTTGCGTTTCATCGGCTCGGCCACTATCGGCACCGACCACATCGACCTCGGCTACTGTGCCAGTCACGGCATCACTGTGCGCAATGCGCCCGGCTGCAATGCCCCTGCCGTGGCCCAATGGGTCTTTTGTGCCATCGATGCCTGGATGCGGCAGCGCGGCATCTCTAAACCCGAAGGTCTCGCTCTGGGCATTGTCGGTGTGGGTCACATCGGCTCTATTGTTGCCCGTTGGGGCAGGGCACTTGGTTTTACCGTCCTGCTCAATGACCCTCCGAGGGAAATGGCGGAAAAAACGGAGATAACGGAGAAGACGGGAACTGCTCTTGATGGGGGTTTCCTCCCGTTGGAGGAGTTGCAGCGGTGCTGCGACATCATCACGTTTCACACGCCGTTGACGCGTGAGGGCCAGTGGCCCACGTGGCACCTGTGTGACCAGGCATTTCTTGATGGCCTGGAGCGTTGCCGCCTGATACTTGACGCTGCCCGCGGCCCGATTGCCGACAATGCCGCTTTGCTCAATTGGAACGGCGACGTGGGACTCGACTGCTGGGAAAATGAGCCCAACATTTCGCATGATCTGCTGGAAAAAGCCATTATTGCCACCCCTCATATCGCTGGCTACAGCGCCGAGGGTAAGCAGCGCGGCACTGCCATGATGCTTGAGGCACTCAATGTGTTTTACGGTTGGGATATCCCCGTCCCGACGATTGTCGCTCCCGCCGCTGGTGCGTCACACGTGACCCTCGACGGCATCGCCGCAAGCTACGACATCCTTGCCGACACTGCCGCCCTGAAGGCCGCTCCTGCCGCCTTTGAATCCCAGCGCAACCACTATCTCCACCGCCCCGAATACCTTGAATGAGCCTCATACCATTGTCTCAGGGTTGTTAGTCATCAGAGACATCGTAGGAAAAATCATAGTCTGCCAAAGAATGTGGACACTCCTCAATTTTTGGCATCAAGCAGGTATTCCCGCCTGCTTGTTTGTTTTGATTAGGTATTTCTTCCTTGAATTTAAATGGTTGAGATTGTTGGATTTGAAGATTATTACTATATTTGCGGCATCAAAAGATGATACAAATTGTATAAATCTAAAAACTAAAACCAAAATTCAAGATTCAGATGAAAAAGATTTGTCTTACTCTGATGCTACTGTTGTGCTGTGCAATGGCAGCTGTAGCTGTGCCCGCTAAACCCGGTTGGCACACAGTGAAACAAAGTGACGGTACCACCCTGAGGGTGCAGGCCGTGGGTAATGCCTTTAATCATGCTCTGCTCACAAGCGATGGCTTGGCGGTAGCCCTGGGTGATGATGGTGACTTCTATTACACCTCGACGATGACAGGTGTTTCCAGCGTGCGTGCTCATGAGGCAAGTGATCGTTCGCCCAGTGAGATGGCATTCATCGCCTCTCAGCGCAACTATTTGGTGATACCTACAAAGGATTATCACATCGGTCCCCACGGGACCAAGCTGGGTGTCGGCGGCAGCAATGCCGAAGCTGATGTGCCTGCATTAGGAAACCGCAAAGTGCCCATCATTCTTGTTGAGTACCAGGATAAGAAATTTAAAAATACCCGCGAGCAAATCATCCAAGCCATGCTGACGGGCAACACGAGTGTACAGCAATATTTTAGGGATCAGTCCAACGGCAAGTACGACCCCGATTTTGAAGTTTTCGGCATCTACACACTATCCCAAAACCGCCAGTACTATGGCGGTAATGACAGCGGCGGTAATGACCAGCGCCTCGGTGCCATGGTGTCCGAAGCTTGCCAGATGGCAGCTGCCGACGGAGTATCGTTCAACCGTTTTGATACCAACAGCGACAACTATTGCGATGTGGTCATCGTCATCTATGCCGGTGTTGGCGAGGCTCAAGCTTCCTACTCCGTCCCCAATGCCATCTGGCCTTGTAACTGGAATCTCCAGGCAGCCTCTTACTACGGCTTGGGTGGCAACGGCGCCTTCCGCCCCAGCGGCAGTAACGTCTATGTGAACAATTTCGCCGTGTTCAACGAGGTGCACGGCAGCAATGACAACGGCAGCACCATCGACGGCATCGGCACTTTCTGCCACGAGTTTGGTCACTGCCTGGGTCTGCCCGACTTCTATGACACAAACTATGGCGGCCACTATGGCATGGGCTACTGGGACATCATGGATACCGGTTGCTATGCCAACGACACCTATACGCCCGTGGGCTATTCGGCCTATGAGAAGAACTTCATGGGTTGGCTAAATTACGTCATACCCAATCCTGGAACCTACTACACCTTGCCCGTCTGGAACCAGAAGAATGAAGAGACCGACAAGGCGCTACTGCTCCAGAGCGACATTAACAGCGACGAGTACTTCATCATTGAGAACCGCCGCCAGCAGGGTTGGGACAGGTACCTGCCTGCCCAGGGTCTGTTAATCCATCACATCACTTACAGTGCCAGTCGCTGGCAGGCCAATACGCCCAACAACCAGAACATCCAGCTGGTAACCATCATGCCTGCCGACAACACCCTGTCGACCAATAACGAGAGCGGTGACACATGGCCCAGGAATAACAAAACCGAGTTTACCGATTCCTCAACACCGGCCGCTAAACTCAACATGACCGCTAGCGGCAATATTTCGGGCAATGCCGGCTATTTGGGCAAACCCGTGACCGAGATGGTGATCAACAACGATGGTACGGCCAGTTTCTGGTACATGAAGGGGGCCATCACCACTCCCACAATCGAGGTTTCGACCGATAACGTCAACTGTGGCTCAACAGGAGTGAATAGCAGCATCAGCAAGACGTTTACCGTTATCGGCCTTGCACTGACCGACAACATTAGTCTCACAGTCAACGACCCCAACAATGTGTTCGCTGTCAATCCAGCGGTCATCAACCGCGCCAATGCCGCCAATGGCATGACTGTGACGGTGACCTTCTCGCCGAAGGCAGTACAGAATTATAACGCAACGTTGACGCTTTCCAGCAATGGTGCCGACAACGTGACCATCAACTTGACGGGCCTGGGTCTCATTGAGAGCTACACGCCGGTGATGCTGCCTGCTGTTGAGGAATTCATCAATCTGACCGAGTTCCGCGCTGACTGGACCGATCAGACTCCTGAAGAGAATGTGGCCAGCTACACCCTTGAGGTGATGACCAAGCCCGACGGCCCTGTGCCTGTTGAGGGTGGAGTCTGCGATCTGACAGACATTGAAGCCGTTACCAACGAGAACGGCAGCTTGCCCAACGTAATCAACACGGCCACCGACTATCTGCCCGACGGCTGGAGTGCCGAGAACTATCTCTTCGTTAATCAAGGACATGTCATCACGGGTGCCACCTCCAGTTGGTGGAGCACCACCTATGGCGCTATTGTCAGCCCCGTGCTTGACTTGACCGGCAGCAACCAGTTGACTGTAGTGGCAAGGGTTAAGTCCTTCAGTCCCTCCAACTATGGCGTGGCTCAAGTCAGGATTTCAACAGGTTCGGCTTCCAGAGACTACACGTTGAACTCCAACGATGAGGAAGATTTCCAAGAAATTACCGTCGTGCTGAACTGCTCATCAAGTGACCGCGTGCGTGTACAGGCTAGAGCCAGCTATGTCGCCATCGAGAGCGTGTATATCTATGCTGGAGACATCACATCGGGCGCTAAAGTCCGTGCCGTCGAGACTGGAGATGCCACCTACCGCCTCATCACTGGCATTACTGACAAATTCTACACGGTGAACAATC
The DNA here is from genome assembly GCA_045541835.1 of Sodaliphilus sp. Taxonomy (GTDB): domain Bacteria; phylum Bacteroidota; class Bacteroidia; order Bacteroidales; family Muribaculaceae; genus Sodaliphilus. The sequence goes on along the minus strand of JAZQJW010000079.1, from coordinate 19,392 downwards.
TTGAAGCCGAGGGCACATTCCTCTACAAGGTGAAAGCCCTGTATATCGATGGCACCGAAAGCCCCTGGAGCAATGAGCAGGAGGTGACCTTGTTCCAGCAGGGTCATGGCTATGATCTTGGCGATGTGAACCATGATGGTTTCGTGAACATTACCGATGCGATTGACCTGATTACCAGCGTAGTGAACGATGACATGACGGGAATGTGTGAGACATGCGGCGATGTAAATCAAGATCATGTGATTAACATCTCGGATGTGATTGATCTCATCAACATGATCTTGTCATCAGTCTGACCGCCTGTCACAACAGCCTATAGCGAGGGAAATGCTCTGATGAATCTTGTGACTCTCCTGAGGTGTGTGAAATAGTGCCGGAATCCGCTGAAACCTGTTGGTGCGGATGAAGAAACGGGCTGAATCTCAATGCGAGGTTCAGCCTGCTTTTTGCCAACATGTTTCTTACTCGCTCTGAAAAGAGGAAAAAGAAAGAAATTATGGTGTTGGTTTTGCGTGAGTGGGTTTTTGTTGCTATCTTTGTAGCACAATATTCTTACATCAATTAATCACTAAATTATCACTTTATCACAATGAAAGAGTTAAAAGGAACCAAGACCGAAAAGAATCTGATGGAAGCCTTTGCCGGTGAGTCACAGGCCCGTAACAAGTACACCTACTATGCTTCCAAGGCCAAGAAGGACGGCTATGTGCAGATCGCTGCCATCTTTGAAGAGACAGCCAACCAGGAGAAGGAGCACGCCAAGCTGTGGTTCAAGCACCTGCAGGGTGGTGCCGTGAAGGGTACTATCGAAAACCTGGAGGATGCCGCTGCCGGTGAGAACTTCGAGTGGACCGACATGTACAAGCGCATGGCCGAAGAAGCCCGTGAGGAAGGCTTTATCGAGATTGCCGAGCAGATGGAAGGCGTTGCCGCTATCGAGAAGCTGCACGAGGAGCGCTACCTGAAGTTGTTGAACAACATCAAGGAAGGCATCGTGTTCTCGCGCGACGGTGACACCATCTGGCAGTGCAGCAACTGTGGCCACGTGGTTATCGGCAAGAAGGCCCCCGAGATGTGCCCCGTGTGCAACCATCCGCAGGCCTACTTCCAGATCAAGGCCGAGAATTATTGATATTCGGCTTTAGGCCTTAGGTGTCTTGAGACATTGACATGAACAATGGCGGCAGGGAAATCCCCGGCCGCCATTATTGTTTATTGGAGCCTTGTGCCTACTGGTTGCGTGTCTGGTCGTGCTTTTCCTTGAGTTTCTTCTGGATGATGCTCTCCACCTCAAAGAAGCGTTCAATCTGAGTCGGCGTCAGCACAGTGGCAAACTGGTCGATATACTTCATGCGGATGCCTTGCGCCCGTTGTTGCATTTCCATCTTGCGTTTGGCTATGGCGGCCGCATCGGTGCTGTTAGTGGGCTTGATGGGACGCTTGCGTTCGGCCCACAAAGCGCTCATCTCTTCGCAGTAACTGCGGTAGATGGGTTCAAACTTCTTCTGTTGCTCGGGGGTGATGTGCAGTCGGTAGACAAGTTCTCTCACCTTGGCTTTATAGAGCCGCTCGTTGAGGGTGCCTTCTTTGTTGCCTTGTGCCGTTGCAGTCATGCCGATGAATGCCACCAGTAGTAATATCAAGAGTCTTTTAGTCGTGTCCATCTCGTTATTCAGTGATGATTAGTATTCTGGTATTTCTTCTATCTCGTAGTACTGGAGTTGAGCCGCTTCCTCGTCGGTCAAGGTGTTGAGGAATTCATCCAGAGGGCTGGTGTCGTCCATGACTGTCACAGGGGACGGCTTGTTGTCGTGATTCAGTAATGTGAAGCCGATACCGATAATAAGGGCGATAGAGGCAGCAGCCGAAATGGCCATCACCCTCCAATGCCTGTTTCTCTTGGCGGCATGTTGACGGTTGATGGCTTTCTCGATTGTCGCATCAATCAAGTTGTCCAAGTAGTCCTCACTTTCCCGGTAAGGCAGCCGGCGGCCTATGTCGTTGAATAGTTCAGTCATGACGAGTGTTCCTTGATGTAGTTCTTGACCTTTTGGGTCGCATAGTGATAATTGGTCTTCAATGCTTGCGCATTCTTGCCGGTAATGCGGGCAATCTCTTCATAGCTCAGCTCATCGTAGTAGCGCAGGTTGAATGCGATGCGCTGTTGGGTGGGCAGGGTGAGCAAGGCTTTCTGGAACAGGACTTCCAGTTGGTCACCGTCGAGAGGCGACTCGGCTTGTAGCTTGGCGGCCAGCGAGTCGCTCAGCGAGTCGATGGTTTGGAACAGGCTGGTCTGTTGCCTCAAGTGCTGCAGGGCTTCGTTGGTGGCTATGCGGTAGAGCCATGTCGTGAGCGAGCCCTCCCCCTTGAATGAGCCGATGTGGTTCAATATCTTGATGAATGTCTCTTGCAGGACATCCTCGGCATCGTCATGACCGACAACGATGCGCCGAATGTGCCAATAAAGCGTCTGCCCGAACTGCTTCATCAGCATGCGGAAACCCTCCTCGCGTTGGGAGGAGTCTTGAAGCATTTGCCTCAATGAATTGTCCTCGGTCATGAGTGCCATACATTATTATGATGTCATAAGTGCCGAAAAGTTAAAACCGATGGTGCTGTTTTTTAGGGTTTCCTTGTTTTTTTCTCGTCTCATTTTTAACTTGCAGCATCGTTATGCATCCTTAAAAGTGAAAACCTCTACAATCACATAATTATGAAACAAAGACTTTACCAAACTTTATTGTTGGCAATCAGTGTGTTACTGATTCCTTTGGTCATGAACGCTCAAAACTCATGTGACGATGGCAGCTGCTCGAGCGATGAGACACTTGGCACCTATGCTGTCATGTCGCCGGTGGGGCAGTCCTCGGTGGAAATGATAGAGTTGGCTCCACGCCTTGAGTCGCTTGAGGGCAAGACCATCGCATTGGTCGGTGGCTCATTCATGGCCAGCGTCACCCATGTTGAACTCAGGAAAATCATCCTTGAGAATTATCCCACTGCAACAGTCTATGTGCTCAGCGAGATTGGTTCGGCAGGTCTGTTTCCCGGGCCGCGAACGCGCAAACCTCAAGTCGAACGTTTCCAACAGCGCTTGCAGGAGTACGGCGTTGACCTCGTCATCTCGGGCAACGGCGGTTGTGGCATCTGCACGCCCAAGGAGACCGGTTCCTGCATTGCCGCCGAGTACATCGGCATCCCATCGGTGATGATTGCGGCTCCCGGATTTGACACCCAGGCCAAGACCACGGCCCGTAACAACGGTGTGCCCGTCCTGCGTGTTGCCGTCTATCCTGGTGCGTTCGCATCCCACACCGAGGAGGAACTCAAGCAGAACACACGCGAAGTGTTGTGGCCCCAGATTCTGGAAATGGCCACCACACAGATTACCGCTCAGGAGATTATTGAGAACCAGCAACTGGAGCCCGCCGACCCCCAGGAGGCCGTCTTCAGTGGCACGATAGACGAGGTGAACGAGTTCTATAATGACATGATGTGGAGCGACGGTATGCCCATCGTGCCGCCCACCAAGGAGCGTGTGGAGGAATTCATGAAATTCACCGACTATCTCTGGAACCGCACCATCGCCGTGCTGTCTCCCTCTTATCGTCAGAGTCTCGTGTGGCATGTTGCCGTCAATGGCGTCATGGCGGGCTGTAAACCCGAGTACATGCCGTTGCTGATTGCCTTGACCAAGGCCATGACATCGGGCGATTTTCGTCGCACGTTGGGCAGCACCCACGCCTGGATTCCCTATTGCTGGGCCAATGGTCCCGTGGCCAGACAGTTGGGGCTGGATCATGGACAAGGACAGATTAACGAGCAGGCCAATATCGCCATCGGTCGGTTCATGAACCTGGCGATGCTCAACCTGGCCGGCTACTATGTGAAGCAGGACCGCATGGGAACCTTCGGCTACCCTGTGTCGTGGTGTATGGCCGAGGACGACGAGGCCTGCCTGCGCGTGGGATGGAACCCTTATCACGTGCGCCAGGGCATTGACCTCAACGAGAGCGCCATTACCGTGGCATCCACCCTGTTGTGGGGCAACAACATGCCGCCTGCCACGACCGATGGCGAGAAAATCATGCAGCTGCTGGCATGGGACATCACCGAGCGCAGCCAGCTGGCCCTGGGCAGCGGTGTCCAGTACACCAACCGCACCATCCTCATGACCGAGGAGGTCGCTTCGCTTCTCAAGGAGAAGTATGGCACTCTGGACAACCTCGAGGACCAGCTCATCGCGACAGCCCGTCGTCCCCTGTATGAGCGCACATTTGCTCATTATTACGCCAACCCAGGTAGTAGCATTGACCCTGACAGGGTGTCGTTTGAGGATTATATGGCCCAGCTCCAAGATGAGGAAGATGCCGAGATGACCAGCACCCCGGTGTGGTATGCCAGTGACGAGGCCCCGATGATGACCATTCCCACGATGGTCAAGGGCGAGACGGCGTTTCTCATCACTGGTGACGCCTCGCGAAACAAGATTCAGACCATGCCCGGCGGTGGCATGTCGACGGCGGCTGTTGAGTTGCCAGCCGAATGGGATGCCTTGATGGCCGAGAAGGGCTATGAACCCCTGTACTCGTTTTATCTTGAGCCCATCAACGACGAGGGACATGACGTGATGACCGAAATCCAGGAGGTGGAAGTTGAGCCGACCGTCACCCCTGCAGCCAAGGGGAAATCCAAGGTGCGCTACTACAATATGGGAGGAATGGAAAGCAGCAAACCCTTTGACGGCGTGAATATCGAAGTGACCACCGACGGCAATAATCAGTCGAGTGCCAAGAAGTACATCCGTGTTAATTAAGCGACAGCCCTATGAAGGACCGGAATAATCGATTTGTGTTAGTCGCGCTGTTGTCGCTCATGATGGCCGTCTTGCCGTTCAGGCTGGACGCCGCTACCCAGCGAGGTGATGTGAACCACGATGGCTCTGTCAACATCAGCGATGCCATGGTGCTGATTAATCTGCTGCTGAGTGACGAAAACATAAATGTTGACGATGACCTGGCGGCCGATGTGAACGAAGACGGAGAAGTGAATATCTCGGATGCGATCACACTCATCAACTGTATATTGAACGATATTGAGTTACCATATGTTGAGCCTCAGCCGGTAGAATACGTTGCCAACGGAGTGACCTTCGTGATGGTGCCTGTCGAGGGCGGCACTTTTACCATGGGTGCCACTGCCGAGCAGGGCGATGACCCCATCGACCGCGAGAAACCAGCCCATGAAGTGACCTTGTCGTCCTATTACATCGGCCAGACCGAGGTCACTCAGGCCTTGTGGCAGGCAGTGATGGAGGCCTCGCCAAGTTATTTCACGGGGGCCATGCTCCCCGTGGAGCAGGTGTCTTGGGAAGAATGTCAGACCTTTCTCTCCGCATTGAATGCGTTGACTGGCGAGCACTTCCGTTTGCCGACTGAAGCCGAATGGGAATTTGCCGCGCGTGGTGGCAAGGAGAGTGAAGGATACAAATTTGCCGGCAGTGACTATTTGGCCGGGGTCGCTTGGTATTCCTATAATGACTCGTGGATGCTCAGGGGTGAGGGAGCCTATGGCACCCATCCGGTGGCGACCCGAAACCCCAACGAGTTGATGCTCTTTGACATGAGCGGCAACGTGCACGAGTGGTGTCAGGATTGGTATGGCCCCTATGGTTCTGAAGCGCAGACCGACCCCACGGGTGCCGTCTCGGGCACGACGCGCGTTTATCGTGGAGGCTGCTGGTACTTTGACGAGTGGTTCTGCCGTGTGTCGTTCCGCAACGGCGTCGCTCCCACCTATCACAGTTACGGCATCGGCCTGAGGTTGGCGTTATAGTTGTCGCTGTTACGTCAATCCAGCCGTTCGCTCACAGGCTTGACCTGATGATAAAGTGAATGCCGGCGAGGTCGGTTTCTCGTCGGCATTCACGTTTTTATGGGGCAATTTGGGCTATTGTGGGCTTGAAAAGGTTGATAAAAAAACGTTTTTCTGAAAAAATGGCACAAGTATTGCAATAGTTTGCAAGGATATTACTATATTTGCCATTTAGTTAAGAATATTATTATTAACCATATAAATTTTTAAGACAATGAAAAAAGGATGTAGCGGACTTGGTGTCCTGATTGTAATCGCCATTGCATTAATACTCTGGGGCGTGTCGATTTACAACGGACTCGTTAAGGAACAAGAGAATGTTGAAAAAGCATGGGGTAATGTGGAGAACGTGTATCAGCGCCGTGCTGACCTGATTCCCAACCTGGTAAATACCGTCAAGGGCTATGCCACGCATGAGCAGGAGACGCTCGAGGGCGTCATCCAAGCACGCGCTAATGCCACCAGTATCAAAATCGATCCTTCAAACATGACCCCCGAGGATCTGCAGAAGTATCAGGCTGCACAGGGCGATGTGACCAATGCTTTGAGCCGACTCATTGCCGTGAGCGAGGCATATCCCGACCTGAAGGCTAATCAAAACTTCCTCGAACTGCAGAACCAGTTGGAAGGCACCGAGAATCGCATCACTGTTGAACGCAACAAGTTTAACGAGGCTGCTCAGACCTACAACACCAAGCGTCGTACCTTCCCCACCAGCATTATTGCCGCTATCTTCGGCTTTGGTGACAAGCCTTACTTCCAGGCACAAGAGGGTGCTGACAAGGCTCCCACGGTGGACTTCGGAACCAGCGAGTCCAAATAAACTATGGCACTGGCCGATTTCATCCCAAGCGAGGGCCAGCGTCGCATTGCTGATGCCATTACCGCAGCCGAGCGTCACACGACAGGCGAGATCTGTGTCCATGTGACGCCCCGCTGCCGTGGCAAAGTGATGAAACGTGCCGTCAAGACCTTCAACCGGCTGCACCTGTACACCACCAAGCGTCGCAATGCCGTGTTGATTTTCATCGCCTATGAGGCCCGCAAGTTGGCCATTCTGGGTGATGTGGGTATTAACGAGGTTGTGCCCGAGGGCTTCTGGAACAACGAGGTGGAGGAATTGACCGAATACCTCAAGGCCGGTCGCCCGGTAGACGGCTTGTGCGAGATTATTGCCCATATCGGCGACCGCTTGTCGGAATTCTTCCCTGGTAAGCGAGACGACGAGAACGAGTTAAGTAACGAGGTCTCCTTTGATGAACTTGATGACGAGGATTTAGACCACGCAGATGAACCATGACGATTATGGCAAAATGGAATAAAGAGATATCGCGTCTGACGGCAATCTTGCTGTTGAGCCTTACAGCCTTGACGGTTGTGGCACAGGTGCCGCCTCGTCCTGACCCGCCGAAGTTGGTCAACGATCTCGCTGGCATCTTGGGTGACTGCGAGTGGCTGGAGGATTCGCTCCAGAAGATTGCCATGGAGACCAGCAACCAGATCTGTGTGGTCACCATGAAGGACTTCGGTGGCTATGACAAGGCGATGATGGCCTACAGTATTGGTGATCAATGGGGCGTTGGCAAGAGTGATAAGGACAATGGTGTTGTCATCCTTGTGAAGCCCAAAACGCCCGAGAGCAAGGGCGAGGCGTTCATCGCTCCAGGTTATGGTCTGGAAGGCGCCATCACTGATGCTACAAGCACACGCATTGTTAATCAGGAGATGATTCCCTACTTCAAGGAGAATGACTACCTGGATGGCGTGTGGGCTGGAGCACAGGTCGTGCGTGACTTGGCCGTGGGCGAGTACAACGAGGAGGATTACCTCAATCAGTACGATGACGGTGACGCCTGGCTCGGTTTCCTTGCATTCGTCCTCATCATGGGTTTGATCATATATGGGGCGACACGGAAAGGCGGTGGCGATCGCAACAGCGGTAATACCGGCACGTGGGGCGGTCCTGTCGTCATTAGCGGCAGCGACTGGGGCAGCCACGGCGGCTCGTCATGGAGCGGCGGCTCCAGCGGCGGTTGGGGCGGCTTTGGCGGCGGCTCCTTCGGCGGCGGTGGTGGTGGCGGCAGTTGGTAACTCCCCGCATCGTGCAAGATTTATAACAATTAAGGACTTTAGAGGCCGTGGGGCCTTTAAGGTCCTTAATGTTTTTCAGATGAAGAGTTGCTTGAGGATGTCGGGAGAGCGCAAGGTGCCGATGGCTGCATTGTGCAGGCGGTAGTAACTGATGATGACGTCGAGCATGCGGTTGCGCTCCTCACGGTTGAAGCGGAACACCGCCATGTTGCTGAATGTCATGCGCGACAGCAGGTGGATGACCTGTGCCTCCTGTGGCGGCAGGTTCATGTGTCCCCTGGCCGCTGCAGGCACAAACACACCGTCGGTCATGTCGAACCAGTGGCCCTCGTGGTAACTCTCCACGTTGGGCTGGATGCCCAGATGAGCGCCCAAGTGATAAAGGAAGCAGATATGGAAATTGGCGACATGGCTCGGCAACTGTTCCAGCAGTTGCACCGATTGCTCAATGTAGCGGAACAGCGGGTCATTGCCCTCAGGCTCCTGGATGACATGGGCAAGCAACTCGCTGATGAAAAGTGCGATGGCGTTTTTCATCGGGTCGCTGTAGATGGTCGCCAAGGGGTAGTTGCGGCGCACTTCGCGCAGCACCGCCAGGTCACGCCCGCTGCGCACCCCGGCTTCCAGGTCCACCAGCGACAAGGGCATGAGCAGGGCGTTGCGCAACCGTGCTGCCGGTGTCTTGCCCAGCGGCACGGCAAACGACATCAGCCCGCGCCCATCGGTGTAGATGTGCACGATGTTGTGCTTGTCGCTGTAGCGGATGGTGTTGAGCACGATGCCCTTGAACTTCTCGTACATGCCGCTAATTTACTCATTTTTCGCTGTTCAGGACCAATAAAATGGCGGAAAATGCAACTTTTTCGCCTTTTCAAGGGGTTAAATTTTGTCAATTCAAAAAATAGTTCTAATTTTGCAGTCGCTTTTGCGGAAAAATCCGGCAAAACGGCCCATTCGTCTATCGGCTAGGACGCAAGATTTTCATTCTTGAAAGAGCAGTTCGATTCTGCTATGGGCTACAACAATCAACTAAATATCAAAGTTTTATATATAATTATGGCAAACCATAAATCAGCTATTAAGAGAATCCGTCAGAGCGAGACCCGCCGTCTTCGCAACCGTTATTACAGCAAGACCATGCGCAACGCAGTGCGCAACATCCGCAAGATGACCGACGCCAAGGAAGCCGGCGAGGCTATGCCCAAGGTGACCGCCATGCTTGACAAACTTGCTGGCAAGAACGTGATCAGCAAGAACAAGGCTGCTAACCTCAAGTCAAAGCTCGCTCAGCACATCAACAAGCTGAACCAGGCCTAAGCAATTAGGAGTCAGGCGCCTCCCACCAGGTGCCGTGGTTCAGCCAGGTACGGCCCATTCGTCTATCGGCTAGGACGCAAGATTTTCATTCTTGAAAGAGCAGTTCGATTCTGCTATGGGCTACCGCAGCAAAGCGTTAACCAATATGGTTTAGCGCTTTGCCTTGTGTTATTTATGTTCCAATAACACAAGTACAAGCAATCGTCGCCGGCGGGGTGGTTTCAATCATAGGCGACGACCAGTGTCGCGATGACAGGGTAGTGGTCGCTCAGTTCAACAGGTAGGACCTGTGACTCAATCACTTGCCATGCCCGTGAGGGGTGGGCCATGATATAATCAATTTTCTCATTAGGATTGTTTACACTGAAGGTGAAATCGCCGGCAGTGCAGTCTTGCCACTGGCTTGTGAGCAGCCTGATGGCATCATCATCGGGTGAGGCATTGAAGTCACCGGCTAAGATGACGGGGTGTGACGAATTGGCGAAATGCTTAAGCAGGAACTCGGCTTGTGCTACTCGGCTGACACTGTCGAAGGCTTCAAGATGAGTGCACGCAATCGTGATGGTGTCGCCATCGGGCAGGATGAAGTTGCCCTGAAGCAGGCCCCGCTGCTCCATGCGGGTGTCGGGACGCGGCAACTTGATGTTGTGAACATCGGCAAACTGATGCCGCGTGAGCAGGCCGATGCCGTAATGCCCTCCACTGAACTCTATGGTGGGCCCAAACAGCCCTTCCATGCCGCTGAAGTAGGCGAGCTCGGTGATGAAGTCGCGATTATTCTGATGCGGACAGTTGGAACGATGGGTATTCTGATCCACTTCCTGTAAAGCCACGAAGTCGGGCTGGTATTGCTTGATGAGAAGTCCGATTTGCTGCAAGGTCGCGTCATGGCCGGCATGGAGATTAAAAGTCATGACCCTGATAGTGTCGTTATGACCTTGAGCCAAGGCCGCGCAGGCTACGAGCCATGCTGAAATCAAGTGGATGAGTCGGAGTCGCATAATGGATAATGTACTGGTTAGATGCGCAAAAATACTAATTATTTCATCATGAGGCTAATGGTGCAACTCTTTTTTGTTTGATGCAATCCATGAGTGAGACCACATAAACAAGAAAGGAGATGAACATTGCGTTCATCTCCTTTTCCTGTGGTTGCCTTGCCCGGACTCGAACCAGGAAATGCGGCACCAAAAACCGTTGTGTTACCATTACACTACAAGGCAATCCGTGTGTCACCCGGACAGTTGCCCATCCTAAATGCGGTGCAAAATTACTGCTTTTTTTTGAATTACAACCCTTTTAGAGGATTTTTTTTAAAAAGCAGTGTTCAAGCAAGCGTCAATTACTTGACGATGAGCAGGTAGTAGCTCTTCTTTCCCTTCTGGGCCAGGATGTACTTGCCGTTGAGCAGCAGGTCGGCACTGGCAGGCATGTTGGGGTCGGCGAGTTTCTCCTTGTTGACGCTCACACCGCCACCCTGGGTGAGCTTGCGCATCTCGCCCTTGCTGGGGAAGACGGCAGCCACCTCGGTCAACAGCGAGATCATCGGTGTGCCCTCATCGATGGCGCTGCGGGGCACCTCAAAGCGGGGCACGCCCTCAAACACGCTCAGCAGGGTGTACTCGTCAATCTTGTGCAGGATGTCCTTGGCCTTGTTCGAGAACAGGATCTGTGAAGCCTCGACGGCTTTCTCATAGTCCTCGGCGCTGTGCACCATGGTGGTGATCTCCTTGGCGAGGCGCTTTTGCAGCGGACGCAGGCCGGGATCCTTCTCCTGCTCGGCAATCAGTTCTTCAATCTCGTCCTGGGGCAGATCAGTGAAGATCTTGATATACTTCTTGGCATCCTCGTCGCTCACGTTGATCCAGAACTGGTAGAACTTGTAGGGCGAGGTGCGCTGCGGGTCCAACCACACGTTGCCGCCCTCGGTCTTACCGAACTTGGTGCCGTCGCTCTTGGTGATGAGCGGGCAGGTGATGGCATAGGCCTCGCCGCCGTTGATGCGGCGAATGAGCTCGGTGCCCGTGGTGATGTTACCCCACTGGTCGCTGCCGCCCATCTGCAGCCTGCAGCCCTCGTGCTCATAGAGATAGAGGAAGTCGTAGCCCTGCAGCAACTGGTAGGAGAACTCGGTGAACGACATTCCGTGGTCGGCATTGGCGGCGAGACGCTTCTTCACGCTGTCCTTGGCCATCATGTAGTTGACGGTGATGTGCTTGCCGATGTCGCGGATGAAACTCAGGAAGGTGAAGTCCTTCATCCAGTCATAGTTGTTCACCACGATGGCGTGGTTGGGCGCGTCGCTGTCAAAGTCCAGGAACTTGGCCAACTGCTTGCGGATGCACTCCTGGTTGTGACGCAGCGTCTCCTCGTCGATGAGCTTGCGCTCCTGCGACTTCATCGAGGGGTCGCCGATCATGCCCGTGGCACCGCCAATCAGGGCGATGGGACGATGTCCTGCCCGCTGCAGGTGCTTGAGCATCATCACGCCCACGAGGTGGCCGATGTGCAGTGAGTCGGCGGTGGGGTCGATGCCCACATAGCCGCTGGTCATTTCCTTGTTGAGTTGCTCCTCGGCACCAGGCATGATGTCGTTGATCATACCGCGCCATTTCAGTTCTTCTACAAAATTCATCTCTTTATCTTTATCGTTATTGATTAGTTCTTTTTTCTATTGAACGACAAAGGTACATATTTTTTGCCAACTGCCTCACAATTATCCTCAACATTTCCCGCAACGGTGCGACAAACCCCTGTAAAAAGGCCACCGAACTTATCCCAAAAATGTTCGCCTGCATACACTTTTGCGGGATTCTTCATGGGAGGAATGGCCGTGGTGGCAACACCCGAAACGGGCTACTTCGTTATCAACAAGCAAGGCCAGATCGTGAAAATCTTCTCCGAAGATTCCATCGAGCGCAGTTTAATGCGTGATGAAATGGGTCAAGTTCTAATTAAAGGGGACCTCAACGATAGTGAGACGAGATTCTACAATGCCCAGGGCAAACTGGTCAAGGCTGTCATCGACGGCGTCACACTCACCGCAGATCCGAAATAACCTTTCGCTGACATTATCATCTCGCCCTGCACGCTTTCTTGAGACTTGCAGGGCGTGTTTTGTGGAATAATTGCATTGGCCATGAATGCCATTATCGAGAAAAGTGTTACCTTTGCGTGAATAAAACAAAAGTGTGCTGAACGATGGCAAAGGACCCGCTAAATACGCCGATGATGAAGCAGTTTGTCGAGATGAAATCCAAGCATCCCGATGCAGTATTGCTGTTCCGTGTGGGAGATTTCTATGAGACCTATCTCGAGGATGCGGTGACAGCCAGTGAGATACTGGGCATCACCTTGACGCGGCGCAGCAACGGCGCTGCCGCGGCGACCGAGATGGCCGGTTTCCCCCATCATGCGCTGGACACCTACCTGCCCAAGTTGGTGCGCGCCGGCAAGCGTGTCGCCATCTGCGACCAGTTGGAGGACCCCAAGCTGACCAAGAAACTCGTGAAACGCGGCATCACCGAGTTGGTGACGCCTGGCGTTGTCGTGGGTGGCACGATGCTCGACCGCAAGGAGAACAACTTCCTGGCCGCGGTGCACTTCGGCAAGAAAATGCTTGGTGTCTCGTTCCTTGACATCAGCACGGGCGAGTTCCTCACCGCCGAGGGCAATGAGGAGTATGTGGACAAGCTGCTGGTCAATTTTTCGCCTAAGGAGGTGCTCATTGAGCGCAGCAACCGTCAACGGTTTGCCGCCACCTTCTCGTCGCGATACCTGACCTTTGACCTCGAGGACTGGGTGTTTACCTTTGATGCTGCCAACGATCGCCTGCTCAAGCACTTTGAGACGCAGAACCTCAAGGGTTTCGGCATCTCGAGCATGGAAAACGCTATCATTGCCAGCGGAGCTATCCTGCACTACCTCGACATCACCCAGCACACTCAGCTGGGCCACATCACCCACCTGTCACGCATCGAGGCCGAACGCTACGTTCGTTTGGACAAATTCACCATCCGTAACTTGGAACTCGTGGCACCGATGAACGATGACGGCAAGTCTCTGCTTGACGTCATCGACCGCACCATCTCGCCGATGGGAGGCCGCATGATGCGCCGCTGGGTGCTCTTTCCCTTGCAGGATGTCAAGGCCATCAACCGTCGACTCGACGTGTTGGAACACTTCATGCGCGACCCCGACGGGCGTGACTTGGTTAAGGAGCGCCTGGAACTGATTGGTGACCTGGAACGTCTGACGTCCAAAGCCGCTGTCGGCCGCATCACGCCACGAGAACTCGTCCAGCTCAAGAGCGCTCTGCAAGCCATCGAGCCTATCAAGCAATACTGCTCCCAGTCGCCGTGCGAGGTGCTGCGTGCCATGGGCGAGCAGCTGAATCCGTGTACCATCATACGCGACCGCATCGAGCGCGAAATCAACCCTGACGCACCCAACCAGACCAATCGGGGCAACATCATCTGCCGGGGAGTGGACGCCCAACTCGACGAGTTGCGCGATATCTCCAGTAGCGGCAAGGACTACCTGGTGGCGATGCAGCGCTCCCTGAGCGACCAGACGGGTATCCCGAGCCTGAAGATTGCCTACAACAACGTGTTCGGCTACTATATCGAGGTGCGCAACACCCACAAGGACAAGGTGCCCGAAGAGTGGATACGCAAGCAGACACTGGTCAGCGCCGAGCGCTATGTGACCCAGGAACTCAAGGAATATGAGGAGAAAATCCTCGGTGCCGAAGAGAAGATTCTCATCATCGAGGGGCGCCTGTTCAACGAACTGGTGACCGCCGTTACCGAGTATATCCCCGCCATCCAGAACGATAGCGCCATCATCGCCCAGCTTGACTGCCTCAATGCCTTGACGCGTGTGGCGATGGAGAACCGCTACAACCGTCCCGTGCTTGACGACAGCCTGGACATCGACATCGCCATGGGCCGGCATCCCGTCATCGAGTGCCAGTTGCCCCCAGGCGAGACCTATGTGCCCAACAGCATTCGCTTGAGCAACGATGACCAGCAGATCATTATCATCACGGGTCCCAATATGGCCGGTAAGTCGGCATTGCTCCGTCAGACGGCGCTTATCACCCTGATGGCTCAGATGGGCAGTTTCGTTCCGGCTCAGCAGGCGCGCATCGGCGTGGTGGACAAGATTTTCACCCGTGTGGGGGCCAGCGACAACATCTCGCTGGGCGAGTCCACCTTTATGGTCGAGATGACCGAGGCCGCCGCCATCCTCAACAACATGAGCCAGCGGAGTCTCATCCTGTTCGACGAGTTGGGTAGGGGAACGAGCACCTACGACGGCATCAGCATCGCTTGGAGCATCGTCGAGCACATCCATGAGCATTCCACGAGACCCAAAACGCTCTTCGCCACCCACTACCATGAGTTGAACGAGATGGAGAAGTCCTTCAAGCGCATCGTGAACTATAACGTCAGCGTGAAGGAAATCAACGGTAAGGTGGTGTTTGTGCGCCAGTTGGTCAAGGGTGGCAGTGAGCACAGTTTCGGTATTCACGTCGCTAAACTCGCCGGCATGCCTCCCACCATCGTCAAGCGTGCCAATGAGGTGCTGAAGCAGTTGGAGGCCAACAATCGCAACGACAGCGCGCTGACCAAGGACCTGGGCGATGTGGCCAGCAGCCGCTCGGGCTACCAACTGTCCATCTTCCAACTCGACGATCCCGTTTTGAGCCAAATCCGCGATGAGATTCTCACCATCGACATCAACAACCTCACGCCGATGGAAGCCCTCAACAAACTCTACGACATCAAGGGCATCCTCACCGGCAAGAAAGAGAGATAAAATAGTTTTAAGTTTTAAGTTGTTAGTTTTCAGTACAAATACTTTCGCCTGGAAGACCAAATACAACGGTATGATTACTTACAACTTAAAACTTGCAACTTAAAACAAATAAAACAATGAACCGTTCCGATTTTGAAATCATGGCCCCCGTGGGCTCTTGGGAATCGCTGTATGCCGCCCATCAGGGTGGTGCCGATGCCATCTACTTCGGCATCGAAGGGCTGAACATGCGCTCGCGTTCCAGTGTCAATTTCACGCTCGAGGACCTGCGCACCATTGCCCAGTGGTGCAGTGAGCACGGCATGAAGAGTTACTTGACCGTCAACACCATCATCTATGACGAGGACATGGACTACATGCGGCAGATTGTTACCGCTGCACGCGATGCCCAGGTGAGCGCCATCATCGCCAGCGACATGGCGACCATCCTGTTTGCCCGCAGCATCGGGGTGGAGGTGCATATTTCCACCCAGGTCAACGTGAGCAACAGCGAGGCGGTGCGCTACTACAGCCAGTGGGCCGACATCATGGTGCTCGCCCGCGAGTTGAACCTGGAACAGGTGACCAAAATCACCGATTTCATTGAGAAGAACGATGTGCGCGGGCCGCATGGAGAGCGCGTCAGGCTGGAGATGTTCTGTCATGGTGCCCTGTGCATGGCCGTGAGCGGCAAGTGCTACATGAGTCTGCACCAGGAGAACACCAGTGCCAATCGCGGCGCCTGCCGCCAGATTTGCCGCAGGGGCTATCTGGTCACCGACCTGGTCAACGGCGACGAACTTGCTATCGAGAACAAGTACATCATGTCGCCCAAGGACTTGAAAACCATCCACTTCCTCAACAAGATGGTGGATGCCGGCGTGACGGTGTTCAAGATTGAGGGTCGGGCTCGCGGGCCGGAATATGTGCGCACGGTAGTCGGCTGCTATGACGAGGCATTACGGGCCATCTGTGAAGGCACCTATACCGAGGAGCGCATCAACGAGTGGAACGAACGGCTGGGCAAGGTGTTCAACCGCGGTTTCTGGGACGGCTACTACATGGGCCAGAGGCTGGGCGAATGGTCGGCCAAGTACGGCTCCAGTGCCACTAGGGTGAAAGTCTATGCCGCCAAGGGCATCCGCTACTACAGCAAACTGGGTGTCGCCGAGTTCCTGATGGAGGCCGGCGAACTGCACATCGGTGATGAGGCCTGGATCATCGGCCCCACCACGGGTGCCATCCCCCTAACCATCGAGGAAATCCGTGTTGACCTCAAACCCGTTGAAAAGACCGTCAAGGGCGAGCACTTCTCTATTGCCGTACCCGAGAAAATCCGCCCCAGCGACAAGCTCTACCTGTGGCAACCCGTCACACCCAAGCAGTGAAAACAGCTGCTTCGGTAGGCAAAAGACAAAAAATGCGTTGCCATCTTTAATGGAATATAGTTTATATACAATTATAATTCGTTGCTTATGAAAAAGATTACTTTAGTTATGCTTCTTGCCGTTATTGCGGCAATGAGCGCTTGGGGCCAGGGCTTGACGGCATCTTTTGCTGCCGAAGAGGCTTCGGTGCCCTATTACACGATGGGCTGGGACACTCCCAGCGAGTTTGATAGCTGGACCTATGAGGCTACCAGCAGCAACACTTGGAAACAAGGAAACCGGTCGCAATCGTTCTCGACAATCGATCTGACGAGCGTTGCGTCGTTGATTCTTGACTACGGTTCAGGCCAGAACGAGATAGCCACCTCGCCTGCTATCGAAATCAGACCCAACAGCACGCTTGAATTCTACTGCTATGCCAGTGGTATCTATCTGGTTTATGGCGCATGGAAACTGTATGCCATCGTCGATGAAACCCCCGTGTTGCTCATTGACCAGTTCATGTGGGCTCAGGATGCCGGTTACGACGGTCCCAGTTGGGAACGGTTCACCGTTGACCTTTCGGAATATGCCGGCCAGCAGGTGCAGTTCTCGTTCGTCTATCAGGGCGACTATGGCGAGGACGAGGCCATCGACGGTTTCAGGATTCTGCAAGCCGATGCCGGTGATGATGCTGTCATCAATATCAACGAGGGCGAGCGTGTGCACTTCAAGGACATGTCCACAGGCAATGTCACTTCATGGAACTGGACCTTTGAGGGCGGTGAACCCGCTACCAGCACCGAGCAGAACCCTGTTGTGACCTATAACCGTGCAGGTTCCTATGCCGTGACGCTCACCGTGGGCGACGGTACTGAGACTGCCACCAAGTCGCGTGCTGCCTATGTCATTGTTCATGCCGAGGCTCCAGTAGCCCATGTAGGCCTGCCCGACGGTGCTTACCTCTCGCCGTGGGTGATGATGTTTGTCCCCGTCGATGTGCCCTTGACCTTCAAGGACGCCTCTACCGGCAACCCCACCTCATGGTTGTGGACCTTTGACGGTACCGATATCACTACCAGCGACCAGCAGACTCCCACCGTGACCTATCTCCAGGAAGGCACCTATGGCCTGAAACTTGAGGTGGCTAACGAAGTGGGTTCAAGTGTCGATGAATATGTGAACACCGCTATTCAAGCCGGCGGCGAACAGGAAATCTGGAACATCGCCCCCGAGGAGAATGGTGACCTGACGATGATGGAGATGGGTTGGTATGGCAATTATGCCGGAACCAACTGGCTGGGTATTGGCGAGTTTGCCGAGCACTTTGACGCTCCCTTGGCCGATGCGCAAATCAAGCAGGTGAATGTCTACTTCGGTAAGACCACCGCTGCCTCGACCGATGCCGACATCGAAATGAAGATTATGGCTGCCGATGCCGACGGTATGCCCGGTGAAGTGCTGGGTACCACGAGTGTGAAGGCTGGTGACCTGGCTTATGACCCGACTACGGTCAATGCCACCGAGTTTGTCTTTGACGAGCCCGTGGACATCCCTGCCGGCACCGAGTTCTTTGCCGTTGTGGGTCCCTTCCCCAACGATTACGGTGATGACATCGCCATCCTGCTGTGCCACCGTGACCTGGGTGAGAAGTGCACCGGCTATCACTTCGTCTATGACGAGGAGGGTTATGAGTACCTTGAGACCGGAACATGGTACCAGAACACCGACGATCCTCTGTCGATCGCCATGGCACCCGTGCTCCGTTTCATCACATCCACCCCTCCCACCTGTATCGACGAACCTGTTGTGGGCAAGCAGGTGCTCGGTCACACCTACTATAATGTTACCGGTATGTCCAGCGCTACGCCCTTTGATGGCGTGAACATCGTGGTTACTCGCTACAGCGATGGAACCTTCACAACCACCAAGGTGATGAAGTAAGCTTTATTCAGCATTACGATAATCATCATTGAACAAGAGAGGGAGTGCCAATAATTTGGCACTCCCTCTCTTGTTGATTCTCGGTAATTGATGTTACGTTATTTCTTCTTGGCGACCGTTTTCTTGCGGGGCTTGGGAGCCTTCAGGCGCAGGACTTGGGCGCTGCGGGCGGGCAGGTAAAGTTTGAGCCAGCCCAGATGGGCATCGGCATACAGACCGTCGTGCTCGGTAAGGTGGTTCACGCTGCTGTCGATGTTGCCATAACCGCCGTAACGGGCATCGTCGCTGTCAAACACGCCCTGGTATTCGCCCTCGGGAGCCAGCATAGGATAATCCACATGAGACTGCGTGGGACTGAAATTGAAGACGAACACGAGGTCGCCGCGCATGTAGGCGAGCACCTGGTCGTCGTCCTTGTCCCAGAGTTTGCGCACGGGCAGTTTCTGGAAGTTCTTCACACCACCGATGAGGTGAATCATGTCGTTGTCCCAATTGTTGAGGAACTGGTACTTGAGGTCCTCGCGGTCCACGAGATCCCACTGGCGGCGGGCATACTTGTAACTCCAGCCGTTACCGTCGCGCGGAAAGTCAATCCACTCAGGGTGACCAAACTCATTTCCCATAAAGTTGAGGTAGCCACCGTTTATTGTTGACAGCGTTACCAGTCTAATCATCTTATGCAGAGCAATACCTCGCGATGCCTGATAGTTCTCGTCCCCCTTCTTGAAATGCCAGTACATATCAGCATCGACAAGTCTGAATATCAGAGTCTTGTCGCCCACAAGTGCCTGATCATGACTCTCGGCATACGAGATTGTCTTCTCGTCGGCTCTGCGATTGGTTAGTTCCCAAAAGATGCTGCCCGGCTTCCAGTCCTCGTCAGACTTCTCCTTTATGGTCTTAATCCAATAGTCCGGAATATTCATCGCCATGCGATAGTCGAATCCGTAGCCGCCCCACTCTATCGGCGCAGCAAGTCCCGGCATTCCGCTCACCT
>JAZQJW010000078.1:0-46189 GCA_045541835.1 Sodaliphilus sp. | reverse complement strand
ACCGATGTTAACCACTACCTCGCGCTTGTTAATCGAGATGACGGTACCTTCGGTCACTTCGTTCTCCTGGAACTTGTTCAAGGAGTTGTCGTAGGTTTTTTCCAGTTCTTCAAAAGATTTGTCTCTTTTGGTCTCGCCTTTTTCATAGGCGTCCCAATCGAAATCGGCGATTGGAGAATTTTTTAATTCTTCGCTCATTTAAATAGTTAATAGTAAGTTAGTTAAACAGCCTTTTCGGACACGTTCCCGAAAAGCGCGACTGCAAAGGTACAAAAAAATCCTGATACACAAGCAAAAAGACATTATTTCTTCATAAATTTTTCTTCGTTGGATTACTCACGACAAGTTTTAAAGGCTTTTTTTTTGTCAGTTAAGTCACAGTTCTGTAATTTTGCGACTTATGATGAAACAATATCTGATAATCTTTGCAATGGTGGTCATGGCTTGTCTTTGCCATGCGGCTACGATAGAAGAGTTGAGGACGCCCGACGTCAGCGGCTTGAATGTGAATGAGCAGGAAATGGAGGCTTTGCGGTTCTTGTATGCTTACATGCCCCTGGCCGATGTGACGGACTATGACGTCGAGTTTCACTTGGAGAACGTGCGTGTCACTTTTGAAGCCCGTGAGCAGATGCCCTGGGGCAAAAGCGTGCCAGAGCTGCTGTTCAACCACTTTGTGTTACCGCTGCGTGTCAACAATGAAGCGCTGGACATGTCGCGTCCCGTGTTTTTTAATGAGTTAAAGAAACGTGTCGCGGGCATGACCATGGAGGAGGCCATCCTTGAGGTCAACCATTGGTGTCATGAACACGTGACCTATCAGCCGAGCGATGCCCGCACGTTATCGCCACTGGCATGCATGAACACCGCCATTGGGCGTTGCGGAGAGGAGTCCACGTTCACTGTCGCCGCCCTGCGCTCCATAGGCATTCCTGCTCGACAGGTTTATACCCCTCGCTGGGCACATACCGATGACAATCATGCCTGGGTAGAGGCTTGGGCAGACGGCAAATGGCATTTCATGGGCGCTTGTGAGCCTGAGGCTGTGCTTGATCTCGGTTGGTTCAACGCTCCAGCTTCAAGGGCGTTGCTGATGCACACCCGTGCCTTCGGTGACTATAACGGCCCCGAGGAAGTGATGTCTCGCACGCGCAATTTCACCGAAATCAATCTTATCGGTAATTATGCTGCTACCGCCAAGGTCGAGGTTCAAGTGCTGAATCAAGCCGGAAATCCCGTGCCAGATGCTAAAGTGGAATTCCGCATCTACAATTATGCTGAGTTCTATCCTGCTGCCACCAAATACTGCGACAACAATGGTAAGACCTCGTTGACAGCAGGCAAAGGCGACATGCTCGTGTGGGCCAGCAAGGACGGCTGGTACGGATACCACAAGGTGTCGTTCGGTAAGGATAGCAGGGTTGAAATTACGCTCAACAAGAACAATAGCCTGACCAAAGGTTCCTCTTACGAGACATTTGACATCACACCTCCTATTGAAAAAGCAGTCATGCCGAAGGTCAGCCCTGAGATGGCAGCCGCCAACAAGGTGCGTTTCGCTCGTGAAGATTCTATCCGTAAGGCCTATGAGGCCACTTTTCTCAATGTTGATAAGGCGCAAGAGCTCTGCCCGCTAGCCGTTGATTATCTAGTGAAGGCTAGAGGCAATTGGCGAACCATTTTGGAGTTCATCAATAAGCACAATGATAATATGAACCGTGCCATCGGGGTCTTGAAAGGATTAAATGATAAAGATATGCGCGACGTGACGATGGCCATCCTTGAGGATGCCTTCAATGCCCGCAGCAACCAGTTGGGCCAGCGTGTGGAGTATGAGATGATCTCGTCCCCTTTCAAGATGGCCTTGCAGGATGCCTTTGACGCCGCCAGGGCTGCAGAATTCAAAGTAGACCCGTCGGAACTGGTCGCTTGGGTGCGTGACCACATCACCCTCAAGCCTGAGGAGAATGCCCTTCACATCGCCCAAACTCCGATGGGCGTGTGGCGCTCACGTGTGGCCGACGAGCGCGGACGCAACATCTTCTTTGTGGACCTGGCCCGCTCGCTTGACATTGAGTCTCGCATGGATCCCGTTACCGGGAAGGTACAGTACAGAACCGTTGGAGATTGGCAGGATGTGGACTTTGAGGCAACTGAACAACAAAATGCCCAAACCGGAACGCTAAAATTACGCTACACCCCTACCCCAACGCTTGATGATCCGAAGTATTACAACCATTTCACCATCTCGCGCATCCTTGATGACGGCAGCACGCAGCTCTTAAGCTATGACGAGGGAGATTCCGGTTTGGAAGAAGGTTCCTCATGGAGCAACACCTTCCAGAATGGTACCACGCTTGATGCTGGCACCTATATGCTCACCAGCGGCACCCGTGCTGCCAGCGGCAAGGTGCTTGTGGCCAACCGAATTTTCACTGTCAACCCGAATGAGACGACAACCATTGACCTGACCATGCGCCAGAGTGACGATATTGTAGCCGTTATCGGCAACTTTGACTCAGAATCCAAGTTCCAATTGCTGAACAGCGACCTTCAGCCTGTTGAGGGCGATGCCGTGAGCATCCTGTCGCAAACGGGCCGCGGTTATTTCATCGTGGGACTGTTGGGCGTTGGCCAGGAACCCACCAATCACGCCATGCGAGACATTGCAAAAATGAGCAGTGATTTCGACAAATGGGGACGACCGATGTTACTACTGTTCGAGGATGTGAAGGAGGCCCAGAAGTATCGTCAAGAGAATTACGGCTCGCTTCCCAAGAACATCATCTACGGCATTGACAACAACGGGGCCATCCGTCATCAAATCGCCCAGCAGATGAAGTTAGAGAACGACACTCAACTTCCCATCTTCATCCTTGCCGACACCTTTAATCGTGTGGTGTTCTGTTCACAGGGTTATACCATCGGCTTGGGCGAGCAGTTCACCAAGGTCATTAATAATCTGGACAAGTAAATGATGAAAGAACTGATCAACCGACTGCGTGAAAACCATCATTTGCCTGCCGAGGGGTATCGCGCGCTGCTCACTGTGCGCGACCAAGAGGATGTGGCTTATCTCATGGACCAAGCACGGCAAGTGGCTGGGCGGCAGTTCGGCAAAGGCATCTACGTGCGAGGCCTCATTGAACTTTCCAACGTGTGCCGCAACGATTGCTTGTATTGCGGCATCCGCCGGAGCAATAGCCATGTCACACGCTATACCCTAACGCGAGAGCAAGTGATGGATTGCTGTGAGCAGGGCCATGACCTTGGTTTCCGCACACTTGTGCTGCAAGGAGGTGAATGGGGAGAGGAACGCTCGCAATGGATAGCCGAAATCATCGCTGAAATCAAAGAGCGCTGGCCCGACTGTGCAGTCACTTTATCCCTGGGCGAACATCCGCGTGAAACCTATGCCCTGTGGCATGAAGCAGGTGCCGACCGATACCTGTTGCGCCACGAAACCCATAATGAGCGGCTTTACAGCCTGCTGCATTCTCAAGGCATGACCATACGACACCGCTTGCAATGCCTTGAGTGGTTGAAGGATTTGGGTTATCAGGTGGGTGCCGGTATCATGGTGGGCGCGCCGTTCCAGAGCCTCAAGCACATCGTCGAGGACATCCAATATCTCGTTGAATTCAAACCACACATGATTGGCATAGGCCCGTTTATTCCGCAGCAAGACACACCGTTTGGCCGCTTCCCTGGCGGCTCGGTTGAGATGACAGCCAGGTTGTATGCCATCCTGCGCCTGGCTCTGCCGTCAGCATTAATTCCCAGCACCACGGCGATGGCGACGCTGGCCCCTGATGGTCGGCTGCGCGGCATCCTTGCCGGCGCCAATGTCGTGATGCCCAACCTATCACCTCTTGATAATCGTAAACTATACGCGCTTTATGACAACAAGGCATCCCTTGGTGCCGAATCGGCCCAGGGCATTCGTCAGTTGGCCGAAGAGTTAGCGACGATAGGCTATTTCATCGATTGGTCTCGAGGTGACCATCCCACTCAACTCACATGACTTTCACAAGTAATAAATAAAGAAGAGCGAGTCATGTTTTTTTTGACTCGCTCTTTTTTTTAAAAACTGAATACGCTCAGTGAGTGATTCTCAGCACCATTTTATTGTTGTCAATCTCGATTTTACCCAATCGTCCCAGCACGCTCTGTCCAAGCAGCAGGGGGGCTTTCTGATTACGCACCACCGAAGCCCTGACATTATTCAAAGTCAGTCCTCCGAAGTCAACAGACTTCAGGTTGATGGTTGTGCCCACACTGACGTTGCCGTTAGCATCCATATACCGTTGGCTGCCCACGATATCGTTATCGGTGAGGAAGCCGTTCTTGACCATAAATGTGGCCTCAACCATTGATATTGTCACATCGCTGGCTCCCGTGTCGAACACGAAAAACAGGGGCAAGCCGTTGATGTTGCACTTCACCTTGCAGACACCATCCTCTTTGGTGAAAGGCACCTCTGTGGTCTTGTGCTCATTATCCTTTTGACCAAAGGCGGTCTCAACGAGCTCCTCTTGTGTCAGGATTTCTTCACTGGTTGTGCTGAATTCCTGAATCAAGGCCTTAAATCCGTCCAGGTCACGGATGTTGTCCATGTCCGTATCCAGCCGCATGTGCCCAAAGTGCCTGTAGCCCAATTCAAGGCATTTCCTCAGATACTGCAACGCCTTTTCGGGCTGATTCATGCGAGAATAGAGACAAGCCGCATTATAGTACTCACCAACATTGGTGGTATCCCGGGCCATGATAGTGTCACTGACAGCGATAGCTTTGTCATACTGACCCAACCCCAAGTAGGCATATTGGCTGCAACTGTAATCCTCAGGCTTGGGCTCAAGTTCAATCACTTTTTTGTAATCGGCCTCGGCAAGATCAGTTTTACCCTGTTTCTTGTACATCTCTCCACGGCTATAATAAGTATGCGCTTCTTTGGGGTCCAGAACGATTGACATCGACAAATCCTCGATGGCGTCTTCAAAGTTCCCGACCAGTTGTTTGAGTCGGCCTCGCTGATGATAAAGCATGGCATTGTCAGGCTCCATTTCAATCATTTTGTCCAACATGGCGATGGCCTGTTGCAGGTCCCCCATCTCATAAAAGATTTCAGACTTCAGCCACATGTTTCTCGTATCGGTGCTGTCCATATTCAATGCTTTGTTAATCAGGTCCAATGCCTGAACACTGTTTCCCATGGAATAATAGCAATTGGACATGCGTGCATAGAACTGCTGACTGGCATCTAAATTATTGGCCTTACGATAACATTCAATGGCCTTCTCATATTTCTGGCCAGACTCATAGATGTAGCCCATGATGAATGGCCACATGGCATCGTTGGGCGATTTTGCGGCCTGAACCTTCATTTTTGTCATGAGCATGGAAAATGCCGGTTCTTTCAAGGATGCGGCTTGAGAGACGGCAAACTGGTCCCAATCAATCTGCATGGCTTTGATCAGATCGTCGGTTGCCTCGTTCCACTTCTCCTGCCCGATATAGGATTCGGCCCTGAAAGAATAAGCCGACGAGTATTCGGGTTCAAGTTTTGCCACATAACTGAATTGCCTGATGGCTTCATCCCATTGCTTGCGTTCATTGGCATTGCGCCCCAGGCCCATATAGCCTGTCGTGCTGCCAGGCTCCAACTTGATCATCTCGTTGTAATCGGCATCGGCAAGGTCATATTTGCCCATCTCATAATAAAGTTGGCCTCGTTCCTTGTAAATCGAGGTTTCCTTTGGATTAAACCTGATGGCTTTATCAAAATCGACAAGTGCCTTGGCCGTATCTTGCAGTTCAAGGTTGATTCCGGCGCGGCACAGGTAGGCCAGAGTCATGTACTCGACATCCTTGGAGGGCAGATACTTGACAGCCTGGTCAACGGCATTCAGGGCACGACCATATTCCTCGTTGATGGCTCTGATGTAAGCAATCATCATAAAGGAATAGCCGTTCTTGGGGTTTTCCTTGAGGTCCCTGTTAAAATAATCAAGTGCTTCCTCGTACTCATCGTTCTCAAAAGCCTCATACCCCCTCAGGTAATTATAGGAGTCAGGGCGCTTGAACTTGGCGGCTGTGGCGTCAAGACCGGAGATCAACAGGCACAGCGCGATCACATAGTATTTGAGAGTCTTCATGTTATTAAAATGTATTTGAGTCTCGGTATTCTTATAGCCGATTAGACAGACCCGTCGTGAAGGGCCTGTCTATTGGTGGGCGATTTGATTTTCCTTACAGTAAGGCGTCGATCTTGGCCGTCAGTGCATCGCGGGTGATCGTGCCCACATGCTTGTCCACCATCTGACCGTCCTTGAAGAACAGCAGTGTGGGGATGTTGCGGATGCCGTAATCGGAACTCAGGTCAGTATCTTCGTCAACGTTATATTTGCCGATGATGGCACGGCCCTCATATTCGGTGGCCAGTTCCTCTACAATGGGAGCGATGCTGCGGCAAGGTCCGCACCAGGGAGCCCAAAAATCAATCACCACGGGTTTCCCCGATTCCAACATTTCCTTGTAGTTAGCGTCGTTAATTACAGTTGCCATTTTCTATCGAAAAAATAATAATTAAGTGTTAATATCGTAATTCTCAGTTTTATTTCAGCAAGAATAATGCCAAACGGCCATTTTTTCACACTAGGGCATTGACTTTATACCTGATTCCTGCTTCGTTCAGGTCATCCATCAAGTGCTTGCTGACAGAAATCCGTTTTTTGGACCTCAGCATGACATAATGGCCGCTCAGGGTGTCCTTGAGGCGGAAATAGAGGTCGCATTGGTTGTCACCCTTCACGTTGATGTAGGGCTTCAAGAAATCGACAAGGGTCAGGTCATCGTCATTGAGCGTGATGACCAGATTCTTCACCATCTTGCCCTTGAGGTTCTCCAGCAGGTCTATCGAGCGCACGTTGAAGCGCACGTTGTCGCCATATCCGCGTTCATAGGCACCGCGCACCACGATGGCCAGGCCGGCCACGCCATACTTCTGATAATCGACGAACTTGTTGCCGAAGAGCATGAACTCGAACGAGCCCGAATAGTCCTCAATCTTCATGATGCCGAATTGACCGCCCTTGCGGCTCATGCGGGGCTGGAAATCCACGACAAGTCCGCCCATCGTGAGCTCCTTGTCCAGCTTGCCGGAGAGGTTCTTGACCTCGGCCAGCGGTGTGTCGCACCCGTAGGTGACTTCCATATAATAGGGATCCAGCGGATGGGCCGACAAATACATGCCCACCAGCTCACGCTCCCGGTTGAGGCGTTCCAGCTGTGACCAGGGCTCGGCCTGGGGAATGGCGGGTGTCGCCACCTCGATGGCCCCGAAGGCGCCGAACAGCGAGTTCTGCATCTCCTGCTGGCTGATCTGGTATCGCTGCCCGAAGCGCATCAGTGTCTCGCTGAAGCTTTCGCCCCTGGGATTCACCTCGAAGAAGTCTTCACGCTTGATTTCCTTGAAGTCGTCGAAGGTGCCGGCCAGGGCCATCGACTCCAGCGCCTTGCGGTTGCAGGCGCGCTGGTCGATGCGCTGCACGAAGTCGAAGATGTCCTTATACGGGCCGTTCTTCTCGCGCTCGGTGACGATGGCATCGACGCAGCTCACGCCCACGCCCTTGATGCCCGCCAGGCCGAAGCGGATGCTGCCTTCCCTGGTAGCGCTGAAGCTCTTGTAGCTCTCGTTGATGTTTGGGCCAAGCACCTCGATGCCCATTGAGCGGCATTCGTCCATATATTTTGACAGCGTCGTGATGTCGTTCAGGTTGCTGCTCAGCACAGCGGCCATGTACTCACTGGGATAGTTGGCCTTGAGGTAAGCCGTCTGGTAGGCCACCCAACTGTAGCACGTGGCATGTGACTTGTTGAAGGCATAGGAGGCGAATTTTTTCCAATCCTCCCAGATCTTGTTGAGCACCTTCTTGTCATGCCCGTTCTTCTCACCACCCTCATAGAACAGCGCCTCGAGTTCGTTCATCTTGTCGATTTGCTTCTTACCCATCGCCTTGCGCAGGGTATCGCTCTGGCCACGCGTGAAGCCCGCCAGTTGGCGCGAGAGTAACATCACCTGCTCCTGATAGACGGTGATGCCGTAGGTCTCCTTCAGGTACTTCTCCATGCAGGGGATGTCATAGATGATAGGCTCATCGCCATGCTTGCGCCTGATGAACTGCGGGATGTACTCCATGGGGCCCGGGCGGTAGAGGGCGTTCATGGCAATCAGGTCCTCAAAGCAGGTGGGATGCAGGTCAATCAGGTGCTTCTGCATGCCGGCCGACTCAAACTGGAAGGTGGCCGACGTCTTGCCCTTGCAATACAGGTCATAGGTCTTGGGGTCGTCAATCGGGATTTTCTCGATGTCGATGTCTATGCCGTGATTGAGTTTGATGTTGGCCAGCGCCTCCTTGATGATGGAGAGATTTTTCAGCCCCAGGAAGTCCATCTTGATGAGCCCCGTGTCCTCAATCACGCCGCCCTCATACTGAGTAACGATAATCTTCTCGCCGTCGCTGTCGGTGGCGGTGCTCACGGGGACCCAGTCGGTGATGTCGTCACGCCCGATGATCACGCCACAGGCATGGACACCGGTGCTGCGCACGCTGCCTTCCAGTTTCTCGGCGAAGCGGATGGTCTCTCCCACGCGCGGGTCATTGTTGTCCAGTTCGGCACGGAAGGCGTCGAAGCACTCCAGGCAGTTCTTCACGGTGATTTTGGGCCGCTTGCCCTTGCTGTCCTCGGGCATCTCGTTGGGTGACGAGGGGATGAACTTGGCGAGGCGGTTGCTCTCGTCGATCGACAGGTCCTCAACGCGCGCCACGTCCTTGATGGCGCTCTTGGCGGCCATCGTGCCGTAGGTCACGATGTGAGCCACCTTCTCGGCGCCGTATTTCTCGGTGACGTAGTTCAGCACGGCGGCGCGACCGTCGTCGTCAAAGTCGGTGTCGATATCGGGCAACGAGATGCGGTCGGGATTCAGGAAGCGCTCGAACAGCAGGTCATATTTCATCGGGTCAATCTTGGTGATGCCCAGGCAATAGGCCACCGCCGACCCTGCAGCCGATCCACGACCGGGGCCTACAGAACAACCCAGTTTGGGCGCCATGCGGATGTAGTCCTGCACAATGAGGAAGTAGCCGGGGAAACCCATGTTCTTGATGGTCTCCAACTCGAAGTCCAGACGCTCCCGATGTTCATCATCCAGTTCGGGCCAACGCTCCTTGGCGCCCTCATAGACCAGATAGCGCAGGTATTCGTCCTCGTTATTAAAGCCTTCAGGCAAGGGGAAATCAGGCAGGATTGGGGCATGGTTGATGCTGTAAAACTCCACCTTGTCGAGGATTTCGACTGTGTTCTGCAAGGCCTCTGGTATGTCGGCAAACACCTCGTTCATTTCCTCTTGGGTCTTGAACCACTCCTGCTTGCTGTAGAGCATCAGGTTCTCGTCTGTAAGTTTCCGGCCAGTGGAGACACAGATGAGGCGCTCATGTGCATCAGCGTCATCTTCGTTAACAAAATGGGAGTCGTTGGTGCAGATGAGTTTGACATCCAGTTCACGGGCAAACCTAATCAGCGCATCATTGACGAGGCATTGTTTCTCATAAGTATCGTGATTGGCACGGGCTACGGTGGCCTTGTGGCGTTGAAGTTCAAGATAATAATCATCGCCAAAGACGTTCTTGAACCATTTGATGGTCTCTCGAGCCTGATTCATCTGACCACCCATGATCAACTGCGGCACCTCACCGCCCAAGCAGGCCGAGCAGCATATCAATCCCTCATGGTAATTCTCCAGCTCGCTGTGGTCGGTACGGGGATGGTAATACATGCCTTCGGTCCAGGCGTGGGATACAATCTTGATCAGATTCTTGTAACCCTGCAGGTTCTTGGCCAACAGAATCAAGTGGTTACCGTTGTCACGCTTGTCGTTGCGGTCATGGCGGTCATTCCAAGCGACATACACCTCGCAGCCGAACACCGGCTTGAACTTCTCGTCCTCGCCGCGTTTCTTATTGAGCTTGTTGACATAGTCGTGAAACTCCTTGATGCCGTACATGTTGCCATGATCGGTAATGGCCATGCCCCGCATGCCGTTGGCAATAGCTTTATCAACCAACGACTTAACGGGTGCCATGCCGTCAAGGATGGAGTATTGTGAGTGTACGTGAAGGTGTACAAAAGGTATCATATTGCAAAATTGTGAGTTGTAAGTTTTAGGTTGTAAGTGCAGTTACTTTTGCCGATAAATGCACATCGGGATATTGGAGGGTAAAATTACAGCCTTTTTTGCAAACACACAAGAAAAGTTATTAACAAAGAAGATTTATTGAGAGTTTTGCTAATTTATTCCTCTTTATTTTCACGTTTAGCCATCGCGTCAAGGGGAGAAAAGATTTTTCTAGAAATTGAAGTGCAGTTGTATGCGTATGCCGTGTCGGTCGGTGCCGGCATGATCGCGGTAGGTGAGTCGCCAGACGTAGTCGACGCGCAGAATAGTTAGAATGTTGTCGAGCCCCACCCCGGCCTCGATATAGGGCTTGCCCTCAAGGCTCTGGCAGGGCACGTCATCAGGGAAGAGGAAGAGGCCGTCCTCGCCGCCGCCCTTGGTGGGGTTATTCTTGTCGCTCAGGCTGCCCCACAGCCCGCGCAAGGTGAAGACCTCGCGCAAGCGCAGCCGCTTGATCAGCGGCAGGCGGTTCATCAAGATGCCGTTGCCCCAGTAGGTCAAGTCCCAGGAGAGGGCCTGGTCGCCCACGAACTCCATGGGCTTCATCAGGGCATAACTCTCGGGCTGGATGGTATAAGAGAGGTTGACGTTAGGCATCAACAGATCGGGGTAAGCCACTCGGCTCCACACCTTCTCGCCCTTGAGCATCACGTCGGCATAGCCGAAGGCCGAGAACCAGAACCGCTTCATCACGCCCATTTCGGTCTTGTTTACCTCATGCCGGCTGCCCATGAAGCCCTTGGG
Organism: Sodaliphilus sp.; assembly: GCA_045541835.1. GTDB lineage: Bacteria > Bacteroidota > Bacteroidia > Bacteroidales > Muribaculaceae > Sodaliphilus. The sequence continues at coordinate 35,211 of JAZQJW010000078.1, read as the reverse complement.
CATATAGGTCTGGGTGAGCGTGATGACGGGGGCGTCCATGTTGATGGGCAAGCGGTGGGAACGCGTCTGGTAGAACGTCTCGCCCGGGGCGTAGCGCAGCTGCGCCGTGAAGCCAGCCTGGGTGTAGTTCTGACGCGAAGTGCCATCGGCGCTTATGAAAGGAACATATTGAGTGGCCTCGTGGACGTTGTGCTCAATGCCCAATGCGATGGAAAAATGGTTGTACCACTCGCGGCGGTATTCCAGGCGCGTTGTCCGCAGGTACTGCATCCTCACGTCTTTGTGACGTTTAAGCGTGAGGAATACGTTGTCCTGATTGGTATATAAGTAATGTTGGGCAAGTTTATCCACATCGTAGCGGTGAGTAAGCCTCAGGCTATGGATGGGGAATTCTTGGTCCATCGCCTTTTTGGGTGTAAATGAATACTCCAGCGACCCCATATATTTAAATTTCTCGTCACGGAAACCATAAGCGACATATCCTCGTGCGAACCAATGGCGGCTCAGGTTGACAGTGGTCATGCCGCCCAAACGCAATCTCAAACCTTCCAAGGAATTACCACTGATCGTTGTGTTCAATGGGCCTATATCAAACTTGCTCACCTTGGCGGTGGGCAAATAACCGTTCACCATGACGATGACCACCTGCTCGGCCCAATAAAACAACCTGGAGCCGCGTAGGCGCTTCATGAGGCTTTGCATCGTGGTCGCTGTGGTCCGCACATCGGCGGGACGGTATTCCTGCCAGAACTCGTCGGGCATATAGGCGGCGCTGCTCAGGGTGGTCTGCTCAGCCTTGATGTTGAAGACGCCCACGTCGGGGCGCTCAAAGTTATGGTCTCGGTAGCTGGTCTCGCGGCGCGCGAACACCTCGGGGACGCCAGGAATGAGTTTCAGGTTAATCTCCACATTGTCACGCACCTTGAGGCGTGAACCATTGGGGGCGCGCTCAAAGTCTTGAACGATGCTCATGCGATCCACGTAGTTGAGGTTGATGTCGTGAGGCACGCCCATCGACACGCGCTTGATGAACATGGTGGAGTCCTCGAGCGAGACATACAGGCGTCCCAAAAAACCGAAGGTTTGGGGCGTGAACGGCACGAAGCTCAAGACCGCGCAGCGCTCGCCGTCGACCATCACCGTGTCGTTGAGGTAGAACTTGTAAAAGTCCACCGCGATGCGCGACAAGGGGCTGACAAAGCGGTTGGTGAGCAAGGTCACATCGTTCTGGAAAATGTCGACTTCGCCCATGAAATCGTCCATCACCTTCTTGATGTTGGTCTGGTCAATCTGCTCATCGATGCCGGCGCTGCGGGTGCCGATGATGACCTGCCGGTGGGCATCGGGATTGTGGCTGTAATAGTCACGGGCGACGGTTTCCTTGACCGAGAAAGGCAACACACGTTGTCCCGTCAGCAGGGACGTGTCGGCATATTGCTCTATCCATCGCTGGTCGTCGGGTTTCTTGACAATGTCGTCCAGATTGCCAAAACCCACCATCATCCGCTCATACTGCGTGTAGCCATAATGAGGCTGCCGCAACGGGTCATTGTCATCGCGCAAGGCACGCAACCGCTTGATCATGTCCACGGCAGGGTTGTTCTTCTTGCTGTATTTCTCCTTGCCCTTGCGAACAACGACCTCGTCGAGCTGCACGCCGGTGGCGGTAAGGTCAATGAGCACGACACTGCCCTGCCCCGTCTTGACACTCACTTCCTTGCTGGCATAGCCCATGGCAGAGACCTTCAAGCGCGAAAAAGCAGCACGGGTGTTGATGGTGAAACCGCCCTGTTCATTAGCCATCACACCCTCGTCGGTCCCCATCAGGGTGACGGTGGCATAGGGGATGCCCTGACGCGAGACCGAGTCGCGCACCAGGCCAGTGATTTGTGTCACCGCCGCATGTTGTCCCGTCACCGCAAGAGGAATCGACAGCAACAGGAGCAAGAGACAAAGGATATGTCGGCTACTGATGGTCATTGAGGCTGCAAAATTAGGTATTTTTCATCGGCCATTGATGAAAAAAAACGGGAATCTTACATTATTAAATAAATTTACACCCTATCATCAAAATCAAATAAATCGGCCCCAGTGTTGAGTTCGCTCAACTTTTTCTTATAATTTTGCGGCAGTAAAAGTTCATTAATCATGACAAAAAAGGAATTAAGACAACAGATGAAGCAGCTCAAGGCCATCACGCCCGAAGCTGTGAAGCAGGTCGAGGCCGACATGGTGTTCAACAGCATAAAGGCAATGCCCGTGTGGAATCAGGCACAGCACATCCTGTGCTACTGGTCGCTGCCCGACGAACTGCCCACTCACGATATGGTCAACCAATGGCTTGCCGCCGGCAAGAGCATCTACCTGCCCCGCGTCAAGGGTGACGACCTGGAAATCGTGCCCTATCATGGTCCTCAGAGCCTGGATGACAACAACAAGTTCCACATCGGTGAGCCCGTGGGCGATGACGTGGACCCGTCATGCCTGGAACTCATCATCGTCCCTGCCGTTGCCCTTGACGAGAAGCGCAACCGCCTGGGCCGTGGCAAGGGTTTCTATGACCGCTTGTTGAGCGTGGCCACTTGTCCGACCATCGGCGTGGTATGCGACTTCCAACTGGTGGAGACGGTACCCGTCGAGCCCCATGACCGTCCGCTGGACTGCATCGTCACCAGCGACACCATCGTTGCCGATGAAGAAAAACAGTCATTGTTCAAGGCTTGAAGATAATTGAGGACCTAAAGGAACGCTAAGGTGAATCGTGAGATGAGAAGAAGGGGAATGGCATTGGCCCTAGCCTTACTGGCCGTCCTGCAATTGATGGCGGCCAAGGAAAAGGACTTGCCCGTTGATCCCGATTTGAGGATTGGCCGGCTCGAGAACGGCATGACCTATTACATCCGCCACAACGAACAGCCCAAGGGACGCGCCGAGTTCTGGCTCGTCCAAAACACCGGTTCGCTTGTCGAGGAAGACGACGAGCGGGGTATGGCCCATTTCATCGAGCATATCGCATTTCAGGGAACCCGGAATTTCCCCAACATTGATATGGTGGACATCCTTCAGAACAACGGCGTGTCCTACGGTATGGACATCAATGCCGCGACGGGATTTGACGACACCCAGTTCCAGATATCCAACGTGCCGACAGAGCGTGAAGCCCTGCTGGACACTGTGCTGCTGATGTTGAAGGACCTGTCGTGCGAACTCAACTTTGACGACCGTGCCATTGAGGAAGAGCGTGGCGTCATTCAAGAGGAATGGCGCATGCACGCCGACCAGATGATGCGCCTCTACGAGAGCACTCTGCCCATCCTGTTGTCAGGCAGCCGGTATGCCTACCGCATCCCCATCGGTGACATGAGCGTGGTCAACCACCTCACCCGTGGCGAACTCATGTCGTTTTACCAGCGTTGGTATTGCCCTCATCGGCAAGCGGTGGTCATTGTAGGAGACTTCGACGCCGAACGCATGGAGCGTATGGTGAAAAAAACGTTGGGCACGATTCCCAAGCGCTTCAATGCCGACAAAGACCCCAGACTGGCCTATGTGCCCGACCATAACGGCGTGACCTATGCCCTGCACACTGACCCCGAAGCCTCGAGCACAATGGTCTACCTGATGTTTGAACATCAGCAATTTCCGGTGGGGCAACGCAACAAACCATCCTACCTGAAACACAATGTCATCTCGACGCTCGTGCAAGAACTGCTGTCAAGACGCATTGAGGAATTGACGCGTTCCCAACTGTCTCCCATCAACTATGGCATGGCCTATGACCGCAAGTTCCTTGTGGCCAGCAGCAGAGATGCCCTCACGTTTGCCGCTATGGTCCATGAAGGGCGTTCGTTGGAAGCCCTGGATTCCCTGATTACACAAGCGGCACGTGCCTCCCAACATGGCTTCAGTGCCAATGAACTGGAACGTGCGCGCAACAATGCCGTGGCCGTTTACACTGACTTGCAGGCCGAAGCCAGCAAACGAACCAGCCGACAATATGCCGACGAGTACATTGACCATTATTGCAATGGCGGGTATGTACCAGGTGTGGAAGCCGAATCACAGATGTTGATTGATCAAGTGCAGCGAATCACCCTTGACGAAGTGAATGACTATCTGCGCTCCATCGTGGGGAAGGATAACGTGAGTGTCCTGATATCGGGGCCACAATCCATGACAGGCCATAGTCTCTACCCCACCTCACGAGACGTGATTGCCCACTTCGGCCGCATCATGAACACACCACAGTCACCCTATATTGACATTGAGGCCAGTGAGAACCTGTTGAAAGTGGAGCCAGCCAAAGGTTCCATCATCAACGAGACCTATGAGCCCAAGACCGGCATCACCACGATGACCTTGCGCAACGGCGCTACCGTTCAACTCAAGCCCACGACCTTCAAGAACAACGAGATATTATTCAATGCCTTCAGCCTGGGCGGTGAGTGGGCCTATGGCGACACTGCCGATATCAATGTGCGCCTGATGGAACAAGTCATTGAGGAATGTGCCCTGGGCGGTCATACCATCAACCAGCTCAACAGGATGATGAGCGGACGCCAGCTGGGAATTTCTTTCATCCTCAATGACCCCAATGAGCAGTTGAGCGGAGGTTGTCAAAGCGGCGACCTGGAGACGCTGCTGCAACTCTGTTACCTCTATTTCACCGATGTGAGTCTTGACGAGGAAGCGTTCCAAAGCCTCAAGAGCAGCATCCGGTCACAATTGTCCCAAGCCCGCAATAATCCCAGATTGATTTATAGCGATTCGATAGGCAGCACGATATACTGTGGCAATCCCATGTACTGCAGCATCAAACCCGAGGAGGTGGATGCCTTGAACGGGGAACGGGTATTGGAACTTTATCGCCAGCGCGTCGCTAACGCTGGTGATTACACTTTCTCGCTTGTCGGTGCCTTCACCGTGGATGAGGTGAGACCTCTCATCATGAAATACCTGGCCTCGCTGCCCGACAACGGTAAGCGTGAGACCTACGGCAACGGCTATCTCCCAGAAATGGCGACAGGCGAGGTGGATAATTACTTCGACGTGCCGATGCGTAATCCCAAGTCATCCATCTATGTGAGCATCATGGGCGACAAGAAATACAGTTTTGATGATGAATTCATGATGGATCTGGTGGGCGAATCGGTGGGCACGGCCCTGCTGACCTACCTGAGGCACGAGAAGCATGGCACCTATGATGTGGCCGCCGACGGCAATCTGTCGATTTACAACAACCGTTGGATGATCAACTATGAGTTTGAAACCAGCACAGCCGACAGGGACAGCATGCTCCAGTATGCCGACTATGCAGTGAGTGCCGTCTTCTACAGTGGCGTCTCGGATGACTTGTTCAATAAAATGAAAGAACGCATCGGTCGTGAACACGAGAACGCTTTGCAGACCAACTCCTACTGGCTGCGAGCACTTCAAAACCGAGCACTGGGTGTCGATATCGTGAATGGATTTGACAACATCTATTCCACCCTGACCCAAGAGCGCCTTAACAAGTACATCCAGTCACTACGCCCTCACACCCGACTGCGCATCGTGATGAATTAGCCGGGCATGCGGTGTTATAGAATTCCAATTAATACGGTTTCCGATACTTATTGTTGGGGTCCTCGTCGAGGATGCTCATGTAACTGACAAAGCGGGAATAGGCAATCTCGCCCTTCTCCACTGCTTCGAGTACCGCACACCCCGGCTCGTGAGTGTGGGTGCAGTTATTGAAGCGGCAGCCACTGGAGATGTTGAAAATTTCAGGGAAATAGTGAGCGACCTGAGCGCGTTCAAAGTCGATGGTGCCAAAAGCCTTTACACCCGGCGTGTCGATGATTGCTCCGCCATCAGGCAGGTCCAGCAACTCGCTGAACGTGGTGGTGTGCATTCCCTTGTGGTGGGTTTGACTCACATCACCCACCCTGACGTTAGCCTCAGGGATAAGCAGGTTGATGATGGACGATTTCCCAACACCACTGTTGCCCGATAGCAGTGACATCTTGCCCGAAAGGATTTCACGCAAATGTTCAGCGCCCTCACCAGTTGCAGCCGACATCGTGACAACAGGGTAGCCGATGGAGATGTAAAGTGCCCTTAATTCCTCGAGTTGCTGTTTCAACTCATCGGTATTGAGCAAGTCAATCTTGTTAAATGCGAGCACTGCAGGCACCTGATAGGCCTCGGCCGTTGCCAGGAAGCGGTCGATGAAAGTGGTACTTGTGACAGGATTGGTCAGCGTCACCACAAGGACCGCCTGGTCGAGGTTGGAGGCAATGATCTGGAATTCCTTGGAGAGGTTGCTGGCACGACGGATGATGTAATTCTTACGCGGCTCAATGGCGCCAACGACAGGGGCATCGCCACCCTTGTCCTCGACTTGCACCATGTCACCTACGGCTACAGGGTTTGTACAACGCATGCCCTTGAGTCGCAATACACCACGCATCTTGCAGTTCACCGTGTTCCCGTCATCAAGACGCACGGTTACCCAACTGCCGGTATTCTTTATTACGAGTCCTTTCATTATCTATTTTAATTGTCGTGGCGGTGCCACGACATACAGTACAATAATTAGTCCCAGGCTTCCAGTTCGTCGGCTATCTCGGGGAGGTCGCTGCGGTGGAAAACGGGATCCTTGATACCACGGCGTTTTTGGCTGCGATAATTGGCGAGCAACTTGAAAGCATATTTACTCAACAAGACAATGGCTATCAAGTTGCAGGTGGTAATCAGTGCCATGAAGAGGTCACCCATGTTCCACACAAATTCAAAACTGGCGACAGCACCAAAGAAGACAAAAGCGCCGCCAGAGAGAATTCGGAAAATCGTGAGGGCTGCCTTGTTGTCGGTCAAAAAACGGATATTGGCCTCTCCATAATAATAATTGCCGATGATGCTGCTGAAAGCGAACATGAAAATCGCCAGGGCAACAAAGATTTTTCCCCAACTACCCACCTCGCCCTCGAGAGAAGTCTGGGTTAACTGAATTCCTGCCAGTCCTTCGGTGTTGTAAAGACCGCTGATGAGAACAACAAAGGCAGTGCAACTGCACACAAGCAGCGTGTCGGTAAACACGCCCAACGCCTGAATAAGACCCTGCTTGACAGGGTGAGACACATGGGCAGTTGCCGCAACATTAGGAGCACTGCCCTCACCAGCCTCGTTGCTGAACAAACCACGCTTGATACCCACCATGATCGTCATTCCCAAACCGCCGCCTGCCACCTGCTCGAAGCCGAATGCATTCTCGATGATGAGTTTGAAGACATGAGGCACCAAACCGATGTTCATGATGACCACCACCAGTGCAAGGATGAAATAGCCGATGGCCATAACAGGCACAAGGATACTGCTCACGCGAGCGATGCGGTGAATACCGCCAAAGACGATAAACAACGTTATGGCCGAGATGATGATGCCGACAAGTGTCGGGTCAAAGCCGAAGGCCTGGTTCATGGCCTCGCAGATAGTGTTGCTCTGGATAGAATTATATGAAAGGCCAAATGTTAATGTGATGAGTACCGCAAACGTGGCCGACATCCATTTGCTGTGCAAACCACGGTTAATATAATAGGCAGGACCGCCAATGAAAGACTCACTGGAGGGGCGCTTGAACAACTGAGCCAAGGTGGACTCAACAAAGGCCGTCGCTGCACCCACAAGGGCAATCAGCCACATCCAAAACACCGCGCCGGGTCCACCCACAGCAATTGCCGTAGCCACACCGGCCAGGTTGCCCGTACCCACACGTGTAGCCACCGAAACGGCAAAAGCCTGGAATGATGATATGTGTGTACCCTTGTTTGATGGCGAGGCATCAACGAGTTGACGGAACATGTCACCAATCATGGTAAATTGGACAAAACGCGTGCGGATAGTAAAATACAAACCACACAGAATCAAAGCACCAATCAAAAAATAAGCCCAGATGGCATCATTGACTGATGCGATGATATCATTTATTTCGTGTAATTGAAACGGCATAGCGCTCTGTTTTGAAATTTGCCCTAAAGATACTGCTTTTTCTTGAAACTGGAGTAATATTGCTCAAGATTTACTATATTTGCAAATTAAAATTCTTGCTTTATGAAAATACGATTTGTTTTATATTTGTTCTTGCTGACGATGGCTGCAAGTGCCTTCGCCCAAGTGTTAAACCGTCCTATTGGGCAATATCCAGGAAACCCCAGCGAATATTATGGGCCGACACTGGAGAAGGGCTATAGTAATATCAATTTAGCATTATACCACAAGGTCTATCAGTCCTCATCATGGGATTTCAACTTGACATCACAATTGTTGACCGATAGCATCATCGATAGGGAACTGCCCGCTTGGCTCAATGTCACCACACCCGATGGGCCGCTGCCACCCCATAAGCGCGAGGCCTGCATTGACGGAAACGAGTGGACTAGCAACATCGTGATGGGTAGCAACACCTGGCTGCAATATGACTGGGAAAACATGGCCATTGACATTGATGAAGTGGAGATGGTGTGCAGTATGGCCTATCGAGAGGAGGCACCACGAGGATTCAAGATCAGGTTGCTCACATCAAAAGACGGCAAGAAATGGAAAGTCGCCGATGAATGGAAAGGCGACTCACTGCCAGGCGAACCGTCATGGAACCGCGTCCATAGCGACCCCAACAAAAACTCGGGAGATGACATGTTGCCCACTCGCAAAATCGACCATACCTTCAAACTGAATGGCAAACCATTCTCCCACATGAAACTTGAAATGCTCACCCCCAGCGCTGTACACTGGACCTTCACCGAACTGAAGATGCAGAAAGGCGGTAAGCGTGCCACGGGCATCCTGCCAGCAGAGCATTTTGTGAGTGCCTGGCGCAGCCTGGGCAATCGGGATGAATGGGTTACTGTTGATTTAGGCGCTATCAGTACCGTTCATCAAATCAAACTTTACTGGATTAACAACCCGTCAAGCGGTAATATCCAGATCAGCGATGACAACCAGAACTGGAAAACCATCTCTATTCTTGCCAAGAATCTTCCCAAACATAATACCGAAGTTATTAATGTTGATACCAAGGGTCGATATATTCGCATCAACATGGATGAGCCCAACAAGAATGGTCAACCTTTCTGTTTAAAAGAGATTGAGGCCCTTTTCATTCCTGTTGTCGATCCAGGTGGTTTGAAAGCAGTACCGCATGAGCCTGTTGGCTGGCAAGACGGCAAATGGATGTTGAATGGCGGTGACTGGCACGTAAACCGCGCATCACACAGGTCGATACTGCACCCTGGCATCATTGCCACAGTTCCCGCAACTGTATTGTCGAGTTATGTCAACGCGGGGGCGTTGCCCGACATGAACCATGACGATAACCTGATGCTGGCATCAGAATCGTTCTTTAACGGAAACTTTATCTATAAGCGCTCATTTGATCTGCCACAGGAGATGCAGGGCAAGCGCGTTTTCTTGAATTTTGACGGCATCAACTGGAAAGCCGAGGTGACACTCAACGACACTAACCTGGGACGTATTGAGGGCGCTTTCAAGCGCGGCAAATTTGATATCACACCATATTTGAAAGAGCGAAATAATCAGTTGTGTGTACTTATCTTCTCCAATGCCAATCCCGGCGGTGTCAAGGTCAAGACCGAAAAGAATACAGATTTCAACGGCGGTATCCTCGGGGCCGATAACCCCACGTTCCATGCCACTATCGGTTGGGACTGGATTTCGACCATACGCGGCCGCGACATCGGCATCTGGGACGACGTTTACTTGACGACGTCAAACGACGTGACCGTGGGTGATCCTGTGGTGACCACCACGCTGGCCGAGGGCGACACCCTCGCTACGATGACACCTGCAGTCATCCTCTCTAACCATAGCGAACATGCCGTGACAGGAACACTGCACGGCCACATCGGGGAAATCTGCTTCGAGAAACAGGTCACCCTTACTGGCGGTGAAACAATTGAGGCATCTTTTAATCCAAATGAGTTTACTCAACTCAAGAATCAGCGCATGCGCTTGTGGTGGCCTAATGGTTACGGCGAGCCTTACCTGTACGATGCCGGATTCACCTTCACGGTTGATGGTGTTCAGAGCGATGCCGTCACCTACAAAGCGGGTATCCGTGAGGTAAAAACCGTAGATAAAGACACAAAACTGCGTATCTATATCAACAACAGACGACTGATTCCCCTGGGCGGTAATTGGGCTTTCAGTGAGAACAACCTTAATTACCGTGGCAGGGAATTTGACGCTGCCGTGCGTCACCACAAGGAGATGAACTACAACATGATTCGCAACTGGGTGGGCATGACTGGCGACAAGGAATTCTTTGAGGCCTGTGACCGATACGGCATCATGGTTTGGCAAGACTTTTGGCTGGCTAATCCCGCAGACGGCCCTGACCCTGACGATGAAGCCATGTTTATGGACAATGCCCGTGACTTTGTGCTGAAAATCCGTAATCACCCCTGCATCGGCATCTATTGCGGCCGCAACGAGGGCTATCCGCCCAAGACGCTTGATGACGGACTGCGCAACACCGTGGCCACGCTGCATTCCGGACTGGACTACATTTCCAGTTCGGCAGACGACGGCGTGAGCGGACACGGACCCTATTGGGCTATCAGTGCCAAGGAGTATTTCGAGAAACAGACGGGCAAACTGCACACCGAGCGTGGCATGCCCAATGTGATGACCTACGAGGGCTTGAGCCGCACGCTCGATGCCGACCACCTGTGGCCTCAGAACCTCTATTGGGGCCGTCATGACTACACGATGGAGGGTGCTCAGCGCGGGGCCTCGTTCAACCAACTGATTACCGACAACTTCGGGGAGCCGACATCGGCTCAAGAATTCTGTGAGTGGGCACAGTGGATTAACTACGAGGGTTATCGGGCCATGTACGAGAGCGGTAGCAAGGACCGCATGGGACTGCTCATCTGGATGAGCCATCCCTGCTGGCCCTCGATGGTATGGCAGACTTATGACTACTACTTTGAACCCACTGCGGCTTACTATGGTGTGAAACATGCCTGCGAACCGTTGCACGTGCAGTGGAATCCCGTGACCAACTATGTCGAGGTGGTCAACCGCTCGGCCGGTAAGCAGCAAGGAACAGTGAAGGCAACCATCATCGACCTGAATGGCAAGACGGTGTGGGAACAGACGATGGATTACGTCTGTGACGAGGACATGACGCTCGACATGATGCAGGTGGAAATACCACAAGCACTTTCGGGTGCCTATTTCCTACGATTGACTTTAACCGACAATCGAGGAAACATCCGTTCGATGAACGATTATGTGAACACGACCATTGAGGGAGACCGCACCTCGCTTCATGACATGCGTCCAGCCCAAGTGACAACCGCAGTAAATGGCAAGAGCATCACATTAATTAATAACGGACAAGTGCCTGCAGTGATGATTCGTTTGAACCTCAAGGGTGATGACGGTGAGCAGATTCTACCCGTCATCTATAGTGACAACTACCTGCACCTGATGCCCGGCGAGAGTCGCACCATTGACATTGAGTGGAAGAACGAAGATGCCCGTGGCACGTCGCCAGTCCTTGAAATTTCAGGCACAAACATCCCTGTATTCTCAATTGCTTTATGACGAAACGCTTCATCACAATAGCCATTGCTCTCGTTGCTATCCTTAGCAATGCAGCAACAAAATATCCCTATCAGGATGCCAACCTGCCTGTCGACAAACGCGTCAAGGATCTACTCTCGCGCATGACCCTTGAAGAGAAGGTTGGACAATTGGTTTGTCTCATGGGGTGGGACTCCTATGTGAGAAACGGCAATAAAGTGACCGTGAGTGATAAGTTCCGCCATGAGATAGACAGTTTGCATGTGGGCATGTATTGGGCGGTCTTCCGTGCCGACCCTTGGACACAAAAGACGCTTGCCAACGGCCTCAACCCCGCACTGGCAGCTGAGGCCGCCAATGCCATGCAGCGTTATGCCATCGAACACTCACGCTTGGGCATTCCCATCTTCCTGGCCGAGGAAGCGCCTCACGGCCACATGGCGATTGGGGCAACTGTATTCCCGACAAGCTTGGGTATGGCCGCAACCTGGGACCAGCAGTTGATGGAGCAAGCATGGGCAATTATTGGTAGGGAAATCAGGCTGCAAGGCGGGCATATCAGTTATGGACCCGTGCTGGACCTGGCACGTGAGCCCCGATGGTCACGCGTTGAGGAAACCCTGGGCGAGGATCCCTACCTGAGCGGCGAAATGGGTGCTGCGATGGTGCGCGGACTGGGCGGAGGAGATTTGAGTCTGCCCTACTCGACCATAGCCACGCTAAAGCACTTTATCGCATACGGTGTCAGCGAAGGAGGCCAGAACGGAGCCCGCAGCATCGTGGGACCACGGGAACTGAAACAGATGTTTCTGGAACCATTCAGGCAAGTCATCAACGCTGGAGCGCTGTCAGTGATGACGGCTTATAATTCGCTCGACGGCGTGCCCTGCACCGCCAACAAAGGATTGCTCACTGATGTCTTGCGTGGAGAATGGAGATTTAACCGAGGAATTGTCGTCAGCGACCTGTTCAGCATCGATGGACTCAAGGGCACCCACCACACCGCAGCCAATGGTCAAGATGCTGCTATCCAGGCGCTATTGGCTGGTGTTGACGTGGATTTAGGAGGAAATTGCTACTCACAACTCGTTGAAGCTATCAAGAGCGGTAAAATGAGTGAGGATCATCTCGATCAAGCCGTTAAGCGGGTACTGAGGTTAAAATTTGAGATGGGCCTTTTTGAGAATCCTTATGTCAATGCCAAAACGGCACAAAAAGAAGTTCACACCGAGGCTGCCGTGGCTACAACCAGACAAATAGCACGAGAGTCCATCACCCTGTTGAAGAACGATGGCACCCTGCCATTGAGCAAAAATGTAAAAGTTGCAGTTGTCGGTCCTAATGCCGATAACGTCTATAACATGCTTGGCGACTACACCGCACCACAGGCCGATGGCAAGGTGGTTACTGTCTATGACGGAATTAAGGCGATGATTAGCGAGGCCCGTTGTATCTATGCCAAGGGTTGCGCTGTGCGTGACACACTGGACTGTGACATTCCAGCAGCCATCGAGGCGGCCATGCAGGCCGATGTGGTGGTTGCCGTGGTGGGCGGTTCATCGGCAAGGGACTTCAAGACCTCCTACGAGGATACGGGTGCCGCCGCTGCTGAGCAAAAGTTCATCAGCGACATGGAATGTGGCGAGGGTTTTGACCGTGCCACGCTGGACCTGCTTGGTCGCCAGATGGAACTGCTTGAAGCTTTGAAAAAGACCGGCAAGCCCCTTGTTGTGGTCTATATCGAAGGACGCCCGCTCAACAAGAACTGGGCCGACAAGAACGCCAATGCCCTGCTCACGGCCTATTATCCAGGCGAACAAGGCGGCAATGCCATCGCCGATGTGCTGTTCGGTGACTTCAACCCTGCTGGAAGGCTTCCCGTGAGCGTGCCTCGCCATGTGGGCCAGTTGCCCGTCTATTATAACCGACCAGCCCCCGCAGCACACGACTATGTGGAAATGTCGGCCAAGCCCCTCTACCCCTTTGGCTACGGCTTGAGTTACACGACATTTGAATACAGCGATTTGAGAATCGAGGGAACTACGGTCAAGTTCATGGTTACCAACACCGGCAGCCGCAAGGGCGACGAGGTCGTGCAACTCTATCTGCATCAAGACAACCCGTCGGTTGTGCAGCCCGAACGCCAACTGAAGGCTTTTAAACGCATCACGCTCGAGCCAGGCGAGACCCGCGACATGACATTTGCACTTGGTCCAGAAACCTTTGCCATTGTTGATGCCAACATGCAATGGACCGTCGAACTCGGCACCTACCATTTCCTGATAGGTTCATCAAGAGCCGACATCCGCTTAATGGGAAAGATAACTATTCCCGAATAGCAAGGTCAAGTTTACTCAATCGTCAAGACAAGGCGCAAACCGAGCGTTGCTGATGAATTCCCCGGCTGATTGAAGTTGAAGTAACTCACGCGGCAACGTCTGGCCTCACTGCTCCAGCAGCCGCCACGCAGCACTCGATAAGTTCCTGACTCGGCACCCGCAGGATCAAACTGGGCAGCATCGCTGTATTCTTCGTACCAGTCCGAGCACCACTCGTGAACATTTCCGCTCATGTCATATAATCCCAGTTCATTGGCCTTCTTGGACGCTACAGCATGTGTGCCATAGTCAGGATGATTGGGTCCCAGGGCATAGCTGTTGGCACTGAACCAAGCCACCTCATCGATAATGTCACTTCCAGCATATCTGGATCCACCAGCATGGATTCCTCCACGAGCGGCAAACTCCCATTCAGCGCTGGTCGGCAAGCGGAAACTCTTGCCCGTCATCTCGTTTAGTCGCCTGATGAACTCCTGGCAATCATTCCATGATACACTCTCCACCGGCCGCATGTCATCGCCAGTAAAATGACTGGGATTCTCGCCCATCACTACTTGCCACAACTGCTGTGTCACCTCAGTCTCGCTCATCCAGTATCCTGTCAAGGTCACCTCGTGAGCCGGCATTTCCCATTCATAGGCCTCGGCATCGTCGGCAGCACCCATTGTGAAAGTGCCTCCCTCAATTCTTATCATCACCAGCGACATGTCGCCAACAGGGATTGTGTCGCTCTGGAACGCTGGAGTGTCGGTGACCCACTTTTCTGTCAACAGATAGCTGATCAGGCTGACTACATCAGCAATGGTGACTTGCCCGTTCTCATCCACATCACCCTTCACATACCCACTCGCCAGCGCTGATACAGGAAACAATACAGAGATCAATACCAGACAAATAAGATGAATTCGTTTCATCGCAATCATCAATAAGCCGCCCTATTGAATCCCTGAATCGAGCAGATATGAAACAGAAGACGTGGGATTCTGTATTCCTTACTCATCCTTTCGTCCAGGCCTTCGCATACCTCTTTGTTAGGATAAGCAACGCAGCCAGCCCACGCCATGAGATATAAACAATGGACCATAGCAAGTGGCATTGAATAAATCATCAAACGCGGACGCCTACACGTCGCTTTATCTTCTAACAAAGTTCAAGTTGCGAAGTTGGACGAAAGAAGATAACGCAATTAGTAACGTCCTTTATCAAAAAAAAATCCAATTCTGACGCTCTCAAAGTGAGTGTCATGAATCAGTCACAAAATTACTACAAAAATGCAATTTAACAAAAAAATTATTTACCCTTTAACCATCTTTAATCAGAAACCATAAGTCCTGATTGACTGGATTGAATGGGGTTTGTCTTGATCAACCTGCTATTCACATCAATGAGCGCCGCAACACAGCATGTCGCAGCGCTCACCGTTTGTTGAAAGTCAACAGTCCGATGGGGACTGTATTGATAATCCCTTAGAGGGCAGCCTGATTACTGCTCGTCGTCGAGCAGGATGTGCATCACCTCGATGGCACTCTTCATGACGTTGGTGCCGGGGCCGAAGATGGCGGCTACACCTGCTTTGTAGAGGTAGTCGTAGTCCTGCATGGGAATCACACCACCGGCGGTGACGATGATATCCTCGCGGCCCAGCTTCTTGAGCTCCTCGATCACAGCGGGAACGAGGGTCTTGTGGCCAGCGGCGAGCGACGACACGCCGAGGACGTTCACGTCGTTCTCGACAGCCTCGCGGGCACTCTCCTCGGGGGTCTGGAACAAGGGACCCATGTCCACGTCAAAGCCACAGTCGGCATAGCCGGTGGCAACGACCTTAGCGCCACGGTCGTGACCGTCCTGCCCCATCTTGGCAATCATGATGCGTGGCTGGCGTCCTTCCTTCTTGGCAAAGAGGGCGGTCAAGCGACGAGCCTCTTCCAGGTCGGGATCGTTTTTGGTTTCTGATGAATACACGCCTGAAATGGTTTTAACGATTGCTTTGTAACGTCCAACGACTTCCTCGCAGGCATCCGAAATCTCGCCCAGCGAAGCGCGGTCCTTAGCGGCCTCGACGGCAAGCTCGAGCAGGTTGCCCTTGCCCGTCTTGACACACTCGGTGATGGCGGCGAGGTCGGCCTTGACCTTAGCCTCGTCACGGTTAGCGCGCAGGCGCTCGAGACCCTCGACCTGTTCCTTGCGGACCTCGGTGTTGTCGATCTCCAGGATGTCGATGGGAGCCTCTTTCTCGAGGGCATACTTGTTGATGCCGACGATGGTCTGGCGACCACTGTCGATGCGGGCCTGAGTGCGGGCAGCGGCCTCCTCGATGCGCATCTTGGGCACGCCAGTCTCGATAGCCTTGGCCATACCGCCAAGCTTCTCAATCTCCTCGATGTGAGCCCATGCCTTCTGCACCAGTTCGTTGGTCAGCGCCTCTACATAGTAGGAACCTGCCCAGGGATCGATCACCTTGGTGATGTAGGTCTCCTGCTGGATGTAGATCTGGGTGTTGCGGGCGATACGAGCCGAGAAGTCGGTGGGCAGTGCGATTGCCTCGTCGAGGGCGTTGGTGTGCAGCGACTGGGTGTGACCCTGTGCGGCAGCCATAGCCTCGATACAGGTGCGGCCCACGTTGTTGAAGGGATCCTGAGCGGTCAGCGACCAGCCAGAGGTCTGGCTGTGGGTACGCAGCGACATCGACTTGGGATTCTCGGCGCCGAAACTCTTCACGATCTTGGCCCACAACAGACGGCCTGCACGCATCTTGGCGATCTCGGTGAAGAAGTTCATCGAGATACCCCAGAAGAACGACAGACGGGGAGCGAAGGCGTCAACCGACAGACCTGCGTTCACACCAGTGCGGATGTAGTCCATACCGTCGGCCAGGGTGTAAGCCAACTCGATGTCGGCGGTAGCACCGGCTTCCTGCATGTGGTAACCCGAAATCGAAATCGAGTTGAACTTGGGCATATACTTGGAGGTGTACTCAAAGATGCTGGCGATGATCTGCATCGAGAACTTGGGAGGATAGATATAGGTGTTGCGCACCATGAACTCCTTCAAAATGTCGTTCTGGATGGTACCTGCCATCTCTTCAAGTTTAGCACCCTGCTCCAGACCTGAGACGATGTAGAACGCCATAATGGGCAGCACGGCACCGTTCATGGTCATGGACACAGACATCTTGTTCAAGGGGATACCGTCGAAGAGCACCTTCATGTCCTCTACCGAGCAGATGGACACACCAGCCTTGCCGACGTCACCGACCACGCGCTGGTTGTCGGCGTTGTAGCCACGGTGGGTGGGAAGGTCAAATGCGACAGACAGACCCTTCTGGCCAGAGGCCAGGTTGCGGCGGTAGAAAGCGTTGGATTCGGCAGCAGTCGAGAAACCAGCGTACTGACGGACGGTCCACGGACGGAACGGGTACATCAGTGAATAGGGGCCACCCAGGAAGGGAGGAATACCGGCAACGAACTCCAGGTGTTCCAGACCCTCGATGTCCTCATGCGTGTAAATGGGCTTAATGTCGATCAGTTCGGCATTCTTCCACACCTCGCCCTTGGGAAGGGGATTGTGCTTTACATTAAAAGCATCATTTGCAATATCTATATTCTTAAAATTCGGTCTCATAATCGTCTCGTCATTTTAAAAGTTTAGCGTTGAAGGCTTTTAACGTAGCAAGCACGTTAGTGCGCACATTGATAAAGTTGGTGATACCCATTGCCTTGAATTCGTCGGTCTCGGGACCTGCGAGCACGAGTTCGGCACGGCCGTTGAGTTCCTTCACAGCCTCGGGAATGAGAGCGGCATACTCGTCGTCGCTGGAGCAGAGCACAACAACGTCAGCATTCTTCTCCATAGCGGCATCCATACCCTCCTTGACGGACTTGAAACCGTTGTTGTCGATGAGTTCATAGCCAGCGCAAGCAAAGAAGTTGTCGCTGAACTGGGCACGGGCCAGACGCATTGCCAGGTTGCCGATGGTGAGCATGAACACCTTGGGCGTGTTGGCAGCGTGCTCGGTAGCGAGGCGAACCTCCTCGAACTGCTCGGCCAGGCGCTTGGTGTTGAGTGTCACGGCACCCTCGGCCTCCTCGTGGTTGCAGCCGCAGTGGCAGCAGCAAGCCTCGCGGGCATCGGCCTTGTCGGCAGCCTTCTCGGTGAAGTTGGGGAACTGGTTAGTGCCCAGCAACTGCTCACGGCGTTTAGCGACCTTGTCGAAGCGCGCCTCGGCGGTAGCGTTAACGGCCTTGATGATTTCGCCGCTCTCGAGAGCAGCCTTGAAGCCGCCCTTGTCCTCCACGTCGAGGAAGAGCTTCCAGCCCTGCTCGGCGAGGTTCTTGGTCAGCATCTCCACGTAGTAGGAACCGCCGGCGGGGTCAACGACCTTGTCGAGGTGGCTCTCTTCCTTGAGCAGGATCTGCTGGTTGCGGGCGATGCGCTCGCTGAAGTCGTCGCTCTTCTGATAAGGAGCGTCAAACGGGGTAACGACGATAGAATCCACACAAGCCAGGGCGGCACTCATGGCCTCGGTCTGGCTGCGCAGCAGGTTCACGTAACTGTCATAGATCGTCTGATTGAAACGGCTGGTCTCGGCATTGACATTCATCATGCACGAGTAGTCGTTAGCGGGATTGAACTGCTTCACGATGAGGGCCCACAGTTCGCGTGCGGCACGGAACTTGGCAATCTCCATGAAGTAAACGGTCGAAACGCCCATGTTGAACTTGATGCGGTTAGCCACCTCATCGGCGCTGAAACCAGCCTCGGTCAGCATGGCCATCCACTCGGCACCCCAAGCCAGAGCATAACCCAGTTCCTGATAGATGTAGGCACCGGCGTTGTTCAGTGCCAGCGAGTCAACGCTGAACACGCGCAGGTGGGCGACGGGCTTAACGACATTCATCAGTTCGGTGGCCATGGCAACGATGTCGCCAGGGAAGGGCTCACCGTGCTTGAAGGTGCGCTTGAACGGGTTGAAGGTGATACTACCCACGAAGGTGTCCTCGCAACCATTCTCCTTGCAGAGTTGAACAAGTTCCTTTGCATACTTGATGGCGCACTTGGGGCAGCACATGATGTTGATTTCACAGGCGGGAAGGACGATGCCCTTGAAGAGTTCCTTCAGATCCACATCACCATTATGCATGTGGAAGCCAATCGAATTGATACCCTTGTCGAGCACCTCGATAGCCTTGGCATTGGCAGCCTTTACATCATCAACATTGATGTTCTGGCGAACCTTCCAGTCGTTGTTGTAGCGGGTTCCGCGGACATAGGGGAACTCACCGGGGAGTGATTTGGTCTGCTTCAGGTCAGCAATGTCCACGCTGCGATACAGCGGCTGGGCATTGAAACCCTCGTTTGTCCGCCAAACCATTTTCTTCTCAAAGTCGGCCCCTTTCAGGTCAACCTCGGCCTTGGCACGCCACTCCTCAGGAGTGACAGGCGCGAATTGGTCGAACAATTTCTTTGTTTCTGCCATAAAATAGTAAAATTATATAGTAACCTTAAAATAGTTTTAAGTTTGTGGTCTATAGTACATAGATTCCAGACTCTTTTTTTCAAGCCGCAAAGGTACTACTAATTCTTGAATAAAGAATCATATTCATTATTAAAAAAAGAGAAAAACAACTTTTGGCATCCGCTTTTCCAGTCAAACAAGCGGAACAACGGCGAACAACATAAACAACAGAAAATAAATGTTGTCTTGGTTGGTTATTGTTGTTCATGCTGTTTGAAAAAATCGCGGTGTACGGTGTGTGCTTAAAAACAATGATATTAAAGGGACTACTGATTGCGTTTTAATGAAATTTTTGCTATATTTGCAGCAAATATTAACCCTTAATCCCGAATCGCTATGAACAAGAAGAATCCACACCTTTGTCTGGTCGTCATGCTGGCAGCCATGAGGTGGTTAGGAGAATGCTTCTCATTGTAACAAAAAGGAATGACGTTAAAGAAGATTTTGATTTTGGGGTGTTTGTTGGCGGTTGTATTGCCACTGATAGCCGGCAACCACAAGGATGACGGACCTGTGGTTGCAGCCTATGTGACCGGATGGAACGAGTTCATGGAACTGCCGGACTACTCGGTGCTGACGCATATCAACTATGCCTTCGGCAATGTGAACAAGACCTACGACGGGGTGACCATCCAGCGCCCAGATCGGTTGCGCCAACTTGTCGAACTGAAGAAGGACCATAAAATCTATATTGTGCTGAGTATTGGGGGCTGGACGGCAGGCGGCTTCAGCGAAATGGCCTCCACCCACCAACGCCGCAAGGCTTTTGCCCGTGACTGCAAGCGCATCGTCAAGGAATATGGTCTTGACGGCATCGATATAGACTGGGAGTATCCCAGCAGCAGCGAAGCAGGCATTGTGTCATCGCCCGATGATATCGACAACTTCACGTTGCTGATGCGTGAACTGCGCAAGGTCCTTGGCAAGGACTACCTGCTGTCGTGTGCCACAATCGCCGATGCCCGTTTTGTTGATTTCAGGGCCATTGAGCCATATGTGGACCTGGTAAACATCATGATGTATGACGTTGGCAACCCACCCTATCACCACGCCTCGCTGTACCGTAGCGAGATGTCGGGCCGCGTGACTGCCGAGGAAGCACTCCAAGCGCATATTGCTGCGGGAATGCCTGTCAACAAACTGGTGCTGGGTGTGCCATTCTACGGCCGTTCAGTCGAGGGCTTTGGAGACACATCCTATGGGGCTCTTGTCAAACGCACCGACGTCACCCGCATGTGGGACGAAGTCGCTAAAGTTCCCTACCTCATGAAAGACGGCCAGTTTGTCTGCACCTACGAGGATGCCGAGTCGCTGGCCTGGAAATGCAAGTTCATTAAGGAAACAGGAATGCGCGGCGCGATGTACTGGGAATACCGCTGCGACGACGAGGCCGGGACATTGCGCCATGCCGTATGGGACGGCATTATGGGGCAGTAGTTCACCACTTCGAGACGCTCAGTGAGAGCATTCACTTGAGATCAATCTTCACATCCCGCCAACGGGGATTATCAAGGATTTCAGGGCAGTCACCCAAGAAGGCGGCACTTGCCTCGATATCATCTGCCAACCAGTAGCGTAGCCATGCTGTCATGTAGGCATCGCCCTGATGGAGGACATAACGGTGTTCAATACCGCTAAGGCGCCCCATCAACATCGGGGTTGAAGCCGGCAGCTCTTCAGCCAGACGTTTCAATGAGGTGAGTGGCGAGATTTGACGTTCCATCCACCAAGTGCCAGCAGCCAGCATGATGGGAACATGAATGCCGCTCATGGAATACTGCCAACGCAACTTTTTGGCGAGGCTTGCCTGCGGACAACTTGCGGCATAAATCACCTTGAAACGATCATCGACTGATGCAGCGTTAATGGCGCCCATAGCCCCTTGGGAATGACCGACGACACCTATTCGCCGATGGTCAATGCGGTGGTACAACGGACTGCTCTTGTCGTCGTTGTGTTGAAGGGCGACATCGAGAGCGGCCGATGATGAGCGACCATTCCACGCGCTGGTATCATCGTTACCGATAACGATGAATCCCCATGAGGCCAAATGCTCAAACACCGCGGGATAATCCATCGCTTTCAATCCAGTTCCGTTCGCCATCACCACCAGAGGCATTTGCTCTTGCTGGGCGACATCGGGGATGAATGCGTGAATGCTGTCAATTGTGTGGCAGGAAACGCCGTAGGGCCCAGAAGCATGATACTGCTGCTCAACAGGACAAGGATATTGCTTGCGGTTGTAGGAACGATATACAGCAGGTATTACCATGCAGTGGACTCGTGTACCCCATCGCAACAGTCTCTCCCCTATCCTCCACAGCACGTCCATTATCCAATGCAGTCAATTGAATTGTGTGGCAAAAGTAGAGTTTTTTTGACTGAATACAAGAGATTAAGTAATTTTTTCAAGCTAAGTAGTTGTGAAAATGCGCTTTTTAACCTACTTTTGCAGTCAAATCAACCATAATCAAATCAAAAAATGGAAAGTAATACCGCAATCAGGCTTTATTCATTAGGCTGGCGCGAGATGCGCACCTATCTGTTCGCTTTGTTGTTTATCGCCGGTAACATCGTGTTGCCGCAGTTGTGCCACCTGTTCCCGCAGGGCGGCCTCATCATGTTACCCATCTATTTCTTCACGCTGATTGCCGCCTATAAGTTCGGCTTCCGCGTGGGTCTGCTAACGGCCGTTCTCTCGCCGCTGATTAACTCTGTCCTGTTCGGGATGCCTCCCGCTCCCGCCCTGCCCATTATCATGATTAAGGGCGTGTTGCTGGCAGGAGCAGCCGCCTGGATGGCCAACAAGAGCAAGGGCGCGTCACTGCTGGCACTTATCGGTGTTGTACTGGCTTACCAACTTGTTGGCGGACTCATTGAGTGGGCTATGACAGGCAGTCTTGCCAGTGCGTTACAGGACTGGAAACTTGGCTGGCCCGGCATGTTGCTGCAAGCCGTTGGCGGCTGGCTGGTGCTGAACCACCTCATTCGCCGCTGACACTACACAAGATAAAGTTATCGTGGGTTTGCCACTCCTGGTTATTGGCGAATCCACGATAATTTTATTGAATTCACTTGTGTGTTCAGTTCATGCATTTCTCAGTGCTATTGCCAATGCCAACAAGATTGAATTGATCACCAATGGCACGAAGCATGGCCAAGTGAGTTTACGCTTCTTGTAAATTGCAATCGGCCTTAGGCTTATATGGGCCAATGCAATGAACAGAACGGCAAACAGAATGCTTGATGCAAGCACGCCCAACTTATGACTCAGTACATCAGCATTAGGAATCAACATATAAAGAATGAATGTCATGAAAAAGGCAACCATTGAGATCCACCGCACAAGTCGCCTGACGCCCTCCTTGTTTTCACGCAAGAAATAGGATCCAACAATAGCGACTCCGATCAACACAACATACACAAACATCATAACGAATGCTGCCATCAAGCCATTGGAAGCCAGCATGATAAAAAATATCACAGTAAGGATGAACAGCACCAGGCCAATTATCAAAGCCACCCCCATGCGCCGTAGTGACGCACGCCACCCCAAGGCATAGAACTGATGAAAATCATATATCCACAACAGGATAATGATAAAGAGAGACTTATAAAGTATATACTGCAGGATATCTAAAACCACTCTGACTGATGGCGCTTCCAACAACCTGAAAAAGTCGTGTTGACCCAAATATGCTTCGCTGATATTCTGATACAGGCCTGTGATAAGAGTGTAAGGAATCAAGCAAATCAACGTTTGTGTCAAGACATAGATCAGGAAAATATAAGTCTCGACAAGATTATAGCGACTGACCGCACGATAGGCATACCAAATACATAGCACACTCAGCACCCCAATGAACAAAAACTCATATAGAGGGTTACTTGACAGGAACGAGGTGAACTTATAGATATAATCAATGACGGCACCCACGCCGTCAGGCAAATGACTTAAATTTATTTCTTCAGGGCCCTCGAACACACCTCTGACAATGCCATCAACCATCCCTTCAAACTTCTGCCCGGTTATCCAGTAAGTGAAGATCAGCAGCAGTGACATTACCGCCAGCATCTTGAACGGCGGGAAATACATCTGGCGATGACCATTCAGATAATCTCGAATCATAAATCCGGGGCGCACGAACAGGTCATGTATCGTACGGAACATCGGGCGATTGCCAAGGCCCCATATGTCGAGGAAATTCAATATCGCCTGTTTCCATGTATAACGAGTCCAGACGGCAGATTGTCCACAATGGGGGCAGAACGTGCCTTCAAACTTCTTTCCACAATTGGGACAGGTGCGAGCCGTGTCGTCAGCGATCCTCATCCTGAGTCGCTCCTTGTAACGCCTGTCAGCCCGCAGCTCAAATGCCATGAGATTGCGTTGCCAGGTGTTCTTCTTGACCGGTTTCGGCGCCTTGTTAATTATCCGTTTGAAGAGTCCCATCGCCTTAAAGCATGAATACAGGCCTAACTAGCAAAGTGTTCAATGAGTGTGAATATACCGTAAGCTATCAATGCGAGAATAAAATACAGAACGATAATATTCACAAATACCACAAAGGTCTTCCAAAAAGCCTTCTTCCAAGTGACACCATAGAGCTGATGGAAATCATAGGCCAAAACTATCGGGGGCCAAATTAATCCTTCCATATAAGGCAACAATTCATAGCTTTCAGGTATCGTCCAAGTAAACAGCATTCCGGCTACAGCAAGAATGTGAAACTGGCAGTTGATGTAAATCTGAGATAAAAAGGTCTCTACATAATTATAGTTACTCACCTTACGAAAAGCCCACTTTACAGCTATCACCACAAAAATGGTCGCAACGAGAATACTATAGAGCAAATGATTATCCAAATAGTCAAACAGGAGATCCATCTTTTCAATCAGCATGGTTGACGTCGCTGAAAGTTTTCCGTGGAACACTTCGTTCCTGGCAAAGTCCAAAATCGTATAGTTGTCAGCAGCATTGGCAACGGCATTGGAAGGCTTGAAAAGCCACATCATAAAAATCAGTATCACCGTCCAGACCGCCAACATCTTGAATGGCGGGAAATAGGACAAATGGTGCCCACGCAGGTAGTCGCGCATCATATAGCCAGGGCGCCATAAGAGGTCACGTATAGTGCGAAACATGGGGCGATTGCCCAGTCCCCAGATATCCATGAAATTCAAGAGCAGCAGTTTCCAATTGAAGCGTTTCCATCGGGCTGGCATACTGCACTTGGGACAGTAACCGCCAGTGAACTCGGTGCCGCAATGGTGACAGACGTGTTGCTCGGTGTCACGAACAACGATGGGAGGCGTATCATTCTTCTGACGATGCTCAAGACGCAAAACCCATGCGCGAAATTTGCGGTAGAACGTGTTCTTTTTAACAGTTTTCTTTCGTGCTGGTACTTGGGCCTTTTTCTTTTTCTTTGGTATCATGGTGCAAAAATACAAAAAATCCAGCACGGGAATATTCCTGTGCCGGATTTTTATATCATTGTGACTGTGAATCAGCCACAACAGGAGTCTTGTAAACGTCAGAACATCTTGTCGGGATAGACACCGGTGGCATGCAGTTCGGCGAACTTGTCCACTACACCCTGGCGGTCGGCGGCATAGGTCACACCAAACCACTTGCTCTCGGTAGTGAGCACCTTGACCTGGGCAGTGCCGTTGTTCACCATGTTGTTGACAACAGTGGGGATGAAAAACTCGGCCTTGGGTTTGTCGATGCTTTCCTTGAGGAAGTCAACAAAAGCGGCCTCGCTGTGAACGAAGTAGTCGGGAGTGAAGCCCCAGAAATTCATCGATACCGGGGTGTCGAATTCCAGGTGCTGCACATCACCGTTCTCGTCGGTGAAAGCGATGTTATGATTCTCGTCATAGCCGATGCTGGTGCGTTCCACCACGCCTGTGAGCAGGCCGTCACGGGTCTCACACACACCACGTGCCACAGTGCCGCTCTCGCTCATGGTGTTGCCCACCTTGAAGCCCACCATGCTGTAATGGCCCTTGCTGTCCTCAGGCAGTGAGGATAGCTCAGCAGCCATCACTTCAAAGCTGTTGCGGCCATAGTAATCATCGGCATTGATGATGGCAAACGGCTCTTTGATTACATCCTTGCCCATCAACAGGGCGTGATTGGTACCCCAAGGTTTCACGCGTTCTTCAGGGCAGGTAAAGCCTTCTGGCAGGTCGTTCAGTCCTTGGAAGACTAATTCAACAGGAATGTGTCCCTCATATTTTGACAAAATCTTTTCACGGAAGTCGGCCTCAAAATCCTTGCGAATCACAAAGACCACTTTACCGAATCCACTGTGGATGGCGTCATAAATGGAATAGTCCATAATGGTTTCGCCATGAGGGCCCAGCCCGTCGAGTTGCTTGAGACCGCCGTAACGGCTTCCCATACCAGCGGCAAGTACAAATAATGTTGGTTTCATTTATTTAGTTGTAAGTTGTGAGTTTTTAGTTGTAAGTTGTAAGTTTTTAGTCCCTAGTCCCTAGTTTCTGGTCCCTAGTTTTTAGAGAATGCCAATTCCTAATTTCTAATTCCTAATTCCTGATTTAAAACCTAATCAGCGAGTTTGAAATCAAAGATGATGGTGCGGCGGTATTCCTCGTCGGGTCGCAACAGTTGCGACATGAAGTTGTCGTGGTTGGGCGCATCAGGCATACCCTGGCACTCAATAGCCACTCCATCATAGTCGTGATACTCGTTGCCACTCTTGCTCAAGGGACAGCCCTCGAGCCAGTTGCCGGTATAAACTTGAGCAGCGGGCTGGTCGGTGCTGATTTCCACCATGCGGCCCGACACTTCATCGGCCAACACAGCAGCCAAGTGGAGGTCACCATCCTCATAGCCGTCGATGACCCAGCAGTTGTCGTAGCCCTTGCCATAGTTCAATGCAGGGAAATCCTGCTTGATGTCACGGGCAACCACCTTGGGTTGAGTGAAATCCATCGGCGTATCGGCAACAGGGGCAATCTCGCCCGTGGGGATGAGGTCGGCATCGGTGACCAGATAATGCGAGCAGTTGAGTTGCAGCACCTGATTGAGGGCCGTTCCTCCCCTATCCTCACCAGCCATATTAAAATAGGTGTGATTGGTGAGGTTGAGCGCCGTTGGCGCATCGGTCACAGCGCCCAATTCAATCTTGAGTACGTTGTCGTCGGTCCAAGTATAGGCAACACGGGCTGTGAGGTTACCGGGATAGTTCTCGTCACCGTCGGGACTCTCGAGCGAGAAGACCACGGTGTCGCCGTCCATCTCGCAATCCCAGATCTTGTTCTGGAAGCCCACATTACCGCCATGCAGGTGATGCTTGCCCTGGTGGTTGCAATTCAACTGATAGGTTTTGCCATCAATCTCAAGATGCCCCTTGCAGATGCGGTTGGAATAACGTCCCGGCACCTTGCCAGCGCAAGGCCCGTCAAAGAAATAGTCATTCAAGTCCTTATAGCCAAGCACCACATCGGCGAGGTTGCCATCGCGGTCTGGGACCTTAATTTCCAGGATGCCTGCTCCCAACGACGAGAGCTTCACACTTGCTCCACTGGCATTGATCAGTTCATAGGTGGTGATTTCGCCACGTTCGGTCTCGTGGGTGTCGATACGGATGCTCTTCATCATCAATCCTCCACTTTGCGAGCACCGTCGCTGATGATGACATTGATCACCTCGGGCTCATGTCCATATTTCTTGTTGAATTTCTCCTTGGCGGTGGCGATGAAATGATCGTAGCGGTCTTCCTTCACCAGATTGATGGTGCAACCGCCGAAGCCGCCACCCATGATGCGTGAACCGGTCACACCGCACTCGCGTGCAACATCATTGAGGTAGTCCAACTCCTCGCAACTCACCTCGTAGTCACGCGACAGTCCGTCATGGGTCTCGAACATACAACGACCAACAGTCTCATAATCGCCACGTTCCAATGCATCGCACACGTCGAGCACACGCTGTTTCTCACCGATAACAAAACGGGCACGACGATAGTCCTCGTCGCTCACCTTGTCGCGCACGTCGGCCAGCATGGTGTAGGTGGCATCGCGCAGGGTCTCAAGGCCCAAGGTGGCAGCCACACGTTCACATGACTCACGGCGCTTGTTGTAGGGAGAGTCCACCAGTTCGTGCTTCACTTTACTGTTAAGCAGCACCAGTTTGTAGCCCTCGGGGTGGAAGGGGAAATATTCATGCTCGAGGGAACGGCAGTCGAGACGCATCAGGCAATCCTTCTTGCCGAACACACTGGCGAACTGGTCCATGATGCCACAATTCACACCACAGTAATTGTGCTCGGTGCTTTGGCCGATCTTAGCCAGTTCAAACTTGTCAATCTTATTCTCGTTGAACAAATCGTTCAGCGCATAGGCAAAGCAGGACTCAAGCGCTGCCGAAGACGATAAACCTGCACCCAGAGGCACATTGCCGGCAAACACTGTATCAAAGCCCTTGACAACGCCACCACGCTTGATGGTCTCGCGGCAAACACCGAAGATGTAGCGAGCCCATTGTTCTTGAGGAGCATCCTCCTCGTTGAGGCCGAACTCGCAGTAGGCATCCATGTCCATGCTATAGACACGCACCTTGTCGGTGCCATTGATATTGATTGCGGCCATGATGTACTTGTCAATGGCTCCAGGGAACACGAAACCGCCGTTGTAGTCGGTGTGCTCGCCAATGAGATTAATGCGCCCGGAGGAAGCATAGATGACGCCATCGGTGCCAAAGCGCTGCTTGAATTGTTCTTGAATCTTTTGTTTCATCGTTAATGTATATTAATAGTTAATAATTGATTCTGATAAAATCACACGCAGATATTTCAAAGTGCGAATGAGCCGCAAAGGTACTATGGAATCTGCCGGATGGCAATTCCAATACCTCTCTCCGTCAATGATACAATTACTACTTGATGGTGTAGTTACCCTGGTCATTGATGATGCGCTCCAGGTTTTCAAGATTGATGTGACCAAAAATGAGAACCATCATATCGTTTGCCCCACCTGCATTGGCAAGGACAATCTCACTGGCATACTGGCCATCACGTCTCACGAGAGCCGTCTTGGTATCATAGCCAGTCTGATTGGTCATAATCACCTCGTAAGAGCGATCCTTATAAAGATTTTGCACGCGTTTCCGGAACTTCTCGCGGACATTACCACTGCACCTGCTCAGGTCAAGCACTTGTACCGAAGTGATACCCATACTGGCTTCGGACAATGTCGGAGACAGCAAGCGGCCAAGACCTAAAAGTCCACTTCCCACATTAAAATATTGGGCATGCCTTGCATCACGCATGTCATTCATGATATCATCAGCATTATGATACATCGTGCCGCAGGATACCAATAGCAATGTCGTCAGCAGGAAAACAAAAAATCTTTTCATATCGTAGTTTAATTTGGTTTCAGGTCACAAATATAACGCAAAAAGTCCAATAGATATTGAAGAGATTTCTTAAAAATGGCAAAATAGGAAAAAACTCCTTTAAAATATTGATTTTTTCCATAAAATTGGTATCGAATGAAGATTATTTTTTTAACTTTGCAGGCTTTAAAGGAAATATCATTTTCAACGATTCAAATATTTAGATAAAATGGCTAAAATCAATGACTTCAACTTTGCCGGTAAGAAGGCAATCGTGCGCGTCGACTTTAACGTGCCCCTGAACGAAAAAGGTGAAATCACCGACGACACCCGCATTCGTGGTGCTGTTCCCACTTTGAAAAAAATCCTTGCCGATGGCGGTGCCCTGATTATCATGTCTCACATGGGCAAGCCCAAAGGCAAAATCAATCACAAGTTGTCCCTCAACCAGATCACCAGTGCCGTTGCTGCAGCGCTGGAGAGGCCTGTGAAGTTCGCTCAGGACAGTGCCGACGCCAAGAGCCAAGCCGATGCCCTCATGCCCGGTGAGGTGCTGTTGCTCGAGAACCTTCGTTTCCATCCCGAGGAGGAAGGCAAGCCCGTAGGCATTGAGAAGGACGATCCCAACTATGACGCTGCCAAGAAGGAGATGAAGGCCCGCCAGACCGAGTTTGCCAAGACCTTGGCCAGTTATGCCGACGTGTATGTGAACGACGCCTTCGGCACCGCTCACCGCCGTCACGCCTCGACCGCCGTTATCGCCGACTTCTTTGACAACGACCACAAGATGCTGGGTCTGCTCATGGAGAAAGAGGTGACCGCCATCGACAATGTGATGAAGAACGC
Source organism: Sodaliphilus sp. (assembly GCA_045541835.1). GTDB lineage: Bacteria > Bacteroidota > Bacteroidia > Bacteroidales > Muribaculaceae > Sodaliphilus. The sequence goes on along the minus strand of JAZQJW010000078.1, from coordinate 5,552 downwards.
TCAGCACCCCTTCACCGCCATCATCGGCGGCAGCAAGGTTTCTTCCAAGTTGTCGGTTATCAAGAACCTGCTCGACAAGGTGGATAACCTCATCATCGGCGGTGGCATGGGCTACACCTTTATCAAGGCACAGGGTGGCCACATCGGCGACTCGCTGCACGAGGACGACCTGATGCCCGAGGCCCTGAACGTTATCGCTGCCGCCAAGGAGAAAGGCGTTAACCTGAGTCTCTCGGTGGCTACCGTTGCCGGCGACAGTTTCTCCAACGACGCTAATCGCCAGACGGTTGACATCTATAACATCCCCGACGGTTGGGAGGGCATGGATGCCAGCGAGGCTTCATTGGCCAACTGGAAGAAGATTATCCTTGATTCCAAGACCATCCTGTGGAACGGTCCTGTGGGTGTGTTTGAGTTTGAGAACTTCGCTCACGGCACCGGCGAAATCGCCAAGTATGTTGCTGAAGCCACTCAGAATGGAGCCTACTCACTCGTGGGCGGTGGCGACTCGGTAGCTGCTGTCAACAAGTTTGGCTTGGCCGACCAGGTATCCTACGTTTCGACCGGTGGCGGTGCCATGCTCGAGGCCATCGAGGGAAAGACCCTGCCCGGCGTTGCAGCCATCCTGGGCGAGTAATTGCGTCATTGAAACTTATCAGACGACTTGGGCAACACAAATGTTGTCCAAGTTGTTTGTTTTTTTATCCTCATTGTAGCATCATATTTACAAAAAAGCAGTACCTTTGGGGCAATGAAACCAATAACAAATCAGTTTACCTAAAATACTATCTAACAAAAGAGAAATGGAACCTTTATTTGAGAAACTCAAAAGCAACGCGATTGCCAAGAGGCAGCGCATCGTTCTTCCCGAAAGTACTGAACCTCGCACATTGACAGCAGCCGAGCGCATCATCGCTGACGGCATTGCCGACATCGTGCTTATTGGCGACAAGGCCGAGATCCTTGCCAAAGCCGCTGAACTTGGTCTCAAGAACATCGACCAGGCCCAAGTGATTAACCCCAATGATGCCGAGTGTGTCGAGAAATATGCGCAATTGTTCTACGAACTGCGCAAGGCCAAGGGCGTGACCATCGAGGACGCCCGCAAGAAGGTGCTCGACCCGTTGTATCTGGGTTGCCTGCTCATCAAGGCCGGTGATGCCGACGGACAGGTGGCTGGCGCGATGAACACCACGGGTAACGTACTGCGTGCTGCCTTCCAGGTACTGAAAACGGCTCCCGGCATCAGCACGGTGAGCGGTGCTTTCCTGATGTTGTTGCCCGAGGGCTCACCCTACGGCCACAACGGTGTGATGGTCTTCGCCGACTGCGCTGTAGTGCCTGATCCCGATGCACAACAATTGGCTCAGATTGCCGTTAGCGCCGACCGCACAGCACGCGCCCTCGCTGAAATCGACGATCCCAAGATTGCCATGTTGAGTTTCTCGACCAAGGGCAGCGCCAAGCATGAGCGCGTCGATAAGGTTGTCGAGGCTACCCGTCTCGCCAAGGAGATGAATCCCAACCTAAAGATTGACGGCGAGCTCCAGGCCGATGCAGCCATCGTGCCCAGCGTGGGTGCCAGCAAGGCTCCCGGCAGCGACATCGCCGGCCATGCCAACGTGCTCGTCTTCCCCGACCTGGGTGTGGGCAACATCGCTTATAAACTGGTTCAGCGCATCGCTGGAGCCAAGGCTGTGGGTCCCGTGCTGCAAGGTCTTGCCGCTCCCGTCAACGACTTGTCACGCGGCTGCAACGAGGACGACATCTACCGCACCGTCATCCTGACCTGCAACCAGGCCATTAATAGGTAACATTTAAAATACGAGCCACAGGCTCGCAATACAACGACAACACTCAAATAACCATACAAAATAATGAATATCTTAGTATTGAATTGCGGCAGCAGCTCTGCCAAGTACAAACTCATCGAGATCAAGGAGAATAAGACCCTCGCCGAGGGTGGTGTAGAAAAAATCGGTCTGCCCGACGGATTCATCAAGCTGAAATTTGACGACGGCAGCAAGAAGAACATCGACCTGGGCCTCATTGACCACAAGGGTGCCATCAAGGCTATTCTTGACGCCCTCATCAATCCCGAATACGGCTGCATCAAGGAGCTCAAGGAGATTGACGCAGTGGGTCACCGCGTGGTGCATGGTGGCGAGAAGTTCAGCCGCAGCGTCCTCATCACCGACGAGGTGAAGGACATGATCCGCGAGTGCTACGGCATTGCCCCGCTGCACAACCCCGTGAACATGGCTGGTATCGAGGCCATCGAGGCTGTATTGCCCGGTGTTCCCCAAGTGGCTGTGTTTGACACCGCCTTCCATCAGACGATGCCCAAGGCTGCCTACATGTATCCCCTGCCCATGGAATATTATACCAGCGACCACGTGCGCCGCTATGGCTTCCACGGCACCAGCCACCGCTTCATCGCCCAGCGCGTGTGTGAAATGCTCGGCACTACCCCCGAGGGCAAGCGCATCATCTGCTGCCACATCGGCAACGGTGCCAGCATCAGCGCCATCAAGGACGGCAAGAGCATCGACACCACGATGGGTCTCACCCCCACCGAGGGCCTGATGATGGGTACTCGCTCGGGCGACGTCGATCCCGGTGCCATCCTCTTCCTCATGGAAAAGTACAACCTCACCCCGGCCGAGATGCTCAACATCATCAACAAGAAGAGCGGTGTGCTCGGCATTACCGGACTGAGCAGTGACATGCGCGACGTGGTTGAGGCTGCCGAGGAGAAGAACGACAAGCGCGCACAGCTCGCTCTCGACATGTACGAGCTGCGCATCCTCAAGTACATCGGCGCCTATGCAGCTGAACTCGGCGGTGTGGATATCATCGCCTTTACCGGTGGCGTCGGCGAGAACCAGTACCAGACCCGCAAGCGCGTGTGCCGCAATCTTGAGTATCTGGGCGTGAAGATTAACGAAGAATTGAATGACACCCTGTGGCGCGGCAAGGAAGGTGAGATCAGCACCCCCGAGAGCAAGGTCAAGGTTGTTGTCGTCCTCACCGACGAGGAGTACATGATCGCCCGCGACACCGAGGCTATCATCGAAGGCCGTGAGCCCTAAAGTATTAAACTACGAATTACACAAATTAAACTAATCGTTTATTGAATATAGAGACGCAAAATTTTGCGTCTCTACTTTTTTTATGTACCTTTGCGCGTTAAAATAAGAGATTAGACTATGTTAAAGGACAAGATAGAAGCGCTGAAGGCGCAGATTGCCGAGCTCAAGGCCGAGAACGAGGAGGCACTTGAGGCATTGCGTATCAAATATCTGAGCAAGAAAGGTGAAATTACCGCTTTGTTCAACGAGTTCCGCGAGGTAGCCCCCGAGGAGAAACGCGAGTTGGGTCAAAAGCTCAACGAATTGAAGAACCTCGCCACCGAGAAAATCAACGCCCTGCGTGAGGCCACCAAGCAGCAGGCCAAGGAGCAGAACAAGATCGACATCACCCGTCCTGCCTTCCCGGCTGAATTGGGTACACGTCACCCCATCTCGGTGGTTCGCAAGCAGATTATCGACATCTTCTCGCGCCTGGGCTTCACCATTGCCGATGGCCCCGAGGTAGAGGACGACTGGCACGTGTTCAGCGCATTGAACTTTGCCGCCGACCATCCTGCACGCGACATGCAAGACACCTTCTTCATCGAGAAGAACGAACAAGATGTAACGCGTAATATCGTGCTGCGTAGCCACACCAGTTCGGTGCAGGTGCGCACGATGGAACGTCAGCAGCCTCCCATCCGCATCATCTGCCCGGGTCGCGTTTACCGCAACGAGGCCATCACTGCTCGCGCCCACTGTTTCTTCCACCAGATTGAGGGTCTTTACATTGACAAGAACGTGTCGTTTGCCGACCTGAAGCAGGTGCTGCTGCACTTCGCCCAAGAGTTGTTCGGCACCGAGACCGAAATCCGCTTGCGCCCCAGTTACTTCCCGTTCACCGAGCCCAGCGCCGAGATGGACGTGACCTGCATGCTGTGCGGTGGCAAGGGCTGCGGTTTCTGCAAGCACACGGGCTGGGTCGAGATTCTAGGCTGTGGCATGGTGGATCCCGCCGTGCTTGAGGCCAGTGGCATTGACAGCACTGTCTATAGTGGTTATGCATTCGGCCTTGGCGTGGAACGTATCACCAACCTGAAATACATGGTGAAGGACCTGCGCATGTTCAGCGAGAACGACGTGCGTTTCCTCGATGAGTTCAAGAGCGCGCATTGATATTTTGCCGCCTTGCAACGGCGGCAAAATAGTTTAGAGTTTAGGGTTTAGAATTTAGAGGAACTTTAAACAGATAACAGGTTAAAGACTATCTTCTAACGGCTAAGGACTAAAGACTAACTGCTAAAGATTAAAGAGACGCAAGATGTTGCGTCTCTACATTTATAAAAAGATGACCATTAAGGAGAGATACGAGGGAATCCTGAAGTACTTTCAGCAGGAACAGCCCAATCCAGAGACCGAATTGCAACATGGCGACCCGTTTGAGTTACTGGTTGCTGTGATGCTGAGCGCCCAGTGTACCGACAAGCGGGTGAATATGGTGACTCCGGCCCTGTTTGCCGCCTTCCCCACCCCTCAGGCAATGGCCGCTGCCAGCATTGAGGACATATTAGAATATGTGAAAAGTGTCTCCTATCCTAACAGCAAGGCAGCACACCTGCAACAGATGGCCCGGAAACTCGTCGATGAGTTTGACGGACAAGTACCCGACAACATGAAGGACTTGACCTCGTTGCCCGGTGTGGGGCGCAAAACCGCCAATGTGGTGATGGGTGCAGCCTTTGGCAAGGCGACGATTCCTGTAGATACGCATGTCTTTCGTGTTTCCCATCGTTTGGGTCTTTCACAAGGAAAGACGCCTAATGACGTTGAACGCGATTTGGCACGCCACATCCCTGCTGAAATGCAATTCAAGGCACATCACTGGATATTGCTGCATGGCCGTTACGTCTGCAAGGCGCTGAGGCCTGACTGCCTGAACTGCGGTATCCAACAGTACTGCAAGCAGTATAAACCATAAGTGTCAGAAAGTGTTCTTTTTGGATGATAAAGTGGTCTAAACTTCACAAAATGTCATTTTTTTGACCTCACGTTAAACTTGTCGGTATTTTTGACGTCAAAAATGCGTTTTTGCCTTAAAAAGCAAGAATTCATAATATTGAAAACAACTAAAACGTTTTATTAAACAAAGAAAAAGATTATGAAGAAAGTTTTAATGTTGATTGCTACTGCAATCGTATGTGTAAGCGCCAGCGCTCAAGTTCAATTTGGTGCAAAGGTCGGTTTTGATATGACTCATTTTTGGGGCGAAGATGCACCTAGTGGCTGGCAGCCCAACTACCAAGTAGGCTTGATGATGGAATACAAGTTCAATCCCAAGTTTGCCATCGCCCCCGAGGTAGTTTTTGCAGCCCAAGGTGGTAAGGAAACCGACAAAATTGATGTTGAAGAAGTCCCTGGCATGGTTGAGGCCAAAGGCACATTCCATACCAACTACATCAACGTGCCCTTGATGCTTAAGTT
>JAZQJW010000077.1:0-83888 GCA_045541835.1 Sodaliphilus sp. | reverse complement strand
GCTACCGTCGAGATTCCTGGCAAGCAGCCCGTTGTTCCCGAGGTTACCGAGGCTCCCGTGATCAATGTTGAGATTACCGACGACGCTTACATCATCACCGCTACCGGTGAGGGTGAGGTTGTTCTGTACGTCAACGACGAGCCCGTTGAGAACCCCTACACCATCGCTCGTGGTGAGGAGGATCAGACCATCTACGTTTACGCTACCGCTCAGGAAGAGGGTAAGGAGATGGGTACCTCCGATGTTGAGCCTATCGTAGTTGAGGCTAAGGCTGGTGAAACCCCCGTTGATCCCCACATGACCGGCTACTGGATCGTTACCATCGACCAGTACGGTAACGAGGTTTGGAAGGAGCTCCTGCCCGACAATGGTGACTACACTGGTATCGTACGCTTCGAGTATGCAGACTATGGCACCTTCCCCTATGATCCCAACAAGACCGAGGAGGAGAACAATGCTATGCGTCCCAGCGTAGAGTACTACGTATATGTTGACGGTGTTCGCTACGGTGCTGCTGAGGATGGTACTCTGACCGTTCTTGGTGAGGCTCTGAACAACCCCCTGTTCGAGGGTGAGAACAACTACGTTCTGGGTAACGCTTCTGGTCGCGTTTACAACATGGGCGTTGCTATCGACAATGCAACCAACAGCATGTACGTTTACGCTGCTGTAGCTTACTACACCGACGTTAACGAGATGAACGCTGACAAGGCTGTTGCTGGCGTACGCTACTTCAACATGGCTGGCCAGGAGATGCAGGAGGCTAACGGCATGACCATCGTCGTTACCACCTACACCGACGGCACTACCAGCGCTGTTAAGGTGATGAAGTGATTTATTAGGCTTTAGGTCTATTGCAGACAAATTGAGGAGACGCAAAATAAAAAAAACTTGCGTCTCCTTTTTGTCAAGTTGTCAAATCTTGGTAATTTTGTGAATTCAATACCTTGAGGCTTATGAAAAGATGTTTATTATTCGTTATGTTTGTTTGGGCAGTGTTGAGCACCCATGCCCAAGTACCCCAGTTCTCATCAACCAGTTTCACCGATTGGGTATATACCAATCCTGCAACCGAACTAAACGGCAAGAATATTCTGAATAACAAAATTTTCCTGTATACCACATCGACCGGTCTGCAACTGACGCTGACCTCGCCGAGGTTCACCTGCGGAAAGGGGCAGGTCATTGACATGAAAGTGACATGGATTACCGACCAGTGGCAAACCGAAGACTTTGTGGTAGGTAAAGTGGGGTTGACTGCCGCGATACTTGATGACAACGGGGTCGTGCGTGATTCCGTCACCTTTACCCCGACAACTGTGAGCCGCACCAACTATGTGAACCTGTCGATTGCCGTTCCCCGTGGCATGACCAATGCCAGGCTGCGCTTCGCCTCGTGGAAAGCCGATGTCAACAGCAACGGTGCAGTCCGTCAGATTGAGATGACCTCAACCCTGCGTGCCGATGTCAATGCTGACAATGAGGTCTCGGTGGCTGATGTCAACGTCATCATCAGCGTTATCCTGGGCGCCACGGTGGATAATGAGACCCGTTCCCGTTGCGATGTGAACGGTGACGGCGAGATCAACCTGGCCGATGTCAACGAGGTGATAGATGTGATTTTGTGGTGAGGGCTCAAAACTGGATAAAAAATGTAATCTTGCACTGTTTTGATGAAAATGAAATAAAAAAATATGTGAAAATTTGCTCAATTCATTTTTTTGACGTACTTTTGCTTGATTTCATAACGTCTGCGCTGAAATTGGCATGAAATTGGGCAAGAAATTATCAGAAAAAGGCAGAAAATGACCTGTTAAATGATGTTTTCTTTCTTAATGAGTGTTAAATTTTGGCCGTATTAGAAATTTGTATTACTTTTGCCAAAAATTTGTCTAAATAGTGTTTAATAAAATTTTATTAAAATGAAAAAGATTATCTTGACTTTAGCCCTTCTTATGGGCGTATTTGCTGCTCAGGCTCAGTCTCTGGAGCAGAACAAGTTCTTTGACAACTGGTCGGTAACCTTGAAGGGTGGCGCTATCATGCCCTTCCAGGGTTATGCTTTCTGGCCCAGCGCTCGTGGTATCTTCGGTTTGGAGATCAAGAAGCAGCTGACTCCGGTCTTCGGTCTGGGCGCTGAGGGTGAGGCCACCATCAACACCACCAGCTGGTGCAAGGAGCCCAACTATTGGGGACCCAAGAGCCCGAACATCATCGACCACACCATGGCCGGTCTGTTTGGTACTGTTAACCTGAGCAACCTCTTTGGCGGTTACAAGGGTATGCCTCGCGTATTCGAACTCGAGGGTGTTATCGGTGCTGGTTGGCTGCACGCCTTCCACCGCAATGAGTCGGCCAATGTTTATGGCAACGACTACAACAGCTGGTACACCAAGGCAGGTGCCAACCTGAACTTCAACTTCGGTGAGAGCCGTGCTTGGACCTTCAGCTTGAAGCCCGCTGTTCTGTGGGACATGAACGGTGACATCATGATTCCTTATCGTCACAATCTGCCCGCTCGCGCTACTTGGACTGGCGAGCCCCACAACGGTAAGAGCCAGATGAACGCTAACCACGCTGCTGTAGAGCTTGAGGCTGGTATCACCTACCACTTCAAGGGTAGCAACGGCGAGCGTTACATCACTTTCTGCCCCTACAAGTACAGCCAGGCTGACATCGATGCTCTCAACGATGACATCAACAGCCTCCGCAACCAGCTCAATGGTAAGGATGGTGAGATCAATCGCCTGAAGGGTGATGTCAACAGGCTCCAGCGTGACTTGGATGCTTGCCGCAATGCTCAGCCCAAGACCAACACTGAGGTTATCAACGACCACGCCAAGTACATGAACGTTCTCGTTCACTTCAAGGTTAACAAGACCAACATCACCGCTGACCAGCAGCCCAATGTTGAGCGCGTTGCCATGTACCTAAAGAACAACCCCAAGGCCACTGTTGACATCAAGGGTTATGCTTCAGTAGAGGGTCCCGCCGACAACAACGTACGTCTGGCTAATGGCCGTGCCGAGGCTGTTAAGAACATGCTCATCAACAAGTACAAAATTGAGCCTAACCGCATCAACGCTAAGGGCTGTGGTACCACTGACATGTTCCAGGAGCTCAGCTGGAACCGCGTTTCGATCTGCGAACTCATCGTTAAGGACTAATTCGCGATTGAACCTAACGGTTAATTAACTCAAAATTTCGCCCTGCTGACCATTCGTCAGCGGGGCGATTTTTTTGTCAGCAGGGCATCTGTAAACAACGGGCTTCTCAGTCTTGATGTGGCAGCCCAACAGGTCCTGCAAAAACGCGGTTGCGGCTATTCGTTGCTGTCCAGGGGGTGTGTCAGCAGGCCGATTTCCAGATTCATAAGAGCAAAGTTGCCGAAGATTTGCGCTGTTTTCAGAATAAAGAAGTAAATTTGCATCCAGATATCAACCAATAACATCAAACCTACTGACTATGAGAATGACTAAACGACATGGCCTGACGCTGTTGATGGCAGTTCTGTTGGCGCTGCCCGTGCTGTCACAGCAACAGTTCACGCTCGAGGATTTGAACTTCGGAGGAACCAATTACCGTAACATGATTCCCCAGAATCGTTCGCTCACCTGGTGGGGCAACCAGTTGATTCACATGTCGAGCAAGGGTGACACCTGCTGGACGGTGAATCCCGTCACGGGTAAGGAGAAACTGCTGTTTACACTCGCCCAAATTGACAAGCGTGCCCGGTTGACCGAGCAGGAGCGCATTTTGGCGGTGGTTTCCTTCCCGTATCCCGACCAGCCGCTGGCATTGGCCCATAACGCGCAGGACGAACGCATGCTCATCGACTTCAAGAAGGGTAAGGTGGTGTGGCGTCAGCCCCTGAACGGTTATCAGGCGAGCGAGTGGAACAAGCAGAGCCGCGCTAACGCCTACGTCAAGGACGATAACCTCTATGTGACCGATGGCGCTGGCAATACCCGTCAAGTGACCAGCGACGGCTCTCGTGACATGGTTTACGGCCAGAGCGTGCACCGCAACGAGTTCGGTATCGAGGGCGGTCTGTTCTGGAATCAGCAGGGTACTCGCTTGGCCTTCTATCGCATGGATCAGAGCATGGTGACCGATTACCCCTTGATTACCGTCCCCGAGATTGACGACAGCACCCACATCATCGCCACGCCTGCTCCCGAGAAATACCCGATGGCGGGTCAGACCTCCCATCTGGTGTGGGTGGGAGTGTTCGATGTGGCAACGGGCGACACGGTCTATCTCAAGGCCGGCGACCCCACCGACCGCTATTTCTCCAACATCTCGTGGAATCCCGACGGCAACATCGTCTACATGATGGAGGGCAACCGTGACCAGAACGAGGTGGACCTCGTGGCCTATGATGCCGTGACAGGCAACCGCCTCAACTCGCTCTATCACGAGAGCCATCCCAAGTATGTCGAGCCCCAGCACCCCATTACATTCCTGCCGTGGGATAAGGAGAAATTCCTCCTGTGGAGCGAGAAAGACGGCTACAATCACCTCTATCTGTATGACACTGCTGGCAAGTTGGTAAAGCAGCTCACCCGAGGAAAATGGGTGGTGATGGAACTGTTGGGCTTTGATGAGAAGGAAAAGGCCGTCATCATCAGCGCCAATGCCGCAAGCCCCATCCAGCAAAACCTCTACCGAGTGGACGTGGCCACCGGCAAGATGACCCTCGTTGACGAGGGCGGCAAAGGTTGGCACACAGGGCGCCTGAGCGCCAACGGTCAATACCTCATCGACAGTTATCAGGAGCCCGAAGTTGCCCGCCATATCTCCATCGTTAACACCCGCACGGGCGAGGATATGCGCTACTTCACTGCACCCGATCCATGGGAAGGCTATGCCGTGCCCGACTACCGTTGCGGTACCATCAAGGCTGCCGACGGCGTGACCGACCTGTACTACCGCCTGGTATTGCCCCCCGACTTTGATGAGAGCAAGAAGTATCCCACGGTGGTCTATGTCTATGGCGGCCCACATGCCCACAACGTGGATGCGCGCTGGCATTGGAGTAGCCGCAGTTGGGAAACCTATATGGCACAGCGAGGCTATGTACTGTTCATCCTTGACAACCGCGGCAGTGAGAACCGTGGCCGTGATTTTGAGCAGGCCACTTTCCGCCACCTGGGACAGGTCGAGATGCAGGACCAGATGTGTGGCGTGGACTTCCTCAGGACGCTCAACTATGTTGATACCGCACGCTTGGGCGTGCACGGATGGAGCTTTGGCGGTTTCATGACCATCAGCCTGATGACCAACTATCCTGACGTGTTCAAGGTGGGTGTTGCCGGCGGTCCCGTCATCGACTGGAAATGGTATGAGGTGATGTACGGCGAGCGCTACATGGACACGCCGCAAACCAACCCCGAGGGCTATGCCCAGACAAGCCTTATCCACAAGGCCAAGGACCTCAAGGGCCGTCTCCAAATCATCATCGGCCTCAATGACCCGACCGTGGTACCCCAGCACGCTTACAGCTTCCTGAAAGCCTGTATCGCAGCCGGCACACAGCCCGATTTCTACGTTTATCCCGGTCAGGGTCACAACATGCGCGGTCACCAGAGCGTGCACCTGCACGAGCGTATCACGCGCTACTTCGATGACTATCTGAAATAAAGAGGATACCCCTCCCTTTAGACAAAGAAATCGGTTCTCAACAGCTGTTGAGAACCGATTTTCTTAGATGAGTTGCAGATTACTTCATCACCTTTGTGGTCTTGGTGGAGCCATCGGTGTAGGTGGTGACAACAATGGTCAGGCCGTTAGCCTCGGTCATTTCCTGGCCGGCCATATTGAAGTAGCGCACGCCGGCAACCTGCTTGTCACCAGCCACCTCGTTGATGCCGGTTGTGCCAGGAGTCTTGAACTGCTGCGAAGCCAAGGGTCCCCATTCGCCGTTGGCGTTCTTGCCGATAGAGAAGGCGATGTACCAGGTGTTTGGCTCGGCATTCCATTGAGCCTCGTCGATGCCATACTGGTCCCAATAGGGGTCATACGGATTATCCTGCTTGAGGTAGTTAGTCACGTTTTCGATGCCCCACTCCTCGGACTCAAAGGCCGAGAGCAGGATGATGATGTCGTGGTGAACTGCCACTTCCTCGTTGGGAATATAGGTCACCCACTGGTAGTAGCCGAATTCCTCATCACCGCCAAACTCGCCAATCTCGATGGTCATCACGGCTTCGCCGGAGCCTCCCATACTGGCCGTGGTAACGGGGATGATAATCATGTCGGCATCCACGCCGTCGGCATCCCAGCATTGAACGTAAATCTCGTAGTCCTTGCCAGGGGACTGGTTGTTCCAGGTGTGCTGGTAAGTCTCGGTCTTGGTGATACCCCATGCCTTGATCATGTCGCCCATGGTCTGGAAACCCATCCAGGGGCCAAACATGGCAAACTGCTGCTCGGCGGTGCCGGCATCGAACAGGCAGATGGCATAACCCGCAGCCTCAGCATTGGGCGTGAAAGTGATGGTAATGAAATCGGTGCCCACAGCGTCAACGGTATAGTCTACCGAGGGTGAAGCATTCATGCATAAACTTGCCAATACGGCAACAAGCGTAAAAAGTAAATGTTTGGTCATAATTGGTTAGTATAAGTTGGTTAAACAATAAAAGTAATCTATTGTGTATTAGGATTATATGTTGATATTTTCCCACGACGCCCTTGCGCACCCCGGGTTCTTATCTCAAAATGCAAAGTTACTTGTTTTTTTTGTATAAACAAATCTTTGACATGTTATTTTTAGGTTATTGAATCGTGGATTATGAATTTGAGGATAAATGAATGACATATTGTTGGCCAATCTACATGCATCCACTTGCCGATAAAGTCAAAGCACTGTAATTATAGCAGTTATCTATATAATAGATAAAAAGTTAATAAAAAGTGTTGTGAAAAGGCCTGAAATTGGGGAAATTTTTCTATATTTGCAGCCTATTATGACATAAACCAATATATTCCAAAACATAAACATTATGAACAAACAAATCACATTGGAACAAGCCGTTGAAAAAGTACAGGACGGCATGACTATTATGTTTGGCGGTTTCTTGGGTAATGGCAGTGCCACCCAGATCATTGACGCTATTGTAGAAAAGGGTGTAAAAGACTTGACCATCATTGCAAACGACACCGCCTATGACGAGGTGGCTCATGGCAAGCTGGTTTCCAATCACCAGGTGAAGAAGGCTATCGTGTCCCACACGGGAACCAACAAACAGACCGCATTGCAGAAGAATGAGGGAACCCTCATCGTCGAGTACGTGCCCCAGGGTACACTGGCAGAGCGTATCCGTGCTGCTGGCGCTGGCCTCGGTGGCGTGCTCACTCCCACTGGTCTGGGCACCATCATGGCCGACGGCAAGGACATTGTTACGGTCGATGGAAAGGATTACCTGCTGGAGAAGCCCCTGCGTGCCGACATCGCCTTCCTGCGCGCTAACATCGTCGATGAGTTTGGCAACATGGTGTTCCTGGGTACCACCAACAACTTCAACCCGCTGATGGCCACCGCTGCCGACTATGTCGTTGTCGAGGCCGAGAAGCTGGTTCCCGTTGGCGAAATCGCTCCCGAGCACGTTCATGCTTCCGGTATCTATGTTGACGGCATCTATGTTGAGCAGTAAGGATTAGCTATCAGGCGACAGTAATTGTACTTAAAACTAAGAAAAACATGGAATACAAGACAATGATCAGATTGCGCATGAGCGCAAAGGATGCCCACTACGGTGGCAATCTGGTTGACGGAGCCCACATGGTACACTTGTTCGGTGACGTGGCAACCGAGTTATTGATTATGCGTGACGGCGACGAAGGACTCTTCTGCGCCTACGACAATATCGAGTTCCTGGCACCTGTCTATGCCGGTGACTTCATCGAGGCCGAGGGTTGGATTGACCGCGAGGGCAATACTTCACGTCACATGATTTTTGAGGCCCGCAAGGTGGCCAAGGCCCGCCCCGACATTTCGGACTCGGCAGCCGACATCCTTGAAGAGCCCATCATCGTTTGCCGCGCATCAGGCACCTGCGTGACTCCCAAGGACTGCCAGCGCAAGAAATAACGTTTTAGGCGATAGTAATCATACTTGCAACTTAAAACTAAAAACTTACAACTGAAAAATGGATAAACTGATTATCACTGCCGCCATCTGCGGCGCTGAGGTTACCAAGGAGCAGAACCCTAACGTACCCTATACTGTGGAAGAAATCGTTCGCGAAGCCAAGTCGGCTGTTGATGCCGGTGCAGCTATCGTGCACTTGCATGTGCGCTGGGACGACGGTACCCCCACTCAGGACCGTGCCCGTTTCCAGGAATGTGAGGAGGCCATCCTCAAGGTGTGCCCCAATGTCATCCTGATCCCGTCGACCGGCGGTGCCGTGGGTATGACCCCCGACGAGCGCCTGCAGTCCACCGACACGACTCCGCTGCCCGAGATGGCAACCCTCGACTGCGGTACCTGCAACTTCGGTGACGAGATTTTTGACAACACGATGCCCACAATGCGTGCCTTCGGCAAGCGAATGATGGAGCGCGGCATCAAGCCCGAATATGAGTGCTTCGAGATGGGTCACCTCGACACCATCCTCAACATGGCCCGCAAGGGTGAAGTGCCCGGAGCCCCCATGCAGTTCAACTTCGTGCTCGGCGTCCCCGGTTGCACGCCCGCCACTGTCGCCAACCTGTGCTGGCTCGTGAACGGCATTCCCGCCGGTTCCACCTGGACCGTCACGGGCGTTGGCCGTCATGCCTTCCCGATGGCCGCTGCCGCTATCGCCATGGGTGGTAACGTGCGCGTGGGCTTTGAGGACAACCTCTACCTCTCCAAGGGCGTCCTTGCCAAGAGCAACGGCGAACTCGTCGAGAAGGTGGTCCGCATCGCCAAGGAGTTGAGCCGTCCCATCGCCACCAGCGACGAGGCCCGCGAAATCCTGGGTCTCCCCAAGAGGGACTAATTCCCACCGTCCTTAAGGACCCTAAGGACCCTAAGGACCTTAAAGACCCTAAAAACCTTAAGGACCTTAACAACTTTATCGCTAACAATTAAAATAACAATAATCGTTTAACACTTTAAAAACAACGAAAAAAATGCAGAAACACGGAAACAGATTCGGTACGCACCGAGTAATCGAGCCCAAGGGCATTCTTCCTCAGCCCGCCAACAAGTTGGACAACAACATGGACGAGATCTACGACAATGAGATCCTCATCGACGTTCAGACCCTGAATATCGACTCCGCTTCATTCACCGATATCCACAACTATGCTAAGCAGCAGGCCAAGGATCCCAACAACGAGGCCGAGGTGATGGAGGAAATCAAGAAGGAGATGCTCCTCAACGTTGAGCTGCAGGGCAAGCACCGCAACCGTCGCACCGGTTCGGGCGGTATGCTCCTGGGTAAGGTAGAGAAGATCGGTGATGCCCTCAAGGGCAAGATCGACCTCAAGGAGGGCGACCGCATCGCTACCCTCGTATCGCTGTCACTGACTCCGCTGCGCATCGACGAGATCCTCGAGATCCGCGCCGACGTGGACCAGGTGGACATCAAGGGTAAGGCTATCCTGTTTGAGAGCGGCATCTATGCCAAGATCCCCGATGACATGCCCGAGAAGCTCGCGCTGAGCGCACTCGATGTTGCCGGTGCTCCCGCTCAGACCGCCAAGCTGTGCCAGTATGGCCAGAACGTTGTTATCCTGGGTGCAGGTGGCAAGAGCGGTATGCTCTGCTGCTACGAGGCCAAGAAGCGCGTAGGCGTTACCGGTAAGGTAATCGGTCTCGCCAACAGCCCCAAGTCGACCCAGCGCATCAAGGACCTCGGCTTCTGTGACGTGGTCGAGAGCGTTGCCGGTATGACTCCCGTTGAGGTTTACGAGCTGGTTTACAAGCTGACCGACGGCAAGATGGCCGACACCACCATCAACTGCGTGAACGTGCCTGATTGCGAGATGACTGCAGTGCTGTGCACCAAGGATGACGGTGTGGTTTACTTCTTCTCGATGGCCACCAGCTTCACCAAGGCTGCCCTGGGTGCCGAGGGTATCGGTGCCGACGTGAACATGATCATCGGTAACGGCTACACCAAGGGTCATGCCGACTTCACCTTGCAGGAGCTGCGCGAGTGCCCCGAGCTGCGCAAGATCTTTGAGGAACTCTACGCCTAATCAAGAAATTTGATGCCGGTGGGGCACGTGCTATCGTGCCTCCACGGCATCATCATTTGGAATTATCATGGTAGAATCAAGAAGAAAACAGATGTTCCCCGATGTCACCGACGAGCAGTGGAATGACTGGAAATGGCAGGTGAAAAACCGCATCGAGACCCTTGAGGAACTCAAGAAATACGTGAAACTGACCGCTGAGGAGGAAGAGGGCGTCAAGCAGACCCTCAAGACCCTGCGCATGGCCATCACGCCCTATTACCTGAGCCTCATCAATCCCGATGATCCCCATGACCCCATCCGTCGTCAGTGCATCCCCACCGGTCTTGAGACCCATCAGGCCGCTGCCGACCTGCTCGACCCGCTGCATGAGGACGAGGATTCTCCCACGCCCGGTTTGACCCACCGTTATCCCGACCGCGTGCTGTTCCTCATCACCGACATGTGCTCGATGTACTGCCGTCACTGCACCCGTCGCCGCTTTGCCGGTCAGACCGACAACGAGTGTGGTATCGACCGCATCGAGAAGGCGTTGGAATATATCCGTAACACGCCCACCGTGCGCGACGTCCTCCTCTCGGGTGGCGACGCCCTCATGGTGAGCGACAAGCGCTTGGAGTACATCATCTCGGAACTGAGGAAGATTCCTCATGTCGAAATCGTCCGTCTGGGTACCCGCACTCCCGTGGTTTGCCCGCAGCGCATCACGCCCGAGTTGTGCGACATGTTGAAGAAGTATCATCCCATCTGGATCAATACCCACTTCAACCATCCCAACGAGGTGACTCCCGAGTCGAGCCGTGCTTGCGAGATGCTGGCCAACGCCGGTATCCCCCTGGGCAACCAGAGCGTGCTGTTGCGCGGCGTGAACGACTGTGTCCACGTGATGAAGAAGCTCGTGCATGAGATCGTGAAAATCCGTGTGCGTCCTTACTACATTTATCAGTGCGACCTGTCGATGGGTCTGGAGCACTTCCGCACTCCCGTCAGCAAGGGTATCGAGATCATCGAGGGCCTGCGCGGCCACACCAGTGGCTATTGCGTGCCCACCTTCGTGGTGGACGCTCCCGGTGGCGGTGGCAAGACGCCCGTCATGCCCCAATACGTCATCTCTCAGGCTCCTGGCCGCGTGGTATTGCGCAACTTCGAGGGTGTTATCACCACCTATACCGAGCCCACCGATTACCACAGCGAGTGCAACTGCCCCGAGTGCCAGGCTGCACGCGCCAAGGAGCAGGTGGCTGCCGACAAGGCTGTCGATGGTGTCATCTCGCTGCTTGAAGGCGAGCGCATGAACATTGAGCCTAAGGCGCTGAAGCGTCATGAGCGCAATGAGGTCCGCAACAAGAAATAATTGAGACGGCTTCCGTTGGGCTGTGAAGACGCTCTTGGCGTCTTCACAGCTGCCAGCGGAAATCATTGCGTTCAAGCAGTGCCCTTCATCAATGACATATTGCGTTACGACAGCCTGTCTATCGTGGGACTGGAGAAGAACACAGGCAAGACCGAATGCCTGAAGTATGTCCTCAACCGACTCCCCGTGGACACAAAACGCGTGGCTGTCACGTCAATCGGCATTGATGGAGAGACCGTGGATCAAGTGACCCGCACCCAGAAGCCCGAAATCGTCCTCCGTGAGTGCATGTATTTCGGCACCAGCGAGGCCCACTATCGCCAGCGAAGGCTGGTTTCGGAGCTCATCGACGTGAGCGACGAGAGCACATCGCTGGGCAGGGTGGTGACCGCCAGGGCGCTGACAGGTGGCAAAATCCTGCTCTCAGGCCCCTCGTCGGCCAGCAGCCTCAGGCGCTGGATGGGAGAGATGCATCACCGCTTCGACATCGACCTGGTCGTCATTGACGGAGCCTTGTCACGCATGAGTTCGGCATCACCCGCCGTGAGCCAGTCGATGATTCTGGCGACAGGAGCGGCCTACTCGGCCAACATCAACACCCTGGTGAACAAGACCGCCCATGTGGTGGATCTCGTGAACCTGGAATTGACCTCCGAGCGCAATATTGAGATGCTGATGCCGCTGGAAAAGGGGCTCTGGTTCATCGGCAAGGACGGCAGCCTTAACAGCTTGGACACGATGACCTCCCTGTCGAGGGATATCCATTTCGAGGGCATGGACGACTGCGAGACGCTTTATGTGGCTGGTGCTCTGGTGGATGGTTTCCTCGAGAAGGTGAGGCAGAACAAGCATCTCAGGCAGGCAGAACTGGTGGTGAGGGATTTTACCAAGGTTTTTGTCACTCCCCAGCAGTTCAGGCTGTTCATCAAGGCAGGCGGACGCATCCGGGTGTTGCAGAAAAGCAAACTCATCGCCGTCACTGTCAATCCCACGTCACCCAGCGGTTATGTCCTTGACTCGGACACCCTGTGTGGCCGACTGAGCGAAGCCATCGGGCTTCCGGTTTATGACCTGATAAAGAACAAACAATAACAGTGCAATTGAGGAATGTCATAGAGTCGCCTTGCGGCATCCGCTACATGGTGGACCAGCTGGAACTGCAGTCGGGTTTTGCCCGCCGTAGCCTCCTGCACTCGCCCCTCATGACGAGTGACGAGGAAATTGCCGCGACCTATGCCGTCCTGAGCCGTTTCGCTGAGTTTGTCAATCGGGTGGAGCCTCTCTTCATCAATACCTTGAACCACAAGTTGTGCGGGCTGAAGGACATCCGCACAACCATCAAGAACCTGCACTGCAGTTCGGTGCTCGACGATATCGAGCTCTTTGAAGTCAAGCACCTCGCGCTTCTGGCTGCCGACGTCAACAAGTTGCTGGCCGAGCATGACATGGCCGATGCTGTCATTATTCCCTCGCTGGACGAGGTCATTGCAATCCTTGACCCCGACGGGATGAAGATTGCCACATTTTATATATATGATTCCTACAGCGAGCAACTCAAGGACCTGCGCGTGAAAATGCGCCAGCACCCCGAGCAGCAGGAAGAGCTCCTCTTGCAGGCCGGCGAACTGGAAGATGGCATCCGTGCAGACTTGAGCCGGCAGTTGCATCCGTTTGCTGCTGCCATAGAACAGGCACAGCTCGCCCTGGCACGCATCGACGTGAACCTGGCCAAGGCGATGCAGATGAAGCAGATGGGGCTGACGTTCCCCGTGCTGTCCAATGATGGAACCACACGCTATGAGGCGATGTTCCATCCCCAGGTAAAAGATGCGCTTGCTCAACGAGGACGTGAGTTCCAGCCGGTGGACATCGCCTTCGGCGAGCAGCCAACCCTCATCACAGGAGCCAACATGGGTGGCAAGACTGTGGTGCTCAAGACGTTGACCTTGTGTCAATTGCTCTTCCAATTCGGATTCGGCATTCCGGCGGCTTCGGCCCAAATTGCCGTGAAAGACGAGATACATTTCTGCATCGGTGACGAGCAGTCGGTCGAGAAGGGCCTTTCGTCATTTGCTGCCGAGATGGAAAACATCGATGCCGTCATACAGGCATCGCGCGTGAACAAGAGAATACTGGCGTTGATTGACGAGCCAGCCCGCACGACAAACCCAACCGAGGGTGCGGCGCTGGTGACGGCACTGCTGCAGGTACTGGCCGATAAAGACATGAGCCTTGTCATGACGACGCATTACGATATAGAGTCGGGAAAAGCCCGCTGCCTCAGGGTGAAAGGCTTCGAGAACGGCTCAATGGATTATCAGCTGGTCGAGGTCCAGGAAGGCGAGGTGCCCCACGAGGCATTGAACATCGCCCAGAGCCTGGGCATCGACAGCGAGTGGATTACAACAGCGAGGAGTCTGCTGGAATCCTCCGTTCATCAGGAATGACATCACACTATATACTATATACACTATGCAAAAGAGCAAGTTAGGATTAGATTTCGAAAAAGTTGAGTATGCCAGAGGTCTTGCCAAAGGCATCGCCGAGGATGTGCAGTCCTTTGTGGAGCAATACACCACGGTTGCCGTCGAGCGCACCTTGTGCCGCTTGATGGGCATCGACGGTGTTGATGACAACGACGTGCCTCTGCCCAACGTGGTGGTGGAAGCCTTGAAAGACAAGGGCGTGTTGAACGAGGGTGCCTTGTTCTTCATCGCCAATGCCATGATTCAGACCGGTTTGAATCCCCAGCAGATTGCCGAGAAAGTGGCTAAGGACGAACTGGACATCACCAAGGTGGTCACCCGTGACCCCAAGCAGATTGCCGATGCCCTGCAGCCCGTCATCGACGAGAGCATGGCACGCATCCGTGCCCGTCGTGCCCGTCGCGAACACTACCTCGAGACCATCGGCGAGGGACCCAAGCCTTACCTGTACATCATCGTGGCAACGGGTAACATCTATGAGGACGTGGTGCAGGCCCAGGCAGGTGCCCGTCAGGGTGCCGATGTCATCGCCGTGATCCGTACCACCGGCCAGAGCCTGTTGGACTATGTGCCCTATGGCGCGACAACCGAGGGCTTTGGCGGCACCTTCGCCACCCAGGAGAACTTCCGCATCATGCGCAAGGCGCTTGATGAGGTGGGTGAGGAGCAGGGCCGTTACATCCGCCTGTGTAACTACTGTTCAGGTCTGTGTATGCCCGAGATCGCGATCATGGGCGCCTTCGAGGGTCTGGACGTGATGCTTAACGACGCGTTGTACGGCATCTTGTTCCGTGACATCAACATGCAGCGCACGCTCATCGACCAGTACATGAGCCGCATCATCAACGGTTTTGCCGGCGTTATCATCAACACGGGTGAGGACAACTACCTGACCACTGCCGATGCTGTCGAGGCAGCACACACGGTGCTCGCATCGGACCTCATCAACGAGCAGCTCGCCCTCATGGCAGGTCTGCCCGAGGAGCAGATGGGACTGGGACACGCCTTTGAGATGGACCCCATGCTTGAGAATGGCTTCCTGCTGGAGCTGGCTCAGGCACAGATGACCCGTGAAATCTTCCCCAAGGCCACTTTGAAGTACATGCCCCCGACGAAGTTCATGACGGGTAATATCTTCCGTGGTCACATCCAGGACGCCCTGTTCAACATGATCGGCATTTGGACCCACCAGGGTATCCAGCTGCTGGGTATGCCCACCGAGGCCATCCACACCCCCTTCATGAGCGACCGTTACCTCTCCATCGAGAATGCCAAGTACATCTTCAACAACATGAAGAACATTGGCGAGGAAATGGAGTTTGTCGAGGGCGGTATCTGCCGCAATCGCGTCAAGGAAGTGCTGGGTAACACCATCAAGTTGCTTGAGGATATCACCAAGGAGGGCTTGTTCACCGCTCTGGAGAAGGGTATCTTCGGCGACGTGAAGCGTCCCAAGAATGGCGGCAAGGGCTTGGCCGGTGTCACCATGAAGGGCGAGAACTACTACAACCCGTTTGTGGAACTGATGAAGGGAAAGAGATAATAACAAGAGACATCACATTAAGGTTACGATACGACTATGAGCGAAGGATTATATAGCATGGAAGCTAAGGATTTTGACAAAACCTTAGACTTCACCAAGATTAAACCATACGGCGACACGATGAACGACGGCAAGGTGCAGCTCAGCTTCACCCTGCCCGTGCCCTGTGGTGCCGAGGCGGTGGAAGCCGCCAAACAGTTAATCCGCAAGATGGGTCTGGAGAATCCCAGTGTGGTCTACTACAAGGAGTTGACCCCGGGTTTCACGTTCTTCAACTGCTACGGCAGCTGCACCCACACCGTGGACTACAGTACCATCTATGTTCCCAAGGTGGAGAGCAACACGATGGACATGTATGAGACCGACGAGTACATCAAGGAGAACATTGGCCGCAAGATTGTCATTGTGGGAGCGTCTACTGGTACCGACGCCCACACCGTGGGCATCGACGCCATCATGAACATGAAGGGCTATGCCGGCCACTACGGACTGGAACGCTACGAGATGATTGAGGCCTACAACCTGGGTTCCCAGGTGCCCAACGACGAGTTCATCGCCAAGGGCATCGAACTCCATGCCGACGCGCTGCTCGTCTCGCAGACGGTGACCCAGAAGGATGTGCACATTAAGAACATGACCGAGTTCATCGAGTTGATGGAGGCCGAGGGCCTGCGCGACAAGATGATCTGCTGCTGTGGCGGCGCCCGTGTGACCCACGAGTTGGCCAAGGAGCTGGGCTTTGATGCCGGTTTCGGTATGAACACCTATGCCGACGACGTCGCTTCGTTCGTCGTGCAGGAGATGGTCAAGAGAGGAATGAAATAATTCAAGTTTCAGATTTTTCTGAAACTTGAAGTTTAGAGTTTAGAGTTTAAAGATTAGTGATTAGTGATTAGAGATTAGAGAATTGCTGGTCGATAATCTTGAGAGTACAGAATGAAATAACTTTTTAAAAACATATAATTAATCTCAAAACCGTACTATTATGGATAAATATCAAATGAGAGAAGTCATCGCAAAACGTGCTGCCAAGGAACTGCACGATGGCGATGTTGTGAATCTGGGTATTGGTATCCCCACCTTAATTCCTAATTACCTGCCCGAAGGCGTTTCGGTAACCTTGCAGACCGAGAATGGTGCCATGGGTATGGGTCCCACGCCCGAGGAGGGTAAGGAGGACAAGAACCTCATCAACGCCGGTGGTGGTGCTATCACCCTGAACCCCGGAGCTTGCACCTTTGACTCGGCAACCTCGTTCGCCATCATCCGTGGCGGCCACGTGAACGTATCGTTCCTCGGTGCCTTGCAGGTCGATGAGAAAGGCAACCTCGCTAACTGGATTATTCCCGGCAAGATGGCTCCCGGTATGGGCGGTGCCATGGACCTCGTTGTGGGCGCCAAGCGCGTGATCCTCACGATGGAGCACACCCAGAAGGGTAACCCCAAGATCTTGAAAGAGTGCACCCTGCCCCTGACCGCTGCCGGACAGGTCAACATGATTATCACAGAGATGGGTGTTATGGACATCACCCCCGAGGGCATCGTGCTGCGTGAGCTGCATCCCGAGTTCACTGTTGAGGATGTACAGGCCGCTACCGAGGCTAAGCTCATCATCTCGCCCGACCTGAAACCCATGGACGTTTAATCCTCTCACTCGAGTCATGGAATATAACTTCTTGAAGATTGAGCACAACAACGGTGTCACCGTCTTGACGATTTCGGCGCCCAAAACCTTGAATGCCCTCAATTCGAGCATCCTCAAGGAATTGAACGACTTTATCGACAACCTGGAGGCCACCACCCGCGTGCTCATCATCACCGGCGACGGCGAGAAATCGTTTGTCGCTGGAGCCGACATCTCTGAGATGGCCCACCTGAACGAGCCGCAGGGAGAAGAATTCGGCCGCTTGGGCGCTCAGGTGTTCCGCAAGATCGAGGTGCTGCCCATCCCCGTCATTGCCGCTGTCAATGGTTTCGCGCTGGGTGGCGGCTGCGAGCTGGCAATGTCCTGCGACATCCGCATCTGCTCGGCCAACGCCAAGTTCGGTCAGCCCGAGGTGGGACTGGGTATCATTCCCGGCTTCTCGGGAACCTATCGCTTGCCCAAGCTCATCGGACAGGGCTATGCCAAGGAGATGATCTACACGGGCAAGGTGATTCGCTCCGACGAAGCACTGCGCATCGGTCTGGTCAATGCCGTCTATGAGCCTGCTGAACTGATGGGTAAAGCCATGGAAATGGCCGCCATGATGCTCAAGAATGCGCCTGTGGCCATCAGTCTGGCCAAGAAGAGCATCAACGAGGGTTATGACCTGGATGCCGACGGTGCCATCGCTCTGGAGAACAAACTCTTCGGCAAGTGCTTTGCTACGGCCGACCAGAAGGAGGGCATGGACGCTTTCCTCAACAAGCGTGAGGCAACTTTTAAGGGAGAATAAATCAACATTCATCAACTAAAATAAAAAAACAGAACCAATTATGAAAATTTGTGTTATTGGAACAGGTACGATGGCCAAGGGTATCGTCAAGGCGTTTGCCGCCAAGATGCCCGTTGTCATGAAGAGCCGCACCCAGGAGAGCCTGGACAAGGCCATGGCTTCTATCTCCAAGGGCTACAACAAGCTCGTCGAGAAGGGTAAAATCACCGAGGATGCCATGAAGGCTATCCTGGCAAACATCACCACGACGACCGACTATGCCGACTTCGCTGATGCCGACCTCGTTATCGAGGCTGCTGTCGAGAACATGCAGTTGAAGAAGGACGTGTTCATGGAGCTTGACAAGATCTGCAAGCCCGAGACCATCTTCGCCACCAATTCGTCGTCGCTCTCCATCACCGAGATCGCTGCCTGCACCAGCCGCCCCGCACAGTTCATCGGCTGCCACTTCTTCAACCCCGCCGACCGCATGGCGCTCGTTGAGGTTATCAAGGGCCAGCTCACCAGTGAGGAGACCGCCAAGTGCATCGTTGACCTGACGACCGAAATCGGCAAGACTCCCGTGCCCGTTAACGAGGCTCCCGGTTTTGTCGTTAACCGCATCCTTATCCCGATGATCAACGAGGCAGTGGGCATCCTGGCCGACGGTATCGCCAGCGCCGAGGACATCGACAAGTGCATGATGCTGGGTGCCAACCATCCCATGGGCCCGCTTGCACTGGCCGACCTTATCGGTAACGATGTGAACCTCGCCATCATGGAGGTGCTCTACAACGAGTTCGGCGATCCCAAGTATCGTCCTCATCCCCTGCTGCGCAAGATGGTTCGCGCTGGGCTGTTGGGCCGCAAGACCGGTGAAGGCTTCTACAAGTATTAATCATTAAGTTGTAAGTTTTCAGTTGTAAGTCTTCAGTGATGTAACCTCTTTCCGGCAATACATCTCACATTTACAACTAAAAACTAAAAACTAAAAACTTAAAAAGAGAATATGGATTTCAGCTATTCTAAAACAGAACAACTGTTCCTGCAGATGGTTCGCTCGTTTGCAGAGAATGAGGTAAAGCCTCTCGCTGCCGAGATTGACGAGCAGGAGCGCTTCCCTCTCGAGACCGTCCAGAAGATGGGCAAACTCGGTATGATGGGTATTCCTGTTCCCAAGCAATATGGCGGTGCCGGCGGTACCGTGCAGATGTATATCATGGCTGTTGAGGAACTCTCACGCGTGTGTGCAACCACGGGCGTGGTCCTCTCGGCACACACCTCGTTGTGCATCGCTCCCATCATGGAGCACGGCACTGAGGAGCAGAAGATGAAGTACTTGCCCAAGCTCGCTTCGGGTGAGTGGATTGGCGCCTTCGGTCTCACCGAGCCCAACGCCGGTACCGATGCTGCCATGCAGCAGACCACCGCTGTCGACGCTGGTGACCACTGGGTACTCAACGGCTCCAAGATTTTCATCACCAACGCTTCCAACGCCCACGTGTTTATCGTGATGGCCATGACCGACAAGTCGCAGGGCACAAAGGGCATCTCGGCCTTCATCGTCGAGAGGGACATGCCCGGTTTCTCCGTTGGTAAGAAGGAGTTGAAGATGGGTATCCGCGGCAGCGCTACCTGTGAGTTGATTTTTGAAAACTGCATCGTGCCCAAGGAGAACCTCCTCGGCCAACTCGGCAAGGGCTTCAAGATTGCTATGATGACGCTCGACGGTGGTCGCATCGGTATCGCTTCACAGGCCCTCGGTATCGCTCAGGGCGCTATGGACGAGACGGTTAAGTACACCAAGGAGCGCAAGCAGTTTGGCCGCTCTATCGCCAAGTTCCAGAACACCCAGTTCCAGATGGCCGACCTCAAGACCAAGGTCGAGGCTGCCCGTCTGCTGGTGCGCAGTGCCGCATGGAAGAAAGACATGCACCTGCCTTACAGTGCCGATGCCGCTATGGCTAAACTCTTTGCCGCCGAGACTGCTATGGAAGTGACGACCAAGGCCGTCCAGTTCCATGGTGGCTACGGTTATACCCGTGAGTATCCTGTTGAGCGCATGATGCGTGATGCTAAGATTACCGAGATTTACGAGGGAACATCCGAGGTACAGCGCATGGTGATCGCTGGTCAGTTATTCAAATAAAAGTTGTCAGTTTTAAGTTGTGAGTTTTAAGTATTTAAGTTGTAAGTTTTAAGTTTTAAGTAATATTACCATTTTCAGGCGATACAAATCATACTTACAACTAAAAACCAAAAACTTAAAACTAGGAAAAATACTTACAACTAAAAACTAAAAACTAAAAACTAGAAAGAACAATGAATATTATAGTTTGTGTAAAACAAGTTCCCGATACCACCGTTGTCAAGATTGACCCCGTGAAGGGTACTTTGATTCGTGAAGGCGTTCCCAGCATTATGAACCCCGATGATAAGGGTGGTCTGGAACTCGCTTTGAGACTGAAGGACCAACTGGGCGCTAACGTCACCGTTATCTCGATGGGTCCTCCCCAAGCCGACGTCATGCTGCGTGAGGCCCTCGCTATGGGTGCTGATCGTGCCATCCTGTTGAGTGACCGCAAATTTGCCGGCGCCGATACGCTGGCAACTTCCTACGCACTTTCCGGCTTGTGCCGCGTGCTGGACTATGACATCATTATTGCTGGCCGTCAGGCTATCGATGGTGACACCGCACAGGTGGGTCCCGAGCTCGCCGAGCATCTAGGTCTGCCCCAGATTACCTATGTTGCCGATGCCAAGGTGCTTGACAACGGTAACCTGCAGGTGGACAAGGAGAACGAGGACGGCGTACAGGTTCTCGAGGTCGAGGGCAAGTGCCTCTTGACGGTACTCGCTTCGGCTTTTGAGCCTCGCTACATGAGTGTCAGCGGCATCATGGAGGCCTATGACAAGGAAGTTGAGGTTTGGAGCGCCGACAAGATTGATGTCGAGGAAGGCAAGCTGGGTCTCGCCGGCTCGCCCACCAAGGTGTTCAAGTCGTTCCCCAAGGCCATGAAGGCTCCCGGCGAGGTACATGAGGTGACCCCCGAGGAGGCTGTTGAGCTGATTGTTAATCAACTGAAAGTTAAACACATTATCTAAATGAGTTTTAAGTTTTAAGTTGTGAGTTTTAAGTATTTAAGTTGTAAGTTTTAAGTTGTGAGTTTTAAGTAATATTACCATTTCCAGGCGATACAAATCATACTTACAACTAAAAACCAAAAACTTAAAACTAGGAAAAATACTTACAACTAAAAACTAAAAACTTAAAACTGAATATTATGGATAAGAAAGATTATAAGAACGTATTCGTTTTTGCTGAGCAGCGCGAAGGTGTCATCCAGCCCGTTGCACTCGAACTTTTAGGTAAGGCACGCGACTTGGCCGATGCACTCGGCGAGAAGGTGGTAGCCATGCTCCTTGGTCAAGGCATCAAGGACCAGGCCCAAATGCTCATTGAGTTTGGAGCCGATGAGGTCATCGTCGTTGACGCTCCCGAGTTGAAGGACTTCCTCAGCGAACAGTATTCCCAGGCTGTTGGCCAGATTATCACCGAGCGCAAGCCCAGCATCGTGCTCTATGGTGCCACGACCATCGGCCGTGACTTGGCTCCCCGCATCGCTTCGAGACTCAAGACGGGTCTGACTGCCGACTGCACCAAGCTCGAAATTGAGCCCGACGCTAACAACGAACCCGAATTCCGCATGACGCGTCCCGCCTTTGGCGGTAACCTGATGGCTACCATCATCTGCCCGAACAACCGTCCGCAGATGTCGACCGTGCGCCCCGGTGTGATGCAGAAGATGCAGCGTCAGGCAGGCCGTGAGGGTCTCGTTACCGAGTTCGCTCCCCAGTTCGACGCCAGCAAGTTCAAGGTGAAACTCGTCAAGACCATCAAGGCCGACAAGCAGATGGCCGACATCGCCGAGGCCAAGATCCTCGTCAGCGGTGGCCGCGGTGTTCATGACAAGGAAGGTTTCGACAAACTGCAGGCTCTTGCCGACGTCCTCGGCGGGCAGGTGGCTTCGTCACGCGCCATGGTTGACAACGGCGTGATGCCTCACGAGTGCCAGGTGGGTCAGACCGGTAAGACCGTTCGCCCCAACCTCTATATGGCTTGCGGTATCAGCGGTGCCATCCAGCACCTCGCCGGTATGGAGGAGAGCGATTTCATCATCGCCATCAACAAGGACAAGTTCGCTCCCATCTTCAGTGTCGCTGACCTGGGTATCGTGGGCGACCTCCACAAGATTGTTCCCATGTTGACCGAGCGCATCAAGAAGGAACTCGAGAAGTAAATCACTTCCTTGATAGCAAAAAGAAGGGCGGGCAACCACAATCTGGGTTGCCCGCCCTTTGAATTGTTATGTGGACGGCGGCTACACCGTCGCCGGTATATTTACTTGAACGAGAAGGCCGACGATGATCCGTTCACCGATTTGAACTGTCCTGTGTAGGTGCCGTTCTTGTAGATGCCGTCCAGCACACCTGTTTTTGTGTAGCCGTTCATCACTTGCATCACCAGGTGACCTGTCGATGGCTCGTAGGTGGTGATTGACACGTCACGTTCCTCTGAAAGGTAGTCCAATGACTTCCCGTTTGGATTGTACTGCAAGTATTTGTGGGCATCGGTGTTGTGTGTGAGGCGAGCACCGCAACCGCCCATCACGCCCTCGAGGACAAAATCCAGTGTTTCGGCACTTTGCGTCACCGCGCCATGCTTAGCCAGGTAGTCCTTGTATTCATTGCCCGTAGGATGGTATTGTGACATGAACTCCTCCATCGTCAAGCCCTTGACAACGAGCGTTTCGCTGCCGTCTGTTTCGAGGTTGGGAGCGATGGCTTGCGTGCGCGTGCGCAGTGTGACTGTTCCACCCGATTGGATATCCTGACCTGGCACAATTTCAGTGGCCATTTTTCCGCCGCCCCAGTATCCGCTCTTGACGGTGATGGAATAGGCCGACGCCGGTATATCGTAGGGGGTGTTGTTGCTGACCGTGAAAATCCAGCCATCGGCACACGCCCAATCTTCATGATTGTCGTCAATGTATTGGTCACCGTAGGTCTGTTTGTTTGTGAGTTTCAACCCTTTCTTGAGATTCTCATTGAATTGCTCGAGCAGGTATTGAGGAAAGTCCTTGTGGGCCATTCTGTGACTGTTTTCTACATCGGTGAGTTTCTCGTCTAACCATCCGGTGCCTTTAGCGAATTCCAGATTCGCCTGTGGCCAGACAAATAGGCCGTGTGACGAGATGACGCGCAGGTCATCCTTGCCGGCAACCGTAAGGTCGGTGCCATCATTGAATTTCACGATGATGGTGTCTTCCTGGGCATTAGGCACGATGGTGGTACCTTCGGGGTGATAGGTGAACTTCAGCGTTTCGGCATAGCGGGCATCGGGATAGATGCTCTCGAGGGTGGAGCGGTCATTGGAGTTGGCGGCCTGTGACAGTCTCTCCAGGAGTTCTTTCACCTTCTTCTCGCTGTTATTGCCGCTTAACAACCAGTAGCCCCCTGCCAGCAGGGCCAGTACGCCGGCAACGATAGCGGCTATCAGCCAGGGATTGATGCGCTTGGGTTGTTCCTCATTGTTTTCGTAATAACGCGGTTCGGGATAGGTGCCAGGCCTCATGATTGTCGCTTCCTGCTCATCGGTACCGCTGACTACCATCGGATTACCACAGTTGGGACAAGTTACGGCCTTGTCTGAGATCATTTGTCCGCATTCGCTACATTGTATCAGTGCCATAGTTGTATTGATTGATTTTTAAGTTGTTATGTTTCTATAGGAGGTTTTGTGATATACCTGTTGGCACGTGTGAATGATTCCATGAGGCGCACCCCACAGAAGCCATTACTGAACCATCACAAAGTTATCCCATTTTGAGGAATTATCCATTTTATTATCCAGATTTTAATATTTTTTAATACTTTCCGGGCGCTATGGTCGGCATGGTTGAATTCCTTTTTATACAGTGCGGTATTCGGTTATCTTACCATGGAGCGAAATGGCCAAAACTGATGGGTCATTTGGCATGGTTTTTGCAGTTTTTATTCTCAATAAGCAATCATTAAAAGAAAACCCGAAGATTATGTATAACAGAGAGTTCACACCCGGAATGATCAATGAATTAAACGAGAATGAAGTGTTTGTGTTTGGCAGCAATTTGGCTGGCTTCCATGGTGGAGGTGCGGCTCGTGCTGCGATGAACCGTTTTGGCGCCGTGTGGGGACAGGGTGTCGGTCTGCAGGGACAGAGCTATGCCATCCCGACGATGCAGGGTGGGGTAGAGACCATTAAGCCCTATGTCGACGAGTTCATCGACTTTGCCAAGCAGCATGGTGAGTTGAAGTTCCTGGTGACCCGCATCGGGTGCGGCATCGCAGGCTTCCGCGACAAGGAAATCGCGCCACTGTTTGCCGCAGCGCTGGAGGTGGAGAACATCATCTTGCCCAAGGAGTTTGTCAAGGCATTGCAACAGTAATAGCGATGAAACGTAAAAAGAAGAAACAGCCCATCAACTTGGATGCCCTGAAGGCGATGCGTCGCGGCAGCCGTGAGGGCGAGCAGGAACTGCTCGGTCCCGGTTTCCACTCGGCCCACCGCGTCCACCGCTCCAAGAAGACCTACACCCGCAAGACCAAGCACAAGGGCGACAGTGCGGAAAACAACGATTAAGTGAACTCAACATCACGTCAACATCAATGCCGGTGAACGTGAGTGATTGATTTAAAGTGGCCGGCGCCGAGACATTTTTGTGCCTCGGCGTTGGCTATCTTGAAAATGTGCCCTATATTTGTACCTCATTTCCAATTAATGAGGTTTTTTTTATCAAGATGGGAGGATTATGATGGAAAATAACTACGATGAACAAATTATAACTGGCGCCGAGGCCGTCTTTGCTGCAATGGAGAGCAGGGTCTCGGAGGCTGATATGGCCAGGATACGCGACGCCTTTGATTTTGCCTGTAAGGCTCATGCCGACCAGTGGCGCAAGTCGGGACAACCTTACATCATGCACCCGATTGCGGTGGCTATTATTGTGGCTTGCGAGATGATGCTGGATGCCGACTCGGTGATTGCCGCCTTCTTGCACGATGTGGTTGAGGACACACCCATCACTATCGATGAAATCGGGCAACGCTTCGGCAGCGATGTGATGATGATTGTCCAGACCGTGACAAAGCAGAACAAGGAGAAGTATGAGATGTCCAAGCAGCTCGACAATTTCAGGCAGATGCTTCATTCCATCCATTCCGACATCAGGCCCTTGCTGGTGAAATTGGCCGACAGGCTGCACAACATGCGCACCTTGGAGAGCATGCCGCCCCACAAACAGATGAAAATCGCCGGCGAGACCGACTATTTCTATGCACCGCTGGCCAACCGCCTGGGACTTTACAACATCAAGATAGAATTGGAGAACCTCAGTCTGCGCTACCGTTGCCCTAAAGAGTATGGCGAAATCGAGGCGGCCATCCTCAACGACAAGGAGATTCACAGCGAGCGCATTTATGCCTTTGTTGACAAGATTGCCCACTTGCTAGAGGATGCCGACATTGAGGCCCGCGTGGTTGTGGAGTATCGCAGGCCTTATGCACTGTGGCGCAAGAGGCGACGCGACCATCTGGATTTCAACCACCTGCCTGACCGTCATTACATCGAAATCGTGTATGCCTGTGACGACCAGTCTCAGGAGAAACGCTTGGCGCTCAAGGCCTATGCCTGGTTGACGAGTGAATTCAAGGAGAAACCTCACAGCATCATCAACTACATCGACTCACCCAAGGAGAACGGCTATCAGAGTTTCCACCTCCAACTGCTGTCCGACTCGGGCTGCTGGGAGGAAGTGCACATCAGCAGCGAGCGCATGGCGCTGCATTCCCAGATCGGTTGTGTCGCGCAGTTCAAGAAAGGCGGCATCGTCAGCTGGATTGACACGTTCAGCAAGGAACTGCACGACATCGAGAATCATCTGCAGGACGGAAACTTCATCGAGGATGTGGTGTCATCCTTCTATAACGACGACATCATGGTGTTCACCCCGACAGGTGACCCCATCAGGTTGCCCAAGGGCGCTACGGCCCTGGATTTCGCCTTCAAGATTCACAGCCAGATTGGTGAGAAGGCCCGCTATGCCTTTGTCAACGGGCGGTTGGCGTCGGTGATGACCGAACTGCAGCGCGGCGATGTGGTGGAAATCAAGTCGGGCGAGGCATTGAAGGCCGACCCTTCATGGGTCGTGCGCGTGAAGACTTCGAGAGCACGTCGGGCCCTCAAGCGACAACAGGCCAAACTGGCGAAATCGCAATACAATCGCTGCCCATTGTGCCTTCCTATCCCCGGGGATGAGGTCGCCGGCTTCAAGGAGCCTGACGGCACCATCACTGTTCACAAGCGCAACTGTCCCCGTGCCATCAGCCTGGCCACCCAGCATGGCGACTCCATTGTCGAGGTGGACTTCACCCCCACCGACAGCATCCTCTATCCCGCCTCGGTGCGGGTCATCGCCATCGACCGCTACCGTCTGCTTGGTGACCTGATTGACTGCATCACCAGCGAGTTGCGCCTGTCGATGGACAAGTTGTCAATCGACACTTCCGATGGCATCGTCGAGTGTACCATTGCCTTTGGTGTTCGCTCCTCCTATGACCTGAAGCGCATCTTGGAGCGCATCAAGAAGATTGACGGTGTTGAGGAAGTGAAATTCTGATCACCGCTGCCACTCCATCAGCAGCCCGGGCTGGCCATTCTCAAGGTGTCGCCGAGGAGAAACATGGACCGTTTTGTGTTGGAGATGACAGATATTTTGTATTTTTGTCACCCAGATATTAACCCGTAACTCTGAAAATATGAAGAAGTACATCTATCTAACAACCTTGGTTCTGGCCATGAGCTGTGGCTTGCTGACGTCATGTAAAAGCGTGCAGAATGGCGTGCAGGTCAAGGATAAGACAATGGACAGCAGCCAGTTTGTCAATATCACCGACGTGGTGCCCGACGCAATTCTTGAAATCCGTTATTACAGCACCTACAACTTTGTGGGCGCGCGCATCGATGGTTACGAGGAGCCTGTCGCCCTGATGACACGTCAGGCGGCCGACAGCCTGCGCGCCGTCAGCGACGACCTCAAGCGCCACGGCTACCGTCTGAAAATCTATGACGCCTACCGTCCGCAGCGCGGTGTGGACCACTTCCTGCGCTGGGCCCTCGACGAGACCGACACGATTACCAAGGCCTATTTCTATCCCCGCTTGACCAAGAAACAGGTATTTGAAGGCGAGTATGTTGCCGAGAAGAGCGGTCATTCCCGTGGCTCGACGGTCGACCTGACACTCTTTGACATGCAGACAGGCAAGGAACTTGACATGGGTGGCACGTTCGACTGGTTCGGCATCGAGAGCCATCCCGACTTTGGCGGCGGCGACCCCGAGACCCTTGAGTTCCAGCAGGTGGTACCCACGTTCACCTCCGAGCAATTCTATAACCGCATGATCTTGCGCACCGCAATGATGCGCCACGGTTTCCTCCCCCTCGACAACGAGTGGTGGCACTTCCGCCTCGACAACGAACCCTTCCCCGACACCTACTTCAACTTCCCCGTCCGCACCCTCCCGCAGCGGCAGTAAAGGAGATGTGACAGGAGAGTGAGTTAGAAGAAAAAATGAGGGAAACAATAGTTCCCCTTTTTTTAGCTTGATGTTGAAAAATTTATTGGGATTGTTGCTTGGCGGATGAGGAAAAATGAGTACCTTTGCGGCGAAAATTGAAGAGGTTTTATTATTACATGTCAATCAGCATTATATTTGGCATACCTTTCAGGATATCTTGTAGCGGAGAGGCGGCAAGCCAATTCTATAACCCACTGCAGGATAATGCCTTAAGCTACATGCGCGCCACAATGGATGGGGAGAAACCCGCCAATGTGGCGCGAAATATTTTTATAAACCCGAACCAAACAAATCATTTTTTTAATAATTCATCATTTTTTAATTCATTAAAATCAATTATTGTATGTTGAGAACAGTTAAGCTTTTGGCATTGGTGGCAATGTTCTTTGTGGCATTGGCATCGAGTGCTCAGGTGACGACCTCGGCTCTGTCGGGTGTTGTGACCGATGAGAACCAGCAGGCGATGATTGGCGCTACCATCACCGCTTTGCACACGCCCTCAGGCACCAAGTACAACGCCGTTACCAACATGGATGGTCGTTACACCATTCAGGGTATGCGTCCTGGTGGCCCCTACACCGTCAGCGTGTCCTACATCGGCTACGAGCCCCGCAGCATCGAAGGCGTGACTCTGCAGCTGGCCGAGACTTCTAACCTTGACTTCGACTTGAGCGTTGACGCCAACACTCTGGGTGAGGTCGTTGTTACTTCTACTGCTACTAAATTCCGCGCTGAGAAGACTGGTGCTGCTACCAACATTAACAGCGCCCAGATCACCAACCTGCCCACCGTGACCCGCAATCTGACCGACATCACCCGTCTGTCACCCTACGGCGGTAACGGTATGAGTTTTGCAGGTACCGATGGCCGTACCGCCAACTTCACCGTTGACGGTGCCAACTTCAACAACAACTTCGGTCTGAGCGACAACCTGCCCGGTGGTGGTAACCCCATCAGCATCGAGGCTATCGAGGAACTGCAGGTGGTTATCTCGCCCTACGACGTTCGTCAGACCAACTTCATCGGTGGTGGTGTGAACGCTATCACCAAGAGCGGTACCAACAAGTTCCGTGGCAGTGCCTACATCTTCCACCGCAACGAGAACCTGCGTGGTGACGTTGTTGATGGCACTCAGCTGGGCGCTGCGGCTCGTGAGAAGGACCGCGTGACCACCTATGGCGCAACCATTGGCGGCCCGATCATTAAGGACAAGCTGTTCTTCTTCGTGAACGGTGAGATGACCAAGAAGCCGACCGTCGTGAACACGATGAGCCCGTCGACCAATGGCGTTGCCGATGCCGAGCGTGGTATCTCGCGCACTACGTTTGACGACCTGGAGCGTGTGAGCAATTTTGTCAAGAGCAAGTACGGCTATGACACTGGCTCTTGGACCAAATTCCCGGCCGACGAGAACAACTATAAGATTCTTGCCCGCTTGGACTGGAACATTAACCATGACCACCACCTGGCCCTGCGTTACAACTACACCAAGAACCGCTACTGGAGCAATCCCAACGGTACTTCGATGGATGGTGGCACGCGTATGGCAAGCTACCGTGTATCGCAGAACTCTTTCTCCTTCGCCAACTCAATGTATGGCATGGACAACCTGGTACACTCTTTCTCATTTGACCTGAACAGCCGTCTGAGCGACAACCTGTCGAATCAGTTCCTGGCTACCTTATCTAAACTGGACGACATCCGTGCCAGCAACTCGAGCGAGTTCCCCTTCATTGACATCACGATGACCGATGACGCCGGCAACCGTGACAACTACATGGCCCTGGGTTATGAGCTGTTCACCTGGAACAACGCCGTGCACAACACCATCTGGAACCTGCGTGACGATGTGACCTGGTACTACGGTAACCACAAGATCATGGGTGGTCTGAGCTTTGAGCATCAGATGGCCGACAACCAGTACATGCGTAATGGTACGGGTTACTACCGCTACAGGAGCGTTGATGACTTCATCAACGGTGCAACCCCCGAGGTTGTCTGCTTGACCTACGGTTACGGTAGCGAGACCAAGCCTGCTGCCCGCGTGCAGTTCAACAAGGCTGGTATCTATGCTCAGGACGAGTGGAACATCACCAAGAACTTCAAGTTGACCTACGGCCTGCGCCTCGACGGTCTGTTCTTCAATAATGGTGACCTGCTCACCAACAATGCCATCCTGGCTTTGAACTATTATGATAATAAAGGCAACGAACGTCACATCGACACCGGCAAGTGGCCCAACAGCAACCTGATTATCCAACCTCGCGTTGGTTTCAGCTGGGACGTATTTGGCAACAAGGCGCTGAAGGTTCGCGGTGGTTCGGGTCTCTTCTCGGGCCGTCTGCCCCTGGTATTCTTCACCAATATGCCCACCAACGGTGGTCTGGTACAGTATCAGGCTCAACTCAATGGCAACACCAAGGTTTGGGATGGCAAGACCGGTACCCCGACCCGTGGCTTTGAGAACTACACTGGTGCTTACACCACCGATGCCAACGGTAACCGTTACATCGACATGAGCCAGTTTGCCGGCGGTCTGGTGACCGAGAACGGCCAGGCTACGATCAACGCTCTGCGCAACAAGCTCATCGGCATGGGTTATCCCGAGGTTGTGACCTCTGACATGGGTACCGTTCCCTCGTCGATCAGTGCTGTGGATCCCAAGTTCAAGATGCCGATGGTATGGAAGACCTCGTTGGCTGTTGACTATCAGATTCCCGTATCCTTCCCCTTCAGTGTGACTGTCGAGGGTATCTTCAACAAGAACATCAACGCTGCCAGCATCAGCGACTGGGCTATCCCCAGCGTGGGTGGCTTCGCCCGCTTCAACGGTGTTGACAACCGTCCCATCTATCCTGCCGGTTTCCGCACGGGTACCAAGGCTTTCGTCCTCGAGAACACCAGCCGCGGTTATGGTTGGATTGCCAACGTGACCTTGAATGCTGATCCCACCGATTGGCTGAGCCTGATGGCCGCTTACACCCACACCGTGCAGAAGGAGGTTACCGGTATGCCCGGTAGCGCTGCCGAGAGCGCCTTCACCTATGTTCCCACCATCGAGGGTCCCAACAACATCAAGCTGCACAACTCGCAGTATGTTACCCCTGACCGTTTCATCCTGTCAGCAACTGGTCATGACCACAGCGGTAACCACTATGGCCTGATCTATGAGACCTGGCGCGGCGGTTACAACTACTCCTATATGATGGCCAACGACATGAACGGCGACGGTTACAACTACGATGCAGTGTACATTCCCACCGACGAGCAGGTCGCTAACCGCGAGTTCCGCTTCGTGAGCGAGGGCGACAAGACCCGCTTCATGGACTACGTTCATGCTAACAACTACCTTAAGAACCATCAGGGTCAGTATGCCGAGGCCTACAGCCTGTACAACCCCTGGGTTCATCGCATTGACTTTAGTTACAAGCATGACTTCTCACTGAATGTCAGCGGTGCCAAGCACACCCTGCAGTTGCTCTTCGACGTGAAGAACGTGCTGAACCTCTTCAACTCGAGTTGGGGCGTGAGCAAGTACCTCAACCCCGAGATCGGCAGCGATCCCCGCATCCTCAAGTATGAGGGCGTTGACGCTGAGGGCTATGCCACCTTCTCGACTCCGGGCTCCATCAACGGTGCTACCAAGACCTTCGTTCCCAACAAGTCCGTAGGTCAGTGCTGGAACGCTTCTATCGGTATCAAGTACATCTTCAACTAATCCCTAAAGACTAAGACATTATTATGAAGCTCAAATATTTTATTTCGTTTTTTGCACTGGTTGCTATGTTGTCGGCTTGCTCCGATGACGATGCAATTACCTTGCTCGATGAGATTCAGGTTTCTTCTTCCTACGTGAGCATCAACGAGGCTGGTGGCTCTAACACGATTACCATCACCGCCAAGGAGGCTTGGTCGTTTGACGAGGCCGAAATCCCTGCTTGGTTGACCGTGAGCCCCATGAATGGTGGCGCCGGTGAGACCCGGGTGACCTTCAGCGCCGAGCCCGCCCCCGACGGCCGCTCCTCCGTGCTGCATGTCGCTTGTGCTGACAAGAGCCAGACTATCAACGTGATCCAAGGTCTCGCTGTCGTTAAGGAGGCTACTTGCGCCGAGGTCATTGCCGGCCCCGAGAGCAAGACCTACCGCGTGACCGGTACTGTGACCAGAATCAGCAACACAACCTACGGTAACTGGTATTTGGTTGACGAGACGGGTGAGGTTTACATCTATGGTACCCTGGATGCCAAGGGTGGTACCAAGAACTTCTTGAGCCTGGGCCTTGAGGAGGGTGACATCGTTACCGTCGAGGGTCCCAAAACCGTATATAACGGTACCGTTGAACTCGTTGACGTAACTGTTATCAATATCCAGAAGTCGCTTGTCAAGGTCGAGGGTTATGATCCCGAGGATGCCACGATTCCTAAGGAGGGTGGTAACGTGACCGTGAACCTGACCTGCAAGACCAGCAACGGCATCTCAGTCGAGATTCCCGACGGGGCCAAGAACTGGCTGGGCATCGTGTCGGTATCCGGTGGCGCTGAGCCCGTGGTAACCTTCCATGCCAATGCCAACAATGGTGGCGACCGCAACGCTACCGTGGTCTTCAAGACTGTCGACGACAAGGGTAAGGAATATACCGCAATGGCAACCATCATCCAGAAGGGTTCTATCGTGGCTGCTACTGTAGCCGAGTTCCTGGAGGCCGAAGTGAGTGAGACGCAGTACCGCATCACCGGTGTGATCTCCAAGGTGGCTAATACAACCTATGGTAATGTTTATATCCGTGACTGGTCGGGCGAGACCTACGTCTATGGCATCGGTGCCAAGGGTGACTTTGAGGCTGCTGGCCTGAAGGAAGGCGACGTTGTTACCCTCGTGGGCAAGCGTGGCGAGTACAAGGGCGAACCTCAGATGGTTGGCGCTGTACTTGAGAATGTCATTCCCGTAACTCCAGTCAGCATCGACGAGTTCCTCGACAAGGAGGATGATCCCAACACCTACTATAGGATCACAGGTACCATTATCGATATCGCTAATCCCGTTTACGGTAACGTGACCCTCGAGGATGAGACCAACAGCGTGTATGTCTATGGTTGCTATCCCGGTTGGGGCGCTACCGGTGACAACCGCAAGGGCTTGTTCGAAACGCTTGGCCTCGCAGTAGGCGACAAACTCAGCGTGATTGGCGTACGCTACACGCACAACGGCAACCCGCAGCTGTCCAACGGTGTTTACTTCTCACACGAGAAGGCCGAGTAAACCCGTGGCTTCGGGCCTCAATATGAATTACATTTCTGAGTCCCGTTACTAAGCGTATTACATTCAATCATGAATTTGTTGCAGGGAGCGACCATTTGGCCGCTCCCTTGTTTTATCGCTGTGCCCTTGTTGTCGTGTCCTTGTCGCTGTGCCTTTGCCATCGTGTCCTTGTTGGTGTAATCCGAGGCTATGCCTCGGACTGCCGCACAATGGCTCATGAAAGCCTTGGTGGGATGTGAGTTTTTAGTTACCTTTGTGGCATTGAACGACTTTAAAACTGATAGACGATGAAAAGATTGTTTTTACTGTTGGCATTTCTGTCGCTGATGACGGTTGCGGGCGAGGCTGCTGGCCGTGACAATTACACGGTGATCATCTCGCTCGACGGTCTGCGTTGGGACTATCTGGATGCCTATGACGTGCCTTTCATGGACCAGTTGGCCACCGAGGGTGTCAAGGCGGTGATGCAGCCGTCGTTCCCGAGCAAGACCTTCCCTAATCACTACACGCTGGCGACAGGTCTTACTCCCGACCATCACGGTATCATCTCCAACGTTTTCTGGGACCGAGAGCGCGGTGTGGAGTACTCGTTGCGTAACCAAGAGACGCGCAGCAAGGGTTACTACTATGGCGGCGACCCCGTGTGGCTCACGGCCAAGCATCAGGGCGTGAAGACCGCATCGGTCTTCTGGGTGGGCAGTGATGTCGCTATCAACGGCGAGCATCCAACCTACTGGCGCGACTACCAGACCGAACAACTCGATTACCCTGGCCGCGTCGATGAGATCATCAGGCTGCTCAATTTGCCCGAAGACGAGCGTCCCCATCTCGTGATGGCCTACTTCGAGGAACCCGACCACTCGGCCCACAGTTATGGCCCCTTGAACGGCGTCACGCGTCGCGCCCTGGAAGACATGGACCTGTTGTTGAGCAATCTGTGGGCGCGCATTCAGCAGTTGCCCATCGCCAGCCAGGTGAACTTCATCGTTACGGGCGACCATGGCATGGCCAGCGTGGACCCCAAGCGCTTTGTCGATATCGACGATGTGTTGCCCAAGCACTGGTATGAGCGCTTCTGCAACGATTATCCCACACTCATCTATGCCAGCGCACCGCAGTATATCGACAGCATCTGCGACGCCTTGCAGGGAGTGGACCACATCCGCGCTTGGAAAAAAGCCGATATCCCTGCCTATCTGGGTTATGGCACCAACAAGAACATGGGTGATGTCGTCGTTCTGCCCGACGTGGGCTGGCTCTTTGCCGACAAGCCTTCCAAAAAACAGCGCGGCAGTCACGGCTTCGATCACACGGCGGCCGACATGCAGGTGGGTTTCCGTGCCATCGGCCCCGATTTCAAGGTGGGCTACGAGAAGCCTGACCGTTTCCGCAACGTCTGCATCTATCCGCTGCTGTGCTACCTGCTGGGCGTTACCCCGTCTCCTAACGACGGCAGCCTGGACGAGGTGCGCGACATGCTCCGCTGAGTCACGTCCCCTGTCATCGAGGCATTGTCAGTACTACGAGCCTCTGGCCTGTAAGACAGTCTCAAAACAAAAAACAACACGAGTGCGCGCTGCTTAACAGGTGGCGTGCACTCGTGTGTTAGGGGTACAAAAAAGGGCAAGTGAACTACAGCGCGCCGCTACGACCTCGTTACCCTTGCTCCGGTCAAGGCCTGGGGGATTGGGAGGGAGCTGGCCGTGTAGGACTTACCCGGCTGCAAAAGTACTGCTTTTTCTTGAACTGGCAACCTTTTTAATGAAAAAAAGTTTATTGACGGCGTTTTAATAAAAAGCCAAGAGGCGGGAAACATCGCGCTTCCTGCCTCTTGTATCAAAAACTTAATCAAATTAAAAGCCTGATTTAACGCACGGTGAACGAAGCCTTGAGGGGGAGATTGTCGCCGGAAGTGCCGACGAGCATCAGTCGCTTGCCGAGCGATGTGGTCCAGCCGTTCTTGGCCTCGTCCCAGTATTGGAAGGCGCGTCCGCCGATGGTGATGGTCACGTCGCGGCTCTCGCCGGGCTGCAAGGTGACCTTCTGGAAGCCGCGCAATTCCTTGACGGGCATATCTGTATTGCCGCTCTGGTCGCTGACGTAGAGTTGAACGACCTCGGCGCCGGCACGGTTACCGGTGTTCTTGACCGTCACGGTGGCGGTCACGGTGCCGTCGGGGGCGACGTCGCTCTTGTCCAGGCGCAGGTTGCTCACGGCAAAGGTCGTGTAACTCAGTCCATGACCGAAGGCGAACATCGGTTTCTTGTTCTGCTTGTCGGTCCAACGGTAACCCACATAGATGCCCTCCTTGTATTCCTCATCGATGATTTTGTGGCCGTCGCGCCAGGTGCCGGGGTATGAACCCGTGGCATGTGCGCCGAGGTCGTTGAGGCTCGCGGGCCAGGTAAACGGCAGTTTTCCTGACGGGTTGGCGTCACCAACGAGAATGCTGGCGAATGCTTTGCCCGTCTCACTGCCGATAAACCATCCTTGAACGATGCCGGCGACCTTGTCGCGCCAGGGCATCGCCACGGCGTCGCCCGAGATGTTGACAAAGACCACGTTCTTGTTCACGCGTGCCAATGCCTCGACGAGCGCATCCTGACCGTAGGGCATATCCATGTTCTTGCGGTCGTGGCCCTCGGCATCCTGATAGTCACTCTTGTTCAGGCCGCCGAAGATGATGACATAGTCGGCACCCTTGGCCTTGGCGACGGCTTCGGCAATGAGTTCACTGGCTGAACGGTTGTCGGCCAACGATTGCTTGGCGACAACACCATTGTACTCGCCTGTGGTGTCGCCCACATAGCCGCGGGCATAGTCCACCTCGATGCCGGTGCCTGCAAGGCGATCCTTGAGACCTTCAAGAGGCAGGATCTCGTGCTGCACCTTGAGCGAACTGCTGCCGCCGCCGACAGTCATCATCTTGATGGCATTCTCGCCGACAACAAGCACTCGCTTGGTGTTGTTGAGGTCGATGGGCAGCACATTGCGCTTGTTCTGCAGCAGCACGATGCCGTCTTGGGCAATCTTTAATGCTGCGTCATAGTGCGCCTCGCTGCACAGGAATCCCTTTGAACGCTTGTTCGACATCGTGGTACGGAAGAATAGGCGCAACACACGGCGCACCTTGTCGTCAAGCTCACGCGTCGTGAACTGGCCGTCTTGGATGAGTTTTTTGTACGGCTTAGCCATGAAGTAGGCGTCATAGGCGTTGCTTGCGCCCCATGCCAGACCGTCGGTCCAGCTGCCAAACTCCATGTCCAATCCGTTCTTGACGGCCATCTCGGTGTCATGGGTACCGCCCCAATCGCTGACGACTACGCCGTCATACTGCCAGTCGCCTTTCAGAATCTGGTTGAGGGTGTACTGGTTTTGGCAGCAGTGCTGGTTCTTATACAGGTTGTAGGAGCCCATGATGCCCCAAGTGTGGCCTTCCTTGACGGCGGCCTCAAATGCGGGCAGGTAGATTTCACGCAGGGCGCGGTCGCTCACGATGACATTCACCTGGTGGCGGTATTCCTCATCGTTGTTGAGGCAGAAGTGCTTCACACATGCCGCCGTGCCGGTGCTTTGCAGGCCCTGAATATAGGGCACTACCATGCGTGAGGCCAGCAGGGGATCCTCGCCCAAGTATTCAAAGTTACGGCCGTTCAACGGGGTGCGGTTGATGTTCACGCCGGGACCCAGAATCATGTCCTTGCCACGGTAGCGCGCCTCTTCGCCCAGGCTGCGGCCGTAGAGTTTGGCCAACTGGGGGTTCCACGAGGCGGCAAGGCACGTCAGGGCGGGGAAGGCGACACAGGAGTCGTTGGTCTGTCCGGCCTGTTCCCATTCGTCCCACAGCACGTCGGGTCGCACGCCGTGAGGTCCGTCGTCGGTCCAGAAGTCGGGCATGCCCAATCGTTTCACACCGGGTGAGGAGAACTTGCTCTGGGCATGGATGACGGCAATCTTCTCGTCCAGCGTCATGCGGGCCAATGCATCCTCCACGCGCTCCTCGATGGTAGCCTGGTCGTCAAGATAGGCGGGCTGTCGAGGAGTCATCCCCAGCGACTTGATGTAGTCGGTCTGTGGGGTGCAATGTTCGTATCGGCTGTTCTCAACATACTGCATCAGCAACCGACGGAACAATGCCTGGTCGGGGCGTGCCTCGCGCAATTCCTGATAGGTGGTGCGGGGGGCCTCGGAATACTTCACGACGATGCTGTCCCACATGTCGGGCCTGGTGATGCCCATCATGCACGAGCCGTCGATTTTCTTGTAGGGCCAGAAGGTGTAGCCGATGTTGGCCTGTTTCATTACGTCGACCAGTTGGGATTGCCATTCGTTGCTGTTGTGTCCTGTCTCACCCATATACATCGGCAGACCCGTATTGTCACGGAAATCGATGTAGTCCTTGATGGCCTCGGCTGTGGCGTCGCCGCCATAGCGGTGGCAGGTGTACATGATGTTGTCGTCAAATTTCCAGTCGCTGAACATGAAGAAATCTGAGTTCCAGCGGGCTCCGCCCAGCAGAATCACGTGATTGGGGTCCACCTGACGGATGGCAGCCACGGCACGCTTGTAAAGCGGTTCGAGTTGTTTGTTCAGTTCATCCTTGTTCTCGAAATAGTGGGCAATCGGCTCATTCATCAGTTCATAGCCCAGAATCACGGGCTCATCCTTGTAACGGGCGGCGATGCGCTGCCAGATGTCGCAGAACAACTGCTGGCTGGGCTCGCTCTCGAAGAGCCACGGATAGCCATGGCCGTCGTCGATGTTGTCGCCGGTCTGTCCACCCGGACAATCGTGCATGTCGAGAATCAGGTAGAGACCTGCGGCGCGGCACCAGTTCACCACCGAGTCGATGCGGGCAAACCCGTCCTGGTCGGTGGTCCGCCCCATATAGTCCTCATTGGTGAAGAGCCTGTAGTTGAACGGCAGGCGGATGGTGTTCGCTCCTTGACGCGCGATGAAGGCGATGTCGGCGCGCGTGATGTAGTTGTCCTTGAACTGGCGCCAGAAATCGGCGGCAAAGTCGGGTCCGACAGCCTCCTTGATCATCAGGTCAATCATCCAGGGCGAGTTGGTCTTGCTCAGGCCGAACATGTAGCCTTCAGGGTTGAGCCAGTTACCCAGGTTAGTACCCTGAATATAAAGTTTCTCTCCGTCAGGCTGTATCAGGTCGACACCTTCCACACGGACAAACTTGCCTTGGGGCTTCGCATGAAGTCCCAAGGCAAGAACCAGAGAGAATAGGATAAATAACGTTCCTCTCATAGAGTTTTTTGGATTAAAGCGTTATTTCTTTTGGAAAACGCGCACGTAGTCCACTTCCATCGTGGCGGGAAGGGCATTCTCGTCAACGCCTTGGGCTCCACCCCAGTCTCCACCCCAAGCGAGGTTGAGGATGACGTAGAACGGGTCATCGTAGGGCCAGTCGTCACGGCCCAGGCCACGGTTGTCGTAACTCAGTTGCACCTTGCCGTCGACATAGGTGGTGATGTTATCGGCCTTCCACTCGATGGCATAGGTGTGGAACTCGCCCTCGGCGCCCTTGCAGTACATCTCATGGGTCACCTGTGTGCCGTTGGAGTGCACATGGGACTTGGCATGCAGACTCGATGACACATAGTCGGGGTGGTAACCCACCTCTTCCATGATATCAATCTCACCATCGTCAGGCCATGCTCTGAAGTTCACTGGCATCATCCAGAAGGCGGGCCAGGTGCCCTTGCCCTTCGGCAACTTGATGCTGGCCTCGATGTAGCCATACTTCCAGCCTTCCCTCACTTTGGCATACACGCGTCCGGAATACACCTTGCCGTTCTCCTTGAGGGCAGTGATGCGCAGTTTGCCGTCCCTGATCTCGGTGACAAGGCGGCCTTCGGGCGTCTTGTGGTTCACGTAGTTCTGCAACTCATGGTTGACCCAGCCGCTGTTCTTCACCTCGTGGGTCCAGTCGTTGCCATTCAGTTCCGAGCCTCTGTCAAACTCATCGTTCCACACGAGTTGGTAGCCATCAGGGGCGTTGTAGGCCGACTCTTCGGCTGCTTCCTGCGAGACGCTGATGGCCTTGCGGGCTGCTCCGGACATGATGGTTACGGTACCCGTGCGGGCACTGGTCATCGGGTTTGCGGGAACGGTGACCCTGATTGTGCCTGACTGGGACGTGGTGTTGCGCATGTCAATCAAGATGAAATCCTGGTCGACATAGGCTCCCCACTCCTTGCCCGTAGTGTTGACGGTGATGGTGTAGGTGCCA
Source organism: Sodaliphilus sp. (assembly GCA_045541835.1). GTDB lineage: Bacteria > Bacteroidota > Bacteroidia > Bacteroidales > Muribaculaceae > Sodaliphilus. The sequence continues at coordinate 44,719 of JAZQJW010000077.1, read as the reverse complement.
CCGGAAGCGGGCACAGCGATGCTCTCCTGCGAGACACTGATGTTCACCGTGGGCGTGGGCTCGTCTTTGCCGTCTCCACCGCAACCCCAGAGGACTGCAGCAAATGACAGCAACAGTGTACAAAGTATGTATCGTTTCATTTTGAATAGTTGATATGATACCCCATTCACTAAGTTATAATCAAGGGTTATCAGGTCGGTGAAGAATCAACTTCACCGACCTGAGTCCCTTATCATTAATCCTTATGCTTTTGGATGATGATGTCGCTCACCTTGGCAACAAATCCGGCGGGACAGCCACCGAAGTCCAGGATGAACTTACCTTGGTCAAACGAAATCTCTTGATCGCCGTTCTTGGCAACGACACCAATGATTTGGAGGACGTTTTCACCGTCTTCGAGGGTGAAGTTGTTCTTGTAGCACAACGTGTTGGGATCGTTCTCCACATCGGGATCCTTGTTGACCTTGAGGGTCATGCGTCCCAATTCCATATTGGAGTTGATGGTTACGCGAACGTCATAGGCCTGGCCTTGCTCGATGTGCAGGGGTACGCCGTTGATGGCGCACTGGGCCTGCCACTCCGATACGGTACCATTGTCGGCCTGGATGGTGTAAACACCATTGGCAAACGAGAAGGTGGGATCAGCAATCTGAATCCAACCGGCATCAGCCCACCAGAAACTCATCGAGCCGGCGGTGTTGAAGCCTGCACCCAGGTTCTCGGGCGAGTTCACGTCAACCCACTCCACGGTGGGCTCGTCGGGAGTCACGGGCAGCACGGTGCCGTCATCGTTGGCATGGTCCTTGAGGACGATGTTCGAGATGTTGACGGTGGTACCGGCCGGGCAACCGCCGAAGTCGAAGAACAGGTTCACACGCTCCATGTCGATACCGGGCATATCACTCTTCCAGAAGATATAATCCTGACCAGCCTTCAGGTCGATGCGGTCGGCAAAGTAGAAAACGTTGTCATCGCCGTCCATCACGAGTTTCACGGTAACACCGTTAATGTCCTTGTCGCTGTTGAGGATGCACGAGAAGTCATAATTCTTGCTGGCCGAGGTCGAGATGTTGGTGGTCTTGAAGGCCATCTGTGCCTGCCACTGATCGGTGGTTGCCTCGGGCAGGAAGACAGTATACTCGTTACCGTTGGCCTCAAAGCCGGGATCAGCAATCTGATTCCAACCCGGAGCATACCAGAAGAACATAGTGTAATCCACATTCTTCCACATGTTGAAGTCGCTGTTCGGGTCGAAGCCGTCGAATTCCTTCTCCTCGGGCTCGCTGGTGAAGATGAAGCGCCATGCGATACCACGGTCGGGAGCATCATAGACGAGGACCATCTTCTTGGCCGTCAATGACTCAATGCGGAACTTGGGGTTTTCGTACTGGGCATCACTGCTGATGTAGGGGAAGGCAGTGTTGGGAGCCAGTTGGATATAGGTCTGCTTGCTCACGTTGCCGTCGGCATCCTCCCAGTCATACACCTCAAAGGTCCAACTGGCCGTCTGGTTGCCGATAGTGGCATCCCAGTCGGGACTCTGCTTGCCCCATTTGGTGGTACCTTCGTTCACATAGGTCAAGCCGTCCTCTCCGGCATTGTAGGTGAAGGTGCCGCCCTTACGGTTCTCGGCAGTGAAGGTGAGTCGGTCGTCATAGACACCGAAGTCTTTCTTCTCGCCAGGCTGTGCCGACCACCATCCAGTTCCGGCAGTTCCGGCAGGACCGCAAGCCATGTGGGCCACCTCGCTGTAGTCGATGCGCCACTCCTTCTCGGTGATGCGCTTGAAGTCGTTCGTGTAGTCAATCTTGGACTCGTTGAAGGTGTATTCCTTCTTGATACCCGTCTGGCTGATGCCGTTACGGTTACCAAGGCGGAGCTCAATGGTGTGAGTGCCAGCCTCGGTGTTCTTGTAACCTACCTCTTGCAGGGTAGAGTAGGACGTACCGTCAAGGATCCATACAGGATAGACGCCAGCCTCTGGAGTGTATTTCGCAATCATCTGGTTGGTCTCCTGATCGACAGCAATCTGGAAGTCCACGCCACTCACGGTGGGGACATCATTGGGGTCAGCACCGTAGAAACTCTCCGGTGTGCACGCAGCAAAGCCAACAGCCAACAAGAATGAACCCAGGACTGCAAATGCGCTGCTTATTTTGTTGATCTTGCTAATCATAATCTTTAGTATCTGAATGACTGATTTATATATCAATAGTTATTCTGAACCAGCGAGGGGTCAGCATCAAGCTCGCTCTGAGCCAGAGGGATGTACTTCTTGCTCGGAGTCCAGCTATTGGTGCGATAGCCGTAACTGTCGGGAACCAGCACGGTAGAAGCCTTCTGAGTGGCGCCGGGGATGCCCTCGGCACGCACGAGGTCGAAGTAGCGCTTGCCTTCGCCGCAGAATTCCAGGTGACGCTCGGTGAAGATGTCGTCGATGGTCACGGTGGTCAAGGCGGGAAGACCGGCACGCGCGCGTACCTCATTAACATAGCCGGCAGCCTCGGCGGCGTTGCCTCCGGTCAGCAGGATCAACTCGGCAGCGTTGAGCAGAGTCTCGGCATAGCGGTAGATGCGCTTGTTGTTGTTATAGTTCAGGTTCTTGGAGGTCGGGCAGTCCTTGTTGTTGTCCGACTGGGGACGATACTTGCCGTGCCAGATGTGGGTATCCTGGTAGCGCTCGGTGTAGCTGTAACCACGCACGTCCCAGCAGGTGACATCACGACGCAGGTCACCCTCGGCATACATGTTGTATGTCTCCTCGCGCATGGGCAGGAAGCCCCAACCGTCGGCGCCGCTGTCCCAGCCTTCGCCACCGCCCCAGCCGTTAGGCGAGCAGAGCGTGGGGAATACGGTACCACCGGCGGCCATCGAGGTGCCCCAGTCACGCTGAGCCTGGTCGTCGTTGTAGTTGATCTCGAAGATGCTCTCGGCGCACCACTCGCCGCTCTCCTGCCACAGGTCACGGAAGCTGGGATTGAGCTTGTAGCTGCTGTCGCCGATAATCTGCTTCATGTAAGCGAGAGCCTGAGGATAACGGGCCTGATCGTTCTGGTACATGACCATCTCGGCATAGAGCATGTAGGCAAAGGCCTGGCTCACGCGACCGGATTCGGCGTTAGACCAACGCATCGGCAGAACGTTCGAGGCGATAATGTCCTCGAGCTCCGGCAAGAGCTGGTTGTAAATCTCGTCGGCCGTGATCTGCGGAGCTGTGTAAGGCTGCGAGAGGTTCTCCAGATAGAAGGGCACGTTGCCATAGTAGTGCCACAGGATATTATAATAGTACACGCGAAGCAGACGGGCCTGCATCTCCATCGAACGACGGAAAGTGGAGCTGGCGCTTCCCTCCCAAGAGGCATACTTGATGGCATCGTTGCAACGCTTGATGCCGCTGTAGAAGTCACCCCACAGGGTGGCCAGGGTGTTGTTGCCGTCGGCTTCGAAGTTGAACAGACGGTGCCAGTGCTGGTTGTCGGTGTTGTCGGCACCGCCTACCCAGAAGTCATCGCCCATGATCTCACCGTCAACAGTGAGGTCGTTGTAGGCCGTTCCGTCCCAGTCGGGCCAGTGCAGGGGAGCATAGGCCGCGGTGAGGGCCTCGTTGAGGGTTTCCTCGCTGGTGTAGTACTCCTCGAGAGGTTCGCCCGTGGGGTTCTTCACATCAAGAAAATCCTCGCCACAAGAAGTGAGCGCAAACGCAGCGACACACAAACCTGCTATGATAGACAATTTGTGCAAGCCGAATGCTATGAAAACTTTTTTCAATAGCTGAGGCGCAGCCAAATTTATTGAAATATGCTTTTTCATATTGATAATTTCTTTAGGGGATTGTTAGAATGAAACGTTAACTCCGACAGTGTAGGTGCGGGCCTGCGGATATACACCGTAGTCAACACCGAGGCTGGTGGAACCGGAACCGATTTCAGGGTCAAAGCCCCAGTACTTGGTCCAGGTGAAGAGGTTCTCGGCGCGGCCATAGATGCGCAAACGGCTGATGCCGACCTTGCGGGTGATGCTCTCATGCAAGGTGTAGCCGAGCGTGATGTTCTTCAAGCGCAGGTAGCTGCCGTCTTGGATATACATGTCGCTGCAAACCCAGTTCTTCGAGTCACCAAGGGTGGGAACCTTGTCGCTGGTGCCTTCACCAGTCCAACGCTGGAGCACCCAAGTGGGATAGTTACCCGAGGCAACATCCTGGCGGTAGGTGGCGTCGAACACGTCGGCACCGCTCACGCCCTGGAAGAAGACGCCAAAGTCGATGCCCTTCCAGTCAAAGTCAAAGGTCAGGCCATAGGTCCAGTCGGGCACACCGTTACCGATGTTGGTGCGGTCGTCACTGTTGATCTTGTTGTCACCGTTGGTGTCCACGAAGCGGAAGTCACCGGGGTTGGACGTCGTGCCATACATGGCATTGTAGGCGTCGGCCTCGGCCTTGGTCTGCAGGATACCGTCGGTCTTGTAGCCATAGAAGAAGGGGAATGGCTGGCCGTTCTCGGCGCGTGTGCCACCATCGCTGAACTGGTTGATACCGTAGTTCAGGAAGCCCGTGTCGTTACCCAGATTTTTCAGCTTGTTCTTCAGATAGGAAGCATTACCCTTCAGGGCAAAGTGGGCATCCGAGATGTTCCACCTGTAGCCGAGTTCAAACTCGACACCGCTGTTCTCCATGTCACCGACGTTGGCCAACGGACGGGCCTCACCCACGTAGCTGGGAATCGGCATTTCAATAATCATGCCGTTGGTCTTCTTGATGTAGTAGTCAAAGCTGAAGGTCAGCTTGTTGTTCCAGAAACCGAGGTCGAGACCCAGGTCGGTCTGTTCACTCTCCTCCCACTTCAGGTCTTCGTTAGCCAGACGGTTGGCCTTGGAACCGTAAACCATGGATGCGGTCTGTCCGAAGTAGTAGTTACTGGTGTTGCCCAGTGCTGTCAGTGTGGTATAGGCGAAGTCGCCGATATTGTCGTTACCGTTCTTACCCCAGCTGAAACGCAGCTTCATGTTGTTCAGCCAGTCGCGCTGGTTCTCCATGAACTTCTCATTCATGATGTTCCAACCCACCGAGAACGAGGGGAAGATACCAAACTTGTGCTTGGAACCGAAACGGCTCGAGCCGTCACGACGGACGGTAGCCTGGAGCATATAGCGCTCGTCATAGTTGTAGCTCAAACGAGCGAACAGAGATGCCAGGCGATGCTCGGTGTAGGGGCCTCCCCAGACACCGACAAGGCTCTTGGCGCCAGTCACCTTGCCGTCGGCATCGGTAGAGAGTTCCAAATCACCGCCGGTGGTATAGTTGATGCTGGGCTTGTCGGGATTCACGAGATACCAGTGTGAACCACCCAACTCGTCGCCCTTGAACTTCAAGGCACTCTGGCCGAGCACGATACCGATGGAGTGCTTGCCGAAGATTTTGTCGTAGGTCACGGTGTTCTCAATCTGCCAAGTGCAGTTGTTGCCCTTGAAGGCCGAGGCCTCGGTGTGGTCGGCATTGTTGTTACCCGAGAGGTAGTACTCTTGCAGGATGGCGCCATTGTAGCCCCAGAAGGAGAGCTCGGCGCTGTAGGTGAAGTGATACTTCAATGCATCCCACAACTGCACGTCAACCGAGAACTTGGGCATGAACTTGTGGCTCCAGTTCTTGTTGGGGTTGCCATGCATCATGGCGATGGGGTTGTTCTGCTCCTGATAGCTGCCGATGAAGCCGGGGATGGTGTAGGGGTTGCCTGCCTCGTCCCTGTACAGGTCATAGGAGTTGTAGCGGTCAATCATTTCCTGAGCCTTATCACCCTTCAGTACAACGGGCAGGGTGGGAGCCAGATACAGGGCTGAACCCAGCGGTGAGCCCCAGGTCGAGTTGGCATCAATGCCGGTGCTGTGCACGCGCATGTAGGAAAGGTTTGCGCCCAGGACAACATTGTTGAGGAAGTTGCGCTCCTTGGTGGCGTCGAGGATGTTGAACTGATTGTTGGTGCGGATGGTCAATCGGTTATAGTTTGACTGGCCATAGTTGCCGCCCACGATACCGTCCTGGGTGAAATAACCCAGTGAGAGGTAGTAATTTACCTTCTCGGATGCACCGCTCACGCTCACGTCATGCTGCATGACGGGAGCATTCTTATTGAAGAGCAGTTCCTGCCAGTCGGTACCGAAACCGACAATCTTTTCACCATTGGCGTCAATCAGGTTGTTGGGATCCGGGTAGAGCGGAGCCAGACCGTTCTGTACGCGGCGCTCGTTCTGCAGGATGGCATAGTCAACGGCACCCGTCACGTCGCGGTGCTTCCAAGGGCTCTGCCAGCCGTACGAGAAGTCGTAGTTGATGTTGGCCTTGCCCATCTTACCCTTCCTCGTGGTGACGAGGCTGACACCGTTGGCGGCACGTGCACCGTAGATGGCGCCCGAGGCGGCATCCTTCAGCACCTCCATGCTCTCGATGTCGTTGGGGTTCACGCTCTCCATACCATACTGGTCGGTGGGCATGCCGTCAATGATGTAGAGGGGGTTGGAGTCGTTGATGGTGCCGATACCGCGGATGCGGATCATCGACTGCGATCCGGGCTGACCCGATGAGGAGGTGACGTTAACACCAGCGGCCATACCCTTCAGGGCATCCTCGGCACGCAGGCGAGTCTTGCCCTTGAGGTCTTCGGCCGATACCTTGGCAATCGAAGCCGTCACGACGCTCTTCTTTTGCACACCGTAACCGATCACGACCACCTCGTTAAGCAACTCGGCGTCTTCGGTGAGAATGATGTGCATGTCATTGCCGGCAAGCACGGTCTGCTTGCCATAGCCCACATAAGTGATTTCCAATTCGGCTCCTGCGGGAGCGTTGATGGAGAAATTGCCGTCGAAGTCCGTAACAGTGGTGTTCGACGTTCCCTTTTGCACAATCGTCGCGCCAATCACCGGCTCGCCGTTGGCGTCAACGACGGTGCCCGTGAAGGTCCTGTTTTGTGCAAATGCCACTATTGCCAGCATGACTGTCAACAGCAGTGAAAGTAATCTCTTCTCTTTCATGTTACATTTGTTATTATGGTTGATTAAAAAAATGTTGGTTATTCGGTCAGGTTATGTTTTTTGCTTGTGCTGGAGTGCCTGTTATTTGGCGGCATCAACATCGCAAATTTAGTCTAATAATATAAGGTGTGTTCGTGTGAGCAATGAAAAAGTGGATGATTTTATCCACCTAAAAAAACGAATCATCTGTCATATAGGATGTTATGAGTATCTCCCAATCGTTAAAAAGTGGTTAAAATGTAGTAATACAAAGTGACAGAAACCGTCATTTTTGACGTTTTTTGGGGTGTTTTGGGGTGCTATTTGAACTTTTAGACCTATATTTGCGACATCTTCTAATATTGATATAAACCTGATGAATAATCACAGAATATTGGTCACCTTGCTGATGATGGTGGCAGTGGTGCAGGCGATGTATGCCGGGGATATAGACCTGCTGCAGGAGTACAGGCGTTTGGACAAGGCCATCGAGCGGAGCGAGGAGTATGTGAAGGCACGTGAGGCACGCATCGCCAAACTCAAGACTGCACTTGAAGTCACGCGTGCCGTGAATGCGCAGTATGACCTGTGTCATGGCTTGTACGAGGAGTACCACTCCTATGTGAACGACTCAGCCGTGTTCTATTTGGGCAAGTGCATCTTGCTGGCTCGAGACATGGGCGACCAGTCACGTGTCGACGAGTGCCGCCTGGAACTGGCCTACCAGTGCTCCGAGACGGGTATGTATCACGAGGCGGCCGACCTGTTGCAGGACATCGATGAGCAACGGTTGGACGCCGCTAACCTGAGGCGTTACAACATCGCCATGGGGCACCTCTATGGCGAATTGGGCTATTATTGCAAGGTGCCCTCGTTGCAGCGTGGTTATTATGCTCGGCGGGATGAGTACAACAGCCGCATCACCGCAGCGACCGACGGTACAGATGAATACTTGCAGTTCAGGGAGTTGGAATGCTTCGGCGCACAGGATGCCAAGGGCGCCCTCGCCTATAATGACAAGCGCTTGCGGCAGGTCGAGAAAGGCTCTCATGCTTATGCCATCGTGGCCTTCTACCGCTACCTGGACTACTCGCTGATGGGCGACTCGGTCCAGGCACGCTATTGGGTGACCCAATCGGCGTTGAGCGACGTGACAAATGCCGTGATGGACCAGGGCGCTATGTGGGAGTTGGCCAACATGCTGATGACTGACGGCGACATGGAGCGTGCCTACCGTTACATCCGCTTCGCCTGGCAATGCGCCAGCAAGTTCAATACCCTGAAGCGCAACAACCAGATTTCGCCCGTGATGACTGCCATCAGCGACAACTACGAGGCGTCACTCAAGCGTGCTAACCATCTGCTGCTGGCACTGGTTACCGTAGCAAGTCTGTTGGCGGGACTGCTGCTCGTCATCCTCTTCTACAGCAACAGCCAGCGCAAGAAACTCGCCAGAGCGCGTAACGAGTTGAGCGACAGTAACACACAATTAGCACAACTCAATGCTCAGCTCAAGGACCTCAATAGCCAGATGCGCGAGACCAATGCCAAGCTGGCCGAGTCAAACCGTGTCAAGGACGAGTATGTGGGACGTTTCATCCACCTGTGCTCCTTCTACATCGACCGCCTGGATGAGATGCGCAAACGCATTCACAAGATGGTCAAGAGCAGGGATTTGGATGCATTGTACAAGTTCACCGAGGGCAACGACCTGCGTGACAAGAACTTGACGGAACTCTATGGGATGTTCGACACCACCTTCCTGCACCTGTTCCCCAACTTTGTCAACGACTTCAACGCCTTGCTGCGCCCCGAGTGCCGCATCGAGCTGTCCGAAGACGGTGTACTCAATACCGACATACGCATCTTTGCCCTCATCCGCTTGGGCATTGAGGACAGCAGCCGCATCGCCGAGTTCCTGCACTACTCGGTCAATACCATCTATAACTACCGGGCCAAGATCAAGAACGGTGCCTTGGGCGACCGCGACACCTTCGAGGCTCAAGTCAAGGCCATCAGCCTGTAGCCTCCTGTGGGTCTGGGCTACGGCGTTGGAACGCTGCTGCATGCAGACGTTAAGACAGCCCCTCAATGGCTCCCTTGATGAAAAAGTGATGGATTTTGGGTTACTTCTCCCTCTATGATATCATTAAGGGTAGGTCGTATATTAGAAACGCTATTAATAAAGATATGAAAATGAATACTTTACAAGACCGCATCCGTGGAGCAATGGTTGGTGGCGCCGTCGGCGACGCCTTGGGTTATCCGGTTGAGTTTTTCAGCTCTTTTGCCGAGATACAGGAAAGATATGGCCCCCAGGGCATCACTCGCTATGACATGGACCCGGCGTGGCTCGATGACGAGGAAAAATCGGGCGAGGCTCTCATCTCGGACGACACCCAGATGACACTCTACACGGCCAATGGCTTGCTGTTAGCCGCTCAACAAGCATCCGAGCCCCGAAGAGCCATCTGCCGTGCCTACTTGCAGTGGTTCTTGGGCCAGACGGGTGAGAAATCCAATCAATATGATGACTGCTGGATTGGGCGGTTCCCCAAGCTGGCTGCACGTCGTGCCCCTGGCAATACCTGCCTGTCGGCCCTCCGCTCCATCCATAAAGGTCAGGTTCCTGACAACTACAGCAAGGGCTGCGGCGGTGTGATGAGGGTGGCCCCCATTGCCCTGTTTGCCGTTGCCCACGATATGCCGATTGAAACTGCCGACCGTGTGGCCGCCGAAGCCGCCGCAATCACCCACCTCCATCCGTTGGGCTTCATCTCTGCGGCGCTCGATGCTCACATCATCTACCGCTTGGCGCTGGATGAGCACCCCTCTCGTGAATCCATGGAGGCTTGCTATCGTGAGGGAATTGAGACGATGAAAAAACTCTTCCCCCAGCATCGGGCCGATGTGGATTGCATGGAAAATCTGACCGAATTGGCCATCCTGAGGTCCTACAACCGCCAGCATCCCGTGGCTGATGTAGAGAAGTTCGGTGGCGGATGGACGGGCGAGGAGGCACTGGCGATAGCCATGTATTGTGCCCTTCGCTATATGGACAACTTTGAGCAAGCCATGGTTGCCGCTGTCAACCATGCCGGCGACAGCGACAGCACGGGTGCCATCACCGGCAATATCCTGGGTGCCGCGCTTGGTTATGAGGTCATCCCACAGTACTATAAGGAGAATCTGGAACTTCATGACCTCATCCTACACATGGCCGACGATTTATACAGGGGTGAAATCACCAATATGGATTGATGTTTCTAAATAGTATCACGTGCGCCTGCGCGCGATGGTAATTGAAATCATCCAGTAAAAAACGATGCAGCAGATGTTGAAGCGACAGATTCTGATATTGTTTGTGCTCCTCGCGTCTTGTCTGGCTGCCTTCAGCCAGAGCAGCTACTATGTCGGTCAGGCACGGAGTTACATGCGTGATGCCGAGTACTACATCGGCAAGGCCGAGAGCTATGACCGGGATGCGGAATATTACGAGAAGAAGGCCAAGGATTACCTGCGTGAAGCTGAGTACTACAGCCGCAACAAGCAGGAGAGTAGGGCGCGTGACTATCGCCGCAAGGCCGACCGCGAGACCGATAACGCCCGCCAGTCGCGGCGCAAGGCCAATGACGCCAAAGACAATGCCCGTCAAAGTCTGCGCCGGGCTGCCGACGCCATGGACCGTGCCAAGAGCCGTTATTGATTCATCAAGTCAGAATAAAGGATTGCTCACACCCCCGATATGTCCTCAAGGGGAGTTGAAAGCACCCGTGAAGCTGTTGATGAGCAGTCCCGAGGTGCACCAGGGACTCAAACTGGGATTCACCCATTAGTCCAGTTAATATAGACCCTCTAGATACTCTAGTTTTTCTAGATGTTCTAGACAACAAATTGAAAGTAATGACTAAAATTATATAATATGATGAGATTGAAAAGCATTTTATTTTTCGTGGCCGTGGCATTGGGTGCCTTGACGGCCCAAGCTGTTGATCAGGCCAAGATGAACCAGTTTATTGAAGACTTGATGGGTAAGATGACCCTGCAAGAGAAAATCGGGCAACTCAACCTGCCCGTCACTGGCGATATCATCACTGGCTCGGCGGTCAGCGGCGATGTGGTAAGCAAAATCAAGGCAGGACAGGTGGGCGGCCTGTTCAACATGAAGGGTGTGCAAAGTATCCGCGCCTTGCAGGAGGTTGCCGTCAAGCAGAGCCGACTGGGTATCCCCTTGATTTTCGGCATGGACGTGATTCACGGCTATGAGACGGTCTTCCCCATCCCGTTTGCCATGTCGATGAGTTGGGATATGGATGCCATTCGCAACTCGGCACGCATCGCATCGGTGGAGGCAACTGCCGACGGCATCTGCTGGACGTTCAGTCCCATGGTGGACATCTGTCGCGAGCCGCGATGGGGACGCATGAGCGAGGGCAATGGCGAGGACCCCTTCCTGGGTTCAGCCATCTGTCGCGCGATGATTGAGGGTTACCAGGGAACTGACCTCACCGACAAGACGACCATGATGGCGTGCGTGAAACACTTCGCCCTCTACGGCGCCCCTGAGGCTGGCAGGGACTACAACACGGTGGACATGAGCCATGTGCGCATGTTCAACGAGTATTTCCCGCCCTACAAGGCTGGCGTGGATGCCGGGGCAGGCAGTTTCATGACCTCGTTCAACGTCATCGACTATATTCCTGCCACGGGTAACCGCTGGCTCATGACCGAGGTACTGCGGGACCGTTGGGGCTTTGACGGCTTTGTCGTGACCGACTACACGGCCATCAGCGAGATGATGAATCACGGCATGGGTGACCTGCAGACTGTCTCGGCATTGGCGCTGAAGGCCGGCACCGACATGGACATGGTGGCCGACGGCTTCCTGGGAACCTTGGAGCAATCGTTGAGCGAGGGCAAGGTGAGCATGGAAGACATCGATAAGGCTTGCCGACGCATCCTGGAGGCCAAGTACAAACTGGGCCTGTTTGAGGACCCCTACCGCTACCTTGACGTCAAGCGTGCAAAGAAGGAAATATATACCGACGAACACCGTGCCGCAGCTCGCAAGTTGGCCGCCGAGACGTTTGTGCTGCTGCAGAACAAGGACAACGTACTGCCGCTCAAGCGCACGGGTAAAATCGCCCTTGTGGGTCCGCTGGCCAACACGCGTGCCAACATGCCTGGCACCTGGAGCGTGGCCGCTTCCAGCGACCGCTACAGCACGTTGCTCGAAGCCATGCGCCGCGCCGTGGGCGATAAAGCCGAGGTGATGTATGCCAAGGGTTGTAACGTGTGCTATGATGCCGAGCTGGAGAAGAACTCAACGATGTTCGGCCGCGAGATGCGCGACAACCGTCCTGTCGACGTGATGCGCGATGAGGCGGTACGCATTGCCCAGCAGTGTGACGTGATTGTCGCCGCCATGGGTGAACCCAGCGAGATGTCGGGCGAGAGCAGTTCTCGCAGCGACTTGTCAATCCTGGATGCCCAGAAGGACCTGCTCAACGCTCTCAAGGCTACTGGAAAACCCATCGTATTGCTTAACTTCTCGGGCCGTGCGACTGTGATGGATTGGGAGGTGGATAACATCCCCACCATCCTCAACGTGTGGTTTGGCGGCAGTGAGGCTGCCGATGCCATCTGTGATGTCGTCTTCGGCGATGTGGCCCCCAGCGGCAAACTCACTGTGACGATGCCTCGCAACGTGGGCCAGATTCCCATTTACTACAACCACCTGAATACTGGCCGTCCCAACCCACAGTGGTTCACCAAGTACACCTCCAATTACCTGGATGTTCCTAACGATCCTCTGTTCCCCTTTGGCTACGGCTTGAGTTATACTACCTTTAAGTATAGCCCGCTCGCGCTGAGCAGCAACTCGATGACCATGGGTGGTAACATCACGGCTACAGTTACCGTCACCAACACGGGCAACTGCGAGGGCACCGAGGTCGTGCAGCTTTATATTCGCGACTTGGTGGGTAGCATCGCGCGCCCCGTACAGGAATTGAAGGGTTTCGAGCGCATCAGCCTCATGCCTGGCGAGAGCCGCACCGTCTCGTTTAAGGTCACGCCCGAACTGCTCAAGTTCTACGACAAGGACTTGAAATACGTCTGCGAACCCGGCGACTTCGAGGTCATGGTAGGCCCCAACAGCCGCGACGTCCAGCGCTTACCTTTCACCCTGCGGTAATTCATTAATAGACAGCAAATCATACAACGAGGAGGAAGACCGCCAAGTCTTCCTCCTCGTTCGTCGTTTCCTGTTAGGTTAATTCTAACCACCTGTCAGCAGGTAGTTAATGAGGGCGATGGCATCCGAGATGTTGATGCTGCCATCGGCATTCACGTCGGCATGCTTGTTGCCGTCAGGATTACCATTCAAGAGGATGTTGATGAGCATGGTGCTGTCGCTGATATCGACCTTGCCGTCATCATTGACATCACCGGTGAGGGATTCACGGTTGGGATACAGGCCAACGTACATCGCCTGCCAGTCATCGTAAGTGTACTGGAGCACGTCGAGCAAGGCGATATCGAAGTAGCCGTTTTCTATTCCGTACCATCCCCAGTTGACGTGAACGAGTCCATTCTCGTCATAGCCGTCAATGATGAAGTTGTGTCCGGTCAGGATGCCTTCGTTGAGGTTGATGTCTTTGGCCGAATAAAAGACCGGGTTGCCCGAGGACAGCATGCCATAGATCATCTCCATCCATGTGGGTTCGTCATAGCGCGTTCTGGGAACATAATGGGCCGTGTCGTTGTAGTTGAAGTGCTTGGTGAAAGCCTCGACCAGGCGTTGGTCGGTGGTGCCGCCGCCCAGCGAATTCCATGTCGTCCTGGCCGCCACACCGCAATGATAACACAACTGGGCGACCGCCATCCCTTGCTCGCGGGTGTATTCGCCCTGATAGTCATCGATCATGTTGTCCCAATCATAGGTGGCCTGTCTAAAGTCGACATGAACGGTCACGTCGCCCTGGTCATACGCCACCGTCACCGATTCCTCTCACGTGCCATGCTTGGGAAACTTGTAGTAATACATGTACTGGGCCATCGCCAGGCGACCGCATCCCACAGCATAGTGACCCGCATCGGGCGTGTAGGTGCCATACAGGCTGAAGTCTGAGACATAGGCATCAAACGGACACATGAATTTAAAGGGTTCGCGTTGGCCCCATGTGGTGGTCAATAGTGGGGATACCGACGTGGGAAAACGGTTAGGGTCAGGTTTGGTGGTTTCGCGACGTGGTTCATTCAGGAGCATTACCTTCCTTGTCGCATTCAGCCACCAGTTGAACCCGGGATTCCCATCTTTCAGATTCAGTGAGCCATTGGGAGAATAGGCCAGGACAGCCGGGTGGCTGTCGTCGCTGGAAATAATGGCAAAGCCGCCGCCGGCTTGACGATAGAGTGCCATTCCGGAATAGAATGCGACTTGTTCAAGCGGCCGTGAGGACTTGAGGACGCGGCTTGCTGCCGAGCGCATCTGGACGTCGGTCCTGACGCCAGCCAGTGCCGAGGCTGCCACCATGACAGCCAGCACAACAGATAGATACTTAAGCGTTTTCATAAACAATAATAAAAGCAATTAATAACATGAATGATGGTCATATAAAGCCTGCCCACAAACATAGCATCTTTTTAATAAATAGAAACAGAAAATGCATTATTTTTCATTTGCGTCAAGAAAAAATGTTGTTCCCGCGTCCATTGTCACGCCAGGAAAAAGACCATTCCTTTTCCCGGCGGGACCATATCCACTGCTGGTCTCGTGGCTCATATTGTTGGCACAGGTAGTGGAACCACAACAGGAGCACAATGACCGCTGTGCAGAACAGTTTGTTCCCGACAGGGAGGTCTCCAACAATTGCAGGTGCCCAGCACACGGCAATCATCAGCACACCTGCCACAACATGAATCGTTACCATAAAAATCTTGTCCTTGTTCATAATCTTAAAATCTTTAGTTCCATAATTTTTGCCCTTAAAATGTAAACGAGCCCTCAAAAATTAAAACGAAAACCGATAAAAGTTTCTGAGGTTACTTTTTTCAACAATATCTGGGGATTTAACGACAGAATTATTATCTTTGCAACTCAATAATTACCATTTATAAATATTTATTTAAATTTTTCATTCTATTTTATGGAATTCCCTTACTTGTTATTTAATAAATTTGTTGATACTTTTATAATAAAAAACCTGGATTTTTTAACTGGAAATCGAGTATTATTTAAACAAACTGATCTCGACAACGTAATTAACGCATTAGAAAACCAAGACAGTGGAAAGCAAGCAGAAAATTACAAAAGAGTAATCAATGGAATGAATGATAAAGAACAATTACTCTTATTACATGCTTATTGGTTGTGGTATTTCCCCACCGATAAGAATTTCAAACAAAAAGAACTCTTTTTTAATAAAGTTGGAGACATTAAACGAGCTTTTGAATTTAATCCCAATCAAAGCGTGGCTGGAGTTGGTGAGTTAGTTTCAAGAACAAATGGTAAAGACCGCGAAATAATGTGGTTATTAAAGAAAGTGTTTAAGCCATTCATGTTTGACAAATCATTGGGGTCTGTTGATGATTTCAAGAAACGTTTCATAAGCGTTTATAAAAATAAGGAGTTTTCTATTGCGATAAGGAACTTGTTGCTACATCTATGTGCGCCTAATGAATTTGAAGCAATTGCGAAAATGGATGATATGAAAAGAATTGTTAATACATACAAGAACTTATTATCAGTCGCGAAATCAACAGATTATGATGATGCCTTATCTGAGATAAAGAAAAAACTTAGTAGCGGTAATTCTGATTTTAGTTTTTATGAAACAGATATTAAAAAACAATGGTACAAATCAAAGTCTGAAAAAGTAACTGATACCAATAATTTACAACAACAGGGTGGTCAACAGAATGACTCGATAATAGACGAACAGCAAGGTAAAAAAGATGCAATTCAATCAAAACAAGTATCTCTTAATTTGATTCTCTACGGTCCTCCTGGAACAGGTAAGACATATAACACTGTAAACAGGGCATTGGAGATCATTCTTAACAAATATGAGAAAATAAATTTAAAAAAAGAAGCAGAAGAGGCCGCAGCTAAAGTCGATGCACAAAATGCTATTATTGATATTTTTGAAAAACAATCAGCTAAAGAAAAAGCAAAGCGCAAGGTATTTACAGATAAGTTCAAAGCATTAAAAAAGGAAGGGCGCATTGAGTTCATAACGTTCCATCAGTCGATGAGCTATGAGGACTTTGTTGAGGGCATCAAACCAATAACCAAAGGAACGGACGTCACTTATGACGTTATGCCTGGCATTTTTAAACAAATTTGCGAAAAAGCCCACAAGGATAATGGTAATAATTATGTGCTGATTATTGATGAGATTAATCGGGGTAATGTGTCTCAGATTTTTGGTGAGTTGATATCACTGATCGAAAAAGACAAAAGATTGGGCAACGAAGAAGAACTTACAGTTAAACTTCCTTACAGTAGCACCTGCAAGAAAAGCACTACAAATGAACAAGAAAAACAAGAGGGTAAAGACACGGAATTTGGCGTGCCTAATAATCTTTACATCATCGGTACTATGAATACCGCTGACCGCAGTGTTGAGGCTCTTGACACAGCCTTGCGACGCCGCTTTTCCTTTGAAGAGATGATGCCAAAGTATAATGCGACAGGAATGAATAGAGAAATTTGCAGGAATAAGTTATGTGATATCCTTTGGACAATCAATCAGCGGATTGAAGTGTTAAAAGGCCGTGAGCAGCAGATTGGGCACAGTTATCTCATGAAGTGCAAAGATGAAGATGATCTGAAGAAAGCATTCAAAGATAAAATAGTTCCGCTCCTGCAAGAGTATTTTTATGGTGACTACTCTCAAATTGGACTTGTGCTAGGGATCGGATTTGTCAAGAAGCCAAAAACCAGTGATAATATATTTCCTAAGGATTTTGAGTCTCCAAGTTTGAATGAGGTATATCATCTGCCAACAGACAAAGAATGGGAAGAATTGGATATGGCTGAAGTTCTACAACAAATGGCTATTCATCCATGTCCTAAATCTTTAGCAGATAATACAGACCAAGCAGGAGATCCTCAAATTGAGCAGGAAGAGACTAAAACAGAGGACAGCCAAGAAGAACAGCCAGAAAACCTATCATAAGAATAGCAAATGATACAGGTTTTTGAACATCAGTCACTTAAAAAGGATAAAGATGTCTTTACTGCTAAGCACCTTCAAGCGTTGGAGCGTTTTTTGGGTGATAGTGATGAGGAGACATTTCCCTATTACTCGTTGATTCATAATGGCGTAAGATTTCGCCAATATGTTGGCGTGATATGCGTTGGCGATTTGGTGATTGAGGTGCTGCCAAAGACAGATGACAGTGATGAAGACAAAGGCAAATGGCAATCACGTTTGTTGCATATGTTATCACGTGTATATAAATTAGAAGTACGAACGCCATCGAATGCGCCACAAGATCATCAAAGCAATAGCCCCATCCTGGACATCTTCATCAATAAATTTCTACTTGAGGTTGACAAACTGCTCAATCGAGGCTTGGTGAAGTGTTACCACAAAGAGGATGGAAACCGAAAAGCATTGAAGGGTAAATTGCTTATTGGCAAACATGTTACCACCAACTTTGTCCATAAGGAGCGTTTTTATGTCCGTCACACGGCCTATGACCAAGAGCATATTTTAAATTGCATCTTGCGCCAGGCGGTAGGCATCATTCCGCGTATAACCGCTAATCTTCAGTTGAGAGGTCACGCTTGTTCCACACTATTCAATTTTCCTGAGTTGCACGAGGTGGCAGTTACCGAAGAGTTGTTCAATGGTCTTCAGTTTGACCGCAAAACCGAAGACTATCGCGAAGCCGTTCAGATTGCCAAACTGCTTCTGCTTCATTTCCGCCCCAAAAATACAGCAGGTAAATATGATATCCTCGCCCTGATGTTTGATATGAACAGACTATGGGAGGAATATGTCTATGTCATTCTAAAAGAAAAATTTACAAAATATGTGGTGAGGGCACAACCCCGACATGGTTTTTGGGAGAATAAGATTATTCAGCCCGACATTGTCATCTATGAACAGTCTGGGGAAACTCCATTACTCATAATAGATACTAAATGGAAGTGTCCCACTGGCAACAAGCCGAGTGATGCTGACCTAAAGCAGATGTTTGTTTATCATCTTTACTGGCATGTTAGCGATACCGTATTACTATATCCAGATACCGGTAGGCAACCTTTTAGTGGTCAATTCCAACAAACCAAAAATCAAATAGACTTTTCTGGTTTAACTTGTCACATGATGTATTTTCCTATAGACGACTTGCAGAATAGGACTCAACTATAAGATTACGGGCATAACAGATATTATAACATCTAGAGTATAGTTGTATTAATATATAAGCAAACTATTGTTTATCAATAACTTGACAAGGGGGCACAAGAAAAACTGTGTTCCCTTTTTGAATTTTTTTCCAAAAATTACTATATTATTAATGGAAGCATGTTGAACAATTTAAAAGCATTTCAGTTATGACTATTTCCATTAAAATCAACAATCCTTATCTGATGAATCGTGCCCACAACTATTTCTACAACAAAAATGTCCAGACCATGTTGTGCAACAATGAAACTGAATTGACCCTCTTCAATCTTGACCGGACTGAAACTGAACTACTTATAAATGCCTTCACCAAACATTTCCTCTTGAAACCTGCGGTGCAGCATCCCCTTGCTGCATGAGCAAAAATTGTGACCAAAATGAAAAAAGTGGGTCCAGATTTTGAATTTTTTCCCTACTTGTTCCTATGTTATAAATAGGCTTGGTCGAGCAGAATAATTATTCGTTAAAATGAGTTAAATTATTCGTTGAAATTTGGCCAGCCAAATAAATTTCAGTATATTTTATCTCGGAAAAATTCTGATCGCTTGTTGAAGCAAACAAATCATATAATAGCGAGAGGCATCCGAAACGCTCACTCAAAGGGAGTAGGAAAAACTAAATGAATTAATGTTTATGGGATTAGCAATTACTGATTATGGTGTGAAATTCTTTAGGAATGGTGTTGAGGTCACTGACGGTGTGAAGATCACTCAAGACAGGGTTACCGTTGGCTCGGCCTGTGAGAACCCCGTCTGCATCATCTTCCCGTACTATGTCAAGGAAATCAAGGACCACGCGTTCCAGAATCTCGACTCTCTTGAGGCCATCTACATTCCCGAAGGGTTGAAGGAGATTGGCCTCGATGCCTTTGCCGGCTGCTCCAACCTGCGCCACGTCATTGTTCATGACTCCATCGAGAGCATCGAGTACAGCCAGCCGGAACGCAAGTGGGAGATCTCCACGGGCCGACAGTGTGATTTCCTGGCCGAGAAACTGAAGAAAGGAGGTTATGTAGTACATCTCTACAAGAACGGCGAGAACTTCTCCTGGGATTGATGGGGCACTAACGGCGCTCTTAACATCAAAAATGTTGTCATATTCACGCATTTCCAAATGCCTCTATCTCAGCGGTTTGAAAAATTTTTGAAAAATATTTCCGAAATTTTTGAATTTTTGGGCCGTGATTACATATTGACTGCGAATTTCATTTTTAATTTTAAATAATAACAATTATGACAACAATCAAAACTTCTTCACTGAGAACTCACAACCGGGTACACAACTATCTCTACAACAAACACATTGAATGCTGGGGGGACCTCGAAAAACTCGAAGTATCCTTCTTCGGACTTGACAAAAATCAAACCGACCAACTCCTTGAAAAACTCATCAAACATTTCCACTTGACACCAATTTTGCAACAACCTCTCGCAGCCTGATTGGTTGCATCCGCTTGATATTGTGCGGATTGCAGATAATATCCGCTCAATATCAATGATTTAACATCCCTATTGTTGTGCCCGTTTATCGGTCTCAACGCAACCATTATCGCAATTTATCAACCAATAAATACTGTTATTACAATGGAGAAAGAGAACAAAACAACTAAGCGAACCACTAGCAAGCGACTCACCTTGCTGAAGGCTGTCGAAACCATCGTCGAGAAGTCCTGTGACTCACAACTGTGCGACCTGTTCTTCAAGCAGTGCAAGAAAGAAATCAAACTGGTGGCCGACGCCTACAACATCACACCGCAGCAGGCCATCCTGTTCTGCATCACGGTCGAATGCGGCCCCCACAATGTGCGTCTCATCGAGTTATCGCATCATCTCAATATGAGGAATGTCGCGAGCCTCTCTTTTGACGCCGACATCAAAGCTATGGTCAAGATGAGGTTGATGCGCTATCGTGACCGCGAGCGTGACGCCTTTGACATTCCCGAACATGTGATCAGCGCTCTGCAGGAAAACAAGGCGCAAATCATCCCCAACCTGAAGGTTGAGGATGCCCCGGCAATGTTCGACCTGATGGGCACATGGTTCATTGCTGCAGACCACAACGACATCTGCCCCGAAGACTTGAGCCGTGACCTATTGACCCTGTTCAAGGACAACCCGCACATTGGCTTTGCCCGCCAGATGCTCGATTTGAAACTTGACGAAACCAACATGATGCTGCTTGCCTTCTTCTGCAACCAACTCATCAACGAGGACGATGAACGCATCTGCGCCCATGAATTGAAGTGCCTGTATGACAGATGTTACCAGCATCGTTCAATCGTCATGCAACTGGCGTCGGGCAGACATATCCTTGCAAAAAAGGAACTGATCGAGTCGGTGTGTGAGGACGGCAGGGTCAACATGTCGATGTTCACGCTGACCAGCAAGGCTAAAACAAAACTCCTCGCTGAGTTTGACCTCAACAAACCCGATGTGAAACTGAGCAATGTGCTCTATCCTGAAGTCGTCACCCCCAAGGCCCTGTTTTATCCCGAGGCAATGACACGGCAGATCGAGGAATTGAATTCTTTCCTCGAGGTTGATAAATTCAAGCAGATTCAGCAACGCATGACGGACAATGGTTTTCGCACGGGTTTCGCCTGTTTGTTCTATGGTGCCCCGGGAACTGGAAAGACCGAAACCGCCTATCAGCTGGCGCACCGAACAGGCCGCTGCGTGATGACAGTGGAAGTGCCGCAAATCAAGAGCAAGTGGGTGGGGGACAGCGAGAAGAACATCAAGGCGCTTTTTGACCGCTACCGCGAACTGGTCAAGCGTTGCGACGTGGCTCCTATCCTGTTGTTCAACGAGGCCGATGCCATCTTCGGGGTGCGAAAGAACGGCGCCGAGAGCGCAGTGGACAAGATGGAGAACAGCATCCAGAACATCATCCTCCAGGAGATGGAGGACTTGAATGGTATCCTCATAGCCACGACCAACCTTGCCACCAATCTGGACAGCGCTTTTGAACGTCGTTTCCTCTATAAAATCAAGTTTGAAAAGCCCGATGCCAGTGTGCGCAGTCGCATTTGGCAAAGTATGGTGTCCGGGCTGAGCGAGCGTGATGCCAACACTTTGGCACAAGCCTTTGAGTTGAGTGGAGGCCAAATCGAGAATATCGCCCGCAAGGACACCATCAATCGCGTCCTGTACGGTGTAGAAAAGGCCTCTGACCGCCTCGCTGACCTCATGAACTATTGCAGGGCCGAGACCATGAAACCTGCCGATACCCCCCAAAGAATAGGTTTTTAATTAATGAAAGAACGAGAGGCATCCGAAACGCTCACTTGAAGGGAGTAGGAATCACCGATTAAAAAAGTATAGATTATGGGATTTAAACTTAGCAGAAACACCAGTTTGAAATGTGGAAAAACCGTCTATGTTGATATGGACAATGTCCTGGTTGATTTCCAGAGCGGACTCGAACGTGTGCCCGAAGCACTCAAGGCCAAGTATGCCGATGACGGCACGGGTAAGCCGCATTATGACGATATCCCCGGCTTATTCTCGCTGATGGACCCGATGCCTGGCGCCATCGAGGCCATACAGGAACTGAACAAATTCTTTGACCTCTATATCCTCTCCACGGCCCCATGGCTCAACCCGTCGGCATGGAGCGACAAACTGGAGTGGGTGCAGCGCCACTTCGGCAAGGGAGAAAAATCCATCTTCTACAAACGCCTCATCATCTCACATCACAAGGACCTCAACCGAGGCGACTTCCTGATTGACGATCGCGAGAAAAACGGGGCCAAGGAGTTCAAGGGCGAACTAATCCAATTTGGCTCACCCAAGTTCCCCGACTGGCCCGCAGTAGTATCATATTTGAATAACCATCAATTCTTAAGCAAATGAAGATTGAAATAGTAGATCAAAACTGACATGTGATATGACCAACAAACAAATAGATGAATTGCTGGCTGAAATTGGCCGTGCTCCATTGATAACCAGTGAGGAAGAAAGGGTACAGTCATTATCGTTTTTCGATGATATCGTCATCGCCACAGAGTGCATTGATGCTGTCTGTGGCTAGTGGGAATGAGGTTTTGACGTGATAAGCGGGCCGTTGGTTCTCTAGAGGAATGAAGACTTTCACCTGGCCATCTTGGTCAGAAACGGTTTTAAGCCCATTCACCTCAACTGGAGTGTTAGGAATAAATGCCCCAATATGGGGGTCCCAAAGGCCAAAATGGACATTGCCATAATACATCGGATCGCGCCTGATGTCAAGGTTCACATCCCGATCTAAAACAATGATGGTATCAACAGGCAAAAAGCGGGATGGATTTTCGTTTGGTGTTGTGAATGTTATGTGAACCTGTTGTCCGAGGAATCTGTGAGGGATGTTAGCAAACAAGGCACATTGGTCCATCGAGTGAACCGTATCAACTTTGGTCTCATTGTCCAGCGTGAGAGTCACTACGGCCTCTTCCAGTGGAGGTAACTGGTCGTTGTGGAAGGATACCTCGTTTAGCGCCACACGGGCATCAAACGGCTGGCTGGATATCCATACCCATGCCAAGGCTGCTAGCATGGCGATAGCGGCCACAGTCCAAGTGATAAGGCGGGTGATAAGGCGGCGTTTGTGGCGTTGCCAAATGCTGTCGAACTCCACGCCCAGCAGTTTGGAAACCAGTTGCACATAGGCTCGTTCCTTGTTCATCCACGGCCAGCGGTAGTTCTTCTCGTGGATGTTGGCTCCCAGAATCTCGGGCAAGCCAAGTTGCTCTACAATGGGATTGAAGCACTCGGTATCTGGATTGCCGCTATGAGGTACACCGTCCACAATGAAGAAGTGGATGTGGTCGGTGCGGCCCAAACTATGGAAATACTCAATCTCCTTGCCCACCCACTCTGATTGAGCCGAGTGGGGCGAGCAGATGACAATCAGGTTCTTGGATGCTCGCAACCGCTCCTTGAGTTCGTCACTCAAGCCCCCGGGTTGGATATCCGTGGGCGCGAAAAACACCGGGCGGATGGGCGTGCGTTTCCATCCCCGCTCGCGACACAACGTCGACGGCATGCGGTAGTGCTCCAACTTGCGCTGCACCCGCTTGCCCCACTCCGTATCTTTGGAGTTATAACTGATAAAGGCATAGAACTTAAACTCCTGCCCCATCTCGTTGGTCATCGTTTGACTAATCCTTTCCATTGTTTTTTAATAATTAAGTTTTGACATCTTTAGGATTTCTTTGAAATATAATATTAAAAGAATGTCGCTCTCTTTATTTACTACAAAATCTTCGAGAGTGTCAATAAAAGATGCCGCTGCATGAGCATACTCACCTTGACAATAATAGTGCTCAATAACTTTTAGACATGAGTCCCATTCTTTCAAATCTTTATACTTTGTTTTTAATAACTCTAAAGATCTAATGAAGTTTTTTACAGCAATAACCGAGTCTTTTTGGGCCAAATAAATCAAACCAATCTTAGCATAATCAACCCATAAGAAGAGTGCTGTATCACCATAGGAATCAATTTTGTTTTCAACCTTTTTCCTATAAGAGTTAAGAGCTTCATCATATTTTCCTTGTAGGTAATAAACATCACCCAATTCTCTATAATACGCATCATACTGAGAGGTCTTGCCTCTTGGGGAGTCCCTTTCAAGCCTCTGATCAATTATTGATTTATTCACTTGAAGATATTCTATTGCCTTTTCAAAATCACCCATATCTTGATAAGTTGAACTTATTGAGCTGTTTGTTTGTATTATCCAATCGCTGTTTTCTCCGTAAACTCGCTTGTCATTGTCTAATGCTCTATAGTAACACTCAAGTGCAGTTTGGTATTCTTCAAGTCCATCATATAAATGACCCAAAGATTCATAATACCTTCCAATTTTTTGATGAGCACCAAAGGTTGTTTTCAAAACATGAATAGCTTGTTGGTAATATTGAATCGCAGCTGATGTGTCTTTTAGGGCATAACGGCAAAAGTCTGCCATCTTATCGTATAAATCGCTCAATTCAGGATTTAGGCTATCGATAGTATTCAATATCCGTGATGCCATTTCATAATTGTCCATGGATTTATCATAGCGATGACTATATCTGTATGCTTTTCCCAAACTTTTGTGAACTTTTGCAGCAAGTTCGCTATTTGATCCATAAACAGAATCCACTTTGGTTAGTACTCTCTCATGGTATTGAGCTGCTATATTATAATCAATATCACTTGACCAACTGCCATCTTCAAAAAAGATGTTGTCTAAGTCAATATCTGGATCACTATAAATATCATTAATAGTATTTACGGCTTTGCTGTGGAATGATTTATACTTATCATATTTATCACTGTTACTACTGGAAAGAAGGCCAGCATAATACATTAGATTCCAGCAATGCACTAGATTAGGGTGTTTTATATTATGCGCTTCGTAAATATCTATAGCTAAGTTACAGTGTTTTATAGTATTAATATACTCTTGGCGATCGTAGTATGTGTCAGCCATGGTTTCAAGAATCTCGGCATGGCGGATGTCATTCATGCCGATGGCGGCATATCGATTGTGAGCCTTTAAGAATAATGACAAGGCATTATCGATGTTGCCAGTGTCTTTCAGATAGATGGCAGCATCACAAAGCCAATCAACATTGGTGGTGTCTAATAAGGCGCGTTGTTCGATGTAGTAGGCTGCGGAATCGGGGTGGTGTTGCAGTTTGTGGATAAGGAACTGGCTGTAGCAGTCCTGGGCGAGGTCTTCGCGGTCTTTGATTTCCATGGCCTCGCTGTCCTCAAGGTGCTTGCGGGCCTCCACGTTGGCCTCATGGTGCTTGTTGTGGGTGGCAATTCGCTCCTTGAGGTCGCCTTTGGATTTGATTAGTGAATCTGCTTCGGTAAGCCGCCCCTCAATGATGCACTCGCTGACGCGGCGGTTGAACTCATCCAATTGGTCAAAGTCAATCCTAGAGTAACGCTCGGCCATCTGTGACACCAGATTCATGCTCTTTTCCTGCTCGGCATATAATTCCTGTAATGCTTGATGGTATTGCTCTTCAGTTAACTTGTTCTGCTCCTTTAAGTGTTCAATCTCATCTTCCTGTTTCTCCAATTGCCGGGTCAGCGTCTTCCTTAGTTTGCGTTCGGTTTCCAACTTGTCGCCAGTTTGTTGGCTGGGCATCTCAAGCACAAGAATCAGCGGGTCTGACGAATAAGAGTATTGTCTGGCTGTGACCTCAGGGTCAACGAGCACGTAGCCTTGCTTCTTCACACTCTGAACAACGAACCTGTTGGCAGGGACAGGGAAAGAAAACGTGCCATTGGCCTTAGACACAACAGCATTGCGCCCCTTAATCTGCACCGTTGCCCCTGACAACCGCTGCCCGGCAATCACCTGCCCATTAACAAGCCTCCCCCGCGTCTTGACATATCCCTGCTGCGTCTGTGCAAAGGCAGACAAAGCACAAAGAATCAAAACTGATATCAGTAATGCCTTTCTCATATCATTGCAATCATACTTTGCTCAATCCCTGTTCTTTTTCTTTTACATTACTCGCAAGATGATTGTTGCAGTTGCTGTTTGACAAACTCAACTTTTTCTTTGGATTGTTGAGTTAAAGGATTGTCTGTGCCGAGTATACTTTCTCTTATTTCTAGTGTTCTCTCAAAATATTCCAGCGCTTTTGAGTATTCTCTTTTTATTTCATAAATTATGCCAATATTATAGTATGATGTTGCAACATTAGGATGTTCCCTGCCCAAGGTTCGTTCATGGATAGCTAACGCCTTTTTAAAGTAATCTAAAGCCGTGTCGTAATCTTCTTGGCTGTCGTAATAAACAAAACCAATGTTGTTGTATGAAACTGCGATAGCTTGGTGTTCGGGCCCTAGGACTTGTTCATAAATGTTTAGCGCTTTCAGATAATTCTCAAGAGCATGGACATAGTCGCCTTTTTTGGAATAGACCCCTCCAATATTATCGTAGAATGTTGCTATGACACAATGACCATTTCCCAATGCTTTTTCTCCGATCTCTAAAGCCTTTTGATAATACTTCAGTGACATATCATAATCAAATTGGTTTTCGTAAAATGAACCAAGGTTATTGAGAGTTCTAGCAATATCAGGGTGGTCAGAGGGGAGAATCCGCATTAGCAAATCCAATGATTTTAAGTAGTATTCTTGCGCTTTCGTAAAATCTTCAAGTTTTTCATACATCAAGCCTATGTTATTATAGCACACAGCAATATCTGGATTGTCAGAGCCAAAAAAACAATTCATATTGTGCAATGCCTTTTGAAAGAGTTCAAGCGCCTTGGAATAGTTTTCTTTGTAAAAGTAGATACCCCCAATGTTATTACTCAACGTTGCAATAAAAGGGTGTTCTAAGCCAAAAACTTGCTCTACAATAGATAATGCTTTTGTAGATAGATTCAACGCTTTGTCATATTCACCTTGCATAGTGTAAATATTGGCGATATTTGCTGTACTCATTGCTACATCAGGATGATTTACTCCAAAATTTCGCTCACGTATGTCCAGCGCCTTTAGATGATATTCCAATGCAGAAGCAAAGTCTCCTTTGCTGAATAAAACGGTTCCAATATTGTTGTATGATTCTGCGACAGCTGGATTGTCAACACCCATGACACGCTCACGTATATCAAGCGCTTTCCTATAATAATACAAAGCATTAGTAAAGTCACCTTGAGTGTCGTAAACATAACCTATGTTATTATAAGACAAGGCAACATGAGGGTGGTCTGTTCCCAGTATCCGTATTCGTATATCAAGCGCCTTTTGATGATTTTCTAATGCCCTAAAGAAATCACCTTGGACACAATATAATACACCAATATTATTATAGCTTATAGCTGTTAATTCTCCATCCTCTCCAAACTGAGCTAGAGACTGATTTAGACTTCTTTGAAAATATTTTGCAGACAAAGCATAATCAGCTAAAAACATATGTATAAATTCTCCTGCTTCGTTTTGCCACTGTACGTTGGTGGTGTCGAGTTCGGCACGTGTTTGGATGTATTTAGCTGCGCGCTCGTTGTCAAATTGGGCGAGGGCGATGGTGTAAAGTTGATAGAGGTATTCAGCGTCTTTTTCCTGTTGTTTCAGGACGGCGGCCATGTCAGTATTGGCTTGGTCAATCATGCCTTGGGCATCGGCGATGGTTTGGTCTAGGCGATCCAAGGCCTCTTTGTTGTGCTTGAGCACATCGATGGGGTCAAACAACGTGTGGATCAATGAGTCGGCCTTCTCCAGTTCACCATTCTCAATCAAGGTGTTGATTTCGGCCTCATTTTCATCCAACATGTCATAATCTGTATGGGCATAATGCTCGGCCAGGCTCTCAATGAGCGACTGGTACTTCTCGAAGCTGTTCTGCAGATCTTGCAGGGCGGTACGATATTCTTCGGCCGTAATCGTGTTTTCGTTCAATTGCTTTTCCAGTTTTGCCATCTTCGCTTTGTAGTTCTTCTCGGCGACTGCATAAGCATTGTTCTCAATGCGTTGTATGTCAGCCTGGAGTTGTGCCGTGGATACCATCACGATAGTCAGTGGCACTGTTGCGGAGAAAGCATATTGACGTCCTATAGTACCGGCGTCATTCAATTCATAACCATTTTTCTGAACCTGCTGCAGTGAATAGGCATCACCATTTTTAAGTCCCTTCATCTTCATGGTGAATTGACCGTTGGATTTGCTGACAACTGCATTATGGTTTCCCTTGGCACGCACGGTAACTCCACTCAATGCAACACCCTTTTTGCCCGGTTTGCCAATTGTTTTCACATACCCCTGCTGCGTCTGTGCAAGCGCACAAAGTGCAAGGCTGATACAAGCTACTAATAAAGCAATTCTTTTCATAGTGGTTATTTGGTTTTAATTGTTTATGCTATAGTTGTTGAAATACGTTATTGTTGGATGGCTTGGATGCGTTCTCGCATGGTTTTAACATCATCGCTATCCTCACCATGGAGAATGATGGCAATTTCAAGAGATTTTTGGAGGCAATTGATGGCCTTTTCCCTCTCGCCTTGAGAAATATATACGGCCACAAGGTTTTCACTCAATGCAATCACACGCTCGGCATAGTCAAAATCTCGCAAGATGGCCGCCTTGTCCGCGTTTGCTTTATCAATGACCTTCTGGGCAAACTCGATTCGTTGGCGGATTTCTTCTTTGGCAGCGCGATTGCGGTCAAGTACAGTCTCGGGGTCAAAAACCGTGTGGATGAGTGAGTCGGCTTTCTCGAGTTCGCCGTTTTCGATACAAAGGTTAATCTGGTAATCAATTGAGTCCAGTTGATCATAGTCGGTTCGAGCGTATCGGTCAGCCATGTCGCCGATTAGAGACAGGTAAGCCTCATATTGTTTTTGGAGCCTTTCTAATTCCTGACGGTATTGCTCTTCTGTGATTTTTTTCTTTTTAACCTTCTTCTCAAATTCCTTTAGTTTTTTATTGTAATTTTTTTCAGCAACTTTATACGCTTTATCTTCGATGCGCTTCTTGTCAACTTGCAACTGCGCCTTATTGACCATCACTATCTCGATGGGTACTGTTGTGGAAAAAACCTGTGGTCTGCCTATGACACCTTTATCTTTAAGTTCATACCCATTTTTTGAAACTGACTGGAGAACTATTTCATCGCCGTTCTTCTTGCCTGGCATTGTGACAGAGAATCGGCCATTAGCATTACTGATTACCGCATTGAACATTCCTTGCCACCTGATGGTCACATTAGCCACTGGAGCGCCCGGCTTCCCTGGTCGGCCGATGGTGCGGACTATGCCTTGTTGCTTTTGGGCCAGGGCAGCGAACGCCATGCACATGCAAAGTGTGATCCATAGAATTCGGTTCATAGTTTCATTAGTTTCTTGGGTTGTTTTCTGCGATTAGTTTTATGGTGTGCAAATTTACCAAAAAGTTTTATTAAACCAGGCAAATAAGCCGGTAATTGTACAAGAAATGTTGTTATTGAGGGTATTTGGCAGTAATGGGAGGCTGGTTGATGAAGAAATGATATTGTGATGATAGATTTCGGGAATCACAGGTCTCTATTCCAGTAAAAAGGTTTAACAATAGTAAATAGAAGTTGCGCTCGACACGGATTAAGGGCTAGAAAGAATGAACACGAGGAACATTGTAGATTTGGTGTTTTTATAGATGTCGCATGCAATAATTGTTGTATGAGTCAGCGAAACTTTGTATTTTTGCAGCAGATATTTTTAACTTTTATGGAATATCAACCTAAACCAATAAATGTCGATATGAAGTCTTTGCCAGCCGAGTTGGAAGGCTTGGTAGAGGCCCTGGCCGAGAATGTCCATGACCAATGGACTTTAGAGCGAATGCGGCAAGGCTGGACATGGGGTGAACACCGTGATGACGACAAGAAGAAACATCCCGGCATTGTTCCCTACGACATGTTGACCGATGATGAAAAAGAGGTTGACCGTGTCACCGTCAGGACGGTACTATCGTCATTATTGACTCAAGGTGTTACCATAACAGTGGATAAACGCTAAGATATTTGTTTTCATGGACTTAATACAACTATATCATCAAATCATTGACGGTGCGACCGAAGTTGCGACCGATGAGATGAGGAGGGCTGCGACAAAAGCGGCAAATCAGTTCTTCTCGTCGGAGTCAATTATGAAATTGTGCCGCTATTGGAATGGCTACATCTTCAGTGGCCGGGCCGAGGTTGACGAGATACGCAATGCGATTTATCTTCTCTTGATGGAGGACGACTGTCGCCGATTCAAACTGGTGAACGACACTGCTGCCTTGCTAGGTTGGATTAACCGCACTGCCGTGAGATACCTGATCAGGCACAAAGGTGATTTTGTGGCGGACTGGAAAGTCGACACATCTGATGAAGACCAGCCAGATGATGATGAAATGACCGAGAGACAGATTCAGCGCAAGACTCCCGATGTGAGCGAGGCGACTTCCGAAGCCTACTTCGATACTGAACGACTGCTGGGAGCGATGAACAATACCAGATATGTGATGGTCATTCGCGAACTTTGCCTCTCGGAGCGAGACCCCGTCGAGATTGCCGATGAGATGGGTGTCACGGTTGCTAATTTATATAACATTAAAAAACGCGCCCTGGCCGCTCTGACCAAGGTCGCATTAAAAGACATTAAACACTATGCAAACAAATAGATTCAAGATAAGTGATGAATTGGTGGACAGATATCTCGACGGAGATGTGACACCAGAAGAATTGGCCCAGGTACTCGAAGCCATCCAGCATGACGAGGAACTGAAGGAGTTTATCGTGACCATGCAACGCATGGACGAGGCGCTAGGCGGCCAGGAAGATGAAGTTGAGACTCTGCCTATGGCCGAACGTGCAGGCATCTCGGAGGGCAACCTGTGTGACGTGTTGTGTGAGGAGTACATCCTCAAGCGCCGAGGCATTGACATTGATCCCAATTCCTTGAGTGAGACAGCACGAGACAACAAATGGCTGTATGACCAGGGAACACCGTTGCACAGCATGGGGCGCCTGCTGGAAAAAGAAAAACTTCAGGTCGAGCGCAAGTATAAGGCGACCCTGGAGGATATAGTAAACGCCATCGCCACTGGCCACGATGTGATGGTTGTTGTCAATTACAATAAACTGACAACAGTCACCGAGGCTTACAAGGAGCCTAACCATGCTGTCGTTGTTATTGATTATCTGCCCAAAGAACGCAAACTGCGCATCCATGACCCGGCATCGGACGATGATAGTGACATTGTTGATGAGGCTGTGTTCATGAGCGCATGGAGTGATTCGACCAATTATCTGGTCTCCGTAAAAATGCCTGATGGCTGCTATCATCCGCAACCCATCGAGGTTGATGACGTGGAACTGGATGATGACCTGCTCGAACTGCGGGAAGCCATCGCCGAGAATGCCCATGATGTGTGGGCACGTCAACGAATGAATGAGGGCTGGGCCTATGGAACCCAACGAGACGACCAAAAACTGCACCATCCGGAC
Source organism: Sodaliphilus sp. (assembly GCA_045541835.1). GTDB lineage: Bacteria > Bacteroidota > Bacteroidia > Bacteroidales > Muribaculaceae > Sodaliphilus. Next base: position 13,334 of record JAZQJW010000077.1, on the reverse strand, counting down.
CTGATACCATACGCACAACTTACCGAGAGTGAAAAAGAGTATGACCGCCAGATGGCGTTTAATACCATTAAACTCGTGATCAAGTTGGGTTATGACCTTGTCAAGAATGATCACACCGAGTTGCATCAGCAACTGTTGCGCCGCATGCGTGGTAAATCCGAGCAACACTATTGTCCCCAATGTAATCAACCAATTTTCAAGAGCCAAGTATTCTGCGAGCACTGTGGCCGGCCGATTACTTGGAAAGATCTTATTTGACAGAGAAGTCATTGATACAAAAAGCGGGAGACGTTTAAACGTTTCCCGTTTTTCTTTTGTGTGAATGATAGAAATCATCAATCATGTGCCTCTTTAATTACTGAAAACAGATCAATATAATGCTATTGATTTGAGTTTATGGCGATTTTTCACATTATTAACTATTAAATATTTAGAGAGAAATGAAAAATTTGATGAACAATTTTAGTACAGCGGCACTTGTGCTGGTTACAATGATTCTGACAAGTATGACCAGTTGTAAGTCTGATCATAATGATGGTTTCTTGAGCGTGACACCGATGGATTTGTCCATGGGCGGAGGGAAAGGAGAAACTGCTTCTTTCGGGATAACGTCAAACACTCTGTGGACTATTTCGGGAGAAGCCGATTGGTTGTGGATCTCTTCCCATAGTGGTGACGGGAATACACAGGTCAACCTTAAAACCCTTCAGGCTAATGAAACCGACAAGCCCAGGTCTGTCACTCTGGTCGTGACAGGTGAGAGTGAGTCTAAAAGTATCACGATTACTCAAGAGCCGGGTGTAGAGTCACTCTATGTGAGCATTGCCAATGAAATTATCTTATCTGATGGCTATTATGCTGATTTGCGTTTCATGGGTAATGTGAAAGGCTTCCAGTATGCTTGCTATTATGCCGATAGGGTTAGAGCATGGACTGATGAGGATTTTAAGCGTGACCTTAAAACCAAACATGCATTCAGTCCTGAAGAGTATGACTATGCCGATTATGTATTGCCTGCACCGAACACCAATTATGTCTATGTGGCAGTAGCTTACAATGACCATAATGAGTATGGTCCTGTGGTTAAGCATGAGTTCACTTCTAAATCCGGTTCTACAAGTTATGATGCTTTTGTCGGCAACTTCAGGCAAGAATCAAACAGATGGACGTTTAATGTCAACATGAATACCTATTGTGACAGTTACTATCCCTGTTACATAACTGACGATTATAGCGGTGATTTCGCAACAATCTTGGCCTATGGCTTGGTGAGTGATGATATTTCAACAGCCTTCTTTGCCAGTATTATTGATGACGAGATTAAGAAGCATAATATGGAACCTGCCAAGAAAGACGGAGCAATGCAACTGTCGCGTCGGAGCGACCAATCCGCTGTCCTTTTCTGGACTTGGGGACAGAATTCTCAAAAGACCTTCTCTGGTAACATCCAATGGGATTACTGCAGTTCTTCCTACAGTGTCAGGGCGCCTCAACGCCAAGCTGCGGCTGTTGATGAGAATGGAACAATTGAATTAAAGACCAATAAGCCCACGATCCAAGAAGTTCAAGCCCTCAAGAAGAGCGTCAAGGTAGTAAACCCATAAGCTCACCGATAAGATTAATGGATCAGGTGGCCGATTCTCATTGAATTGGCCACCTGTTTTGTTGACTTTTTCAAGAATTGAGTGCGATGAACAAATAAAAACACTCATGGGTGGTGTTAGAATCGGCCTGGGGTACTGCCTCTATCCAATAGAAACTAACAATAGACAACAATAATCAACAGAAGTTGCGCTCGACACGGACCAAGGGCATAGAACGATGAAGAAGTTAGCATTATGCTTAATCGCAGCGCTCTTTGTGATGACTTCTTGCGGAAACAAGACAGACGAACAAATTGAACATGAAATGGCTTCGGGCGTGGTATTGGTCCAGAACCAGAGTTACCTTGAGGTCATCCTGCCTGACGGAGAATCTTTGTTTTTCTCTGGTTATGACAAGGAAGAAGGACTGGTCGGCTTTACCAGTGATGAGGCTTCAGTCGAAGTGAAAACGACCTTTGGCACCGGTTTTTTTGTATCGGCGAGCGGAGAGATCGCAACCAACAATCACATTGTGACTGAAATCGCTTCTGATCAAGATATCTTGAGCGTCGTTTCTTCTGAATTTGACTCAATGAAGAGGGAAGCATACAAACGTTACCATGAGTCAAGGGAACTATATAACAATTTGCTCGCAGATCAGAGTACCGTGCAATTATGTTATCTTGTTGATGAGGTCTCAGATTATGAATATGAACAGTATAATCTGAATTTGGAAAAGGCAAAAACCTTGATGGATGAATACGAATCAGATTATAATATCCTGAACAACATCAACATGAATGAATGCAAAGTGGTCAGGCACAATGAGGTGAGCATTGCCTATAATGATACACATATCACGAGCAGCACGGATTTTGTCCCGTGTGTAGTCCTCAAGGCTGATGCAGAACACGATTTGGCGATTATTCAGTTAAAAGACAAACAGACGCCCAAAAATAAACACGTTTTTGAAGTGCCGGACGAAGACCCGTTGAAAACCTACTCTTTGCCAGAACAGATTGCTAAGGAACTCAACGAGGACAAGAACAGCAAGTTGTATATGACAAGTTTCAATTTGGGGCCGCTTTTGAGTCTGACAGAAGAAGGTGTGAAAGCGCAATTCAATGATGGCCATATTAGCCAGAAGACCAGTGATCGCATCATGTACTCCATTCCGGCATTACCTGGAAGCAGCGGTTCTCCGGTAGTCAATAGGCGGGGGCAATTGGTCGCAATCAACTTTGCCGGACTTAATGGCACGCAGAACTTCAACTACGGCATTCGCATCAAGTATTTGAGCAATTTAATTAACGAGTAAAACATGATAGAGTTGCGCACGACACGTATTTAGTGTATTTAACGATGAAAAAGATGATAGCAATAATCACGATTCTGAGTTGCGCAATTAGCGCTAAAGCCAACAGTAATCTGCCTTTGTCAAACCAGGAACCCACATTGGACAATGAGTTCAGTTATGCAGTGCAGATGATACAACGGATTTGTCCGACTGTCATGTGGGACGGCTGGGTGTTCAGGCAGATTTGGTTCGACGATGAGGACAACTCAATCGTAATGGCTGTTCAGCCACAGAACTATGATGGTCCTGCAACACAAGGCGACATTGAGAAAGTGACTGAATCTGTACTCAATAATTTTGCTGAAGCCTACAGGATGATACCTCAAGAACATTCCGTTTTGGTTGATGGCGATTTCATGCTATATATGTCAGTCGGCACATTGCTGCATTGCCTGAGTGAGTCAAAGAGTGATGTCGGCCTGCGCATCATTTTCCTCAAGCCCGACAATCAGTGCTTGATCAATCCAGATGAGCCCCAACGATTGACGAGATCCAAACTGAAATCGATAATCTAGTTAGTCAAACAAAAGAATGACTGAAGCCATATATATGGGCAATGACGATACGTTTCAGGCAGAAAGGCCGGGCCTTTTGACCGAGGCACGGCCTTTTAGATAGTATGAGACTGCTATGGATGACCTGATGAACAGTTGAGTTGGCATTTGATTTTCTCGACCCATGTGATAGAATTATTTCAGGGTCTGTCTCTTTATTATTGTAAACCACATAGAGATGTGGAACGGATTATAGATTCAAATTTTAATAACAAACTTAAATAATTACAATTATGGCAAATTTCAATGACAACTCTGTTTGCGGCAACGCTCCTAGCGAGATCGGTGATGTATTACACGTGACAAGTATCGAAGCAGCGACAATGGGGCAACTCATCAAGAAGGTTCTCTTGTTTATTCTCATTCTTTTGGTGCCGGTGTCACTATTCGTGATTTGGATGGCGATGAGTGGAAAATCTTCTGGTGCTATGGTTCTGGCCTTGGCTTTTTCGATCCTTAGTATTTACAGAGGTCGCAAGGCATTTAAGGTGTCTTTCGAGGGCGCTGACTACTTCCTGGGCAAAAATGGATTTTCTGTTATCCGGTTTCTGAAAACCCGTGACAATATCATCGATAGTCAGACTGTGTTATTCAAGGATATCGCATTCTTGATGTCTGGAGAGACGGAAAAAAAGTCTGGGCTCACTAATCTCGGCAATGAATATTATTTCACATTCTATAACAAGGCATCTGAAACGGGCACCTATGTCTATGGAATAGCATATTCCGCATCAAACATCTTTGCTGGTGGTAAGAACTCAGAATATTTGTTCTGGCAAAAAGTAGAGCAGCAATGGACAGCGTTTTTCCTTAATGAGCAACGAGGTGAAAATGTGGTGTATTTTCCCATCCTCAAAGATGAGACATTGTATCCAAAGGAGATTTCCGTGGGCCGGGATTATATTGACATCTCTGGAACAAGATATGATTGCGGCTGCATCAAGGATATCCATTTCAATAATGGGACTTGTACCTTCGAGCATGTCAACCACTCTATCAGTATTATGCATGGATTTGTCGAGGAGGGCGATATGAGTACGATCAAATTGTCTGAACTGGGGAATAGTAATGCCTTGTTTGAATTGCTGATGGCTCGCGGCATCATTGACGGAATCAAATCTTGATCCTGAATCCGAGATAATCATTTTACCAGCATGGGGAGAATTCCTCCCCATGCTGGTAAAATGTTATAACTTTTTTTTGTATTTTTGTGGGCAGAATAAACGATATAAGATATAAAACGCCCAAATACATGAAGAAAACTTTACTGATTGTGATGGCATGCCTCGCCATTTCACTTGTGGTTGAGGCACAAAAGCAGCAAGGTATCGTCAGGACCCTAGAAAAAGCAAAACGTCCAAGTGTAGGCATTGACGGGGTTACCGTGAATATCCTGGAATATCCTAATGCTTTAGTTTCCAAGAAGGGTGGCAAGTTCTCTTTCACGATTCCGGGCAAGAAACAGGGTGACTCATACAAGGTGTCGCGGGTGCGAAAGAAAGGCTATACCCTCGTGGATAAATATCTACAGGGACGCCAATACTCCTACTCTGCCTCTGTCCCGCTGGAAATTGTAATGGTTTCGGACAAGCAGTTGGCCAGCGACAAGAAGCAGATTGAGGACAAAGCCTATGCTCGTGCCAAGAGGACCTATGAGACACGTATCGCCGATCTGGAGCACCAGTTGGCAGAGAAGGCCATCAGCGACTCGACTTACTACGCCGAGCGTAATCGCTTGAATGACGATTATGACAAATATATCAAGTTGATTGACGAGATGGCCGAGCGCTATGCGATGACCGACTGCAAGGGCTTGAGCGAAATCAACCGCCAGATTCTGGAGTGCATCGAGAATGCAGAGTTAGAGCGGGCCGATTCATTGATCAACAGCAAGGGAGACTTTGACCAGCGAGAGCAAGAGTTGCGAGAGCAGCAGGAATTGAATCAAGCCACAGCCGAGTTCCTGGCCAAGTCCCAACAGGATGCCGAATTCAAACTCAACGACCTAGCCAAAGACTACTATGACAAATTCACCATCCATAAAGGCAAATATCAAAACGATTCTGCAGCTTACTACCTTATGCGACGCTCAGCCCTAGACACCACCAATGTGGAATGGCTAAACGATGCTGGCGGTTTTATTTATAAATATTTGGCAAATTATTCTCTGGCTTTAAACTACTGCCAATTAGGATTGAGCCAATCTATAGCCCAATATGGAGAATTTAGTGAACAAGTTGCTTCATCATATAATTATATTGGAGAGATTTATAATATCCAAGGTAATTATGCTGAAGCTCTTAAATTCTTTGAAAAGTCGCTAGACATTCAAAATCAAATTGTAGACATTGATTCTCTTGATGTTGCAAAGTCATACAATAACATAGGCATATACTACTATAAGACTGGAGATTATCAGAAATCATTGGATTTTTTTCAAAAAGCGTTGTCAATCTATGAATATGTCTATGGAAACGGTAATCCTGATATAGCTACAGAATATGATAATATTGGTAATTGTTATTCGCAACAAGGTGATTATGCTAAAGCTTTGGAGTATCAACAAAAATCACAAACTATATATGAATTGACTTTAGGTTCAGATAATCTTTTAACTGCTAGTGGATATGATTACATTGGAAGAACATATCGCCTTCAAGGCAATTATGCTAAAGCAGTTGAGTATTATCAAAAGGCCCTAATTATTCGTGAACGAATTCTTAATACAATGCATCCTAGTTCGGCAGAATCCTACTACAATATAGCTGGAGCTTATGAGAGTCAAGGTAAGTACAATGAGGCACTTGAACTTTATTACAAAGCATTGAATATCTTTGAAAAGAATTATGGTAACAGACACAGTGATGTTGCGTCATCTTACAATAACATTGGTAGAGTATATCTAAATCTGGATAATAATGATAAAGCTTTGGAAAACTATCAAAGGGCACTTGACATCTTTAAATCGGTTTTGGGCAAAGAACACGCTTATACAGCCACAGCATACGGCAATATCGGCACAGTTTATAGTGCTCAAAAAGATTTCTTTAATGCTCTAAAATACCAACAAGAGGCACTATCCATCCGAGAACGTGTTTTAGGCATGAATCACCCTCATGTTGCTATATCATACAATTGTATCGGGGTTATCTATGATGAACTGGGCAACTATGCTCAAGCTTTGGTGTATCTCCAAAAGGCTTTATCAGTCTATGAGCAATCTTTAGGATTGAAGCATTCCTATAATGCTGTGGCTTACAATGATATGGGTTTAGTATATAAACACCTAAGTGATTTTGCCAATGCATTGGAGTGTTTTCAAAAATCTTTGGATATTAGGGAGCATACCTTGGGAATAAAACATCCGTATACTGCCGATTCCTATCGGAATATCGGATCAGTTTATTGCGACCAAGGTGATTTCGAAAAAGCATTAGAGTATTACCAAACATCATTGGACATATACGAACACACTTTAGGCACGGAGCATCCTAGAACACAATTTGTAAAAGAAAAGATTGATGAGATGAAGAAATTAATAAGCCAGCCATAGCCATTAAGATACGTGCGTTTATGTTTGATTGATTCGCTGGTGTTGAACCTACCCGCTGCCCTGTAAATCAAGGGGACTTGTGGTAAACAATAATGACTGTCGTGGAAAAATCCGCGGCAGTCGTTTGCTTATGATGGTAAAAAAAATTGTAGTGATGATAGATTTCCTAGGTGGTGTGCCTTATTACTATAGAGGCGCACCTGAAGCGCGCCACAACAACGAAATAATTTTTTCAATCAAACAAAACAAAAACAATTAGAAGTTGCGCTCGACACGAATTAGGGTAAACTAAAATGAAGAAGACAATCGTTCTCGGTCTTGCAGTAGTCATGGCATTTACAACTGCTGTTACAGCTTTCTCAAGTGGTTTAACTTCCGAAGAAGCGTTCTGCAATCATGAAGGTGTTCAAGTAGAATCCACATCTCAAGGTAACGGTGCTTGTCGCCATGCGCTGTGTGGGTGTACAAAATTTACCAGAGCTTCAAATGGTGCCGGAAAATGCACATGCGGTCATTGGGATTACGTACACGATTAACAGATAGGCTTTTGACTGAAATTAAATGGTCTATCAACGCTGAGAATGCGGTCGACGTCAAGGGGATGTCGGCCGTTTTCTGCTTCAGTGAGGGTTCCAGGATAAGCATATAGTAACCATAATTCAAGATTTTCAAAAAGATAAGCACCTTGATGATAGATTTCCCTGCCGGTGTGTCTTATTACAATAGAGGCGCAGATGAAACGCGCTTCAAGAACAAAGGAATTCACAATCATAACAATAATCAATTAAAAGTTGCGCTCGACACGGACTAAGGGCATGAAACGATGAAGAAACTCAGTTACATATTTCTGGCTATGGCATCAATGATGTTAACATCATGCAGTGGAGAATTTTGGCAGGGTGTAGCAATGGGCAGATCCTCGCAGATGGGAGGAATGTCATTTGGTTACTATCCGTCGTATTCCACAGCGTCTGCTTATAACTGGAGTGCGTTTGATATGCCGACTCCTCGTTCAACTGTTGCCTGGAACGCAGGTGCTGCATATACTGAAACTGTATCCACGACGACTACGTCTAACACATCGTCATCCCCCAAGTCATCTACCAGTAAATCCCCCAAGTCATCCACCGGTAAATCCCCCAAGTCATCTACCGGTAAATCCACTAGGTCATCCACCGGTAAATCCACCAGGTCATCCACCGGTAAATCCACTGGTAAATCCACTGGTAAATCCCCCAAGTCATCTACGAACAGGGGTTTATTTCCCCCTTTAAAACTCATCATTTCTAGATAGTCTAATTGAAGACGAGATCTATTATCGAAGGGATGATAGATCTCACTTTTTTTCGGTTGTTAGACCATGAATTATAATAAATTGACTGGAAAATTTTGCTGTTTGTGAAAAAAATATAAAATTTGCAGTTCATTTTATTATAAACTGCTCTCAATTAATTGATGATTGGGTGGGGAACAGAATACTGAAGAAGATATGCATAAATTATATATCTGTATTACTATTCTACTGCTGGCGCTGCTGGCTTCTTGTTCGCAGGATGCCAAGAAATATCGCATCGGGGTGTCGCAGTGCTCTGACGACATCTGGCGTGACAAGCAGAACTCGGAATTGAAGATCGGTGCCTATTTCCATGATAATGTGGAGTTGCGCTTCGCTGCGGCCTACGACAGCGATGAGCGCCAGATTCAACAGATTGACAGCCTCGTGGGGACTGGCATTGACTTGCTGATTGTGGCCCCCAACCAGGTGTCGACGATTTCCCCCGCCATTGACAGGGCCTATGACAAGGGCATTCCGGTGATTGTGTTTGAGCGCAAGACCAACACCAAGAAATACACTGCCTATATGGGTGCCGACAACTATGAGATGGGGCACCTGATGGGCGAGTATGTCGCCACAAGGCTGAATGAACGTGGCCGCATCATCGAGGTGATGGGTTTGAAGGGCTCGTCGCCCGCCATTGAGCGCCACAACGGTTTCAGGGAAGCCATTGCCGGACATCCCGGCATCCAGGTGGTTGCCACATTGCAGGGCGACTGGACCGAACCGACGGCCTACAACACAGTCAAGCAGTGGCTCGACAAGAACTCTGGAGGAGAGAAGATTGACCTGGTGTTCGGCATGAACGACCGCACGGCGATGGGAGCGCGCAAAGCCTTTGAAGAGGCGGGCGGGGCACTGCCGTTGTTCTGTGGCATCGATGGCCTGCCAGGTGAGAACGGAGGCATCCGCTTGGTGCAAGACTCGCTGCTGGATGCGTCCTACATCTATCCCACCCACGGTGATCAGTTGATACAACTGGCGGTAGATATCCTTGAAGGGAAACCTTATGAAAAGGAGACTAAACTGATGTCGGCACTTGTAACTCAGGACAATGCCCGCGTGTTGCTGATGGAGAGCGAGGAAATCATGCGTCAGTCCCGCAACCTCGAGCAGTTGCATGAGAAGGCCAGCCAATACCTTGACCAGTTGGGTAACCAGCGCACGCTCATCTTTGTGGCCCTGGCGGCGATACTGCTGTTGCTGGCATTGCTTGCCGGCATCTACATGTATTACCTGCAGCGGGCCCGCATCCAGGACGAACGCATCCAGATGGAGCGCGAGCAACTGGACTTCTATACCCAGGTGAGCCACGAGTTGCGCACCCCGCTGACGCTCATCGAGGGACCGCTGGACCAACTTGCCGAGACCCCCGAGGTGAAACATGCCAGCGAGGAGGCCGGCAACCTGTTCTCTATCGTCAGGCGCAACACCCACAACCTGACGCAACTCATCAACAAGATGCTGGATGTTCAGGTGGGCGGTACAATCACCGACGTCAATGCCCATGAAGAGACGCAAAATCTTGCATCTCCCGAATCGGCAGGAAACATTAAGCCGGACGAAGACGCCCCCACCGTGCTCATTGTGGATGACAATGCCGACATTCGCGCTTACCTGCGCACCATCCTGCAGGGCAAATACCTTCTGCTGGAAGCCGAGGACGGCCAGCGCGGACTTGAACTGGCCCGTGAACAAGTGCCCGACTTGATTGTGTCGGACGTGATGATGCCCGTGATGAACGGCCTGGAGTTCTGCCAGCAGGTGAAAAAAGACGATATTTCAAGCCACATTCCTGTCATCCTGCTCACGGCAAGAGCCCTGGAGAAACATCAGATCGAAGGTTACGAAAGCGGGGCCGACGCCTATATCACCAAACCCTTCTCTCCGGAATTGCTGCTGGCGCGCATCGACAACCTGTTGCAGAGCCGCCACCAACTCAAGGACCTGTGGAGCATGAAGCCCGCAACCGAGACTCACACTGCACCGGCCGAAACTGTTGCCCCTGCTGCATCACCCATCGAGGATGCCTTCATCTCCCGATTTAAGAACCTGGTAGAGGAACATCTCCCGGACAGTAACCTGAGTGTCGAGGACCTTGCGGCAGACATGGGACTGAGCCGTGTGCAGTTGTATCGTAAAGTCAAAGCATTAACGGGCTGCACTCCGGTGGACCTGCTGCGCAAGGCAAGGCTCGCCAGGGCCCAGTCGCTGCTGCAAGCCTCGGCGCTATCGGTCAGCGAGATCGCCTATCAAGTGGGTTTCGCCTCGCCGTCCTACTTCACCAAGTGCTACAAAGACGAATTCGGCATCGTGCCTGGTGAGGCACGAAAGTCCTGATTCCCGTTATTTATACCCGAAACATACAATTATTTACAAGATTGTTCCTGAATATCGGGAGAAAAACACTATATTTGCACTTTCTCTCTTGGGAGAAAAGAAAAAACTTTTGGGATTTATCATTGAGTTGCTGACTCTTTTCGGACCAAACTGCGACCTTGGATTACTGGAATAGAGAGATCAGGACATCACCCTTTTATAGACATAAGAGTGGTGTGGACCGACGTTTCATCTATTCTGACGGTTGTCGCAGACCTGGTTCGAAAGTGAAACGATGCGAGTCCACACCTTTTTTTGCTGTTTCAACAGCACAAAGGTAGTGTATCAACTCTGTTTGTGGCTTGTAAAAATCGTTCATTGACTAACAAAATTGATACATGGAAACATATTTGCAAGCGGAAGAACGAAAACTGATAGTCCCCCATGTTTCAATAGTTTAACTTTGCCCAAAAATGGATTAACTCACCTTAATAATATTAACCAAAACCAACAGAACAATGAAAGAACTGAAAAGATTTCTACTCAGCTTCATGCTCATGTTGACGTGTACGCTAATGTATGCGCAAACAGAAATCACAGGTACCGTTGTTGACGAGACAGGAGAGACCGTCATCGGCGCCACTGTGGTTGAGAAAGGTACCAACAACGGTACAGTGACCGACTTTGACGGTGTCTTCACCCTCAAGGTCAATCCCGGAGCAATGCTCGTGGTTTCCTACATCGGCTATGAGAAAATGGAAGTTGCCGCCAAGAACGGCATGACAATTACTCTCCAGGACAATGCCGTTGAACTCAAGGAACTCGTGGTGGTCGGTTACCAAGTGCAGCGCAAGGCTGACTTGACCGGCGCCGTTGCAGTGATGGACATGAAAGGCCCGATCAGCGAGAGTGACCCCAACATGCTCAACTCCATGCAGGGTAAACTCTCGGGTGTGGACATCGTGACCGATGCCGCTCCTGGTGGAGGCAGTTCCACCATTCGCGTGCGTGGTATGAGCACCGTTAATGCCTGTGACCCCTTGTATGTCATCGATGGTGTGGCCACCAACGAGAACTTGAACTCGCTGAACTCGTCGGATATCGAGTCCATCCAGGTCTTGAAGGACGCCTCCTCGGCTTCAATCTATGGTAGCCGCGCAGCCAACGGTGTCATCATCATCACCACCAAGAAAGGCAAGGAAGGCCGCATGGCCATCAACGTCAATTACAACGCTGCACTGCAGACTGTAGTCAAGAAGTTTGATGTGCTCACCGCCGACCAGTGGGGTCAGGCCTACTGGCAGGCTGCCAAAAATGACGGCATCGCCCCCACGGCAGTTGCTGCCTTGTATGGTAACGGAGCAACGCCCCAACTGGTAAGTTCGGTCAACGGCATCAACACCGCCAATACAGACTGGCAGAAAGCCGTTTACAGCAACGCTTGGACCCATAACATCTCGGCCAGCATCTCCAATGCCAGCGAGAAAGGCTCCTACCTGTTCTCGGGCAGTTACATCAACCAGAATGGTTTGATGGACCGCACCTTCTACAAGCGCCTGAGTGGTCGCGTGAATTCGACTTATAACTTCAATCAGTACATCCGCGTGGGTGAGAACCTGATGATTGCCAAGTGGGACAACCGCGGTGCCGACACCAACGGTGACCGTGGCATTCCCTACAGCGCCATGCGTCAGCATCCCGCCATCCCCATCTACTCGGCCGAAGGCGTGTTTGCAGATCCCGTGGCCATGCTGGGCAGCGATATCGACAACCCCGTGCAGACCCTGTACAATGCGCGCGACAACCAGAACTCCTCGTGGCGCATCTTCGGTAACGCCTATATTGACATCATGCCCATCAAGGGTCTGACGCTGAAGAGCAACATCGGTATCGAGCATGTCCAGTTCCTGAATAAGACGCTCACCCGCAACGTGCGTCCCAGCGATGTCTCGGCAAACCGCGCCGTGAGCCGTGGCTATGGCCAGGGCGACACCTGGACCTGGACCAACACAGCCAACTACATGTTTGACATCAATGGTGTTCACCACTTCACCTTCCTGGCAGGTACCGAGGCCATCAAGTATGTGTTTGAAGACGTGTCAGCCACTCGCAAGGACTATGCCTTTGAGGACGTCGACTACATGCAGATCGGTGCCGGTTCAGGCACGTCGACCAATGGCGGCGGCAAGCAGGAGTGGGCTCTGTTCTCGCTCTTCGGCAAGATTGACTATAACTATGCTGACCGCTACCTGTTGTCGGCGACCCTGCGCCGCGACCAGACTTCGCGTCTGTCAAAGAAGCACAACTCGGGTATCTTCCCCGCCTTCTCGGCTGCATGGCGCATCTCGGAGGAGGCTTTCTGGCCCAAGAACCATACGATTGACAATGTCAAGCTGCGTGCTGCTTGGGGACAGAACGGTAATTCTGCTATCTCCAACAACTACGCCGCCTATTCGACCTAAAGTCGGATCGTAGCCATGTCGTTCTGTGAGCCAAGGAGTTGCCTTAATTAATTGTCTTCCTAAGACCGCTTGGCCTCCGACTTTACGATTGACAATGTCAAGCTGCGTGCTGCTTGGGGACAGAACGGTAATTCTGCTATCTCCAACAACTACGCCGCCTATTCGACCTA
>JAZQJW010000076.1:0-47399 GCA_045541835.1 Sodaliphilus sp. | reverse complement strand
CGGTAGTCATTCCATTCTATTCCGGCATTCTGCAAATGTTTGCGGTATTCCTCTTCAAAAGATTCCCGTTGATGATGCACACGCTGGTGATATTTTTGCCTGACATGAGTGGCCCTCATTCGAGGCCCGTCCGATTGGCGTTCTCGATCCCCAGGCCACACTGACCTTCGGCCAGTGCGCCCTGGGGCCTCAATTCAAAGCCGCTGGCCTTGGCGAGGTCTTTCGACCTCATGCTTGCCCCCGCTAATTTTCCGCTGAGCCCAGTCCAGGGTCTAGGGTTTAGAGGGCATCTGCGTTCTTATCTGTCGGCGGATTTTATGGACTACAAGGAGGGGCATCCGCGCTCTTGGCATCAAAGTCGCAAAGTTATTTATTATCAACGCCTTAAGATAATTGATGGATATGATTTTAATTTATTGATAATCGTTGATGCCGACCCCAAGATAATCACGAAAATCACTTTAAATCAGTGGCTTATCACCTCAGCGCCCTTGCGTGAGGTCTGATTGGCTGAACAGTTACTCTACATTATTAATAAGTTAATAAACCTTATAGACACAGGTTGGAGGGTGTGCAATTGCAGGATTTTTTGTAATTTTGCAAGTTAAATACGCAGATTTTTACGAGAAGTATGTCACAAGACAAACATAATCAGCTAGAAGATTCCGCCATGAACGCAGGACAGCAGACCGGCGCCAGCGACTTTGGTGGCTATGAGAAGTTGATCACACTCACGCCGCGCGAGCACATCCGCCAGCGTCCCGGTATGTACATCGGCAAGCTGGGCGACGGTTCGCAGGACGATGACGGTATCTACGTCCTCATCAAGGAGGTCATCGACAACAGTATCGACGAGTTCAATACCGGCTATGCCAAGCCCAACATCGACATCGATGTGGTGGATGGCATGGTCACCATCCGCGACTATGGCCGCGGCATCCCGCTGGACCAAGTCAAGGACGCCTCCAGCAAGATGAACACCGGCGCCAAGTATGACACGCAGACCTACAAGCGCTCGGTGGGCCTGAACGGTGTGGGCATCAAGGCGGTGAACGCCCTGTCCACCGAGTTCTACATCCGCAGCGTGCGTGACGGGCAGTGCTCATCGGTGCTCTACAACGAGGGTCTGGTCAAGCAGGAGAGCGGCATCATCGCTGCAGGCGATGGCGAGGAGAACGGCACGCTCGTGCGCTTCAAACCCGATGCGGGCATATTCAAGAACTACGAGTTCCGCGATGAGACCATCGAGGCGATGATCAAGAATTACTCCTACCTGAACACAGGCCTCACCCTCACGCTCAACGGCAAGAAATACCATTCACGCAACGGCCTGAGTGACCTGGTCAAGGACAAGATGACCAACGACCCGCTGTATCCCCTGATGCACTTCACGGGCGACGACATCGAGGTGGTCATCACCCACGCCGCACAGCTGGGCGAGGAGTTCTACTCGTTTGTCAACGGCCAGCACACGACCCAGGGCGGCACTCACCAGAGCGCCTTCCGCGAGGCGTTGTCGAGGACGATTAAGGAGTTCTACGGCAAGAACTTTGAGTACAGCGACATCCGCAACGGCATTGTTGCAGCCATCAGCATCAAGGTCGAAGAGCCCGTGTTTGAGTCGCAGACCAAGATCAAGCTGGGCAGCAGCATCATGTGGAAAGACGGTCCCACGATCTACAAGTATATCAACGACTTCATCAAGAAGGAACTGGACGACTACCTGCACAAGGCGCCAGAGACCGCCGAGGTGCTGTTGAAGAAAATCCAGGACAACGAGCGCGAGCGCAAGGCCATCGCCGGCGTGAGCAAGCAGGTGCGTGAGAACGTCAAGAAGGCAGCACTGCACAACGACAAGCTGCGCGACTGCCGCGTCCACTTTAACGACACCCGAGCCCCCAAGGACAACGACCGCCGTGGGGACAGCTCAATCTTCATCACCGAGGGTCTGAGCGCTAGCGGCTCCATCACCAAGATACGCGACGTGGAGACCCAAGCCGTGTTCTCGCTGCGTGGTAAACCGTTGAACACCTTTGGCCTGGATCCCAAGAAGGTCATCACTAACGTTGAGTTTGCCCTGCTGCAGTCGGCCTTGAACATCGAGGACGGCATCGACGGCCTGCGCTACAACAAGGTCATCATCGCCACTGATGCCGATGTCGATGGCATGCACATCAGGCTGCTGCTGCTGACCTACTTCCTGCAATTCTGCCCCGAGCTCATCAAGACGGGGCACCTGTATATCCTGCAGACGCCGCTCTTCAGGGTGCTCAACAAGAAGGAGGCCAAGCGCAAGAACCGCTCTACCAAGCGCGAGGCCAAGCAGCAGAAGGTTGAGACCTATTACTGCTATAGCGACGAGGAACGACTGGCCGCCCTCAACAAGCTGGGTGATGCTGCCGAGATCACACGATTCAAGGGTCTGGGAGAGATTTCGCCTGACGAGTTCAAGGACTTCATCGGTCCCGACATGCGGCTCGACCGCGTGAAACTGAGCAAAGAGGACTCGGTGAAGCAGATGCTCGCCTTCTTCATGGGCAAGAACACCATGGAGCGCCAGAACTTTATTATTGACAATCTAGTGAACGAGGACGATGAAGACATCACAGTGCATTGATAGCAAGAGCAAACGCATAGCCCTGTTTCCAGGGTCTTTTGATCCCTTTACCCGTGGGCACGAGTCCATCGTGAGGCGCGCGTTGCCATTGTTTGACAAATTCATTATTGCCATTGGCGTGAATGCCGACAAGCGGTCGTTCATGACCATGGAGCAGCGCAAGGCGTGGATCGAGAGCATCTTCAAGAACGACGGGCAGGTGCAGGTCATTGCCTATACCGGCCTGACTGTGGACATCGCCCGCGAGGTGGGCGCACAGTTCATCGTGCGCGGCGTGCGTCTGATCCAGGACTTCGAGAACGAGAAGCACCTGGCCGAGGTCAACCGTGACCTGACCAGCATCGAGACCATCCTGCTCTATACCCTACCCGAGTACAGCCACATCAGCAGCAGCATCGTGCGCGAACTGGTCAGGTACAATCAAGACGTGAGCGCCTATCTGCCCAAGGAAGCCGACATTAACCAACTCCCCACTCTCAACCAATAAAGCCAATAAATATCAACGATATCACAAATGAAAAAGACATTATTTGTATTCTCCCTGAGCCTGCTGCTGGCGCTGAACCTGTCAGCCCAAAGGATGGGCAAAGGGATGCAGAAACTCCTCAATGCCGAGTATGCCATCTCGACGCTGTATGTTGATTCGGTCAACGAGGACAAACTGATAGAAGACGCCATCAAGGGCATGCTTGAAAGCCTTGACCCGCATTCATCCTATACCGACGCCAAAGAGACCAAGGAGCTTGAAGAGCCCCTGCAAGGCGAATTCAGCGGTGTCGGCATCCAGTTCAACATGAACAAGGACACGCTGTATGTCATCCAGACCGTTCCCGGCGGCCCCAGCGAACGCGTCGGTGTGCTTGCCGGTGACCGCATCATCTATGTGAACGACACCGTCATCGCCGGCGTCAAGATGAAGAACAGCGACATCCAGAAACGCCTGCGCGGCAAGAAGGGCACTGAGGTTACCATCAAGGTGAAGCGTCCCGGCGAGAAGGAACTCATCACCTTCCGCATCACACGTGACAATATTCCCCTGCACAGCATCGATGCCCAATACATGCTTGACGAGCACACGGGCTACCTGCGTATCTCCCGTTTCGGCGCCAAGACGCATGAAGAGATGATGGATGCCCTCAAAACACTGGAGAAACAGGGCATGACCCAACTCATCATGGACCTGAGCGACAACGGCGGCGGTTATCTGAATGCCGCCATCGACATGTGCAACGAGTTCCTCGACTACGGCCAACTGATGGTCTATACCGAGGGAGAGAACAGCCCCCGCAACGAGGCCAACGCCAACGGTTTCGGCAAATACCAGGACCTGCCGATGGTGGTCATGGTCAACCAGTACTCCGCCTCGGCAGCCGAAATCTTTGCCGGCGCGATGCAGGATTGGGACCGTGCCGTTGTGGTCGGCCGCCGCACTTTCGGCAAGGGTCTGGTTCAACGTCCCTTCAAGTTTGATGACGGCTCGATGATGCGCCTCACCGTTGCCCGTTACTACACCCCGAGCGGACGCTGCATCCAGAAGCCCTACAACCGTGGCGACAAGAAAGCCTACGAGAACGAACTTCTCGATCGCTACAACGAGGGCGAATATTACTGCCTGGACAGCATCCAGTTCAATGAATCCCAGCGCTACCATACCCGCAACAACGGCCGCACCATCTATGGCGGAGGCGGCATCATGCCCGACGTGTTTGTTCCCGTAGACACCACCGAGTATTCGGTCTATTACCGCAACCTCACGGCAAAGGGCATCAGCAACCAGTATGCCATCAAGTATGTGGACAAGCAGCGCAAGAGAATCAGCAAGCAGTTCAAGACCGTCAACGACTTTGACCGAGGCTTTATCGTCACCGACGAGATGATGAAAGACTACATTGCCATGGGAGAGCAGGACAGTGTCCACTACGACGCGGAGCAATATGAAACGAGCAAACAGCTGTTGAAGGACATCATCAAGGGGTTGATAGCGCGTGACGTGTATGGCGACCAGAGCGCCTACAGCGTGATCATCAACCACCGCAACCGTGACCTGCAGGCAGCCCTCGGCGTGCTGAATGACCGCGAGCGCTACGAGCGCCTGCTGCGCGAGGGCAATCCCGAATATGAACGTCTGGTAAAGAAAAACGACAACCAATAACCAAGGCCGCCTGTTAACGCTTGCTTGACAGACATCCCATCAACAAAAAAACCACCCGAGTTTTTTCGGGTGGTTTTTGTAGCTCCTTGTCGCTAGAACGGATAGCCTATCGCCAGGTGGAAGGCCAAGCCCTTCTTGAAACTGGGAATGTTGTAGTAGCCGCTCTTGCCGGTGTCATAGGGCGCGTGAATGGCAATACCCAAATCGGCCCTAACCACAAGCATCGACATGTCGAAACGCAAGCCGACACCCGTACCCAACGCCAGCTCTTTGAAGAAATTCTTCATCTTCAGCACTCCACCAGGACGCGTCGCGTCATCTTTCAAAAGCCAGATGTTACCGGCATCCAGGAAGACAGCACCCTTGAAGTAACTCAGGATGGGGAAACGATACTCGACATTGGCCTCGAACTTAAAGGTACCCGTCTGGTCATAATAGGAAAAATGGGTGGTGTCGTCCTTGTCAAAACCACCAGAATAACTACCAGGTCCCAACGAGCGCACTGCGAAGGCCCTCACCGAATTGGAGCCACCCACATAGAACTGCTCCCTGTAAGGCACCTCGCTGCTGTTGCCATAGGCATGCACGGCGCCCAGGAACACCCTTGACGCAATTGCCGATTCCAGCCCGAATCGTCGTGTCCAGACCACCTGTCCCTGTGCCTTGACAAACTGTGAGAATGGTGTTCCAAGCAGTTGCTTGGTGCCCTTGGCCCCACAAAGTGACCAGAGGCCTGAAGCGATATTGCCGGCCTCGGCAAAACTTGCTGTGAACGTGATTCGGTCCCGAGACGTTAGGTTGCGGTCGTAGGTGTAGGTATATTCAATCTTAGGGATAAACACGCTGTTGAAACTACGTTCCAGAGCAGGATTGCGTTTCATGATCGTATCAAATTTCGCACTGCTGCTCAGCAAGCGGTTATAGGTGAGTTTGAACGGCGTGAGCACATGGCTGGAATAGCGGTTGGCATGCCACTCCCACGTGGCGGCACACGAGAGTTGTGACATCTTGAAATAATTCGGACGATTCATCAGGTCGGCACTGATAGAGAATCGGGTCCAGTTGGTATAACGGCGAGAGGGATACAGGAACTTGGGTGCCAACAGACGCGGGAAATCCAGTTTGGATTCAATACCGAACTCATAGGAATTGAAGTCGGACCCCTTGCGACTGCCACCGCCACCAGTCTGCCACTCATAGTTACCATAGATATCCACTGAGAACTTCTCTCCTGCCTTGAAGGCATTCTTGTGGCTTGCACCGATTTCGACACCCGGCCCGATTAAACTGTTGCTCTTGGAAGTGCCTTGCATCTCAAACGTCACCTCCCAAGGCTTGTCGAGTTGGCAATAGATGGCCAGGTCGAGCAGTCCTTCACCCTCGGGGGTGATCGTGTCAAGAGGCTGCACCTGGATGTCGACCGTGCTGAAGATACCCAGGTTGGCCAGCGCCGCCTGGGTGCGGTCGATGCTGTTCACACGGAAGAGACGCCCCTTGCGTGCCCTGATGCAGTTAGGAATCACTTTGTCCTTGAGATATACCGGCTCATACTTGATGAGCGTGCAGCGGTCCGACTCGATGGTGTCAGGCTCCCCCACCCCGTCATCATTGACCACCGTTGCCACGATGTCATTGGTGCGGTAACGCATCCTGGCATTATTGGGGATGTCGTTGGATTCAATCATGCGCAAGTGAATCACGCCATTATCCTGGATGCTGTCGGCCAGGTACTGGATGTATTCGGGCCTAAAGAAGTAATAGCCCCTGTTGCGCACAAAATTGGTGATGTCGATGCGGACGGCGCTCAACGAGTCCAGACAATAGCGGCTGCCCGTCTTCAGATAACGGTTGACGCTTGCCAGCGAGTCCACCAACTGCATGAGAGGATCCTGGCCTCCCGTGTACTGCACGTTGCCGATTCGATAGGGAGGATTGACCGTCACGTCATAAGAAATCTTGGCCTTCTTGGGATCCTTGGACGGATTCAGGGTGTAGTTGGCCGACGAGGTGAAATAGCCATTGTTGTGCAGAATGGTGTTGATCATGTCCACACGGGCCTTGGGGTTGACTCGCCTGATGAGCACCGGCTTGGCGGCAAAATGCTTGTAGAGCCATCCCTTGAATCCCGTGGCGTTCTCGTCGATATTGTTGTATATCATCAAGCCGAAGGGGAAAGGCGTGCGGTAATAGGGAGAATACAACGGATTGTTGGGCTTGACGTTGATGGCCGTGAAGATGTCTGCCTTGACGCCATCGTCCAGCTTGACGCTATCCTCGTGATACTTGAGGTGCTTCACACCCGTATAGAGCACATCGTTCTCGCCCAACTTCTTGGTTGTTGAGCAGGAAGCCGCCATCGCCAACAGGCATGCAGCCACCAGGATGTGAATATATGTCTTAATGTTCATCATTCTCATCATCTTTTTTGCGGACAACGGTAGGTTTATCAATGCCCTTATCGTCATCGAGTGGAACGATGTAGGTATTATCGGAGCTCATGGCATCAATGGCATTCTCCTGCAGTTTCAATTCGGCCTTGCGAGCTTTCTCGAGCGAGTCACGCAGCAAATATTCCCTGGAATGCTTGAAGGTGAACAGGTTCTTGAGGTTGGTGAGCTTGCGCTTGAGCACATAGGCCACACCTGTCTCGGTAACTTGTCCCTCTAGCACGTTCTCGTAACTCGAGTGGCGGAACAGCTTCAGGTAGCGGGAACCAGTGTCATTGAGGTAGTATTCCAGCGAAACATCGTTGAAGAGATTGTCGGCAATGTGCTCTGCCTCCTTGGCATCGGTGCTGTACTCGCCACCGACGACAATCTTGAACCTGTCATTGAACAGCGACTTGGCCAGACGGTAGCTGTAGCTGGTTTCCAGGGCGCCATTTCGGTTGCCTTCATACTGGTTGATACCGAAGGAGAGGTCGATGCCCGGCAAGGTCTGTGCCGCCCAAGCGTTGAGCCTTGACTGCAGGAAGGAGAACAATGCCGAGGTTGCCGTGAGGCTCTTGATGTTACCGGCGCTGTTGGTACCCGAATAAGTGTTATAAAGCAAGAGGTTGATGGCAGCCTGTGAGCGTTGATTGTCGCTCATGGACTGGAGCTCGTTCTGCACTGAGGCATCACTCTCACAGCTGAGGTCAAACTTCAAGTCGATGTTGCTGAGCGTGCCCCCCAGCTTGGCATCAATCAGGAATTCCACCGGACGTGCGCCCTCTCGATCGCTGGAGACGCTCGTCTTGAGTCGCTCGGTGCCCTTGAGGTTGAGTTGCGGATTTAACATGTCACCCGTCCACGAGATGGTGCTACCGCTGTTGATGTTGAAGTTCTTCTGTGTCATGAGCGGCGGCGTGTAGCGCAAGTTTCCGTTAGCGATGGTATAGGTACCCGTGAGATTGTCCCTGCCGGCAAAGTCGAGCGAATACTTCAATCGGCCGCTGCCGTCGATGGTGGCTCGGTTCTGCCCGTCCTCCGAGAGGTAGGCGTTGATGATTGCGCCTTGCTGCACATCGATATTGGCCACGATGCTCGTCGCACTGCTACCCTTGCCTGTCACAAGAATCGTCTGTCCCTTCTCGGGCTGATTGAAGTCGACAAAGGTCACCATATTCTCATCGACGGTAGTCGAGAGCTGCGAGATGTCATCCTTCATCACATAGGTAATGTTAGAGCCTGAAAGTAATGTGGCGTCGGCCCTTACCGTCATGACGTCGCCGTGGCTCTTGACGGTGGCGTTGATATCGGCAAGTCCCTTGCCGAAAATCTGTGTCAAGTCGTCCTGCTTGCTGTCCATGAACTGGACCTCACGGCCGTTGGCCTTCAGGTCAATCACCATGTTATCGAGGTCCTGCAAATCGACCAAGCCATTGAGATAAACGGGGCTGCGGTTAGAACCGATGAGTTTGTAATCCTTAAAGGTGATGACGTTGTCGTCGACGGGGATGCGGTCGCCGGCAAACTTGAGCGAACTGCCGTAACGCGGCAGGTTGACGGTTGCCGAGTCGGCAACAAGATAGCCATTGACGCGCGGATTGTCCAGCGAGCCACTCACGGCCATCGTACCCAAGGCATATCCCTCAAGCCAGATGTAATCGCCGGGGATGAACGGATTGGCCCTGTTCAGCGGGAAGCGGTTGAATGAAGCCTCAATGCTCAGGGGCGTTTGAGACGTCACATCGTTGAGGGCGCCATGCAGTGTCACGGCATTCTTGCCGTCGACGATGAGGTCGGCAGTCAATTTGGTCGTCGTTGTTGCCGGGTCAAGGTCGAAGTCGGCCGTGAGCGACACGTCGCCTTCATGCTTGCCGTTATAGACAAAGTCCTTGATATCGATGGTGCCTTCACCATCGGCATTGGTGCCATCCCAGTTGAGGTCTATATTGGCGTTGACGATGCCACTCGTGTTATCCAACATGGGTACAAGTCGAGTCCACTCCTCGATGCGCAGGTTGTCGATGTTGAGTTGAATGTTCTCGGTGCTTTCACCCGGCAGTCGTTTCGTCAACAACTCGAGGCTGCTGCTGTCGCTGCGCAGAAGCACCTTGGCGTCAACCATGCGCGTGCGGTAGTCCACATTCAAGAAGTTGTCCTCGTTGATTGTCCAGTGACGGTAACCTACCACGGGATCCTTGGAGAAGAAGCGCATTCTCACCTCATCCTCCTCGAGGCGGGCGTTGCAACCCAAGCGGTAACCTGTCTCGCCCTTGATGTTCTGCTGCTGCATCAGGAAATCAATCACCGAGCCCTTGATGCCGCCCTCCACATCCACTCGAGCGAATTCGTCCCAAGTTCCCGGCCTGTTGCCCATGTGGGCGTTGAAGGCGAGGTACTTGTTGTGCAGCTCATTGGCATGAATCATGATCGTGTCAATATTGGTCTCGCCGTAACTGATGCCGCTGGCCCTGCCGCTCAAGACGAGGCTTGTGTCACGGCTCATCTCGCAACTGATGTCTCGGAAGTCCAATTCATACTGCTGGAGGTAGCGCTGCACGACACCATCGGTGCCCATGTGCATATCGAAGTCAAACCACGGCATCGACTCCTTGAGGCGCTCAACGTCGATCCAGCGGTCTTTATACTGGCGTTGCACCTCATCGGCAGTCTTCTGGAAGCCCTCAATCAGGGACATCATGTCTCTCGGTGAGTTGATATGGGCATAATTGTCTTCGTTCTCAAACATGATGCACGTCTGCGATGGCGTGCTGTGCAATACGGCATGGGCATCATCGGCAACGAGATTGCTGCTGTCGAGCTTCCAATCGAGGTCAGTGAGCGTGAGGTCGGCATCCCAACGCTGGGTGCGCAGGTTGATGTCGCCAGTGGCGTGCACCTTGGCGGTGCCGTCACACACGCCGTCATACATGCCGAGGCGGTGCAGGTCCAGGTCTCGGATGTTGCCATCGGCAGTGAACACGTAATGGTCGTCACATATCGTGCCGTGGGCGGTGGCATCAAAGTCGCAGCCCTGGTTGGCGCTCGAAGCATACACATCGGCATAACCGCCATGCAGTTTTCCGCGAGCCTTGATGTTGCCGTAATGGGTGCCGTTATAGCGGACGCTGGCCAGGTTCACGGTGGCGTCGGTCCAGGTGTCACCGCAATCGGTGAAGTCGAAGCCGTGGCCGCGCGCGTTGATGCTACCCGTGAGGTTCTTGACGTCGTAGTCGGGCAGGAACGAGTTGACGGGGAAGTTGTTGAATTTGGCATCCACGTCATAGTCCTCGTTGCAGGCGTTGAAACGGCCGTTGCCGCTCATCGTGCCGCCTCCGGTAGTGATGCGCAGGTTGCGGGCGATATAAGTGCAGCCGTTCTTGTTGATCTTGCCACTCATTTTCATGGGCGGCAACTTCACGCCATCCAGGCCCAGCATCTTGCTCAGGATGCTCGGGTCGCGCAGGTCCACCTCGGTGTCCATGTCAAGTTTCATGCGGTCCATGTCGGTGGGATGGTAGATGGTACCCTTGCCCTTGATGCGACCGATTCCGGGCACATCGGCATCCAGCGAGTGGACATCCAGGCGGTCGGTGTTGCCACGGGCTTTGGCCTTGAGACGCACTGGCTTGTTGTGAGGAATGTCCTTGAGAGCGTCACGGGCCTCGGGGACAAGTTTCTCCACCTCGTTGAGGTCAATCTTGCTGTCGGTATCGATATTGGCCTTGCCATTGGCCTTACCGTCGAGCATATCCTGGTCCACATGGGCATCGAGTTTGATGTCGTTGCCCTTGGTCTTGAGGCGCACTTCATTCAGGTCAAGGCCATTCTTGTTCTTGTTGACCGTGCCGTTAGCATCCTTGACCTGAAGGCCGCTGCGTTCCTTGCCCGAGAGATGCTTGACAGGCACATTCAGGTTATCGCCGTCGTATTCAAAGTTGTCGATGGCCGCATTGACATCCTCCACCTCGATGTGGTTGGGGTCGAGCGAAGTGCCGGGTTTGTTGGGTTTATGGCCTGTCTGGGCATATTTTCCCTTGCTGTTCGTCAGTCTCACCTTGTCGGCCTTGACCTTCCAGGGCTTGTCGTCGCCACTGTCATCAACCGCGTCTTTGGGCATCGGGTGATCCTTGCGATACTGGTTGGCATCCTTCTCGCTGGGATACTCGTAGTTCACATCGGCCTGGTCGACATTGAGTTCACCGACGTCGACCGTCTGATCTCCCGTATCGACTTTCACGTTCTTGGCCTCGGCATGTTTCACCTTGGCATCCAGATTGTCGATGGTGGGCTTCATGTCCATCTTGTAGTCCACATCATCGGCAGTGACCTTCTTGGCATTGACTTTCCAAGGCTTGCTCGGCTCTTTGTTGGGGTCGGGCTTCTTCTTCTCGGGCTTGTAGCTCATCTTGGCCTTGCCTCCCTTGAGCGAGGCATTGTTCACGTCGACCTTGTTATTGTTCAGGTCTACCGCGGCCTTGTCGATGCCGGCTTCGTTCACATCCACGTCGAGGTCCATGGACCCGTCCTCGGTCTTGATTTGGCTCTTAGCCCCCTTGAGGGAGACGTTATCGGCCTCCACCTTCTTGTCGAGCAGCGGTCCCGGCTTGACGTTACCCTTGACCTCATCGGCCTTGAAAAGGGTATCGCCGTTCTGATCGATAACCTGCACATCGGTGGCACTGACGTCAAGGGGGAAACGCACCCTCACGTCGCCCACGCTGATGTCCATACCGGTCTTCTTGCTGGCATAGTCGGCGGCGATGTCGGCAGCCTTGTTCTGGACCCAAGGGATATAGGCGGCAAAGGGCAAGGCAGCAACGATGCCGAGGACGCCTGTCGACACCCAACGCGCAAGTTTGCTGAACATATTTCCCTTTTTACCGAACATCTGATTTGTCGTCGTTGCGGACTAATCCATATTAACTGGCAAATTTACAAAATTATTGGAAATCGCAAGTATTTTTCCCGGATTTTAGCTTCAAGCAGGGATTTTATGGGACTTTTAAGGCATAGAGTCGCTGATTTAAGAGCCATGGCTCGCAATACATCGACGGGACTGTTACGGGACGGGTAAACAAACCGACGAAGACAGGCGGCCAAGACGCAGGCCTAACCGTATAGCGAGCGGGATAGGTGAAAAGACAAAAACAGACCGACAGCTGCCCGGAGCCCTTGACGGGCGTTGAGCAGCTGCCGGTTGATAAGTTCCCTCAATCAGGGCTTAGAGCCACTTGAGGTAGGCGAAGTCCTGACGATGAGGCAGGTCGTCACACCAGGGGAATGCACGGTAAGCGTAACGGAAGACACCGTTCTCGCGGAAAGGCACCTTGCAGTTGTAGGTGAGGACATTGCCGTCCTCGGCCACAACGTTGAATTCTGCCTTGCGGTAGAACGTGGTCTGTCCGTCCTCCTCCTTGTAAACCACGAGCTCCAGTTTCACGTCACGTCCCAGGCCGGCGGTATCGATACGCATGGTCACGTCGATATCCTCCTTGCCCAAGGCGATGGCGTCACGGTTGCCCATGATATCGCCCACCAGGTTCACGTCGTCCCAATGGGCTGCGACGTTCTCCTTCCAAGCCACAATGCGCTTGGCCATGGCATATTTGCTGGCCGTCAGCTCCTTGGCGCGCTTGGCCTGGGGGCAGTAGAACTTCTCGAAGTAGTCCCTCATCATGCGCGACATAGTGTAGTTGGGGGCAATGTGGCAGATGGAGTTCTTGATGTACTGAACCCACTCGGGAGAATAACCCTTGCTGTTCTTGGCAAAATACAGGGGGATGATCTCGTTCTCGAGCATCGAGTAGATGGTTGCCGAGTCGAGTTTATCCTGCTGCGACTGATCGGTGTAGGTGCGCTTGCTGGTCAATGCCCAGCCGGCGCCTTCGCGATAACCCTCATACCACCATCCGTCGAGCACCGAGAAGTTGAGCAGACCGTTCATCTCGGCCTTCTCGCCCGATGTGCCCGATGCCTCGAGGGGACGTGTGGGCGTGTTGAGCCAAACGTCAACGCCCGTGATGAGTCGCTTGGAGAGCGTCATGTCGTAGTTCTCGAGGAAAATGATCTTACCCAGGAACTCGGGCATCTTGCTGATCTCGATGATGCGCTTGATCAGGCCCTGGCCAGCGCCGTCGGCGGGGTGAGCCTTACCGGCAAAAATGAACTGCACGGGATAGCGCTCGTCGTTGACGATCTTCTTCAGGCGGTCCAGGTCGTTGAAGATGAGGTGGGCACGCTTGTAGGTCGCAAAGCGGCGGGCAAAGCCGATGAGCAGTGCGTCGGGGTTGATCTTGTCCACGATGTTGGCGATACGGGTGGGATCGCCCTGGTTCTTGAGCCAGCTCTCCTTGAAGTCTCGCTTGACGAAGCGGATGAACTTCTGCTTCAACAGCATGCGCATCTCCCAGATTTTCTCGTCGGGGACGTTCATGAGCGGAGCCCAAGCCGATTCCAATTCCTGATGTTCCAAGAAGTCCTCACCAAGCACCTGCTTGTAGAACACCTTCCACTCGCTGGCGGCCCAGGTGGGCATGTGGACACCATTGGTGACATAACCCACGTGAGACTCCTCGGGGGCGTAACCCTTCCAGATGCCAGCAAACATCTTCTTGGACACCTCACCGTGGAGCCAGCTCACGCCGTTGCTCTCCTGTGTGGTGTTCAAGGCGAAGGTGCTCATGCAGAAGCGCTCGTCACTGCCAGGGTTCTCGCGGCCCATGTCCATGAGTTCCTGCCAGGAGATACCCAAGCGCTCGGGATAGCCACCCATGTACTTGCCGAAGAGTTCCTCGTCGAAGTAGTCATGGCCGGCGGGCACGGGCGTGTGAACCGTATAGAGCGACGTGGCCTTGACAATCTCGAGAGCCTCGTTGAAGGACAAACCATCCTCCTGCACAAAGTCCACCAGACGCTGCAGGTTCAACAGGGCGGCGTGGCCCTCGTTGCAGTGGTAGATGTCGGCCTTGATGCCCAATCGCTTGAGCAGCAACACACCACCGATACCGAGCAGGTACTCCTGCTTGATGCGGTTCTCCCAATCACCGCCATAGAGCTTGTGGGTGATTTCGCGGTCATACTCGCTGTTGAGGTCGATGTCGGTGTCCAGCAGATAGAGCTTGACACGTCCCACGTTGGCCTGCCATACGTTGACAAAGATATCGCGGCCAGGATAAGGCACGCGGTGCACCAACTGGCGACCGGTCTCGTCCAGGACGGGCTCAATGGGCAGCTGGTTGAAATTCTGGGCCTCGTAGTTGGCAATCTGCTGGCCGTCCATGGCGAGCGTCTGGGTGAAATAGCCGTAGCGATAAAGGAAACCCACAGCAGTCATGTTCACACAGCGGTCGCTGGCCTCCTTGACATAGTCACCGGCGAGGATACCCAGGCCACCCGAATAAATCTTCAAAGCGTTGCACAAGCCGTACTCCATGCAGAAGTAGGCCACCGAGGGGAGGTCCTTGCGCAAGGGCTTCTTCATGTATTTCTTGTAGGCCTCGTAGGTGCTGTCGATGCGCGCCATCATGGCAGGATCAGCCTGAATGGCGTCAATCTTCTCATTGGAAAGAGACTGCAGCATCTTGACGGGGTTCTCGCTTGTGGCACGCCAGGTGTCGCGGTCCAGGTCGTGGAACAAGGTTTTTCCCTCGACATTCCACGCCCACCACAGGTTGCGTGACAGTTCATTGAGTTTTTGGAGTTTACCAGGTAAATCCGATTTCACAGTGATACTCCTCCACTGGGGAGCATTGCTGTTGCTTACTTGAATTTTCATAATTATTCTAGTGTTTCAACATTTATTTCTGTTTCAAGTTGACTGATGCAACTTTATATATTTATTTCTTGTCCTTGATGGCATCTCTGTCATCCAAACGGCTGAGCGCATGGCGGTAGGCTTCATCATAATACTTGATGAAATTTTCCCAAGAGGCCACCTTGCTGGTCGCCTTGGCACCCCTGCTGACGCTCTGTGCCAGCTTGCGGTCCATCACATAGAGGTTGATGAGGCTCGAAGCGATGGTTTGTACTGTCTCACCATAATTGCCGTCGTTGCGGTGCAGCACCTTGATGCCACAGGCGTCGCTATCATCGCCATGGGTATCGAGCACCCATTGACCGAAGCCCGCCAGGTCAGTAGTGATCGTTGCCACACCAAAAGCGGCACTCTCCAGCGGCGTGTATCCCCAAGGCTCGTAATAGGAGGGGAAGACGGCGGCATCAAGACCTGGCAGCAGGTCATAATAGGTCATGTTCATGATGCCATCGTCGCCATTCAGGTAGCACGGCACATCAATAACGGAGACCTTGTCGCCCGGCTCATTGTGGAAGCCCAAGGCGTTGATGCGGTTATACACGGGGTCGCTGTCGGCATTGTGCAGGTAATGGGTGATTACCGGATCGAACAGGCGATGCGGATTCTCAACACGCATATTCTCGGCAAGGTCGGCTCTCGGCGAGCGCATCCAAGCGGGAACGAGCACCAGGGCCAGCACTTTGCGTGCCTGGCTGGTCACGCAATCCAGCGATGAGCGCAACGATGACAGGGCGTCCAGATAGACGTCGATGCCCTTGTTGCGCATCTCCAGACGTCCCGACGTGGCGACAATCATGGTGTCGTCGGGGAACTCAGTTCCCGTCAAGGCACCGGCCACCTGCAGCATACGCTTGCGGGCAGCATTGCGCTGAGCCGTGAACTTGGCGCCCTTGGGCACAAAGTTCTGCTCAAAGGCGTTAGGCGTCACCATGGGCAGTCGCTCCAGCAACTGGCGGCACTCACGCGCCGTCACGTCGCTCACCGTGGTAAAAGCGTCGGCGGCATGGGCTGCCGCTTTCTCCAGCGAGTGCTTGGACTGCATGTTGAGCTCCTCGGCCATCTGGTCGCCGTGGTAGCCCTCCATGAAGTCATAAAGCGGCTTGCCGTTGCCACAGATGCTGCGACCGATGCTCGTGGCATGAGTCGTGAACACGGTGGCCACCTGCGGCAGGTGGGCATTGATATACAGCAATCCCATACCCGTCGTCCACTCATCAAAGTGGGCGACAATCTTCAGCTTGGGATCGTTCTTCCACTTGACAATGCTCTCGATGACCAAGGCTGCAGCATAGGCGAACATGCAGCTCTCGTCATAATCCCCATAGCCGTGCAGTGAATCCACGTGATAGCGGGTCCACATGTCGGCATACAAGGCGTTCTTGTAAGGGTAAAGCACATCAAAAGTCACCAGCAAGGCGACAGGTTTTCCCGGCACGTCCCAGCGTCCGGTCCTCACCCGCATACCCTCGGGCAACTGCGCCTGCTGCAACCAGGCATCAAGCGGAGTCTTACCCTCGACAAAGTAAGGTGACGGCACCTCGGCAGTCCACAAGTCGGGACCGATGAAGATGAGGTTGTCTTTATAGCGTTTGTGAAGTGTCTTGGCCTTGGTGGACAACACGGCATAGATGCCACCCACCTTGTTACAGACCTCCCAACTGGTTTCAAACAATAAGTCCAACATAACCTTACAGTTATAATTCCCAAATTTGGGCACAAAGGTACGAAAAAATCCTTAATTTAGCATGCCCAAGAGGCCATAATCTAATGTCTTTTAGTAGCACAACATCGTATATTGTTGATTTACAACAAGTTACAAAAGCAACTAAAAATATCACGCAAAGCCGCTTAACGACTGAAAGTCAACAAGATAACCGACAATGCAATCGTTTAACACATGAAAATAAGGCATCGACATCACCAAGCCATCATTGAGCCAGTGATCCCGATGCTATAGGATAACCGGAAAAAGTAGTGGTGTCTACAGTCGCTCGAACGGGATGCGCGAGAGGAGTTCGCCGAATCGGTTCGCCCCTTCCTGCAACTGCCCTTCCACCATCTTGCGCAGGAAGAAAGGCAACTGAAGCTCAAGTTCGGCAGTGCTCATGGTGGTGCCGTCTTGCTGTGCCTCGAGGTTGATGACCATGTTGATGGGCACGGGAGACTGGGAAGCGGTATAGACCACGCGCTGGTCCTTGATGCTCTTTTCATGATCGAGCGAGAGGGTCACTTCGCCCATCGGAGACTGGATGGAGACGGCGTCGTCGGTAAACTTGACCGTGTCGAGGTGCTGACGCGCCGACGCGTCAATCTCGTCGGCGTGTGCCTCGATTTGCTGCTTGATGAGCGAGGGGTTGACAAGTTTGCTGTAGATGATAGCCGCATCGCAGTTGATGCTATGTGGAGCACTCTTGAAAGATTCCATTTTACACGTCAGGTGTTTAATTGTTAGACATTTATCAGTCGACCGCGTCAAAGGCCGCCGACGTCCAGTTCTCGGGGTCGCTGTGCCATTGCTGCAGGGTCTCGGCATCGGCAGCAGCGATGGTGCCGTTGTCGAGGGCGACATCGATCATCGTCTCAAAATTGGAGAGGGTAATCACCGGCAACTTGGCGCGCTTGAGGGCTTTGGCCGCCATGGAGAACTGATAGTCGAAGATGACCACGACGCCCAGCACGATACCCCCAGCCTCACGCACCGTGTTAAGGCACTTCATGCAGTTGTTGCCTGTCGAGAGCTGGTCCTCGATTAGGACGACCTTCTGTCCCGGCTTGATGTCACCCTCGATGAGGTTCTCAAGGCCGTGATCCTTAGGCGTGGAGCGGACATAGACAAATGGCATGGCCAAGGAGTCGGCCACCAGCGCTCCATGTGCGATGGCACCGGTAGCGATTCCAGCGATGACCTCGGCGTCGTCGAAGTTTTCCATTATCAGTCTTGCCATCTCTACCTTGATGAGGTTTCTCACCTCAGGATAGGACAGCGTCATTCTCAGGTCGGTATAAATGGGTGATCTCCAGCCGGTAGCCCAGGTGAACGGGCTGTCGGGCTGCAGTTTGATGGCATTAATCTGCATGAGCTTCTCGGCCAGCAGCGTGTCTAATTTCTTCATTGTGGTCATTAAAGGTTGAAAAGTCGTGCGAAATTAGCACATTTCTCGTTATCAAACGACAAATCTGCCAAGAAAAAAACCAAAAAACTTGTTAATTCAGCACAAACGGCTCAAAAAAGTGTCAAAACTCCACTATGTCATTTATTCATGACGATGCGAAATCCCAAAAAATCGTATTTATCTTCCGGGGAGAAGCTGGTACGGTATGTCACATGACAATATTCATGACCAATGTTCCAAGCGCCACCCCTGACTACGTTATAGACCCCAGACTCGGGCCCGACAGGATTGACTTGCGGTTCATAGGAATAACCGCCATACCAGTCCTGGCACCACTCGCCGACGTTGCCCGACATGTCATAAATCCCGAGTGAATTAGGCATTTTGCCAGCCACAGGATGTGCCATGTTATCGGAATTGTCCGAGTACCATGCCACCTCACCGACATCGTTTCCACCGGCGAACCTGTACCTCACCCCGCTGCAGCCACCGCGTGCAGCATATTCCCACTCGGCCTCGGTGGGCAGACGGAAGACCTTGCCAGTGAGTTCCGAGAGTTTGTCCACAAACCTCGCACAGTCAAACAGGCTCACCTTCACGACAGGGCATTGCGGGTCCATATTATAGAGCGACGGATCGAGGTCCATCACAGCCAACCACAATTCCCAAGTGACTTCGGTCTGGCCGATAAAATAGCCCGATAGCGTCACATTGTGAGCCGGCGACTCGTTGCGCATCGCATAGTAGAACTCCTCGGGTACGGCTCCCATCAGGAAGGAGCCGCCCTCGACCTCAACCATCGTGAACGACACACCATTGACCGTAATGGTCTCGGTGTTGGGCGGTGATTCAGGCTCATTGAGAATGAGGTTGATGAGCATGATGGCATCTGAGATATTCACCGTGCCGTCGGCATTGAAGTCGGCCTCGGCCAGGAGTTGCTGGTCGGCATCGGGCAACAGCAGCATACTGATTAACGCTGTCGCGTCACTGATATTCACGTATCCGTCCCCATTGACATCACCTCGGAGTCTGGAGGCGGCATTCACGCCAAGATGTGCCACTGCCAAGAGCGCCACAACGGCAATTACACGGGAAAAGCTAAAATGTTTCATCGCAGTTAAGATTTAGAGTTTTTATTGCGCAAATATAAACAAAAAAATGTGATTTAAGCCATAGCTAATCAATTAAATTCACTATCTTTGCAAAAAATAATCAAAACAGATAATTATGGCAACAGGCAAGACGGGCATCGTGCTGGAAGGTGGTGGCATGCGCGGCATGTACACTTGCGGCATCCTCGACGTGATGATGGAGAACAACCTCTACGTTGACGGCATGGTAGGAGTGTCGGCAGGTATCGCCTTCGGCTGCAATTATAAGTCCCATCAGGCAGGCCGTGCCCTGCGTTACAACGTGCGCTTCTCCCGCGACAAGCGATACAGCGGCATCCGTTCCCTGCTGAAGACCGGCAACTACTATAACGCATATTTCGCCTACCATCTTGTGCCGAAGCACTATGACGTGTTCGACTACAACGTGTTTGAGGACACTCCGATGGAGTGCTACGCTGTGTGCTTCGACGTGAACAGCGGCAGCGGCGTGTACCAGCGGCTGACACACGTGGACAACGACTTCTTTGAGTGGATACGCGCCTCGGCTTCCATGCCCGTGGTAGCCCAGCCTGTAGAGGTGGGCGGCCGAAAACTGCTTGACGGCGGTCTGGCCGACTCCATCCCCCTCGAGTTCATGATGAGCAAGGGCTATGAGCGCAATGTGGTCATCCTCACCCGTGAGGACGGTTTCCGCAAGTCAACCGAACACGGGTTGTGGCTGATGAAACCGCTGCTGCGCAAATACCCCAAAGTCATTGAAGCACTCAAGAAACGCCCGGCACACTACAACATGCAACTGCAACAGGTGCGCGAGCAAGAGCGCAAAGGAACCGCCTTTGTCTTCAGGCCCATGAAACCGCTCAACGTGAGCCGCACCACCCATGACGCCCGCGAGATGAACCGCGTGTATCAACAAGGACGCAAGGAAGCCCTGCAACGCCTTGATGAGCTGAAGGCATTCCTTGCCGATGAGAGCATCTCGAGCCTTACCACCGATGAATAACGCCCGCCAGCCACTGACCCTCCCACAGGCGATGAACCGCGCCTCGGCCCTGTGTGCCCGCAGCGAGCAGTCGCCCGCCGACATCCGTGCCAAACTTGTCAAGTGGGGCCTGACGGGTGACGACATCACCCGAGTGCTGAACCGCCTGCAAGAGGAAGACTTCCTCAACGAGCATCGCTTCGCACTAGCCTTTGTCAAGGACAAATTCGCCTTCAACGGCTGGGGGCGGATCAAAATCGTCCACCAGTTGCGACAGAAAGGCATTCCCGTAGAGACGATTGACGAAGCCATGAGCGTCCTCGACGAGGAGCAATACCGCAAACGCCTGACTGAACTGCTGCGCGCCAAGTGGCGCACCGTACAAGAGCGCGAGCCCCGTGCCGCTTGGGCCGCCATGATGCGGTTTGCCTCATCGCGCGGTTTTGAGGCCCAACTCGCCAGCCAATGCATCAACAGCATCACCCATCTCGATGTGGAAGACGATTAAACAATGGCTTGACGCTGCCACCGACGTGGTGCTGCCGCGCGTGTGCCCCGTGTGCGGCAAGGCCCTCGACGGCGACGAGCGATGGCTGTGCCGCCAGTGCTTATCGGCATTGCCGCGCACCCGCTACGAGGACACCAAGTTCAATGCCATGGAACAGCACTTCGCCGGCCAGGTGCCCATCGAGCGCGCCACCGCCTATTTCTTCTACGAGAAGGGTTCACCCTATGCCGGAATCCTCCACGACATCAAGTACCACAACGTGCCACGAATGGGCCGCTGGCTGACAGCGCGTGCCGTCGACGACATGGCCGACAGTCATTTCTTTGAGGGCCTCAATGCGGTGACAGCGGTGCCGCTCCACCGCAGCAAAATGGCTAAACGCGGCTATAACCAGAGCGAATACCTTGCCCGCGGCCTCGCCGACAAACTCGGGATCCCCTACGTTGAAACGCTGAAGGCCGTTCGCCCCCACTCCACCCAGACCCACAAAGGGGCGCTGGAGCGCTGGCAGAACATCCAGGGCAATTACGCCCTGAAAAACAATGCCGACCAATTGGTCGGCAAACATATCCTGCTGGTGGATGATGTCATCACCACGGGTTCAACACTCATCGTGTGCTCCACCCTGCTGAAGCAAATCCCCGGCGTGACAGTCTCGCTATTCACCCTCGCCGCGACCCGCCTGGAGTGACGGGTGCCATGACAGAGCCTGTTGATGGGGGAATATAAAAATAAAAAACGGCGCCGCGCAGGTGCCGTTTTTTACTATCTCAAAATTCGTCTTTTTCCTTTGCAAGGTTGCGATAGGTCAGTTTGTCCTCCAGATATTCCTGGGTAGCGATGAGCGTGGGCTTGGGGAGTTTCTCGTAGTACTTCGAGATTTCGATCTGCTCACGGTTCTCGCTGATTTCCTCGAGGCTGTCGTTCTGCTGTGCGAACTCCTCAAGTTTTTTCTCGAGATCGGACTTCATCTCGGCAGCGATCTGGTTGGCGCGCTTGCTGATGATGCAAACGGTCTCGTAGATGTTGCCGGTGGGCTCTGCCATCTCAATGATGTCATGCACTGTAGTGGTGAGTGGCGCGTTAGTCTTCTTGTAATCCATATGTATATTATAATTAATGTATGGTTATTGTTCTGCTATTGATCAATTGCCGTTAACGTGCTTGTTGGCAATCTTGAAGATGTTGTCGGCTTCCTTGCGCATCTTGCTGTCAGGATAGTCGTTGATGAACGAGTAGTACTCGTCGATGACGGTGCGGAAACGATCGGTCTTTTTCTCGACAACGCTCTCGACTGCCTCGCGGTAGCGTGCCCTGAGCACCAGCATTTCCAGTTCCTCCTTGTACTTGCTGTAAGGATAATCCTTGATGGCATTCTGAGCGGTGATGACAGCACTCTCGTAGTTGTTGCCCATGTAGTTACCCAGGTTGTAATAGAGGGTAGCGTTCTGCAGTTCCTTGAGCACCAGTTTGTCTTGAAGTTCAAAAACGGCGCTCTGGGCAATCGATGCCTTGTCGCTCTTGGGGAAGTAGTCCAGGAAAGCCTGGAGTTCTTCCATCGCGCGGATGGTCTCGGTCTGATCCAGTTGCGGATCGGGGGAATCGAGGTAGAAACCGTAGCCCGCATAGAAACGTGCCAACTCGGCATACTGACCTCGAGGATAGCGCTGGTAGTACTGCTTGAAGTAGGAACCGGCACTGATGTAGTCCTTGTTCTCGTAGTAACTCAGTCCCAACAGATAAAGCGACTCCTCGGCATGAGGCGTACCACGGAAGATGGGTACCAATTCGCTGAGAATCGTGTAGGCCTGAGCATAGCGCTTGTTCTCGAAGGCCTTCTTGGCATAGGCATACTTGTACTCAAGGTCAGTGCTTTTCATCACCTTGTTGTACTCACCACAGCCCACGAGAACGCAGGCCAGAGCCACTATTATCGTCAGTTTCTTAATCATTGAAAAGTCGTTTTTGCGCATTTAGCCTGTAAAATTACTACTATTTTATAAGATGTGCAACACTGGAGGGCAAATCAGCAAAATATTTCGCAAAATTTAACGGAAAAAGGCCGCCAGGACACATGGACCTGACAACGCAAGCGTGGCGTGCTCAGGAATCCATCTTTTTTTTGTGAAAAAACTATCAAATGTGGAGAAATATCCTTACCTTTGCACAACACAGTTGTGATTCTAATTAATCATAAATAACTTGATAGATGTCAGGTTACATTGGTCTCTATTACCACATAAACGATAAAGTTCCTGACAACTCTACAAGATGAAAGTACCACAGATAGAATACAATCCGCTGCGTGTGTTGGGCGTGTTCGCCAATGCCACCCTGCGCGAAATCGAGCAGAACAAAGCGCAACTGCGTGCCTATGCCCGTGTTGGGCAAGAGGTGCAGTTACCGTTGTGGCTGAACGGGCTGTCGCTGTTGCCCAAGCTGCCGGCCATCACCAACGAACACTTGGCTCAAGCCGAGGCCGATCTGTCCCTGCAGGACGAGCGCATCAACTATGCCAGGTTCTGGCTGGAGCGTGACAGCGACCATGCCCAGGAAGACCTGGAAGCCTGTGCGCTGCTGAATGACAACCGAGTGAATGAGGCCCGCCAATTATGGAGTCGTCGCTCGGACCATGCGGCACAAAAGAACTTGTTGTTGCTGGATGTGATGGAAGGCAACTGGATCGAACTCGCCTCACATGCCACCAATTGCTTCAAAAACGATGTATCGGAATTCAGGTTGTTCATGAGCGAGGTCACAAAGTCATCGGACGCGGCCAATAGCGAATTGTCACATAAGTTGCTTGACCACTTCGCCGGAGAGCCATTGAAGACCGAGATGAAGCGAGTGCTGGAGAACCTTCACAAGCAAGCCCTGGACGAAACCATCAATCTGTTGAAACACACCGACCCCAACGACTTGTCGAAGTTGAAAAGTGTAATTGACCAGGCGTTGGGTGAAATGTGCCATGTGAATGCCCTGAAGAACCTGTTGGGCTCCGAATCCGTTGTCTACACCTATTATGCCAACGAGACAGCCAAAAATCTGTGTAAGTTAATCTGTCATTACGGGTCTCCCTACAAACTTTCAGGCTACACGTCATGGGCCTATCAACAGGTCAATGAGTTGTGGGGATACTTGAACGAAAACGACCCAGAATACAAAGAACTGTCAGAATTGAGGTGCAAGTTACAACCGGCGGCTACAACTTATGCAAATAATTCAGACGGGTCACACTCTTGTCTAACCAACCTTGTGGCCACTTTTGGATTGATTTGGATTTTAGCTTTTTTGGGTAGAACGTGCGATTCCAGTGGACGCCCAGATCACCATAACGAGTTAAAGCAAATAGAGTTTGATTCCAAATGGCTGCAGCAGTATCACGATAGAAGAGTAGAGCCAACACTAAAATGGTCCGAGCAGTATGAAGAAAGCAAGAAGCGGTTAGATGAAGCCATCACAGAGGAAATAAACAGGCTGGAACAAGAAGGATCAAAGTTGAAGACGAAACCTACCGAAGCGGCCTCTTTACCTCCGCCCAAAGAAATCAAACATCCTGAAATAGACGCGGCAACCGCCCACAAGATGGACTCATTGATGAGACAACATCAACCGAAAAGAGAACCAGACTCACTGATTATAGACTAATGAACGACAAAACAATCAATACAGACCACAGCCTGCCATTGGCCATCGCCGATGAGTTGAGCCGCATGGAGGCCAACCTGAGCCACATGCAAGACGACGTTCGCGGTTATAAACAACTGTGCCGCTGTGTGGAACGCATGAAGGCCACATTACAGGCCCACGGCTACGAGATGGCCCACCTGTTAGGAGAGCCCTATGTTGACGGCATGCGTGTGTTGGCCCATTTCGTGATTGACGACCAGATGTCGCCCGGCGAACCGGCCCGAATCACCAACATCACCAAGCCTCAAGTGAATTACATGGGGCGCATGATACAAGTGGCTCAAGTGACCGTGAGCCAGCCGTTGTAGAATCATCAAAATCAACAGTCAAGAAAACGACATCCAATAAAATGACCAGACTGAAAATAGACTACGGAATAGACCTGGGCACCACCAACTCCTCCATCTGCCGAATGGAGAAAGGCGAGCCCGTTATCCTGCGCACCGACACGTTGCGCGAAGTGTTGCCCTCCTGTGTGTCGTTCACCCGAAGGCAGAGTGTCAAAGTTGGCGATAGCGCCTATAACGACATGAAACTTGACAAACGCCGCGTGACCCAAAACTGGAAAGCCAAGGCGTCCAACACCTTTGTGGAGTTCAAGCGCACCATGGGCACCGACACCACATATCACAGCGACAACATGCAACGCGATTACACGTCCGAGGAATTGTCGGCCCTTGTGTTGCAGACGTTGCGCTCGTTTGTGGACGATGAGATGCCTCGTGCTGTGGTCATCACCGTGCCGGCAAAGTTCACCGTGAACCAGAAGACCGCCACCATGGAGGCCGCCCACCTGGCAGGCTTTGAGCACTGCCAACTGCTGCAGGAGCCCATTGCCGCCGCCATGGCCTATGGCCTGAGCAGCAAGCAGGAGAACGGCTATTGGCTGGTGTTTGACTTTGGTGGAGGAACTTTTGATGTCGCCCTGCTGAAAGCCGAGGAAGGCATTGTGCAGGTGATCGATACCGAAGGCGACAACTATCTGGGCGGCAAAAACCTGGATTACGCAATCGTGGATCATATCATCCTGCCCCACCTGGGCGCCAACTACGCGATAAGTGGCATCCTGTCCGACCCGCAGAAGCACGAGCAACTGCGCGATGCCCTCAAGACCTATGCCGAGGAGGCCAAGATTCAACTGTCGCACAAAGAGAGTGAGGATGTGCTTTCCAACCTGGGCGACCTGGGCAATGATGACGACGGCGAGGAGATGGAGATTGACCTGACCATCACCCAAAAGCAAGCCTTCGAAGTGATGCGCCCGTTGTTCCAGAAGGCCGTAGACATCTGCCTCACGCTATTGCGCCGCAACCTTTTGGAAGGCAGTGACCTCAATCATATTCTCCTGGTGGGAGGTCCCACACGCTTGCCGCTCATCAGGCAGATGCTGGAAAGGCAAGTCGCCCCGCTGACCGACACCGACATTGACCGGATGACTGTCGTGGCCACGGGGGCCGCACTCTATGCATCCACGCTTGAAATACCTGCCGAGATGCAAGACAAGAACGAGCAGTCGGCCGAAGCCGTTTTAATCGACGTCGGCTATGAGCCCACGACCGTGGAGTTGACCGACTGGGTGAGCCTACGAACTCCCGAAGGCGTGACCCTCGACGTGGAACTGAACCGCGGCGACGGCGCCTGGAACAGCGGACGCATCGAGGTGACGCCACAAGGGCGAGTGACCACCGTTCAACTGGAAAAAGGACGCACCAACACCTTTGAGGTAATAGCCTATGACAAGAAAGGGAATAGCGTGAAATGCATTCCTGAGCAGTTTGTGATACAACAAGGCATGAAGGTGGGCAGTGCCGTACTACCCTATCACATCGGCATCTCGGTGTGGGATGACCAAAAGCACAATGGCGTTTTCATGCCGCTTGTGGGCATGGAGAAGAACAAGCCGCTGCCAGCAGTGGGCATCATCAAAAACCGCCGCACCACCAGCGTCCTGAGGCCCGGCATCGCCACCGATGTGATGACGATTCCCGTGTATCAGGCCGATGATTATCAAAAAGGCGTCCGTTCCTATCTGTATGAATGGGTGGCCGATGTTGTCATCACGGGCGACGAGGTGCCCCGGTTGGTGCCTGTCGGCAGCATGGTGGAAGTCACCGCAAAGGCCGACCTTTCAGAACAGATGTCGATAGATATTTATCTGCCCGACATCGATGTCACCATCTCCAAAAAACTGCCGACCAACAAGAAGCAATCGGTAGAAGAGGCAGCCCATCGCATTGTCACCGATATTGCCAGCGCCTACAAGTGCCTTTATCTGTTGAGTCAGGACGGCAGTTTCGATACCGAAGCGTTGAAACAGCAGTTACAGGCAGTGGAAGAGGAAAACAATAACAGCCAGGAGAAGAAAGCCGTGCTGCAGCATCTGAAAGAGGTGCTGAGAAAGATAGAAGCACTCGAGGGTGCCACCGATCAACAACGTGGCCTGTTCCAGTTGAAGAAGACAGCCCAAGAGATGACGAAATTGCAGGAAACCTACGGTGATGACGTCTCCCAATTGAGGTATCAGCAACTCAAAATGCAGGCCGAGGAATTGGCCAACAACTACGACGCGAGAATAGCGAACATGCTGATTAATGACATGAAACGTTTCATGCGCTCAATGGAAATCCTCCGCAACTATGTGAGTTGGGTTTATCATTTTGACAGTCACTATGACTTCTATCAGTGGACCGACGCCAATAAGGCCCGTATCGCCATCGACAAAGCATTGGCGATAGTGGAAGACAAGCCCAGCATATTAAGGCTTGACCCGTTGCTCGATCTCATCTTCGCGCTGCGCATTGAGAAAGAGAAGAATTCATCAGACGATGACACGAATAACAAAAAAGATGATGACGATGCATCCCTGAAAGAGAACCCAGTCAACGGACTGCTCAGTTAATCAAACACCAGAGAAAGATGACATTTGAGAAAGAACAACTGATAGACGGCCGCTACAGGGTGGTATTCCCCTTAGCGCAAGGCAGGTGCACCGAGACCTATCGGGTGAGAGACGAAGCCCGCAAACTTCACTTCCTGGCGCTTTACAATCACGACCTGTTACCGGCCGAGGCGATTGACGAAAACGGCGGGGTAAAGGTCATCGCCCTGCGCCGTAGCATTTCACATCCCAACGTGTGCGCTTATGAGGACTCGGGCACCGTTGTCACGGGCGAGAAGCACTTCAGTTATCTGGTCACGGAATTCGTGAGCAGTGAAACGCTGGAAGAACGCCTGAAACGCATGCCTGACCTGAAAGTCGCCGATGCTCGCGAAATCGTGCTCACGGTGCTGCGGCTGTTGCGTGTGATGCACACACTGCCGCAACCCGTCTGCCATGGCAGCATTACGGCCAAGAACATCATGCTCGACCTCACAGGAGAATTCACAGACCTCAAACTCACAGGCTTCGGGTTGCAGTGCAAAACGGCCACAGAGTCCGACATCAAGGCCGATCTGCGTGCCGTGGGAGCGTTGCTCTACAGGCTGTGTTTCGGGATGGAGCCCCAGTCTCCGCCACACATGCCCAATGTGATGCCCAAGGAGATGGATCAGCAGTTGCTGGGTGTCATTGCCAAAGCCCTGAGCGAAAAAGGATTCGACAATGCCGATGAGATGATTAAAGCCATGGTCGGCGTCATTGAAGTCGACACCACATCGATTGTGGGGGCCACTTTCACAAGTAAGGCTGCCAGCAAGGGCAACGGCTTTGCCGATGTAGCAGGCATGGAGGAACTGAAAACACTGCTTTACGAGAGTGTGCTTTATGTCCTGCGCGACCACGAACGCGCCGAACGCTATCAGTTGAACATTCCTAACGGCATGTTGCTCTACGGTCCTCCAGGCTGCGGCAAGACCTTTATCGCCGAGCGTTTTGCCGAAGAAGCAGGTTATAACTACCAATTCGTGAAATCATCTGACCTGGCCAGCACCTATATCCACGGCACCCAGGAAAAGATTGGGCATCTATTTGATGAGGCCAGGGCCAAAGCCCCCACTGTGCTGTGTTTCGATGAATTTGAGGCACTTGCATCAAAACGCATCGAACTGAATAACGCCAACCTGTCGGGCGAGGTGAACGAACTGCTGAGCCAACTGAACAACTGCGGAAAAGACCGGGTGTTTGTCATCGCCACGACCAATCAGCCTGACCTGATTGACCCTGCCGTGCTGCGCCGGGGACGAATGGACCACATCGTGTATGTGCCGATGCCCGATGCCGCCGCCCGCGAGGGGCTGTTCAAGATTTACCTCGCGAAACGGCCGTGTAGCGATGACATTGATTTTGCCCGCCTCGCTCAACTCACCAAGGACTATATCGCCAGTGAAATTGCCTTTGTCTGCAACCAGGCCGCACTGACCGCTTCACACACCGACAGCGACATCGACATGAAACTGCTGGTGCAGACTGTGCGTCAGACCAAGCCACGCACGACGAACGACACCAAACAGTATTATGAAAACATGAAGAAGCGCATGGAGAATATCCGGGACGAACGGCCCACAATCGGGTTCACCTAAAGACCGGATGCTCATGAACTATTGTAAGGGCGTAACCTGGCCGTCAGGTTACGCCCTTGCCTGTGCGTTGATCGTGCCTAATGGGCGGTTTTTACCTTTTTTGCCTCGTGAAAAATCACAGATTTGGAGATAAAACGAGAAAAAGGTTGTATATTTGTCGCATATAACCACTTAATTACACGAAATCATGAAAATTGGAGATAAGATTCCCGAGTTTCTGGGACTTGACCAGAATGGCAACGAAGTGAAAGCCAGCGACTTTGCCGGCAAAAAACTCATTATTTACTTCTACCCGAAGGACAACACGCCCGGTTGCACCGCCGAGGCCTGCAGCCTGTCCACCGGCTACGGCGCGTTGAAGCGCGCAGGCTATGCCCTGCTGGGAGTGAGCAAGGACAGTGCCGCCAGCCATCAGAAGTTTGCCGACAAGTACAATCTGCCCTTCCCGTTGATTGCCGACGTTGACACTACGCTGAACCAGGCTTTCGGTGTGTGGCGCGAGAAGAAGATGGCTGGCCGCACCTACATGGGCACCGTGCGCACCACCTTCATCATCGATGAACAGGGCATTGTCACCCACATCATCGAGAAGGTCAACACCAAGGACAGCGCCAACCAGATACTGGAGTTAGTTAATAGTTAACAGTTAATAGTTGACAATTGATTTCTTGAACCGATAACAGATAAGATATGAAAAAGATATTTTTGATGCTTGCTGTGCTGGTGCTTGCCATGAATGCCAGTGCATTGACGCTTGAGGAATGTGTGCTGCGCGGCAATTCACCCCGTGGCATCGGAGCCATGCAGCCCGCCAAGAACGACGGCCGTTACTTCTACCGCTTGAGTGACGATGGCAATGCCATCAACCGCATCAGTTATGCCAAGGGCGACGAGAGCGTGCTTGTTGACA
The DNA here is from genome assembly GCA_045541835.1 of Sodaliphilus sp. Taxonomy (GTDB): domain Bacteria; phylum Bacteroidota; class Bacteroidia; order Bacteroidales; family Muribaculaceae; genus Sodaliphilus. Next base: position 17,552 of record JAZQJW010000076.1, on the reverse strand, counting down.
CCCGCAACGAGGCTGTGACCGGCTGGGATGACTTTGAGGTGACAGCCGACGGCGCCTATGTGCTGCTGTGGAACAACAGCCAGGAAATCTATCGTTACAGTTTCAGCGCCGACTACTATGTCTATGACTTGAAGAACAAGACGATGAAAGCCCTGAGCGAGGGCGGCGGCGAGGAGATTGCCACCCTGTCCCCCGACGGCAAGCGTGTGGCCTATGTCAAGGACAACAACGTGTTCGTGCGCAATCTTGAGGACGGCACGACGGTGCAAGTGACCCATGACGGCAAGAAGAACAACATCATCTACGGCGTGCCCGACTGGGTCTATCAGGAGGAGTTGGGTATGCTCAACACCCTGAACTGGTCGAGCGACAGCCGCTCGCTGGCGTTCCTGCGCTGGGACGAGAGCCAGGTGAAGATGGCGTCGATGGTCATCTATCAGGGCACCTGCAACCCCAAGGATGAGTACGCGCTCTATCCCGGCCGCTACGACTTCAAGTATCCTGTTGCCGGCGAGAAGAATTCCATCGTGAGCGTTCACTGCTATGACGTCATTGACGGCACCTTCAAGAAACTTAACGTGCCCCTTGACGAGGAGGATTACGTGTGCCACATCACCTTCAGCCCCGACCCTCAGCGCCTGATGGTGCAACGCCTGAACCGTCACCAGAACGACCTGCGCATCTATGCTGTCAATCCGAGGACCGGCGATGCCAAGCAGGTCTACCATGAGACGTCAGACACTTGGGTTGACGCCGAGACGTCGCAGCAGGTGCAATATGAGGACAAGTTCTTTGTTATCCCCAGCGAGCGCTCGGGCTTCATGCAACTCTATCAATATGACCTCGAGGGCAACCTGATGCGCCAACTCACCAACGACGACAATAAGATTGTATCGCAGTTCTACGGCTACGACAAGGCCACCAAGCGTTTCTATTATCAGGCTTCCTGCGGTCCGCTGAACCGCGTTGTCGAGTATGTGGACGCCAAGGGAAAGGTGACACGCCTCGCCCCGTCAACGGCTGACGGACAGGGCACTGCATCGGCCAGTTTCAACGGAGACTTCAGTTATTATGTGGGTCGTTACAGCGATGCTGCCACCCCCGACCAGTACCGCATCTATGACCGTAAGGGCAAACGCGTGCGCGACCTGCAACTCAACGAGGAATATGCCCGCCGCTACACCGCCGTTGACGTTCCCAAGAAGGAATTTTTCACGATGGAACACGACGGCTACACCCTTAACGGATACATGATCAAGCCCACAGACTTCGACCCCAACAAGAAGTATCCTGTCATCATGGAGCATTATAATGGCCCCGGGTCACAGGAGGTGCTCAACAAGTGGCGCATGGGCTGGGAGCAGTACTTTGCCACACAGGGCTATATCGTGTGTGAAGTGGACAGCCGCGGCACGGGTTTCCGTGGCAAGGCATTTGAATCAATCACCTACTTGAACTTGGGAAAATATGAGACCGAGGACGCCGTTGCCGCTGCCAAGTATATGGCCGAACAGCCTTGGGTGGATGCCGACCACATCGGCATCATGGGCTGGAGCTACGGCGGTTTCCAGACGTTGATGGCCATGAGCGAGCCTGGCAGCAATTATGCCTGCGGCGTGAGCATTGCCCCGGTGACGACATGGCGTTTCTATGACAGCATCTACACCGAGCGCTACATGCGCACCCCCAAGGAGAACCCCGAGGGCTACAGCAACTTCCCGCTGAACCGCGCCGAGAACCTGAACGGCCGTGTGCTCATCATGTTCGGCAGCGCCGACGACAACGTGCACATTGTCAACTCGATGCAGTATGTCTCCAAACTGGTGGACATGAACCGCACGTGCGACATGATGGTCTTCCCCAACATGAACCACAGCATCCGCGACTGCTCGGCACGCTATGTTGTCTACAAGCGCGCACTTGAGTTCTACGACCAGTACCTGAAGTGATTTTCCCTGCGGGGCTAATGCGAATTTCACGAATTTAACTAATTATTTCAATGCTAATCTATCCAAAAGAGTCATATGACATCACTGGATGCCTGATGGATGTGCATCGAGAATTGGGATGTGGTTTTCTCGAGGCTGTCTATCAAGAAGCGTTGGCATTCGAATTTAAGAAAGCCGGCATTCCGTATAAACGTGAGGTTCCTTTGAGAATTAATTATAAAGGAGTCGTTCTAACAAAAGAATATGTTGCTGACTTCGTTTGTTTTGACAAAATCATTATTGAACTAAAAGCTGTTTCTCATATTGCCGACACTCATAAAATCCAAGTAAAGAACTACTTAAAAGCTACAGGATACCGACTTGGAATCTTGGCTAATTTTGGTTCTGCAAGTTTAGAAACTGCTCGCGTTATCAATAGCAATAATCTGTTAGATAAATAATGATTTGTGAATTTAGATTAATTCGTGAAATTCGCATTGAAAAACAAGTTGCACATGGAATATAAGGATGTATTTTTTGTGGTGACGGGGCCGACGGCGACGGGCAAGACGGCTCGGGCTGTGCATCTGGCCAAGGCGATCGGCGGTGAAATCATCAGCGCCGACTCGCGGCAGATTTACCGCGGCATGGACATCGGCACAGGCAAAGACCTGGCCGAGTATGACGGCGTGCCCTATCACCTCATCGACATCCGTCCTGCAGGCTACCGCTACAGCCTGTATGAATTCCTGGAGGACTTCGAGCGGGTCTACGACGACATCCGTGGACGCGGCAAGCCTGTCATCATGTGCGGCGGCACGGGGATGTATGTCGAGACCGTCGTCAAGGGCATCAAACTGCCGCCTGTGCCCCGCAACGAGGAGTTGCGGGCCGAACTGGCAGGCAAGTCACTGGAGGAACTGACTGCTCTGCTCAAGACGATGAAGACCCTGCGCAACAACAGCGACATCGATACGGTGGCTCGTGCAACACGAGCCATCGAAATCTGCCGCTATTATGAGCTGCACCCCGAACTGAAGGCCCTCACCGAGCCACACCCCATGGAAAACGCCCTGGTCATCGGCGTGGAGGTGGACCGTGACACGCGCCGTGAACGCATCAGCCGCCGCCTGCGCGCCCGCCTCGACGAGGGCATGATTGACGAGGTGCGTCGCCTCATCGACGAGGGCATTGACCCCGAGGACCTGATTTACTATGGCCTGGAATACAAATTCGTCACCCAGCATGTCATCGGCCAGTTGACCGAGGAGGAGATGTTCCGCCAACTGGAAATCGCCATCCACCAGTTCGCCAAGCGCCAGATGACCTGGTTCCGCGGCATGGAGAAACGCGGCACCCCCATCCACTGGCTCTCCAGCACCCTGCCGCCTGACGTCTTCACCGCCAAAGTGCTCGCCCTGGCCGAGGCCTTCTCGGACAACCGGGACAACACTGACGAGGATTGCCGCGACAGAGTCGCGACACGGGAGACCTGAGGATTGCCGCGATGGAGTCGCGACACAGGGGACTTGAATGGGGAAGATAATTGCCGGTTAATGAGATTCCTCTTCTTTTTTCTTTTTGAGGTATTCCTCGCGGGCGTGGCGCAGGCGGCGTTGCCGCTCCTGTTCGCGGCGACGGCGGCGCTTCTCGGCGTCCTCTTGGCGGTATGCGAAATCGTTGTCGGCCATCTAAACGGAAAATACTGATTAAACGGATATTACAGAGGATTGAGCCTTACTCCTTGTGGAAGGTGTCGGAGAAGAGGGTGCGGTTGAGGATGCTGCGGCCGAGGGTAAGTTCGTCGGTGTACTCGATCTCGTTACCGACGCTGACACCACGGGCCAGGATGGTGATCTTGACGTCAGGGTATGGTGCCAGGCGACGGAAGATATAGAAGTTGGTAGTGTCGCCCTCCATCGTCGCGCTCAAGGCGAGGATGACTTCCTTGATGCCTCCAGCCTTGACACGCTCCTCGAGGCTGTCGACCTCGATGTCGCCGGGGCCGATGCCGTCCATGGGCGAGATAAGTCCTCCCAACACGTGGTAGAGGCCTCCATGCTGATGGGTGTTCTCGATGCTCATCACGTCCTTGACGTTCTCGACGACGCAGATGGTTGAGGCATCGCGCGAGGGATTGCTGCAGATGGGACAGACCTCGGTCTCGCTGATGTTGTGACACACCTTGCAATAGCGAATCTCGCGACGCAACTTAATGATTGCCTCGCCAAAGTTGATCGCCTCCTGCTCGTCACGCTTGAGCAAGTGCAGCACGAGGCGCAACGCGGTCTTGCGCCCTATGCCCGGCAACTTGGCAAACTCGCTGACTGCCGTCTCCAGCAAGCGTGAAGCAAATTCCTGTTCCATGATTCCAAAGTCGTGTAAAAAACGCCACAAAGGTAATGCTTTTGGCCGATTGCAACAACTTTTTTGTCGCCTCACTGAGAGTCGGAAAAGAGCGCAAGGTTAAAATGGACTAAAAAGTTGACGGTTTTCGCCCTCAAAGGTCATTTTTCCACATATTTTTACTATCTTTGCAGGAAGTATTTAAAGCGTTGAAGGCTTATGAATAAATTTGTAGAACTGATACCCAAGCAAAGCGCCAAGTATGGCGAGCGTGAAGCGCTGCGATTCCGTGACTACCTTACTCAAGTGTGGTCATCCATCACATGGGTCGGTTTCAGCGACTTGATAGACCGCGCTGCCGGAGCCATGCTCGTCAATGGCGTTGAAGAGCAAGGTCGCGTGTGCCTGTTCACTCAGAACTGTCCAGAGATATTGATCACCCACTTCGGTGCCTTCTATAACCGGGCCATCCCTGTTCCCATCTATGCCACCAGCAGCCGTGATGAGGTCGCCTACATCGTCAAGGATTCAGGTGCGACCATCCTGTTCGCCGGCGACCAGAGGCAGTATGACATCGCGCGCCAAGTGATTGACGAGTGCCCCACCCTCAAGTTTATCGTCACCCTTCACCCCGACGTGAAGCGACAGCCCCAGGACAAGTCCTCTCTCACGTGGGAGGAATTCCTGAGCACTGGCGACAAGCTGGGCAAGGAGGTGACCAATGAGTTGGAGCGCCGCAAACAGGCCGGAGTGGAGAGCGACATCATGTACCTCATCTACACGTCGGGCACCACCGGCGTCCCCAAGGGCGTGATGCTGGCTCACAGCAACATGAATGCCGCGATGGATGCTCACATTGAACGTTTTGATGCCTTCATCGATGACAAGACCGACGTGTCGTTGAGTTTCCTGCCCTTCAGCCACGTGTTTGAACTAGGCTGGACGATGGTGTGCCTGTGCACCGGCATCCGTGTCGCCATCAACTATGACCCGCGCGAAATCCAACGTGCCGTCAAGGAAGTGCAGCCCAATTACATGTGCAGCGTGCCGCGCTTCTGGGAGAAGGTCTATACCGCCATCAATGACAACCTGCAGGGTGCCAAGCCCGTGGTGCGCATGATGGTCAAACAAGCCATCCGCGTGGGCAAGGTCCGCAATCTGAAATATGCCCGAATGGGCAAGAAGGCGCCCGCATTGATTGAGAAGCAATACCAGTACTTCGAGAAGAAGGTGTTCAAAAGGCTGCGCGGAGCCATCGGTGTGACCGGCAATAAAATGTTCCCCACTGCCGGCGCCATGCTGAGCGACAACATCACCGAGTTCCTTCATGCCGTGGGCATCAACATCTGCATCGGTTACGGCCTGAGCGAGACCAATGCCTCGGTGAGCTTCTTCACCGAGCCCGGCTGGACCATCGGCACCGTGGGCATGCCCATCTCGAGCATCCAGGTGAAGATCGGTGAGCAGAACGAAATCCTCGTCAAGGGTCCCACCGTGATGCAGGGCTACTATAACAAACCCGAGGAGACCGCCAAGGCCATCGATGCCGACGGCTGGTTCCACACTGGCGACTGCGGAGAGCTGGCCCCCACGGGCGAAATCATCCTCACCGAGCGCCTGAAGGACCTGTACAAGACCAGCAACGGCAAATACATTGCCCCGCAGGTGCTGGAGACGATGCTCGGCCAAGACAAATTCATCGAGCAGGTAGCCATCATCGGTGACGGCCGCAAATATGTGTCAGCGCTCATCGTGCCCGACTTTGAAGAACTCAAGGCCTATGCCGACAAGAAGCACATTGAGCACCACACCATCGAAGAGCTTGTCAACAACCCCGACATCCACAAGATGATCGAGGAGCGTATCAACGACTACCAGAAAGGTCTTGCCAGTTATGAGCAAATCAAGCGCTTCGTGCTGCTGCCCAAAGCCTTCACGATGGAGAACGGCGAACTGACCAACACGCTGAAGATCAAGCGCGCCGTCATCAACAAGCGCTACAGGCCGCTGATTGACGCGATGTATGCCGCCGACTACCGCAAGAAGAACAAATCAACCGACAAATCGGCTGATGATCAGTGATTAGGGATTAGGGATTAGAGATTAGTGACATAATAAATGATAACACAAGAACAACTCAAGGAGTTACAACAACGCAAAGATGACCTCAAGCGCTATCTTGACATCGATGGCAAGAAGATTGAGGTCGAGGAAGAAGAACTGCGCACCCACGTGCCCGACTTCTGGCAGGACCAGAAAGCCGCCGAGGCACAGATGAAGAAAATCAAATCGCTGCGCAACTGGATTAACGGCTGCGAGGAAGTGGAACTCGCCGTCGATGAAGTGGCCACGGGATTTGACTTCGTCAAGGAAGGCCTGGTCGAGGAAAAGGAACTCGACGACCTCTATAGCAAAGCGCTGGCCATGCTTGAAAAGCTTGAGCTGCGCAACATGCTGCGCCACGACGAGGACAAGATGGACGCCATATTGAAGATCAATTCAGGCGCCGGCGGCACCGAGAGCCAGGACTGGGCATCGATGCTGATGCGCATGTACCTGCGCTGGTGTGAGCGCCACGGCTACAAGACCGCCATCGAGCATATCATCGACGGTGACGAGGCCGGCATCAAGAGTGTGACCATCAGTATCGAGGGCGACTTTGCCTACGGCTACCTCAAGAGCGAGAACGGTGTTCACCGCCTGGTGCGCGTCTCCCCCTACAATGCCCAGGGCAAGAGAATGACCTCGTTTGCCTCGGTATTTGTCACGCCGCTGGTCGATGACACCATCGAAATCACCCTTGACCCGGCGAGAATCTCGTGGGACACCTTCCGCAGCGGCGGTGCCGGCGGTCAGAACGTTAACAAGGTGGAATCGGGTGTCCGTGTGCGCTACCAGTACAAGGACCCGTATACCGGCGAAGAAGAGGAAATCCTCGTTGAAAACACCGAGACCCGCGACCAGCCCAAGAACCGCGAGAACGCCCTCCGCAACCTGCGCTCCATCCTCTACAACAAGGAACTGGAGCACCGCCGCGAGGAGCAGCGCAAGGTCGAGGACAGCAAGAAGAAGATTGAATGGGGCAGCCAGATTCGCAGTTACGTCTTTGACGACCGCCGCGTGAAGGACCACCGCACCAACCACCAGACCAGCGACGTGGGCGGCGTGATGGACGGTGACCTCGACGAGTTCATCAAGGCCTACCTGATGGAGTTTGCCGAGGGTTGACGTCCCTACCCTATTGCCTGACCCTGAGGTATTTCAGGCAACTGGGGCAACTCTTCAAACAGCAGGGACAGCCCAACTTATAGCATCCGCATTGCTGGACTCACGTTGGAGCGCCGAGTTTTTTTTGCAATAATCCATTACTAAAAAGACTAAAAAACATAATCAATGAACGAGAAATTCACCATTGTCAAGGTCAGCGGCAAGATTGTCGAGAAAGCCGAAGAACTGCGCACCTTTGTCAAGGCTTTCGCCGCCATCAAGGGTAAGAAAATGCTGATTTTCAGCGGCAACATGATGGCCCAGGAAATCGGCAACAAGATGGGCATCAAGACCAAAATCATCAATGACCGCCCCGTAGTGGATGCCGGCACCCTCAAACTGCTCACGATGGTCTATGGTGGACTGGTGAGCCGCCTGTTCGTTTCGCTGCTGCAGGGTCACAAGGTCAACGCCCTGGGCGTGACCGGCGCCGACATGAACCTCATCACCAGTGTCAAACTGCCCAACAGCAACTTGGGCGACACCGGTCAGGTGCGGCATGTCAACACCGAGGGTATCGCCCGTCTGATAGAAAATGGCATTGTCCCGGTGCTCGCCCCCATCACCCATGACGGACGCGGCAACCTGCTGTTCAACGAAACCGACGCCATGGCCGCCGAGATTGCCCGCGCGCTGGCGTTGCGCTACGACATCACGCTCATCTACTGCTTTGCGCGAAAAGGCGTGCTGCTCAACACCGATGACCCTGACAGCGTCATTGCCAACCTGCGCCGCACCCAGCATAAGAAGTTGCGCGACATGGACATCATCAAGGACTGGTTTGACAACAAACTGGAGAATGCGTTCATGGCACTCGACAACGGTGTGAAAGAGGTTTATATCACCTGCCCGTCACAACTGGGCGACCCCAGCAAGGGCACTCACATCCAGTCTTGACAACTTGGCACGGGTTTTGCAAAACAAACCCTCGACAGTAGTTTGAAATGTGTTGAGAACTATTTGGATTTAGATGATTAGGCGATAGTCATCGTACTTAAAACAACAACTAAAAACTTAAAACTCTAAAAAAGAATGAAGGTTGCTATTGTTGGCGCCAGCGGCGCAGTGGGACAGGAATTCATGCGTGTCCTCGACGAACAGAATTTTCCCGTGACTGAACTCGTCCTCTTCGGCTCGGAACGCAGTGCCGGACGCATTTTCACGTTCCGCAGCAAGGACTATGTGGTGAAACGCCTGCAGCACAACGATGACTTCAAGGACATCGACATCGCCTTTGTGGCCATGGGTGCCGGTCCGGCACGCGAGTTTGCGCCCACCATCACCAAGCACGGCTGCATCATGATTGACAACAGCAGCGCCTTCCGCATGGACGACGATGTGCCCCTGGTGGTGCCTGAGGTGAACGGCGAGGACGCGTTGAACACGCCGCGCAACATCATTGCCAACCCCAACTGCTCGACCATCATCATGGTCGTTGCCCTCAAGCCGCTCGACAACCTGTCACACATCAAGAACGTGCAGGTAGCCACCTATCAGGCCGCCAGCGGCGCCGGCATGGAGGCGATGTACGAGTTGGCCTTGCAGACCAGCGAAATCGCCGTCGGCAAGGAGGAACTGACCGTGCGCCATTTCCAGCACGAACTCGCCTATAACGTGATTCCCCACATCGACATCTTCCAGGACAACGACTACACGCGCGAGGAGATGAAGATGGTCAAGGAGACCTGCAAAATCATGCACAGCGACATCAGGGTGAGCGCCACCTGCGTGCGCGTGCCCGTCATGCGTGCCCACAGCGAGGCCGTGTGGATCGAGTGCGAGAAGCCCATCACCCCCGAGGAGGCCCGTGCCGCCCTGCAACTCGCTCCCGGCATCGTCGTCGTTGACGACCCGCGCAACAACCGCTACCCCATGCCCATCGACTGTTCGGGCAAGGATCCTGTCTACGTGGGCCGCATCCGTGAGGACACCAGCAGCGACAACGGCCTGACCTTCTGGCTGTGCGGCGACCAAATCAAGAAAGGTGCCGCCTTGAACGCTGTCCAGATTGGCCAATACCTCATCGCCCACCGCAAGAAGTGACTTCGGCCACGCCCAGGCGTGCCCTCCACGTCATAAAAAAGTCATCAAAGGGTCTATTCCCTTTGATGACTTTTTCTCTCTTTACAGGCTCTGTTTTCAAGTGATATAAATCATCCCGTATTCCAGTCGGGGGCTGTGGCACTTGGGACAGAAGAGCGGAGCATCGTTGCCTTTCAGGATATCTTCCTCTTTCTTCCTGATGACCTCGCCACATTTCGGGCAGACGAAATCCTCGGCCGCCTGGCCGAATTCATGATACTCCTGTCCCTCATTGTGTTCGACCACAAACGCGTGGCAGTGTGGGCATTGCCGGCCTATGTCACAAGACATAAAGCCATGGGTGAAACTGATGATTTCCTCTTCATGGCCACAATCTTTACACCTGACGCTGCCTGCACCACCCATCCTGGAGAAGCACAGATAGTCCTCGTCGGGCCTCAAACCTAATTTTTCCTTTAACTTGTTCTCGTCTTCCATTTTAATTCCTCAATTTGCGTATTATTATCTCGTTACTGTATTGTGTGTTTACATATAAGATGTATCCAATTTGTCGGTCGGGGGCACCTCGTAGCGAGTGCCGGTGGACTCATGGATGCGCCGGCGGGCTTTCTTGCTCATGCCCGGACGGCTGAGTTTGGGACGGAAACCGCTGGAGTTGCGCAGGTAGCGGCCGTTCTCCTCCTGACGGACTACACCGTCGTTATACTTCACAATCATGTGGTAGGCCATCTGGCGCCAACGCTTCACCATCTGGTCGCCCACCTCGCAACTGTAGTCGGTCAAGTGAGTGATGGCTGCCTCACGGTCATTCTGCATCAACTCCAAAGCACGCGCCTCGACTTCGGCTTGCCGGGCGAAATAACTGTTCTGCAACGAGTCGCGCACTTGTTTCAGTTCGGGATAGAGCAGGTTCCAGCGTGGATAGACCATATTGCTCACCCAGTTGCACACCCAATAGGCGCTCTCCTCGCTGAAGGTGTAGGCATCGGCCTTGGGGTCATTGTAGCAGTGCGGCACGCGGCTGGCGCAGCAATAGACGGGCGTATAGGCCACCATGCCACTGTCGTCGTTGGCCCACCAGATGACTCCCCCTACCTCACGCGGCAAGAAACCGCGCAACTGGCACACCCAGGTGAAGGCCGTGTGGGCCGTGGCAACCGAACGCTCGTTGAACATGGCCGTGTCGCCATCATCGTAACGCAGCGGCTGCGGACGGAACGGACTGTCGTAGATTCCGGCGCCGGGGTCATCGACATTGTCCAGCGGCGTGTCCTCGAAGCGGTCCTGAAGGCAGCCTATAACGTCAGCCACGGTGACAGGCTTGTCGGGGATAATCCACATGGGCAACGGCTCAACCTCTCGCATGGGTTTCACACCCTCGACATAGGGCAGGTAGCGGTCCATGCCCGTTGTCAGCCGGCGGTAGATGGCCCACACGCGCGAGTCGCCCAGGCGACGTCCGCCGAAGGTGGGCGGGTTGTAGGCGTCACAGAAACTGAACTCGCTGTCACGTCCCTTAAAATATCCGCGCTTGCGTGCGAAACTGATGCAGTTAGGCGAAATCATCACATTGGCGGTGTCGGTCAGGTCCACCCGACGGATGCGGCTCTGGTTGGCATGCGCCATCACGGCATTGTCGGGCACACGCACCGCAATCCAAACGACACTCTTGCTGCCGGGGCCGCAGCCTATCAGTTCAAGCACCCAAGCCTCGTCGGGGTCACACACAGTGAACGACTCACCCGAACTGCAATAGCCGTATTTCTCGGCCAGGCTTGTCATCACGCCGATGGCCTCACGTGCCGTGCGCGCCCGTTGCAATCCCAGGTCCATGAGCGACCCGTAATCGATGATGCCCTTGTTATCCACCAATTCATCACGGCCGTCGAAGGTCGTCTCGCCGATGGCCACCTGCCACTCGTTGATGTTACCAGTGACCAGGTAGGTCACCGGTGCCTCGGGAATCTGCCCGTGATAGACGCGTGAGTCGCGGTCATAGATCTTGCGCATCGTGCCGGCAGGATGCGTGTCGGCCTCATAGCGGTACATCTTGTGGCACGCTCCCCACGAGTCGATGTTATAGGTGCACATCACCGAGCCGTCAGCACTCGCCTTTTTGCCCACGAGTATGCTCGTGCAGGCCTCACCCTGTGCCACGCACAGCGCCAAGGCCGCCAACAATATCAAAATCTTCTTCATCTGCTTAATCGTTTTAGTCGTTTAACTGCAAAGGTAATCCAAAATTCCCATTCAATGAAAACTCTGGGAATTATTCTCATTGATGGCCGCCAGGAATATCGCTAATCCCAGGGCAATGCAATTTCTGCATCTTTTTTGGTAACGATACAGCAGTTGACCATGTGGCAAATTGCCGCACACTTAACCCGCTAACGCACGGTTAAAATGCCGAGTGGCAATTATGACACATCCTGATTTTTTAAAAAGCAATCGCCGCGAGTGACAAGCCACCTATCACGGGGTGACGGTTGAGGTATCGTAGAGGTCGGCGGCGGCACGGAGCTGGTCGCGCATGAATTTGACGGCGTTTACCGGTGAAATCACCTTGATGCCGGCGCCGTAACACATGAAGACGGAATACATCTCGTAGTTGATGACAACCTCGATTTGGAAGATGCAGCTGCCGTCATCGGGGTCCTGGCTGATAAGTTTCTGCGACGGATGCAGCGGTTTGGTCTTGATATAGTTGCTCTGTTCGCTATTAGCCCAAAACTTGACACGTCGGGGATTTGAGCCCTTCAGGTTCTTGCTCACGCCAATCACGTCGTCGAAGAAGTGCTCAGCATCAAAGTCGGGATTCTGGCGGAAAGCGATGCCCTTGGCGGGCGTGACGCCAACGATGCGGTCAAGTGCCAGGTTGAACAGCAGCATCTTGTCATCGGTGCAGCCGAACAGGAACCAGCGGTTGCGGAACTCCTTGAGCAAATAAGGATGCAGCACATATTCAACCGGTTCACTTTGTTTAAAGGACTGGTAGAAGACATGCAGCACACGATGATGTGCAATGTGGTCATAGAGGGGACTGAGCAACTTGAGGCCCCGCAGGTCGGGCACGCTGTCGTAGTGGACAATCGGGCTGCGCTCCTGACGCGTGACCGACAGTTTGTCCTGAAGACGGTTGATGACATCGGCCATCTCACCAAACTGGTCGAAGTCCTGCAGTTGCTGCAGCATGTCCACGGCCTCCTGCAACACGTCGACGTCGTTGCTCGACAGCGGCATTCCCGTGATGGTGTAATCAGGGTCGCTGTAACGGTAATACTTGAGGTCATACACCTCGATGGGGGCGTTGTAGCCCAACTTGTCGGAGCGCATCATCTGGATGTCGCCCTGTACGGTGCGCACCGACACGCCCTTGCTCAGGCCTTCCATCTCGTTGAGGGCCATACAGCAGGCGTCCACGAGGTCTTCAAGCGTCCAGCGCCTGTAGCGATTGCTCAGGCAGCGGTCAATCGTCTTATAGCGTATCAGCGCATTCTTGTTGGCAGGCATAACGGCTTTTAGTTAACAGTGAATAGTGAACAGTGAACGGTTCATTGACATCAAACAATTCGTTTGATGATGCAAATGTAAGCAATTTCTGCGCAACCTATTTGCGCATGTGTTAAAAATCTCACTTTTTTACCGTTTTTTCCGCGATTTTTTTTGCTACGCAGAAAGATTGCGTAGTACATATATTACCTTTGCACTGCGAGAGGGAAAGTGTTCTTTGAGAGGATGAAAGAAAAAGGCCGTGGTTGCCGTAGTAGAGAGTTACTTCGGTAGATAATTGGAATCAGTGGGCAATTTAGGTCATCTTGTGCCTAAATCGGGTGCCCAAAAGTCTCCTTGCGATTGTCGCACTGCCGCCTTTATAAAATATAAAGCGAGTGCCGTAGATGAGACATACTTCGCTTCTTAAGCCATGGGTCGCCGGTTCGAGTCCGGCCGTGGATTTTTCCACGTAGCTCAGTTGGAAGAGCAATGACAGAGTCTCTTCGCTTGTTGCCTTGCTTTTAGAAAAGAAACGCAGAATGCCGTAGGAAGACGGATACTTCGCATGCCTCTTTGGGGTCATTCATTGGCGAGACCCCGCCGTTGCCCGCCTGTCGCTTCTGCCACTTTATAACGGTTGCCGTAGTGAAGAGATACTTCATTGGCTGATCATTAAGCGCTCGACTCATTATCGAGTATCAATTTGACTCTTCGCGCCTGTCGCACCGTTTTTTATAATAATAGTTGTTTAATAATTAATTGATGTAACGAAGATGAACTACAATTCGATGTTAAAAGGTAAGAAGTCCGAATTGAACCATGAGGGTGCCAAAGCCTATGCGATGGCTCCCGAGTTGGAACTGTACTCTGCCGTAGTGACAGCATCGCTCAGCGATTCTTTCTACGAGATGCAGGACGAGCGTGTAGAGCGCATCGCCAGGCTCATCGAGAAAGTATCCCCCGAGTTCGTTGCCCGTCTCGCGGTCTATGCCCGCACCGAGATGCATCTTCGCAGCATCCCCCTGCTGTTGCTGGTTGAGCTGGCGAAGATTCACAACGGTGATGACCTTGTTGCCCGGGCCGTCGAGAAGACTGTGCTCCGTGCCGACGAGATCATGGAACTGCTGATGTGCTATCAGTGGCGCAATCCGTCAGGCGACAAAGTCAAGAAATTAGGCAAGTTGTCACGCCAACTCCAGAACGGTCTGCAGCGCGCTTTCAACCGCTTCGACGAATACCAGTTCGCCAAGTATGACCGCGATAATCTCGAGGTGAAACTGCGCGACGCATTGTTCCTGGTACACCCCAAAGCCAAGGACGAACAGCAGCAGGCTATCTTCGACAAGATTGTGAACCGCCAACTGGAGATTCCCTATACTTGGGAAGTTGAGTTCTCGGCCCTCGGTCAGCAGCACTTCGAAAGTGATGAAGCCCGGGAAAAGGCCTTCGCCATGAAATGGCAGGAACTCATCGAGAGCGGCAAACTGGGTTATATGGCCCTGATGCGCAACCTGCGCAACATCTTGCAATGCGACGTGCCCGCCAGTGCGATGCAGCAAGTAAGCGACCGCCTGAGCGATGCCGTCCAAGTCGCCCGATCCAAGCAGTTGCCTTTCCGTTACTTGTCGGCCTATCGTGAGATTGAGAAGGTGAACTCCGTCCACACAGCGATGGTAATGAATGCCTTGGAGGCTGCCGTGAAGTCCTCAGCAAGCAACATTGAGGGCTTCGACAAGAACACTCGTGTTCTGCTGGCCTCGGACGTCAGCGGCTCGATGGGGCGAGCCATCAGCCCGAGAAGCAGTGTCAGCAACTATGACATCGGTCTCTTGCTGTCGATGCTGCTCCGCAGCCGCTGCAAGCAGGTCGTGGCGGGTATCTTCGGCGACGACTGGCAAGTCGTCAACATGCCCACAAACAACATCCTGATGGCTACACGTCAACTGGAGCGCCTGAGCAACAGTGTCGGTTACAGCACTAACGGTTACAAGGTCATCGACTGGCTCATCGAGCAGAAGATGGTGATGGACAAGGTGATGATGTTCACCGACATGCAGATGTGGGACAGCAGCGGTCGCCACGAGGCCTTTGAAGACTCGTGGAGGAAGTACAAGGAGATGGCTCCACAAGCCAAATTGTACCTCTTTGACCTTGTGGGCTACGGCCAACTGCCCTTGCGCCTTGCTGAGCCTGACGTCTATCTGATTGCAGGTTGGAGCGACCGGGTCTTCGATGTCCTCTCGGCCATCGACAAAGGCGAAGATGCCCTGGGTGTCATTAACAGTATTGAAATTTAAACTAATAACAACACGACTATGAACGTAAAGATGATTAACGGTCGTCCGGTAAAGATTTGGACCGACTATGTAGAAGAGACTGCGATGCAGCAGATCGAAAACCTGTGCTCGTTGCCGTTCCTGTTCCACCACTTGGCATTAATGCCTGACGTTCATGCAGGTGCAGGTATGCCCATCGGAGGCGTGCTGGCATGTGTGAACGTTGTAGTCCCCAATGCTGTTGGTTCGGACATCGGTTGTGGCATGTGCGCTGTGAAGACCAGTTGGAAGGTTGAGGACATACCGGCCGAGGTTTTACGCAATCAGATCGTCAGCGGTATCCGTAGCGCCATTCCAGTTGGAATGTCTTGGCACTCTTCGCCACAAGATGATGATTTCATGCCGCAGAACCATGAGATTGGCAAACTACAAGTCATTTCCAGGCATTATGAGTCTGCCCTGCTGCAGATCGGGACCTTGGGTGGCGGTAACCATTTCATCGAGTTGCAGCGCGACGAGGAAGGTATCCTATGGATTATGATTCACTCAGGAAGCCGCAACCTAGGTAAGAAAGTAGGGGACTATTACAATAAGGTGGCTTCAGAACTGAACGAGCGTTGGTACTCCAGTGTGCCTAAGAACATCAATTTGCCGTTCCTGCCTGTAGGTTCCCAAGAATTCACTCAGTACTGGAAGGAAATGCGTTATTGCGTTGATTTTGCTTTGAGCAACCGCCGTCTGATGATGCAAAGGATACAGGCAGTCCTAAGCGAAGCGTTGCCTGGCATCGAGTTCGAGCCGATGATTAACATCGCCCACAACTATGCCGCTTGGGAGAACCACTACGGCAAGAACGTCATCGTTCACCGCAAGGGCGCTACCTTGGCCAGTAAGGGCGTGACAGGTATCATTCCAGGATCGCAGGGCACCGCATCCTACATCGTTGAGGGCCTTGGCAACCCTGAGTCCTTCAACAGTTGCTCCCACGGTGCTGGACGTGCGATGAGCCGTACTCAGGCCGAGAACACACTCTCGCTTGAGGAAGAAGTCCGCAAACTTGATGCATTGGGCATCGTCCACGGCATCACCAGCCAGCATGACTTGCAGGAGGCATCCAGTGCCTATAAGAATATTGATGAGGTCATCAATAACGAACTTGACCTGGTGGCCATCAAGACGCGACTGTTGCCTGTCGCCGTCATCAAGGGATAACACTATGGTTGGGAATGGGGAATGGGGAATGAGGAATGAGGAATTAGGAATGAGGAATTAGGAATGAGGAATTAGGAATTAGGAATAGTTAGGAGTTAGGAGTGAATAGTTGGGGCGAGGTTTCATGGGTGAAGCCTCGCTTATTATATGTCCATAAGGTCTTTGCCTAAGGAGCGTAGAGATTGTTTAATCTGTTCTTTTCGCTGTTCGCTTGGGTGTTTTATACCATAAATATATTTCGAGAGCAAACTTTTGTGTATCCCCATGCTTCTTGCTACCTCGGAAACATTTAGTTGTGGAAATTTACGGAATATAATTGCTATTTCATTGTCGTAATCCGGCTCTTCTGTGTTATAGAAACTACTAATATGGATGTCCTCGTCTATCTCTTCCCAACGTACATCAGTAGCATCGGGTCCAATTGTAAAACTTAAACGTTGCTCGTCGGTTGCATCCATAAGTGTAGGAAATGACTCTAAAGGACGACTTAGAGTCAGTCCATCGAGAGTTGTAATCCAAATACGGTTTGAATCAAACCAGATCTTCTCAATTTTAGCCATTCCTTTCATATTTTATCCGTGAAATTCTTTCCATTTCTCAATAAATTCCTCTCTATATTCGTTTGCTATGCTAATTGCTCGTTTTATGTCTTGAGGTTTTATACCATTGTTTTCTGCTAAATTTATATTTGGTTCTAGTATTATTTTTGCCTTGACATCGCTATTTTCTATATGAACGTGAATGGGCAGATGTTCGTCCGCATAAAAGTAAAAGCGTAGGCCAAACATTACCAATATTGTTGGCATAATGTTTACTTATTAAGTTTACAAATGTAGGTCTAAAATTTGAGGCCTGAAATTTTTAATGAAATATTTGATCGTTCTGTGTTTATGGAGCTCTTGTTGCATAATTATAGTAATTCATATTGTTATGTTCTTATTCAATTTTAATTTGGTACAAATATAAATAAAATATAAAAAGATAAAAT
>JAZQJW010000075.1:0-40615 GCA_045541835.1 Sodaliphilus sp. | reverse complement strand
AATGGTCTCGCGGTAGGGGATGCGGGGCTCCTGATACTCGATCTGGATCTTGTCGTTGTTCTCGATGTTCCACTTGAGGGTGCGCAGGTGGAATTCGCCCTGACCCGAAACGATGGTCTGGCGCAACTCCTTGCTCTGCTCAATCAACAGGGTGGGATCCTCCTCGTGCATGCGGTTGAGGACGGCACCCAACTTCTCGGTCTCGCTCTCGTTGAGGGCGCGGATGGCGCGCTGGAACTTGGGAGCGGGATACTCGATGAAGTCGAACACGTGCTCGCAACCCTTCTCGTTGAGGGTGTTGCCGCAGCGAACGTCTTTCAGTTTCACGGCAGCGCCGATGTCACCAGCGTGGATCTCGTCGATAGCGGTCTTGTTCTGACCACAAACCACGTTAATCTGAGCAAGGCGCTCCTTGCTGCCGCGGTTCATGTTGGTCAGGTCGGCACCAGCCTTGAGGGTACCGCTCATTACCTTGAAGTAGGAAACCTCACCAATGTGGGACTCAACCGAGGTCTTGAAGAACATGACGCTCACGGGACCGTTCTCGTCGTAGGGCACCTCGTCGCCGTTGTTGTTCTTGGGAGCGGGCATCTCGGTAACGTCGGGCACGATCTCGGTCATGATCTCGAGCATGCGGTCGGTACCGATGTTGTTCTCGGCGCTTACCAGAACCACGGGGAAGATGCTGCGGTCCACCATACCCAGGCGGATACCCTTGATGGTCTCCTCATCGGTCAGGGTCATCTCGTCAAGGAACTTCATCATGAGTTCCTCGTCGTTCTCGGCAGCCATCTCGAGCAGTGCCATGCGGTACTCCTCGGCCTTGTCGGCGTGTGCGCCGTCAATGTCAGCGGCGGTAGCCTTGCCACCGTCCTTGGGCCAGGTGTACTGCTTCATGGCGAGCACGTCCACTACGCTGTTGAAGCCGGGGCCAGCGTTCACGGGGAACTGCAGGGCAACAACCTTGTTGCCGTAGGTCTCGCGCAGTTGGTTATATACGTTATCGAAGTCGCACTTCTCGTCCTCGAGGCGGTTGATGACGAACATCAAGGGCTTGCCGATGCGCTCCACAGTGCGGAAGTTGTTCTGGGTACCTACCTCAACGCCGTTGCGGCCGTCAACCACCAGCGCGGCGGTGTCGGTCACGTTCAGGGCGGTTACGGTGTTGCCCACAAAGTCGTCACTGCCCGGGCAGTCAAAGAAGTTGAGTTTCTTGCCGTTCTTTTCAGCAAAGAAGACGCAGGAGGATACGGAGTAGCCGTACTCTTTCTCAACGGGGGTGTTGTCGCTCACGGTGTTGCCGCCGTCGACGGAACCCCTGCGGCTGATCGCGCCGCCCTCAAGGAGGATAGACTCGGTGAGAGTGGTCTTGCCAGCGCCCTTGCCACCGACGAGAGAGATGTTCTTGATCTCGTTTGTTTTGTAAACCTTCATTAGTGATTTTGTTGTTAAATGGTTGTTATATAATGAATTGATGTTTTTATTCGCTAAATCAGCGTGCAAAATTAGTCATTTTTGCTGTGAATCACAACATTATTAAAAAGAAAATTATTGACAAGGCAAGAAATTAAATTTCTTTAGCCTTTTCGCCGCCTGATTATTGGGTGAATGTTGTTGGAAATTTGTAATTTTGTGACCGTTTCTTTATGGCCGGTATTTATGTCCATATCCCCTTCTGTGCGAGCCGCTGTTCCTACTGCGACTTTTTCTCGACGTTGCGTCTGGCCGACGTCGGTGCCGACTATGTCGAGGCGGTAGTCGCCGAGGCAGGGCTGCGATGTGGCGAACTGCGTGGCGAGCCGGTGAGGACGCTCTACCTGGGCGGCGGCACTCCGTCGCAGTTGCCCGGGCCACTGCTGGAGCGGCTTGTTCAAGGATTGGGAGACACTGTCGACATGTCATGCCTCGAGGAATTCACCATCGAGGCCAACCCCGACGATGTCACCCCCGAGTGGTGCGCGGCACTGACGCGCTTGGGTGTGAATCGCGTGAGCATGGGTGTGCAGTCGTTCGAGGACCCGATCCTGCGGCTGATAGGCCGTCGCCACACTGCCGTGCAGGCGGTGGAGGCTGTCGCCAGGTTGCGGGAAGCCGGCATCGGTAACATCAGCATCGACCTCATCTTTGGCCTGCCGGGACAGACGGTCCCGTCGTGGACCGATACGGTGCGTCAGGCCATCGCCCTGCGCCCCCAGCACATCTCGGCCTACGGGCTCACCTATGAGGAGGGCACGCGGCTATGGCGCCAGCGCCAGGATGGCGAGGTCGTTGAGGTGCCCGAGGAGCAGTGTCTGGAGATGTACAGCATCCTTGTTGATGAGTTGCAGGCTGCTGGTTATGAGCACTATGAGATTTCCAACTTTGCCCTGCCGGGTTATCATTCGCGGCACAATTCATCCTATTGGGACGACACGCCCTACCTGGGCGTGGGTGCCGCAGCCCACAGTTATGACGGCTGCATCAGGCGCTATAACCCTCACGACCTGCAACGCTACATCGATGCGGTCATGGCAGGTGAAACGGCCTGTGAGCAGGAAGAATTATCGCAATGGGAGCGCTATGACGAGCGAGTGATGCTGGGGCTGAGGACGGCACGTGGCGTGGATGCCGAGCGGTTGCGTCAAGACTTCGGCGACGCGGCCTGGCGTCATTTCATCGATGAGGCGCAGCGCCACCTCGCGTCAGGCCATCTCAAGCGGGTGGGGGAGAGCCGCTATGTGCTCACGCGTGACGGCATCATGCTGAGCGACAGCATCATCCGTGACCTCATGTGGGACGAATAACAGTTAATTCACTTCATCCAGTTCCTCCAGAATGTCCCCTAACAATTGGTTCAGGGGCGAGGAGGCCGTGGCGGCTTCGTTCTCGACGACGGAGCGTAGAGAGGCGTCGCGTTGCACCTTGTTCAACAGCAGCAGGTTGAGTAACAGGCGGTAGCCCGTGTATTTGAGCAACGGTTTGTCTTGCGAGATGAGTTGCCTGAAGATGGCGTCACTGCCGTCGATGTGCCGTAACAGTTTGTGACACAGGTTGTCGGCAACCTCGGTGGTCTCTACCGATTGGCTCCATTGCAAGGCCTGCCCGGCGCTCATCAGGGTGGCGGGGTAGAGCATGGGGGCGGTGAGACGGCATTCACGGGATTTGGTGTCGCTCCACAGTTCGTTGGCGATGGCTGCCAGGGTGACTTCGTCGCCGACGTCTGCCTTCACGCGTTGAGCGATGCCCATCAGGTCGCTGAGCAGACAGCCCATGATCATGCCGTGAGGGTCGCCGGCTTTCCTCAACTTGTCGGCCACGATGCCGTTGCGAAAAGCGAAAAACTCCTTCCTGATGTCCCTTGATATGTTATTTTCAGTGTCCATTTCAATGATTAAAACTTTGCGTCAATGCTTCTTTATAATCTTTGCGAGTGCTGCCACGCCAAGGCGAGGCCCTACACTGCGGATGATAAATAATTACTTGTCCAAGTTGTCGTTCAAGTTGTTTGAAATATTGACGTGAGGCCCAATAGCGCGACATAAAAACAGTTTAATCCGCGTGATACGTAGTTTAAGAGAGTTTCTCGGCCAGGAAGCGGCCCGTGTAGCTCTCCTTGCATTGGGCAACCTGTTCGGGCGTGCCCTCGACGACGATGTGTCCGCCCTTGTCGCCGCCCTCGGGGCCGAGGTCGATGATGTGGTCGGCGCACTTGATGACATCGAGGTTGTGCTCGATGATGACCACCGTGTGGCCGTTGCCGATGAGCTGGTCGAACGAGCGCATCAGCGTGTTGATGTCGTGGAAGTGGAGGCCCGTCGTCGGCTCGTCAAAGATGAACAGGGTGTTGCCCTGTCGCTCGCCGCTCAGGTAGTAGGCGAGTTTGACACGCTGGTTCTCGCCGCCCGACAGGGTCGATGACGACTGCCCAAGCTTGATGTAGCCCAAGCCGACGTCCTGCAGCGGCTTGAGGCGCCGCACGATTTTATACTCATTGTAGGTGCTTGTCTCGCCGAAGAACTCGATGGCCTGATTGACCGTCATGTCGAGCACGTCGCTGATAGTGCGGTCGCGGAAGGTCACATCCAGCGCGTTGCGGCTGAAGCGTTTACCCTTGCAAGCCTCGCAGGTCAACGTGATGTCGGCCATGAACTGCATCTCGATGGTGATGGTGCCCTCGCCCTTGCACTCCTCGCAGCGTCCGCCAGGGGAGTTGAACGAGAAGAAGCCGGCGTTGTAGCCCATCTGTTTGGAGAGTTGCTGCTGGGCAAACAGCTGGCGGATTTCGTCAAAGGCCTTCAGGTAGGTCGCAGGATTGCTGCGGGTGCTCTTGCCGATGGGTCCCTGGTCGATGAATTCCACCGCCTGCAGTCGGCTCAGGTCGCCGCCGATGCCGCTGTGGCTGCCGGGGGCGTCGGCCGTCTGGTCGTAGTTGCGGGCCAGGGCAGGGTAGAGGATTTTGCCCACCAGGGTGGACTTGCCCGAGCCGCTAACGCCCGTGACGACGGTCATCACGCCGAGCGGGAACTTGACGTTGATGTTCTTGAGGTTGTTGTGGGTCGCCCCTTTCACCTCAATGTACTGGCTCCACTTGCGGCGAGCCTTGGGAACGGGAATGGAGAGCTCACCGGTGAGGTATTTGGCGGTATAACTACCTGTGGCCGAGGCGAGTTGGTCAACGGGGCCCTGATAGGTGATCTGGCCGCCGTTGCGCCCGGCTTCGGGCCCGACGTCGATGAGGTAGTCGGCACTGTTGATGATGTCCTCGTCATGCTCGACCACCACCACGGTGTTGCCCAGTTGCTGCAGCATGCGCAGCACGTGGATGAGGCGGTGGGTGTCGCGCGGATGCAGGCCGATGGAAGGCTCGTCGAGGATATAGACCGAGCCGACGAGCGAACTGCCCAGGGCCGTTGCCAGGTTGATGCGCTGGCTCTCGCCGCCCGACAGCGTCGCCGAGACGCGGTCCAGTGTCAAGTAGCCCACGCCCACCTCACACAGGTAGTCCAGTCGGCTGTTGATTTCGGTGAGCAGGCGCTTGGCGATGGCGGCTTCGGTCTCGTCGAGTTGCAACTCCTTGAACCACATTGCCAGGTCCTTGACAGGCATGCGCACCAGTTCGCTGATGGTCTTGCCGCCCACCTTGACATAACCGGCTTGGGGCTTCAAGCGCGTGCCGTGACAGTCGGGACAAACGGTCTTGCCGCGATAACGTGCCAGCAAGACGCGGAACTGGATGGCGTAGGACTTGCTCTTAATCCATTCAAAGAAGCCGTCGATGCCCTTCCACCTGCCGTCGCCCGAGCCATGCCACAGCAGGTCGCGCTGGGCTTGTGTCAGTTCGTTATAGGGCTTGTGGATGGGGAAATCGTGCTGGGAGGCGATATGGATGAACTCGCGTTTCCACTCGTTCATCACCTGTCCGCGCCAGCACATCACCGCATCGTCATAGATAGAGCGCCCCCGGTCGGGCACCACCAGGCTCTCGTCGATGCCGATGACGCTGCCGAAACCCTCGCACGTCGGGCATGCTCCCAGCGGATTGTTGAAATTGAACATCAGGTCGCTGGGCTCCTCAAAGGTCATGCCGTCCAACTCAAAGCGCTTGGAGAAACGGTGCTCACGGGTCGTGCCGTCCTGGAGCCACACCACGACGATGCACTCGTCCTTGCCCTCGTAGAAGGCCGTCTGCAGTGAGTCGAGCAGGCGCATCTCGTCGTCACGGTTGTGGGTCACGGCGATGCGGTCGATGAGCAGTCGGTAGTCGGCGACATCCAAGTCGCCTTCGCTGGCGATGACTTGAGCAATGTCCACAAATCGGCCGTCACGGGTCATCAGCCTGGAATAGCCACCCTTGGCAAGGATGTCGAGTTGGGTGCGCAAGTCGCGGCCCTCGGGGATGTGAATCTCGGTGAGCAGTGCCAGGCGCGTGCCGTCGGGGTAGGTGTTGATGCACTCGATGACGTCGTTCGACGTGTGCTTCTTGACGACCTGTCCCGAGATGGGGGAGTAGGTCTTGCCCACACGGGCAAACAGCAGCCGCAGGTAGTCGTAGATTTCGGTGCTCGTGCCCACCGTGCTGCGCGAGTTGCGCGTCACCGTGCGCTGTTCAACGGCGATGGCTGGCGGCAGACCGCGGATGAAGTCGCAGTCGGGCTTGCTCAGGCGGCCCATGAACTGGCGTGCATAGGAGGAGAGACTCTCGACATAGCGGCGTTGCCCCTCGGCATACAAGGTGTCGAACGCCAACGAAGACTTGCCGCTGCCCGACAGCCCCGTCACGACAACGAACTTGCCGCGCGGTATCGCCACGTCAACGTTCTTGAGGTTGTTGACGCGGGCTCCCTTGATGATGATGTCGCTTGATGTAGCCATGGCCGATTAATTGAGCCCGCAAAGGTACGGCTTTTTTGTGAGAAAAACAAATTATGCTCGCTTCGCTCGCCGATTAGAGATTAGTGATTAGAGATTAGAGAGGTTTTCGACATGACGTTGGTTTGCAGAGACGTAAATTTTGCGTCTCTACCTGTGGGCAACGCGAGCATAACAAAGGACTAAAAACTGGAAACTAATCATTGGTTTTATAACAATTTGTGCTAAATTTGCGGCAAATATTCACTCTAAGACTTTTTTTGTTTATGAAACAGAAGATTTCATTTCATATGGCCATTCTTGAAGCCGCCATGATGTGCTCCCTGGGGGCCAGCGCCCAAGAGGCCTATGCCTGGTACTCGCCGGGGGCCAATACGCTGATGTTCTGCTACGACAACGAGCGCAGTGTCTGTGTCGGTACGACCTATGACTTGAACGATGGCGCCACCGAGCCAGGTTGGATAACTGATGGTAACTGTACCTATGTGAATCAGGTTGTCTTTCACCACTCGTTCGCCGATGTCCGCCCGACGTCGACCTACCACTGGTTCTACGAAATGCGTAACCTTGAATCCGTCGTTGGGATGAGGTACCTGAACACCAGCGAGGTGACGCACATGGATTATATGTTCCATGCCTGCTATAAATTGACGAACATTGACTTGAGTTATTTCAACACTGCCAATGTGACAAGCATGTCTGGCATGTTCTCCCGTTGCCCCGGTATGACGGTACTTGACTTGAGCAGTTTCAACACCGACAATGTGGAAGCCATGGATTATATGTTCAATGCTTGTACCAATCTGACAACCATCTAAGTCGGTACCGAATGGAGCACAGCGGCTGTAACCAGATCTACCGACATGTTCTATAACTGCACCAGCCTGGTGGGTGGCCAGGGCACGACCTTCGATGCCAGCCACGTGGACAAGGCCTATGCCCGCATCGACGGCGGCCCCAGCAACCCGGGCTACTTCACTGTTGCTGACTATGGCCTGTCGGTGGGTGGTGTTGCTGTGACATCTGAGAATGCGTCTAACATCATTTGTCCCGGCATCGCTAGCGGCACGGCCAGTTACAACCACTCTACCAGAACGTTGACACTCAATAATGCCAACATCACCCTGAGCACGGCTGTTGGCATCATGGTGAATGACACTTTTGATGGCGATGTGTGCTACATCAATCTCGTGGGCGATAACCACCTGGATGTCACCAACTATTATCCCTTTATTGTTAAAAAGGCGACCACCATCACCGGCAATGGAACGCTGGACGTGGGCAGTGATAACATCAGCGTCAGACTAAATGCGCCCCTGGTCATTGAGGGCGGTTGCACTGTGAAGGGTAATAGCATTATGGGCAGTACCAGCGGTGGCGAGACGCTGGCCATTAGAGGTTCTGAGACAAGCGTGATAATGTCCTACACCATCTGGGGCTTTGCCAGTCTCACCTTGAACGACGGCCTGTTTATCGTAGAACCCGCGGGTGGCTATTATGACCCGTCATCACGATGGATGAAGAATGCCAATGGGACCAACTGCACGTCGGGCGTGACTATCAATAATGGATGTCAGATGTATGCCAAGATGAATTACGAGAACAATGGAACTGTAACGCTGACATTCTATTATGACAACCAGCGTGACACCCGCCCGGGCATAACCTACAGCATCTACGAGGGCATGGTTGATCCCGAATGGCATGTGGATTACTCTTGTGATGATGTTACTAAGGTGGTCTTCGATCCCTCGTTTGCCGGCGCACGTCCCACGAGCACTCAGCACTGGTTCGCCGGGATGCAAAACCTGACTAGCATAGAGGGCATCCAATATCTGAATACCAGCGAGGTGACCACTATGAGTAGCATGTTTTGGGACTGTACTGTACTGCCCGCTGTTGACGTGAGCGGCTTTGACACCCGCAAGGTGACCGACATGTCGTGGCTATTCTGTCAATGCTATGAGTTGAATGGCCTTGACGTGAGCGGCTGGAATACGTCAAATGTGACGGCCATGCAAGGCCTATTTTCCGACTGCTCAACTCTGACAAGTCTCGATGTGAGTCACTTCAACACTTCCAATGTAACTAACATGAGGCAATTGTTTGAAGGGTGCAATGGTTTGACAAGCCTGGATGTGAGCAATTTCGACACGCACAATGTGACCGACATGTCGTGGATGTTCAATTGGTGCAATGGTCTGCGGCAGTTGGATCTGAGTGGTTTCAATACCAGTAAAGTGACAAACATGTCATGCATGTTCAATGAATGTAACAAATTGAGGACCATTTATGTTGGCGATGGCTGGAGCACGGCTGCCGTAACGTCATCCTCTTATATGTTCGACGTATGCCATAGTCTGGTGGGCGGTAAGGGAACGGCCTACAACGCCTCGAACCCGAAGGACAAGACCTATGCCCATATTGACGGCGGCCCGAGCAACCCGGGCTATTTCACCGATAAGAACGCAGCCCTGCGTGGTGACGTTAACAGTGACAACACTGTGAACATCAGCGACGCCATCGCACTGATTAGCGCGATTGTCAATGACGACTTTAGCGGCGTCAACATGGTGAATGCCGACGTGAATTACAGCGGCGGAGTGGACATCAGCGATGCCATCGCCATCATCAACTACGTCCTGAATGAGAGTTGGCAGTGATGCTCGCGTTGCTCGCAGTTTAGAGGTTAGAGTTTAGAGTGGCATCCGCCTTTGGGCTTGTCCACGAATTTCAATCCGCATTCCAGTCAAAACGGAATGCGGATGCTTCTTTAACCTCTAACCCTTAACCTCTAACCCTTAACCTTTAACCTCTAACCCTTAACCTTTAACCCGTGAGAACTAAAAAAAGTCATTTTTATTTGTTTTTGTGATAAATTGGGGTTATATTTGCAGCAAATATTAACTTTTAATACGATATAACTATGAGCAATAAAAATTTACTTATTCGTTTGGTCGTCCTGCTGATAACCATAATGTGCGCCATTGGCGCCGCGGCAGCTGAGGCCTACGCCTGCTTCACGTCGTGGTGCGGCCTGCTCACATTCTACTACGACAACCAGCGCAGCAGCCGCACAGACAAGACTTACGACCTGAACACTGGTTACAACTCCCCCGGTTGGCACAGTGACGGCACCGACGAATATGTGTTAAATGTCCACTTTCATTCGTCGTTTGCAGCCTTCCGCCCAAGGACCACCTACGGTTGGTTTTGCGGCATGAAGAATCTTACTAGTATCAGTGGGGTCAGCTCCCTGAACACCAGTGAGGTGACCAATATGGCTTACATGTTCTATGACTGCTCTAAATTGACGAGCCTTGACGTGAGCGGTTTCAACACGTCCAAGGTGACCAACATGAATGGGATGTTCATGAGCTGCGACGGCGTGACGAGCCTTGACTTGAGCAACTTCAACACGTCCAAAGTGACTAACATGAACTGCATGTTTGAAGATTGCATCAATCTGACCACCATCTATGCCGGTAGCAGGTGGAGCACGGCTGGTGTGACGGAATCTACGAGAATGTTCAATAACTGTCCCAAGCTGGTGGGCGGCAAAGGTACGACCTACAGTAGCAGCCACATTGACAAGGCCTATGCCCACATAGACGGCGGCGCGAGCAACCCCGGCTACTTCACCGCACCGATAGAGCCCTATGCCTGCTACACGCCATCGAACACGACGCTCACGTTCTATTACGACAACCTGCGCAGCAGTCGCTCGGGCACGACCTATGACATGAACTCGATCTGGGACCAACCCGACTGGCGCATAGATGGCACCTGTACCAGTGTGACCAAAGTGGTCTTTAACTCGTCGTTCGCTGGTGCCCGCCCGATATCCACATCCTATTGGTTTAATTATATGCACAACCTGCAATCCATCACGGGTCTGAACTACCTGAACACCAGCGAGGTGAAGGATATGACTTATATGTTTGCTGGCAGTTACAAATTGACGAGCCTTGATGTGAGCGGCTTCAACACGTCCCAGGTGACTTCAATACGTGGCATGTTCCTAGGCTGCACAGGTTTGACGAGCCTTGACTTGAGCAACTTCAACACGTCCCGGGTGACCGATATGGAATTCATGTTCAATGGTTGCACTAATCTGCGCACCATCTATGCGGGCACCAGCTGGAGCACGTCTGCTGTGACGAGTTCCGACGGCATGTTCATTGGCTGCACGAGTCTGGTGGGCGGCAAGGGCACAACCTACAATGTGAACTATGTGGACAAGATCTATGCCCGCATCGACGGCGGCACGAGCAATCCAGGCTACTTCACCGCTGCCGGCACCGAGGCCTATGCCTGCTACACGCCGTCGAACACGACGCTGACGTTCTACTACGACAACCTGCGCAGCAGACGCTCGGGCACGACCTACGACTTGAACAGAGGCACCAACGATACCGGTTGGGACACCGACGGTACTAAATCCAATGTGACCAAGGTGGTCTTTGACCCCTCGTTCGCCGCAGCTCGCCCGACGACGACCTACGATTGGTTTTACTTGATGCGGAATCTTCAGTCCATCAGTGGCATCAGTTACCTGAACACCAGTGAGGTGACCAATATGACTCACATGTTCAATAACTGCTCTAAATTGACGAGCCTTGACTTGAGCAGTTTCAACACGTCCAAGGTGACCGATATACAAAGCATGTTCTATAAATGCAGCAATCTGCAGACCATCTATGTGGGTGAGGGTTGGACCACTGCTGCCGTGACAAACTCAAAGTATATGTTCATTAACTGCACCAGCCTGGTGGGCGGCAAGGGCACGACCTACGATGCCAACCATATTGACAAGGCCTATGCCCACATCGACGGCGGCACGAGCAATCCGGGCTACTTCACCGAGAAGAACGCAGGCCTGCGTGGCGACGTTAACAGTGACAACACTGTGAACATCAGCGACGCCATCGCACTGATTAGCGCGATTGTCAATGACGACTTTAGCGGTGTCAACATGGTGAATGCCGACGTGAATTACAGCGGCACTGTGGACATCAGCGATGTCATCATGCTCATCAACTACGTCCTGAACGAGAGTTGGCCTTGATGCTCGCGTTGCTCGCAGATTAGAGTTTAGAGGTTAGAGTTTAGAGTGGCATCCGCTTTGGGCTTGCCCACGAATTTGCACGAATTTAACGAATTTGCATCCGCATTCCGGCCGATGGAGTGCGGATGTTTCTTTAACATGCTCGCTCGCGAGCAGTTTAAAGTTTAGAGTTTAAAGTTTAAAGTGGCATCCGCCTTGATGCTCGCAGCGCGAACTATTGTCGCGGGCATGTAGAGACGCAAAATTTTGCGTCTCTACAAAATCAACGTCGGGGCTGATGTTTCACTAATCTCTAATCTCTAATCACTAATCTGCTCGCAGCGTGAGCATAACCTCTAACCTGCGAGCGCAGCGAGCATTAACTATAATTGTCATTTTTATTTGCTTTTGTGATAAATTTGGACTATATTTGCGGCAATTGTTAACTTTAAACTGAAATTGCTATGAAAAAGAGAAAATTACTCATTCGACTGGTCGTCCTAATGGCGGCCATGATGTGCGGCCTCGGCGCTCGCGCCCAAGAGGCCTATGCTTGCTACACGTCAGATAACACGACGCTGATGTTCTGCTACGACGACATGCGCTCTGCCCGCTTGGGTACGACCTATGACCTGAACCAGATTGCATCCAATCCAGGTTGGTACAGTGACGGCACCTATGAGAATGTGACCAGAGTGGTCTTCAGTTCCTCGTTCGCTGCTGCCCGCCCGATATCCACCTCTTCTTGGTTTGCTGGCATGGAAAATCTTGAAACCATCACGGGACTGAATTACCTGAACACCAGTGAAGTGATTGATATGGATGGTATGTTTATCAACACCATAAAAGTCACGAGTCTTAACCTGAGCAGTTTCAACACGTCCAAGGTGCGCAATTTGACCGGAATGTTCGCTGGCTGCACTGGCCTGACAAGCCTTGACTTGAGCGGCTGGAACACGTCTGAGGTGGTTTCCACCCTTTATATGTTCGAAGAGTGCAGTTCTCTGAAAAGCCTTGACTTGAGCGGTTGGAACACATCTAAGGTGAACAATATGGGCTTTATGTTCGCTTCGTGTGGGGAATTGCAGACCATCTATGTGGGTGACGAATGGAACACGGCTTCGGTGACAAAATCCGAATTAATGTTCGCTGACTGCTTCAACTTGGTGGGCGGCCAGGGCACTGCCTATGATATCAACCACATTGACGTGGCCTATGGCCACCTCGATGGCGGTCTCAGCAACCCGGGTTACTTGACAGCAGTGGGAACAGAGGCCTATGCCATCTACACGCCGACAAACACGACGCTGACGTTCTATTATGACACCCAGAAACTCGATCGCCCGGGCTGGGGCTACAGCCTGAACACGGGCGCAAACGATACCCGTTGGGACCTCGACGGCTTCAATTCCAATGTGACCAAGGTGGTCTTTGACCCGTCATTCGCTGGTGCCCGCCCGACGACGACCTACGATTGGTTTTACATGATGGAGAACCTTGAATCCATCGAGGGCATGGAGTATCTGAACACCAGCGCGGTGACCAATATGGCTTACATGTTCACTGACTGTAAAAAACTGACGAGTATTGACTTGAGCCATTTCAACACTGCCCAGGTGACCGATATGCACAACATGTTCGCTTGGTGCGACTTGACCTACCTTGACCTGAGCAGTTTTAATACAGCCCAGGTGACCAATATGAGCAGCATGTTCAGCAGTTGCTCTAATTTGCAGACCATCTATGCGGGCGATGGATGGAGCACGTCTGCCGTGACCAGTTCCTCGATTATGTTCGATGACTGCTTCAACCTGGTGGGCGGCAAGGGCACGGCGTGGAACTCATCTAACCCGACGAACAAGACCTATGCCCACATTGACGGCGGCCCGAGCAACCCCGGCTACTTCACCGATAAGAACACGACCGAGGCCTATGCGGTGTACACGTCGTCGAACACGACTCTGACGTTCTACTACGATGATCAGCGCAGCAGTCGCTCGGGCACGACCTATGACCTGAACACGGGTGAAACCGATGCCGCTTGGGACACTGACGGCACCAGATCCTATGTGACCCGGGTGGTCTTTGACCCCTTGTTCGCTGCTGCCCGTCCGACGAGCACCTACGATTGGTTCTATGGCATGCAAAAACTTCAGACCATCGAGGGCATTGAGTACCTGAACACCAGTGAGGTGACCAGTATGGGTTACATGTTCTTGAATTGCAGTCAATTGACGAGCCTTGACTTGAGTCATTTCAACACCGCTAAGGTAGAGAATGTGCGTAGCATGTTCAGTCGCTGCACAGGCCTGACGAGCCTTGACTTGAGCAGTTTCAACACGTCCCGGGTGACAAACATGTATTTCATGTTCTATAACTGCAGCAACCTGCAAACCATCTATGTGAGCCGCGGCTGGAGCACTGATGCCGTGACTTTCTCCACACAGATGTTCACCGGTTGCACGAGTTTGGTGGGTGGTCAGGGCACGGCCTATGATGCCAATCATGCTGATGCGTCCTATGCCCACATCGATGGCGGCCCCAGCAACCCGGGCTATCTCACTAATGGTGTCAATGAGGCCTACACGTGCTTCACACCTGAGAACACGACGCTGACGTTCTACTACGACACCGAGCGCGGCAACCGCACGGGCACGACCTATGACCTGAACGTGGGCAACTACAATACCGATTGGGAAACCGACGGCACCAGTGCCATCGTGACCCGGGTGGTCTTTGACGCCTCGTTCGCTGCTGCCCGTCCGACGACCACTTACTCCTGGTTCTGGCAGATGACAAATCTTGAGTCCATCACGGGATTGAACTACCTGAATACCAGTGAGGTGACTGATATGTCTTGTATGTTTGGCTGGTGTGCGGCATTGAGGAGCATTGATCTGAGCCACTTCAACACTTCCAAGGTGAATACCATGCAGAACATGTTCAATGGCTGCAGCAACCTGACGAGCCTTGACCTGAGCAACTGGAACACGTCCGGGGTGACAAGTTTGACTGGCATGTTCCGTAGATGCAGCAGCCTGAGGACCATCTATGTGGACAGTGATTGGAGCACAGCGGCTGTCACGTACTCCCAAAATATGTTCGGTGACTGCACGAGTCTGGTGGGTGGCCAGGGAACGACCTATGATGGCAACCACATTGATGTGGCTTATGCCCACATCGACGGCGGCCCGAGTAATCCGGGCTATTTCACCGATAAGAACGCAGCCCTGCGTGGCGACGTGAACGGCGATCATGAAGTGACCATCAGCGATGCCATCATGCTGATCAGCGCGATCGTCAATGACGACTTTAGCGGTGTCGACATGGTGAATGCCGACGTGAATTTCGGCGGCACGGTAGACA
Organism: Sodaliphilus sp.; assembly: GCA_045541835.1. GTDB lineage: Bacteria > Bacteroidota > Bacteroidia > Bacteroidales > Muribaculaceae > Sodaliphilus. The sequence continues at coordinate 25,854 of JAZQJW010000075.1, read as the reverse complement.
TCAGCGATGCCATCATGCTGATCAACGCGATCCTGAACGACGACATGAGCGGAGTGAACATGGAGAATGCCGACGTGAACGGCGATCATGAAGTGACCATCAGCGATGCCATCATGCTCATCAACTATGTCCTGAACGAGACATGGCCTTGATGCTCGCTGCGCGAGCAGTTTAGAGTTTAGAGTTTAAAGTTTAGAGTGGCATCCGCCGTGATGCTCGCTGCGCTCGCAGATTAGTGATTAGCGATTAGTGATTAGTGAGGCATCCGCATTCTATCTGATGGAATGCGGATGCCCTTTGTCTTGTCATGCCGAATAAGAGGCTTGGTGTCTTAGCGCCTTTGCGTGCGTGGGCAGTTGTGCAGACTGCAAGTATTATTCGTAAATAGGCTCGTTTCTTGCTTCAAAATCGAGGATATCTTTCCATTCTGAAATGGCCTCTTTAGTTTCAGTTTCTTCAAGGAGGATGGTTAACTCCTCGTCGTCGCGGCCGATTATTTTCAGTTTGGTGCCAACCCAATCATTCTCTAACTGTGTTAAAACATTTCCAACTTTTTCGTATAGAACATCGTCTCCATCGCCTGACTTTTCTCCGATACTGGAAACATGCCTTGCGGCGGCGAAGCAGGCAACTATCCACTGGCCGAAGTTCGTTTTGCCTTTCTCCTCGCAGTCACTGAAATTGTAGGATTGGGCTTTAACGATGACAAACTCAACCAAATCGTTGTCATCATCATAGGAAATGCTTTTTAACTTTTGACCATCCCAAATGTTGCCTGGCAGAACTTCATTGGCTGTAGTGATTGCTTCCTTTAATGCGACATGTTTTTCGTCGTCGGCTGATATGACTTCTTCTTCTACCATATTTGCATTGTTGTTATCCGTAGAATAATCTCCATTAGAATAGCCTTGGTTCCGGTTACATGACATGGTCAGCGCCAGAATGGCTGTGAAAAATAAATACAAAAACTTTTTCATTTTTCAATCCCTGGATTTGTGTCGGGCGCAACTCTTATAGTGATTATGAATATCTGTAGGCAAAGCCTGAACGGTGTCATTGCATCAGGGGTCTCAACATGACTGCTTTGTTGCCGACGTGATGCTGATGTGCCATGAAGACACATTGCAAAGATATCGTTTTTTGGGTATAGGTTGGACTTTTTTTTGAAAAAATTTGCCCAAATCAAAAAGAAGGAGTAATTTTATTGCCCAAATCAAGCGTTGATTACCCTGCATGGCATGGTTTTTGCTTGAAAGGACATTACTAAGGCATTATTAATTCTTTAAATCACTGTTAGATATGAAACCGATTAACATTATGATGGCTGTGGTTGGCGGTGCAATCGCCGGCGCGGCAGTAGGTTTGCTTTTTGCTCCCGAGAAAGGTGATGATACCCGCAAGCGCATTGTTGAGGCCCTGCGCGAACAGGGGGTGAAGCTCAAAGGCACCAAGCTCGACAACCTTGTTGACGACATCGCCGAGGAGATTAAGGACAAGTTGGATTGATCAATTTTTTAAAACGATAAAGAAATGAAAGGATTAGGTTTATTGTATGCTTTCCTCGGTGGCGCTCTGGTGGGTGCTTCGGCTGCTATCCTGTTCGCTCCTGAGAAAGGCTCCGACCTGCGCTCTCGCATCAAGGAGATGCTCAAGAAGAACGGCATTGACTTCAGCGACGACGAGGTGGAGCAACTGGTGAAGCAAATCAGCGCTCAGATCGAGGACTGACAAAATTACACTTCCCATGACAGGTGGTGTCACCCCGTAGTGACACCGCCTGCCAGTGGTTGTGCTCCATCAAGTTCTCTTTTCACTAAACTCAAAACTTCGAGCCCGCCGCAACGGGCTTGAACCGAGGTCATGAACGAGATAGATTATAAAAAACTGTTTTCCGAGGCTCGCAAGTTCTTCTCACTGGAGTGGGACTACACCAAACTCACGGCGGTGGAGAAGTTGACGGTGTTGTTGTCGTCGATCGCCTTTGTCGCTGTGGTGATGGTCATCTGCATCTTCTTGCTGCAATTCCTCTTCTCGGCGCTCATCAGCGTGCTGGCGTCGGCTCTGGGACACACCTGGGCGAACTTGATTGCCGTGGCCCTGCTGCTGGTGCTGCTGCTTGTCGTGTTCGCTTTCAAGAAGAGGCTTATTGTGGATCCCGTTGCACGCTTCGTGAGCAAGTTGTTCCTAAAACCTGAAGACAATGAGTAACATCCCCGGCAACGATACCCAGCCCAGTGCGGCCGAACAGCAGGCCAAGATGCCTGTCATCACCCCCGACGCGCCCGACAACTGGCGCGGCATGACCCTCGACGAGTTGCGTCGCGCACGCGGCAAGGCGCTCGTCAGGCGTGAGGTGGGGCGTGCCACCCTGCAGTATAACATTAATGACATGAAGAGCAATGTCGCCGAGAATGGCGTGCGTGCCCTCATGTTCAGCCCCGGAACGGTGTCGCAACTCAAGACGGCCGATTATGTGCTGCTGGGATTCAAACTCGTGCGCTGGCTGATGGGCCTGCGCAACCGTCGCCGCCGTCGTTAACGTCCTGCTCGTTTCCAGTAGTGCCCGCAGTGCCGTGGTGTCGCTATGGTCCCATTGTGCGGCCAAAAAAATCGGCAAAAATCACTCAAAAATTCACTTTTTTTAGAAAAAAGATTGTTGTTTTTTTGATTTTGCCTATATTTGCAGCCCGAAATCCTATGATTTCACTACCGAGAGTATATAACTTTAAATGACAATAAATAACTAAAAACAGACTGCCTATCGACAAACATTACTCATTATTGACCAATAATTTTTAGTAATGAACAGTTACAAGGACCAGAGCGATGAGCAACTCATCTCGCTGTATGTCGATGGCATGAACGAGGCCTTTGATGAGCTCTTGGAGCGTCACAAGGACCGCATCTTTGTGTACATATACCGCGCAGTGAAAAACGAGGAACTCGCCGACGATATTTTCCAGGACACTTTTGTCAAGGCGATCATGACTATCAAGCAGGGCCGATATGTTGAGAACGGCCATTTCCCCGCTTGGATTACACGCATAGCCCATAACCTGATCATCGACTATTTCCGTCAGACCAGGGCCGAGAACCTGCAGTCCACCGACGACACCGACGTCAATATCCTGAACCGCAAGGAACTCTCGGAGAGCACCATCGAGGATAACCTGGTGACCAACCAGATTCATGCCGACGTGCGCCGCCTGGTGAAGGCGCTGCCCGAGAGCCAGCGCGAGGTGCTCGAGATGCGTTACTACAAGAACATGAGTTTCAAGGAGATTGCCGACACCACGGGCGTGAGCATCAACACGGCACTGGGCCGCATGCGCTACGCCATTCTCAACATGCGCCGCCTGGCCGAGGAGCACAACATCGCGCTCACGCTGTAAGGCACGCCGGCCCGGTATTAGGGTAGCACAATAGGTGCAATAAATACAAGTTGTCTGCTTGACGGATGATTGTTGTGTTTATTGTACTTATTGTTTTCTTTTTCACAAATTTCGGCATTAAATTTTGTGTAATGCGTTAAAAGTAGTACCTTTGCAGCCGCTTTTTGAGAGAGAAAGGTAATAACAGACAATACAAAGACAATAAAAACCTAGTAATGAACGTAAGTTTAGAACAAATCGATGCGGTGAACGCGATTGTCACCGTTGACATCAAGAGAGAAGATTTTGCAGCCGATGTGGCTAAGGAAGTGGCACAGATGGGTGTGCGCCACCCGTTGAAGGGTTTCCGCCCCGGTAAGGCCCCCAAGTCGTTGCTGATGAAGTTTTACGGTCCCAGTGTGACTGCCGACGTTGTTGACCGCAAGGTGGGTCGTGCGCTGTATGACCACATCCGTGAGAACAACCTGCACGTGCTGGGTGAGCCTCTGCCCAACGAGGACACCAAGGTGGACCTGATGAATGACGATGAGATGGCGTTCAAGTTTGACCTGGGTCTTGCTCCCGCCATCGAGCTCAAGCTCAACAAGCGCATCAACGTGCCTTATTATATCATTGAGGTGACCGACCAGATGGTCGATGATGCCATTGCCCACGACCGCAAGCGCCTGGGCACCCTCGTCGATGGCGAGGTGAGCGACAAGGAGTCGATGCTGCGCGGCTCGATGATCGAGCTCGACGAGAACGGCAACGACAAGGAGAACGGCATCCGCGTGGAGCGCACCGTGATTTCTCCACGCTACATGGCCGATGACGATGAGGCCGCCAAGTTTGTCGGCGTCAAGGTGGGTGACACCTTCGTGTTCAACCCACACAAGGCCAACAACGGCAACATCGCCGAGCTGGCCGCCATGCTCAATGTTGACCGCAACGAGGCCGACGTGAAGAGCGACTTCCGCGTGACCATCGAGGAGATCAAGGTGAACCAGGAAGCCGAGATGAACGAGGAGTTCTTCAAGGGCGTCCTCGGCACCGAGACCGAGGTGAAGGACGAGGCGGCCTTCCGCGAGGCCGTTCGCGAGATGATCGACCGTGCCAACGTTCCCGAGAGCAACTACCGCTTCACCGTCGACGCACAGCGCATCCTCACCGACAAGGCCGGTGAACTGCAGTTGCCCGAGGAGTTCCTGAAGCGCTTCCTCAAGGTGCGCCGTGAGCAGGAAGAGAAGGAGAACACCGAGGTGACCGACGAGGAGGCCCAGAACATGTTCAAGCAACTGCGCTGGCAACTCGTCAAGGACCACATTGCTCAGGAACTGGGCATCAAGGTCGAGAAGGAAGACATTGACACCGCCGCATTTGTGTTCGCACAGCAGCAGTTGTCGCAGTACGGCATCTACAATGCCCCCGAGGACCTCATCCGCCAGCAGGCCGAGCGCTTCATGCAGGACGACCGCGCCCGTGAGGCTATCCAGGAGCATGCCATCGACAACAAGTTCTATGCCGCTGTCAAGGAGGCTGTCAAGGTTAACGAGAAGGTCATCAGCGTTGATGACTTCCGCAAACTCTACGAGAAGGACGAGAAATAAACTACCTTTTCATAATGATGACGAGAGGCAAGGTCAGCCAAGTGCAGGCCTTGTCTCGCTTTTTTATTGTTGTGCCCCGTGGCCCGGGCCGCCACATCGGGAGGGGTGGGGCAGACATGACAAAAAGTCGTTTGGCTCGTTTTTTGCTGGATGAGTGAAAAAAATAATGGCATGGACGAGAAAAAAAGTTTCTCAATCTGACTTCGGATTGAGAAAAAAACACTATCTTTGAAGAAAAAATTTATTCACCATTACTTATAAAGAAATTTATGGAAAACGATTTCAGAAAATTCGCAGTGCATCATCTTGGCATGAACGGGCTGGCTCTGGACCAGTTCGCTGCCGGCGTGTCCAATAACTACATTTCTCCGACCATCATGGAGGAACGCAAGCTCAACGTCACCCAGCTCGACGTGTTCTCGCGCCTGATGATGGACCGCATCATCTTCCTGGGCACCCAGGTCGATGACTACACCGCCAATGTCATCCAGGCCCAGTTGCTCTATCTTGACAGTTCCGACCCCGGCAAGGACATCTCGCTGTACATCAACTCGCCCGGCGGTTCGGTCTATGCCGGCCTGGGCATCTATGACACGATGCAGTACATCAAGAGCGATGTGTCGACCATCTGCACCGGCATGGCCGCTTCGATGGCCGCCGTGCTCCTCGTCGCCGGCCAGAAGGACAAGCGCTTTGCCCTGAAGCACAGCCGCGTGATGATTCATCAGCCGATGGGCGGCATCAGCGGTCAGGCGTCGGATATCGAAATCACGTCGCGTGAGATTCTCAAACTCAAGCAGGAGCTGTACACCATCATCAGCGACCACTCCGGTCAGCCCTATGACAAGGTGTATGCCGACAGCGACCGTGACTACTGGATGACGGCAGCCGAGGCCAAGGAATACGGTATGATAGACAAGGTGCTCGTTCGCGACAACGGCAATGAAGCGCCTGCTGCAGAGTGAAGATTGAATAATGGCAAAAAAGAAAGAAACGAATAGTCTATATTGCAGTTTCTGCGGTCGCAGTGACCGCGAGGTGGAGTTGATGCTTCCCGGCATGAACGGCTGCATCTGTAACGAGTGCGCCGAGCGTGCCGTGGAGTTGTCACACGAGTACCTGGGGAAGATGCGCCAGGCGACCTTGACCGACCTCGACATGGAATCGCTGCCCAAGCCTGAGGAAATCAAGGCCTATCTTGACCAGTATGTCATCGGTCAGGAGACCGCCAAGCGCTACCTGTCGGTCGCCGTGTACAACCACTACAAGCGACTGAACCAGAAGCGCGACGACGACATTGACATCGAGAAGAGCAACATCATCATCGTGGGTCCCACGGGCACGGGCAAGACGCTCCTGGCCAAGACCATCGCCAGGATGCTGAAAGTGCCCTTCGCCATCGTCGACGCCACCGTGCTGACCGAGGCTGGTTACGTGGGCGAGGACATTGAGAGCCTGTTGACGAGGCTGCTTGCGGCCTGTGACTACAACGTCGCCGAGGCCGAGCGCGGCATCGTCTTCATCGACGAGATTGACAAGATTGCCCGCAAGGGTGACAACCCGTCCATCACGCGCGACGTGAGCGGCGAGGGTGTCCAGCAGGGACTCCTGAAGCTCCTCGAAGGCTCGATTGTCAACGTGCCGCCACAAGGCGGCCGCAAGCATCCCGAGCAGAAGATGATTGCTGTCGACACCAAGAACATCCTGTTCATCTGCGGCGGTGCCTTTGAGGGCATTGAGCGCAAGATTGCCCAGCGCCTGAACACCCATGTCGTGGGCTTCGGCGCCGAGAACCACGTGAGCAAGGCCGACCGTGACAAGCTCTTGCACTTTGTCGCGCCGCAGGACCTGCGCAGCTATGGACTCATCCCCGAGATTATCGGCCGTCTGCCCATCCTGACCAACCTGGAACCGCTGGACCGCGATGCCCTGTTGCGCATCCTCACCGAGCCCAAGAACGCCATTGTCCGCCAGTACAAGAAACTGCTCGAGATGGACGGCGTGGAACTGGTCATCGAGGACGACGTGCTGGGGTATATCGTGGACAAGGCCATCGAGTACAAACTGGGCGCGCGCGGCCTGCGCAGCCTGTTCGAGACGATCATGATCGACGTCATGTATCAGGCCCCTTCGCTCAAGAAGAAGCGCTATGTGCTCACGCGCGACTTCGCGCAGCAACAGTTGGAGAAGTCCAATTTCGAGTTGCTGGCAAGCAGCAATTAGCATTCTATCTATAATGACCTTAAGGACTTTATTGGCTTTAAGGTCATTTTTTACTTTAGAATGTTAAGCTTTGAGCCGAAAAATATTTTTTTAAAAATATATTGCGCAGTTCACAAAATAGCCGTATATTTGTGAAATTATTGTAACCCTAAACCTAATTATTATGGCGAAGAACAGTAAGTTGACGGCGGCACTGAAGGAATACTTCGGGTTTGAGACGTTTAAAGGCAACCAGGAAGCGATTATCGAGAACCTTCTTGCTGAGCATGACACGTTTGTGCTCATGCCGACGGGCGGCGGTAAATCGTTGTGTTATCAATTGCCGGCTCGACTGATGGATGGAACAGCCATCGTCATCTCACCACTGATCGCTCTGATGAAAAACCAGGTCGATGCCATGCGCAGTTACAGCGAGGAAGACGGCATCGCCCACTTCATGAACTCGTCGTTGACCAAGCAGGCCATTGAGGAGGTCAAGAAAGACGTGCGCAGCGGTCGCACCAAGCTGCTCTATGTCGCCCCCGAGTCGCTGACCAAGGAAGAGAATGTGGCCTTCTTGCAGGACGTGCCCATCTCTTTCTATGCTGTTGACGAGGCGCACTGTATCTCGGAGTGGGGCCACGATTTCCGCCCGGAATACCGCAACATCCGTCCCATCATCAACCGCATCGGCGAGCGACCCATCATTGCCTTGACGGCCACGGCGACACCCAAGGTGCAGCACGATATCCAGAAGAACCTGGGCATGACCAAGGCCTCGGTGTTCAAGTCCTCGTTCAACCGTCCCAACCTGTACTATGAGGTTCGCCCCAAGACCAAGGACGTGGACCGTGAAATCATCAAGTTCATCAAGGCCAATGAGGGCAAGTCGGGCATCATCTACTGCCTGAGCCGCAAGAAGGTGGAGGAACTGGCCGAGGTGCTGCGCCTCAACGATATCAAGGCGTTGCCCTATCATGCCGGCATGGAAAGCGCGGTGCGCAGTGCCAATCAGGACGCCTTCCTGAGCGAGGACGTTGACGTGATTGTCGCCACCATCGCCTTCGGTATGGGTATCGACAAGCCCGACGTGAGGTTTGTCATCCACTATGACATCCCCAAGAGTCTCGAGGGTTACTACCAGGAGACAGGTCGTGCCGGACGTGACGGCGGCGAGGGCAAGTGCATCACATTCTACTCCCGCAAGGACCTGGACAAACTGGAAAAATTCATGCAGGGCAAGCCCATCTCGGAGCAGGAAATCGGCAAGCAGTTGCTGCTCGAGACGCGCGACTACGCCGAGTCGTCGGTGTGCCGCCGCCGCTCGCTGCTGCACTACTTCGGTGAATCCTATGACCGAGATAATTGCGGCAACTGCGATAACTGCCTCAAGCCCAAGAAGCGTGTCGAGGCCAGCGAGGAACTGCGTGCTGCCATCGAGACAATCCTCACCCTGCGTGAGCGCTTCAAGCCCGAATACATCGCCCACGTGATGATGGGTGATGCCACCAACGCGATTAAGGATTACAAGCACAACGAGTTGGACGTGTTCGGTTGTGCCGATGACAGGGACGAGACATTCCTCTTGGCTGTCATCCGTCAGGGTGTCTTTGCCGACTACCTGGCCAAGGACATCGAGAACTATGGCGTCATCAAGGTCACTCCCGAGGGCCGTAAATTCCTCAAGAGCCGCGAGAAATTCTGGATTGTCGAGGACAACGAGTATACCGAGACGATTGACGAGGAAATGCGCGGTGGCGGTAGCGGAGCCGTTGACTCACAACTGTTCAGCATCCTCAAGGACATGAGGCGTAAAATCGCCAAACAGCATGGCCTGCCCACCTACGTCATCTTCCAGGAACCTTCGCTCGACGCGATGGCAACGACCTATCCCATCACCCTCGAGGAGTTGCAGAACATCCCCGGCGTGGGCCCCGGCAAGGCTAAACGCTATGGTCAGGAGTTTGTCGAAGTGATCAAGAAATATGTCGATGAGAACGAGATTGAACGCCCCGAGGACATGCGTGTGCGCACCGTGGCCAACAAGAGCAAGCTCAAGGTGGAAATCATCACCGCCATCGACCGCAAGGTGCCGCTCGACGCGCTGGCCGAGAGCAAAGACCTGGACTTTGACGAATTGCTTGACGAACTGGAGGCCATCGTCTACAGCGGTACAAAAATCAACGTCTCTTACTTCATCGACGAGGCCATCGACCACGACATCGAGGAGGACATCTTCGAGTACTTCAAGGAGAGCGAGAGCGATGACATTGAGACCGCCATGGAGGAACTGGGCGATGATTACACCGAGGAGGAGATTCGCCTCGTGCGCATCAAGTTCCTCAGTGAGATGGGCAACTGATATTTTACTCACTTTAAATTGATTTACATGATGAAAAGAATTGTTTCCTTGATTCTGATGCTGACCCTGTTGGCAGGTATGACTGCCATGGGTCAAACCCGGCCCAAGCAGAAGAGAGCCGCTAAGACCAAGCAACGCACCGAAAGAGTCAGCAAGAAACAGGTCCCCAAAGCCAAGAGTAATAAAGTTAAAAGTACTGAATCCCAAAAGGTTGACGCGCCCAGGGTGTCAAATGATGCGCCGATTGTCAACAAGACTAACAACGAGTCGGGCGCTGCTATGGCACCGGTGGTCGGCGACATGAATGGCGAAAGACTCCAGCCAAGGCTTGATGGCGAAGTCATCTATAGCCAGGCAGAACAGATGCCCGAATTCCCTGGAGGCCTTGAGGGCTTGTCGCAATTCCTGAGCGAAAACATCGTGTACCCGCCTGTGGCCTACGACAACAACGTTGAGGGTAGAGTCATTGTCCAGTTTGTCGTGGAGAAAGACGGTAGTGTCGGCGAAATCAAAATCCTTCGCTCGGTGGAGGTAAATCTTGACTATGAGGCAATCCGCCTGTGCAAGATTTTGCCCAAGTTCAAACCTGGAATGATGGATGGAAAGCCCGTGCGCGTGTGGTACACATTGCCCGTCACCTTCAAACTGGAGGACTGACAATTAGGTATAATTTAACTTGACTGAATATGAGTAAAAAATATTATTGATGGTTCTGATTGCTGTTCTGTTGTCAGGTGGTACGGCGATGGGACAGAACGCAAAAAGGCATAAGGCCCCAAATGCTCGTACAGAGCAACCCCAAAAATCTGCGGGAAAGAAAAAAAAGGCAGTTAAGCAAAAGGAAGGCGGGCAAAATTCAAATAAAAAGGAGCATCAAGTCGATATTAAGAAGGAAAGGGTCATTAAGGAGGAAGTGGTCCTTGAGAAATCCGTAAAACAGGAGAATATAATAGACACCCAAGAACCTGTTTACAGGTCAGCCGAGCAGATGCCTCTGTTCCCTGGCGGAGAATCAGCACTGATGAATTATGTGAGTTCACACATCAACTATCCCCCTATGGCTACCGAGAATAATATCCAAGGAAAAGTCATCGTCCAATTCATTGTGGAGAAGGACGGGAGCATAAGTGAGATAAATGTGGTACGTTCGGTGGATAAAGACCTTGACAAGGAGGCTGTCCGTGTCGTTGGGTCTCTTCCCAAGTTTACTCCTGGCCGTCAGAATGGTCAGGCCGTGCGCGTGTGGTATACGATGCCCGTCACCTTCAAGTTGAATAAAGACTGATAGAACTGATTGTTGTAAATAATTGACACCGAATATCTTAATTTTCATGAAGAGATTATTGTTGTTGGTACTGGTGGCGACTCTGCTGTCAGGCGGTGATGCAATGGGGCAGACCCGAAGAAGCAAAACGCCCAAGAACTGTAAAACCCGCACCGAACATCGTCAAAAGGCAACCGCTGCTAAGGATAAAGCCCAGAAAGCGGGTCCCAAAGAAGAACCGGGTTCGCTCTTCACTCCCCTCGTTATTCCAGACGATGATGATAACAACTCGCAGAATAAGGACCTGTGGGTCAACGAAGAGGGCTATAAAAACCCCACCAAAGTTTGTCCCGATGGTACCCGGGTTTTCGTCGATGAAAAACAAAAGACAACCACCAGTTACTATCCCGACGGGAGAAAAGAGATTGTCAATGGGGATGGTACAAAGTCGACCTATTATCCCGATGGTCGTATTGAAATGATTGATTCCCTCCACACCAAAACCACGATTTATCCTGATGGTTCAGTCATCGAGGAGACGCCGTTGCCATTCTAGAGGCAAGAAGAAAAGAAAAGCGAGTAGTAACAGTGAAGGCATCGGTTGCTGCTCATTTTTTTGGTACAAGCCGAGGGAAAAACATAAAAAAATGAAGTGAGATATAATTTTTCGCGTGTGCGTGCGTTATACATTAGTAACAGAGAATGAAAAAACGTAAAATATAGATTTCAAACCAACAAAGATGAAAGCGAAACTCTTGATTTCTTCGTTGCTGTTGGGAACTGCGATCCTCGCCATAGCAAAGGGGGATCCTGTCCTCATGACCATCAACGGCAAAGACATCAAACTCTCGGAGTTTGAGTACCTCTATCACAAGAACCAACAACAACAAATCGAGAAAGAGACCCTCGAGCAGTATGTTGACCGTTTTGTGCTTTTCAAGCAGAAGGTCGCCGAAGCCGAGGCCGAGGGAATCGATACCACTGACGTGTTTACTAGGGAATTCGAGGTCTACCAGAAGGAACTTGCCACTCCCTACATGAAAGATGACACCACTTACCGCTGGCAGTTTATTGAAGAAGCATACGAGCGTTACAAGAAGGAGATAGACATTGATCACTTCATGCTGCCGTTGGGCAATACTCCTGAAGCCACCCAGGCTAACATGAACATGATGGACAGCCTGCGCAACTGCATCCTTAACGGGGAGAAATGGGAAGACCTGGTCTTGCAATATTCCAGCGATCCTTACAAGATGCAGCACAAGGGTCACTATGGCTTTGTGAGCGCTGCGATGTTCCCATCATACGCGTTTGAGAACGTGTTGTATAATACACCGAAGGGCGCTATTTCGGCACCGTTCAAGACTACCGCTGGCGTGCACATGATTCGCGTCAATGACATTCGTGACCGCAACGATGTTCATGTCAAGCACATCATCAAAATCTTCCCCAAGAATGCCACCGATGAGCAGAAGGCCGCCATCAAGCATCAGATGGACTCCATCTATGACCTGATCAAGGCTGGTGCCAGCTTTGAGGAATTGGCTAAGAAAGAATCCCAAGACGGCACCGCATCCAGTGGCGGTGAGCTGCCTTGGTTTGGTCGTGGCCGCATGGTACAGCCCTTTGAGGATGTCTCTTTCAGCCTTGCCGATGGGGAGATCAGTAAGCCTATCGAGACCACATACGGCTATCATATCATCAAGAAGTTGGGCCATGGCATGATGTCATTAGCCGAGTTCCGTCCCAGCATCGATCTCGCCATCAGCAAAGATGAGCGTTCAAGGTTGATCAACGAGCGTCGCCTCCAGGATTTCAAGAATAAGTATAACTATCTCTTGAATCCCAATCTGGACAGTTATCTGACAAAGGCCCTTGAAGCCAACGGCGGTAAATATGACTCGACTTTCGTTGCCCGGAGTATCAAGGGCGTGAACATGCCCTTGTTCACCTACGGTAACAAACAGTCGGTGCCTGTTGCCGACCTGCTTCCCCAGATCAATTACAAGAATCGCTTTGCCGATATGGAGAGCGCCAAGAACTACCTGTTCTCCAAGGTGGATGTTGTCGCCAACAAAGTGCTCACCGAGCACAACGCCCGCGAACTGGTAAAGAGCAATCCCGAGTACCGTAACCTCATCAATGAGTACCGTGACGGCATGCTCCTGTTTGAGATCAGCAACCGCCGCGTGTGGAAGGCTGCCAGCAAGGACACCGTGGGCCTCGAGCAGTACTTTGCCGCCAACCGCGACAAGTACACGTGGGACGAGCCTCACTTCAAGGGCATCATCATCTTCACCTGGAACGATTCCATCCTTGATTTGGTCAAGGCCGACATGAAGACGATGGCTCCCGACACGCTGGCCGACGGCTTGTACAACAAGTATAACAAGGATAACATGGTCATTCGCATGGAGCGCATGGTGGTGAAGAAGGGCGAGAACGTGTATGCCGACTACCTCGCTTTCCACGAGGGTGAGAAGCCCGATCGCCCGGGTTATAATTCCTTCATGATTCTCCAGGGTGGCCTCATCAACCAGCCCGAAGAGATGTCTGACGTGCGAGGCCTTGTCTCCAGCGACTATCAGGACGTGCTCGAGCAGCGCTGGCAAGAAGAACTGGCTGCCAAGTATCCTGCCAAGATTAACAAGAATGTCTTGAAGAAAGTGAAATAACGCCAGGTTCCTTGTGGAAACCTGAAGCACACCTATCATGTCCGGCAGCATCACAGATTGATGTGCCGGGCATTTTTTAGTGCAAAATTTGTGGCTTTGCCTGCTATTGAATAACTTTGCGCACAATTAATCAAATCAATAACAAGATATTATGAAGAGAATTCTGTTGTTTGGCCTGTTGTGTCTGACGGCGATGATGCTTGCTGAGGCACAGACCAGTCCAGCGCTGCAAGTGCAGGAACTGGAGTTGAGTAATGGCATGAAGGTGTGGCTCAATGTGGACCACAGCCAGCCCAAGGTGTTTGGTGCCGTGGTTGTCAATGCCGGATCGATTGACTGTCCCGACACGGGCATCGCCCACTACTTTGAGCACATCATGTTCAAGGGCACCGATGAGTTGGGCACTGTCGATTATGCCGCCGAGAAGGTCTATCTTGATTCCATCTCGATGAAATATGATGAACTCTCGCGCACGACCGATGTCAAGCAGCGCAAGGCCCTCCAGCACGACATTAACGAACTCAATGTGAAGGCTTCCAAATATGCGATTCCCAACGAGTTCAACCGCTTGATTACCAAATACGGAGGCTCGGACTTGAATGCCGGCACATCCTATGATTTCACCTTTTATCACAACACATTCTCGCCGCAGTTCATTGAGCAGTGGTGTGAGTTGAATAGCCACCGTCTCATTCATCCTGTCTTCCGCCTGTTCCAGGGCGAGCTGGAAACTGTCTATGAGGAGAAGAACATGTACAGCGACGATCCTGGCTCGATGATGCTGGAGCAGATATCAGGAAAGTTCTTTGCCGGCACCCCTTATGCCTATCCCATCATCGGCAGCACCGAGAGTCTGAAGAACCCTCGCCAGTCCGACATGGAGGTTTTCTACAAGAAATACTATGTGGCTTCCAACATGGGGTTGGTGCTGTCGGGTGACATCGACCCGGCGAAGATTATGCCCTTGCTGGAGCGCACATTCGGGCGTCTGGAGTGCGGTGTGAAGCCCGTGCGTGAAAAAATCACGCCTCCTGCCATCGTGGGGCAGCCCGAGGAGAAATTCCTCTTCCCCATGCCCTTGATCGGCATGAGTGCAATGCTCTTTCGCGGTCCCACCGACTATGATGCCGACGCCCCTGCCATGAAGGTGGCATTGGCCCTGTTGAGCAACGACAACAATACGGGTCTGCTCGACGAATTGACCAACAAAAACCGCGTTTATCTGAGCATGCCCCTGAACATGGGGATGAACCAAGCGTCGGCCCTCGCCGTGATGGTTGTGCCCAAACTGTTCTGCAAGGTCAAGACGGCCGAGAACCTGTGCCTCGAGCAAATCGAGAAACTGAAAAACGGCGAGTTCACCGATGAACAGTTGCAAGCCGTCAAGAAGAGCATTGTCAGAGACAACGAGAAGGGGATGGAGTCCATCACCGAGCGCAGCCAACTCATGGTGGCCGCCATGTCGGCCGGCGTGAAGTGGGAGGACTTCATGCGCTTGAATGCAAGCGTCGGTGACATCACCCGTGAAGACGTCACTCGCGTGGCGCGCAAGTATTTTACTGACAATTTCTACCGCTTCCACAAGAAGAACGGCCGTGTACCCGTCGAGCAGATCGCCAAGCCTGAGTACACGCCCGCCAAGCCTCAGCATTCGGGTGACAAGTCGGCATTTGCCCAACGCCTGGAGCAGATTCCCGTTCAGGATGTGGCTCCACGCTTGCTCGACTTCGACCGTGACGTCGAGAAGGTGAAGATGCAAGGCGGCAACACGCTCTATGCCGGCCCCAACCCGTTGAACAACGCTTTCACGCTCATCATCAATTTCCACAAGGGCACCCTCCAAGACAACCGACTTGAAGCAGCAGCCGATTATGTGACCGAACTGGGAACCGACTCGTTGGAGGTCAAGGATTTTGGTGCTGCGATGCAGCGGCTGGGGGCAAAAATGGTTGTTTCGTCCGACGAACAGGCGACATCGGTCATGCTCAGAGGTGAGGACGAGAACCTGGAGGAAACCTTGCGGCTCTTGGGGCACTTCCTGGACCGCATGAAGGCCGATGAGGATAAATTGGAATCAATTAAGGATGCTGCCGGACCGAGTGAGAAGTCCTTCTGGGATGAAAACACCGAGGTCTTTGCCGCACTGGCTTTCAAGGTGGCGCGAGGTGAGCGTTCATCCTATCTCACCCGCTTGACAGCCAAGGAACTGAAAAAACTCAAGGCCGCCGACCTCATCGCGGCTTTCAAGAGCGTGTATGGTTACCGTTGTGACATCTCTTACAGTGGCAAACTGCCCGCTGCCCGCGTGGCTGACCTGCTGACTGACCAACTGCCTCAAGTCAAGGGCACACAAGAGAACCCGATACAGGATATTCAACTCGAGACGCCGCAGTCGCGCACGGTGTATGTCTTCGACTTGCCCAAGTCACGCCAGACCATTGTCGGTCTCTATCGCCCGTTGACAGGCATCGTTAGCGACCGCGACAAGGCCTGCCTGGAGATGTGGGGTGAATACTTTGGCGGCGGCATGTCCTCGGTACTGTTCCAGGAGGTGCGCGAGTTCCGCTCGATGGCCTATGCCTCGCAAGGCGTGGCGATGACCCCGTCGCTGGCCCATTCGTCAGCGCCCTGTGGTTACCTCTCGCTGGTTGCCACCCAGGCCGACAAGTCGATGCAGGCGCTGACCCTGCTCGACTCGCTCGTCAATGACATGCCGGTGAACGCCGAGAACATGAGCGTGGCGCGCCAGAGCCTGCTCAACGACATCAACAACAGTTATCCTACCTACCGTGGCAAACCCTTGGTGGTTGCACTGTCCGAGCGTATGGGATACACTGCCGACAGGAATACCGCTATGGTAGAGCAACTGCCCGCTTTGACCCAGCAGGACATTGAGGATTTCTATGCCCGCAACATCAAGGGCCAGCCTTATCAGATGATGGTTGTCGGCAACCTCAAGAAACTTGACCTCAAGGCCCTCGCAAAATATGGCACCATCGTCAAGGTCAAGAAGGAAGACATCTACCGCACCAAGCCCGTCAAGAAATAAAGGCTAAGGCCAACAGACGAAGTGCCCCCGAGAATGAGTTTTCTCAACTTTTCGGGGGCACTTTTCTTGTGCCTGTGAGCGCCGTCCTGGGGTTTCATGGCAAACGGTGTGGACGAACAGTTGCATTGTGGTTGTAATGTCGCTGGATTTAACAAAGATTTTAGGTTTTCTTTTGTGGCAACGGCCGACTTTCAGTAATTTTGCAGTTTGAAACCAAGTAAAACGACAATAGAAGTGAAATTGAGATTTTTTACAGCATTGCTGTCTATCGTTGCCGCCTTTGCGATGATGGCTCAAAATAATGTGGCTGAGGAAGTTGCGTGGGTCATCGGTGACGAACCCATTTTCAAGAGTGATATTGAAGAGCAGTACCAGCAGGCACTGTATGAGCGTATTCCCATCGACGGCAATCCCTATTGTGTGATTCCCGAGCAGATGGCCATCGACAAGTTGTTCCTGGATCAGGCCCGCATCGATACCGTCGAGGTGCAGCCGTCGGCCATCAGTTCCGAGGTCGAGAACCGCATCAACCTTTTTATCGCCAACCTGGGTTCTAAGGAGAAGGTGGAAGAGTACTTCAGGATGCCGCTGCCGCGCTTGAGGGAAAAACTCAACGAGGTGTACAGTGAGCAGTACTGCATCCAGCAGGTGCAGAGTGAATTGACCAAGAACGTCAAAGCCACTCCCGCCGAAGTCACCAAGTTCTACAACGGCCTTTCCAAGGACTCCCTGCCGTTCATCCCGATGCAGGTCGAGACCCAGATCATCACCATCAACCCCGTGATTCCCCAGCAGGAAATCGATGAGGTGAAGTCCCGACTGCGTGACTATGCCAATCAGGTCAATAGCGGAGAGCGCGAGTTCTCGACGCTTGCGATCCTCTACAGCCAGGACCAGTCCACCGCGGTCTATGGCGGCGAGACGGGTTTCCAGAGCCGTTCGGTGCTGTTGCCCGAATATGCCACCGCGGCATTCAATCTCAACGACAACAAGCGCGTTTCCAACATTGTCGAGACCGATGACGGTTATCACATCATCCAACTCATTGAGAAGCGTGGTGACCGCATCAACACGCGGCACATCCTGTTGCGTCCCCGCGTGAGCGACAAGGACCTGACCGATGCTCTGTCAAGACTGGACTCGGTGCGCAACGACATCAACAGCGGTAAATTCACGTTTGATGAGGTGGCGCTGTATATTTCCCAGGACAAGGACTCGCGTAATAACAACGGACACATGCTCAATGAGAAGACCCACAGCAGCCGCTTCGAGATGGCCGACCTCCCCGTCGAGGTGGCCAAGAAGGTGAGCGCCATGAAACCGGGTGACATCAGTGAGCCCTTTGTCATGATCAATCCCAAGACACGCCGTGAGCAGGTGGCCATGGTCAAACTCGTGAAGCGCGTCGACGGCCACAAGGCAGACCTTGCCGAGGATTACATGATCATCAAGGAGATGTGTGAGGCCAGCGCGAAGGAGAAGATTATCCGCGACTGGGTGATTCAGAAGCAGAAGAGCGTCTACGTCTATATCGAGGAGGGTTGGCGCAACTGCGAGTTCAAGTATGACTGGCTCAAGAAGGGGCAAAACTAATAACCTGGCCGAATCCTGATGCCTGTTTCACAAGAACAGCGATACCAGCACAAGCGACATGACGGCAGCGCCAACAGAGGCGCCGACCGCCTTCGTCACATGCTGGCGGCATGCCTGATGATGGCCGTGCTGATGTCGCCTGTGATGTGGGCCCAGCAGCCTGTCAAGACGGTCAAACCTGTCAGGCCCCAGGTAGCGGCCCAGACGTCCAAGACCACCAAGCGCCCGACCAATCCGCAGCCCCCGCAGGCCGCCCAAAAAGGCGCCAAGGGTCCCAAGGTGAAACGCATCACCCCGCAGATCCCCAAGGCAGACCGCAACCAGACCAACAAGGTGTTCCTCGAGAATGCCGACCTCTTGAAGGCCAATGAGGCCATCAGCCGCGATTATCAGGTGCTGAAGGGCAATGTGCGCTTTCGCCGTGGCGAGATGTACATGTTCTGTGACAGTGCCTATTTCTATGCCGAGACGAGTTCGCTGGATGCCTTTGGCAACGTGCGCATGACCCAGGGCGACACCCTGTGGGTCTATAGCGACGTGCTGCATTACTACGGAGACCAGGGCGTGGCCGAGTTGCGCAGCAATGTGCGACTGGAGAACCGCAGCACCACGCTGGTGACCGATGCCCTGGACTATGAAATCAATTCCAACGTGGGCTACTACTTTGACGGCGGCACCATAGTCGACAACCGCAACAACACCGAACTGAAGTCCCAGTATGGCCGATATGAACTGGATACCAAGCAGGCCGAGTTTTCACGCAACGTGCATCTGGTGAACGACCGTTACGAGATGTTCACCGACCTGCTCGAGTATAACACGCAGAGCCACATCGCCCACATCACCAGCGAGACGCTCATCATCAGCGACAGCAACACCATCAACACCACCAACGGCTGGTATAACACCAGTGCCGATGACGCGACGCTGTATGAACGCGCCCTCATCAAGGCCAAAGACGGGAAGACGCTACAGGGCGACACGGTCTATTACAACCGCAACCGCAACTATGGCGAGGCCCGTGGTGACGTCATCATCACCGACCCGAGTAACAAGGTGATTCTTGACGGCGACTACGGTTACCACGACGACAACGCCCACTACAGTTACGTGACCGGTCGTGCCCGCGCCCGCGAGTTCTCGCAGAAGGATACCATCTACCTGCATGCCGACACGCTGTGCACCCTCATCAATTATGTCGTCCGGGATTCGTTGGGCGGTGATTCGGTGCGCGTGCTGCGGGCCTTCAATCAGGTGCGGTTCTTCCGCAACGATGTGCAGGGCATCTGTGACTCCTTGCAGTTGAGCGAGGCCGACACCATCATCAACATGTATAATCACGCCGTGGTGTGGAACCTCGAGCGACAGATATTCGGAGACGAGATCAACGTTCACCTCAACGACAGTGCCGCCGACTGGGCGACCCTGCCGACTGGCGGCTTCATGGCCGAGCACCTGGGAGAAATCTATTATGACCAGTTGAGCGGCAAGAAGATGAAGGCCTGGTTCGAGGACAAGGAGTTGAGGCGCCTCGATGTCGACGGCAACGTGCAGGTCATCATGTTCCCGCAGGAGAAGGATTCGACCTATAACAAGATGATCAATGCCGAGTCCTCCTATATGCGGCTAAACCTCAAGCCCAAGCAAGAGGTGGACCGCATCACCATGTGGCCCGAAGTGTCGGGCAAGGTGACACCCTTGTACCTTGCCAAGAAGGCCGACCTGTACCTGCCCCAGTTCCAGTGGTACGACGCCTTGCGTCCCAAGACGCCCGACGACATCTACGACGTGAGCGACGAGTTGAAGCAGGTCATGCGTTCCATTCAGGGTGGAACGCGTCGCCGCATGGGCAGCAATACGGTTGCCAGCGAGCCTGTCGATACCGACGGGCCCAGTACATCAACCCCTCAAGAGATTGAAAGCTATGAGTGACGTGATCAAGCTCCTTCCCGATTCGGTTGCCAACCAGATTGCTGCCGGCGAGGTCATCCAGCGGCCTGCCAGTGTCATCAAGGAACTGGTGGAGAATGCCATCGACGCCCAGGCGTCGCATGTGCAGATTATCCTCAAGGATGCCGGCCGCACCCTCATCCAGATCATAGACGACGGGGTGGGGATGAGCGAGACCGATGCCCGACTGGCCTTTGAACGACACAGCACGAGCAAAATACGTACCGCCGACGACCTGTTCACCCTGCACACGATGGGTTTCCGCGGCGAGGCTCTGGCGTCGATTGCCGCCATCTCGCAGGTGGAACTGCGCACACGTCGGCAGGATTCCCAACTGGGCACTCGCCTGGTCATCAATGCGTCGCAGTGTGAGACGCAGGAGCCTGACATGTGTCCCGTGGGCAGCAACTTCATGATCAAGAACATCTTCTTCAATGTTCCTGCCCGTCGCAAGTTCCTCAAGTCCAATCAGGTGGAACTGAGCAACATTGTCAAGGAATTCGAGAAACTGGCCCTGGTCAACAATCAGGTGGAGTTCACGCTGATGCACAACGGTAACCTGATGTATAAACTGCAGCGTGGGACTTTCCGCCAGCGCATTGCGGCCCTCATGGGCAATTCTATTGACCAGCAGTTGCTGCCGGTGAGCATCGACACTTCGCTGGTCAAGGTTCAGGGCTATATCGGCAAGCCCGAAAACGCCCGCAAGCGCAACGCCTTGCAGTATATGTTCGTCAACGAGCGTTACATGCGCCATCCCTATTTCCACAAGGCCGTCATGTCGGCCTACGAGCAACTCATCCCCGAGGGAGAGCAGCCCAACTACTTCTTGCGTTTTACTGTTGATCCCCAATCGATAGACGTGAATATTCATCCCACCAAGACCGAGATCAAGTTTGAGGACGAGATGCCCATATGGCAGATTCTCGCTGCCGGCGTCAAGGAGGCGCTGGGACGCTTCAGCGAGGTGCCGTCCATTGACTTTGACACACAGGACGCTCCCGAGATTCCGGCTTACAAGGCAGGTGTCGAGGTGCACAATCCTGAAATCACGGTTGACAAATCCTATAACCCCTTCAAGCCCGACAACACTTCGTCGCCGGCTGGACAGCGGCGTGAGCACACCCCCGACAGGGTGATGAGCAACTGGGACGAGCTGTTCGCCAACTTTGAGCGCAAGAAACGCGAGGGCCTGGAGCAAAGCGCCGCCGAGCAACAAATGGCAGACCTTCCTGCCGACGTGCCTTCTCAAGAGCCCGTGCTGCCGCTCGGCGACCTGCAGTCGGTTTACCTGCAACTCAAGGGCCGCTACATCCTGTCCCCTGCCAAGTCGGGCCTGATGGTCATCGACCAGCATCGCGCCCATGTGCGCATACTGTTTGACCGTTACATCAGCCGCATCAGCACCGGCAATATGTCGTCCCAGACCATCCTGTTCCCCGAAGTTCTCCACCTGAGCGCGTCCCAGGCTGTCGCTCTGGAAGAACTGTTGCCCGAGATGGAGAAGATGGGCTTTGTCCTGTCACCGCTGGGCGCTAATGACTGGGCCGTGAACGCCGTTCCAGCCGGACTCGACGGTGTGGATGTCACCGCGATGGTCAACCAGATCATCGACTCGGTGGACAATGGCGGCAAACCCGTCAAGCGCCGCATCCTGGAGCACTTGGCCCTGTCAGTGGCCCGTTCGGCGGCCATCCCTGCCGGGCGTCAACTCATGCAGGAAGAGATGGACCACCTGGTGGCCGACTTGCTGCGCTTGCCAGAACCCAATTACACCCCCGACGGGAAGACCATCATCACGGTCATCCCGATGGAACAGATCAATAAATTGTTTTGACCATGTTTGATTTCGAGAAAATAACCCGAGAGACCGATTTATATAACCTGCATACCCACACCCAGTTCTGTGACGGCCATGCCACGATGGAGGAATTTGTCGTCGAGGCCATCGAACAGGGTTTTACCCACCTGGGCTTCACGCCTCACTCGCCCATTTCGGTCGAGAGTCCGTGCAACATGAGCCGCGACGATGTGCAGGTCTACTTTGACGAGATAGAGCGCCTGCGCCGGGCCTATGGCGACCGCATCAATCTCTATACTTCGATGGAGATTGACTATGTCAGTGTGGGCGATGGCCCTGCCAGTGACTACTTCAGGCAGTTGCCGCTGGACTATCGCATCGGTTCGGTGCACTTCATCCCCGCTATCGATAATCCCAGCGAGATGGTGGATATCGACGGCAAGTTCCAGGCTTTCAAGGCCCGCATGGGCAAGCACTTCGACAACGACATCGAGTATGTGGTGAAGACCTTCTTTGCCCAGATGATGGCGATGGTCGAAGAGGGCGGTTTCGACATCGTGGGCCACATGGACAAGATCGGTTTCAACGCCAGCCAGTATTGCGTGGACATCGATGAGGAGCCGTGGTATGACAAACTGGTCATTGACCTGTTCGAGAACATCATGGATCATCATCTTGTCATCGAGATCAATACCAAGGCCTGGCTGCAACGCAACCGTTTCTATCCCAACCTCAAGTACTTCGGTATGCTCAAGCGTTTCAATGCTCCCGTGGTGGTCAACAGCGACGCCCACTATCCCACGTTGCTCAACAACGGCCGCATGGAAGCACTCAAACTCCTCAACGTCTTGTAACCAACCATTTTTCAAGATATTACCATCATGAGACTGAATTCAAGAATCATAGGGCTGGCGATGCTGTTGTTCGCCTTGATGCCCAGTGTCATGCAGGCACAGGATTTCACCGATAAGGACACGTTGCGTTATGTCGACGGGATGCATTACAGGCTGATCAACTGGGCGTTTGACCGCACCTTGAAGTCTCGCATTCCGCTGGATTTCTACGGCAAGGTGCGTCCCACCTTGTGGGACCGTGCCTCGTGCACCAGCGGCAAGGCCATCCGCTTTGCCACCAACTCGACCGCCATCGCCGTGCGCTACAACCTGCTGACCAACATGCACATGATGCACATGGCCGACACCGGTATCAAGGGCACCGACCTCTACATCTGGGACGAGGACACCAAGGATTGGCAGTTTGTGAACTGCAACCGCCCCGTTCGCATCGACAACGACATCCGTCCCCGTCAGGATTCAATCCAGAGCAAGGTGTATGTCGACAAACTCGACGGCAAGATGCACGAGTACATGATCTACCTGCCCTTGTATGATGGTGTGCGGTGGATAGAGATCGGTGTTGACAGCAGTGCCGTCATCATGCAGCCCATGCTGGATTCCCCCAGGGAGGGCAAGAAGTTTGTGTTCTACGGCACGAGCATCCTGCAAGGCGGTTGCGCCTGCCGTCCCGGTATGGTGGCCACGAGCATCATCCAGCGCGACCTGA
Source organism: Sodaliphilus sp. (assembly GCA_045541835.1). Lineage (GTDB taxonomy): Bacteria > Bacteroidota > Bacteroidia > Bacteroidales > Muribaculaceae > Sodaliphilus. The sequence goes on along the minus strand of JAZQJW010000075.1, from coordinate 2,417 downwards.
ATGTCGAGTGCGTCAACCTGGGCTTCAGTGGCGAGGGAAAGATGGATTCCTGCATGGCCGAGGCCATGGCGTCGATTCCCGATGTATATGCCTATATCCTGGACCCCATCCCCAACTGCACTAAGGACATGTGTGACACGGTGACCTACGGCTTCGTCAACATCCTGCGCACGCTGCGTCCCGAGGTGCCCATCTTCATGGTCGAGGGCCAGATGTACAGTTATGCCAAGTACAGCGCCTTCTACAGCGAGTACCTTCCTGCCAAGAACGACGAGTACCACAAGAACTACTTGAAACTCAGAGCCGACAATCCCAACAACCTCTACTATATCACCTGCAAGGACCTCTTCGGTCCGAACAATGAGGGAACAGTCGACGGCATCCACTTGACCGACATCGGTTTCTGGTGGTATGCCCAGAAACTGGAGCCTTACCTGCGTGCGGTGCTCGACGGTACCCCCATCCCGCAGGAACCGGGCGTGAACAACCCCCGTTAACTTTTAACTACGAATTACGCGAATTGAACTAATTGTTAGTCTGTGAATTCGCATAATTCGTGTAATTAGTAGTTTATTGAAAAGAAATGAAGACCAAGAAAAGCCATTACATACAAGACCTCATCCTTGAGGGCGAGCATGAGCATCAGGATTTCAAATACCAGATTACCGATGCCCGCAAGATTGCCCGCTCCATTGCCGCCTTTGCCAACAACAGTGGCGGCCACCTGCTCATCGGCGTGAAAGACAACGGCAACATCGCCGGAGTGCGCAGCGAGGAGGAAATCTACATGATTGAGACTGCCGCACAGATGTATTGCCGCCCCGAGCAGCGAGTCTCTTTCAAGGTTTTCAACATCAACGGCAAGTCGGTTGTCAAGGCTGATATCCCCGAGGCTGACGAGAAACCTGTTGAGGCTCCTGACGACAACGGTGTGTGGCACGTCTATTACCGCGTTGCCGACGAGAACATGCTTGCCAGTCGGCTGCACGAGCGCATCATGAGCGCCGAGACCGCCATCGAGGAGAATCATGGGGCCGAGACCATCAGTTACAGTGAGCGCGAGCAGGTGCTGCTCGACTACCTGCGCAACCACGGTGGCATCACCCTTGACGGCTACATGAAACTGGCCCATATCAGCGAGGAAAGCGCCACCCGCATCGTCGTCGCCCTCCACAGCATGGGCGTCGTCAATCTCCAGTACCATGACGGCCAATGCCTCATCGTGGGCGATTGATACAGTCCCACCCATTTCGTTGATATCAAAACAAACCGCTCGGGCCATCATGAACCCGAGCGGTTGTGTAAATAATCGTGCCTTTCAGTTCTTAGAAGGGCAGGTCGTCGCCACCTGGCTGGTCGAACGTGCTGTCAGCGAGAGGCGTGGGAGCGGCAATGCCGAGTGCCGTGACATCGGCTGCAGGGGCGGGAGCAGGCTCACCGGCTACAGGGGGGTAGGGCGCAGGAGCAGCCGCTACAGCGTTGGGATCCTCCTTCACGGCCTTGAAACCGCGAATGTCGGTGTACCAACGGCCGTTGAACTCGCGGCTCTCGATGTCGTAACTCAGCGTGATGACGTCACCCACCTCGAGGGGGTACTGGTCAGCGCGGTCTCCAAAGAAGTCGAACTTCACTTGGCGGGGATAGGCGCTGTCGAGGGTCTCGAGCACATATTCCTGCTTTTTCCACTCGCGGCCCGCTTTGGAGGTGCCGCCCTGCGGATCCAGTTTGCGGATGATTTTACCTTTAATGTCCATGTCTATTTCTACAAAAGTTTAGAGTTTAGAGTTTTGGGTTTAGAGTTTAGGGTCACAAGGATGGCGGATGCCTCTCTAAACTTTAACCTCTAAACTCTAAACTGCGAGCCACGCTCGCATCAATTACTTGCTCTCCTCGGCAATGGTCTTGAGGATGTTCTGAACTTGTTTCCAGGCCTTGTCCACAGCGGGAATGTGGCAGCGCTCGGCGGGCGAGTGCACGTCACGCAGCGTGGGACCGAAGGAAATCATCTCCATGTCGGGACGGGCCTTCAGGAACAGACCGCACTCCAGACCGGCGTGGATGGCGCGAACCTCGGGACGAACGCCGAAGAGTTTCTCCCACGAGTCCTTGGCAACCGAGAGCAGGTGGCTGTCGCTGATGGGCTCCCAGCCCTGATAGCCGCCCTCGCTAATGATTTCGTCGGCACCAGCCATGCGGAAGACGGTCTCGCACCTGTGGGTCAGGTCATACTTGCCACTCTCAACCGATGAACGGTGGAACATCTCGACAACAATCTGGTTGCCCTCGCGCATCTTCACGCTGGCAAGGTTGGTTGAGGTCTCAACGAGGCCGGGAATCTCCATGCTCATGGCGTCGATACCGTGAGGTGCTACGTAAACGGCGTTGACAACGCGGCGGGCGGTGTCGGTGTCGATGAT
>JAZQJW010000074.1:0-11531 GCA_045541835.1 Sodaliphilus sp. | reverse complement strand
ACCACACCACGGTACTGCTGGATACGCTCCTTGTTACCCTCCTTGATGCGGTATGCTACCGTGATTGTGTCACCCGGGAAAAACTGCGGGTGCTGCTTGTTTGTAGCAAATGCTTGTTCAGCAACTTTAATCAAGTCCATTATTATATCATTTAATGCGTTAATAATCACTCCGTAATATACACAAGCCACTCTATTTCTTGCCAGAGATTACGAAAAGCGGTGCAAAGGTAGTACAAATTCCTGAACCAGCAATGACTTTTTGTGATATTTTTTACACTGCACCACGGTTGGGTGAATTCACGATGATATTGATCAATTGGATGACATCATTGATGTTGACCTCTCCGTCGGCATCGACATCGGCATTAACACTGTTGAAGCCCTCGGGCGTTGTCTCATTCAACATCACATAGATGAGCATGATGGCATCCGAGATATTCACGCGCTGGTCACCGTTCACGTCACCACGCAAGCAGGCAAATGTGTTGTTGTCAAGAAAGGCGATGCGGCGCCTGAGCCAGTCGGACAGGTATTCAAACTCCTCGTCAAACACAAGGGGGCGATAATCTATTTCGTCGATGCCTGACCATCGCTGGCTCTCGCGTGCCAGAGCGCCACAAGTCTCCAATCGCTTGTAAACAGCCTCATAGCGCGCCACCAGGCTGTCAGGCTGCAGGATGGTCTGCCTCAACTGCCAATAGCGCTCTATCACCGACTGCTGGAAAGAGGGCGTTGCCCTCAGTTTGGAGAACAGGCGGCTCTTGGAGAATTTGGTCAAATGCTCCGGCACATCGGCGAGGTCAACTTCGGGCTGGAGTTCCGGTGCGTGATAGAAGCCCTCCATATCGGTGAAACACTGCCCGGCAGTTGCGTCAAGGTCCCACATGGCGAGGGTGATTTTCTTGTCCACCGAACTGTCATAGCAAGCCAATACCATATTGTTGCAGGCATTGTCGATAGCCATCAACACATTGAGGAACACGTAGTAATCGACCAACACGGGCACGTCAAAATACTCGCCCAACTGCTGTTCAAATTCCTCGGCAGAGGACCTGCCCACGAAGCCCACGGCATTGTAGAGCACACTGTAGTCGGTGGGACACACCTCGTCAAAGTCGGGATACTCCACCGAGAAACAGCCCCAGTCACTCACATTGTTGTTTATCGGGCCACCCACACCGAAGAAGAGGGTCTGATAGGTTGTCTCAAAGGCTTTCCACATCAGCCCATGAAACTCAACGGCGGTCTGGTCGGTGGGATTGCCCTGATCATCGACGACAGGAACCTCGGCATACTTCTTGAGCTTCATCTGCTTGCGGTCGAGAAACTCGGTGAAGTTATAGAAACCATGATATTTGCCGTTCATGAACACCTCGACATGAGAACCGCGAACACTGGAACGGGCTTTGGGCTCTTTGTCGCCGTAGTAAGGCTTTGTCCCGAAATCGGCCCACAAACCGCAAGCGACATGGTTGCGGAATCGTATCATGTCCACTGTGCCGGCATCCAGACGCCAATGGTTATCGTTGCGGAAGCCGAAGAACGAGACGTCCTTCTTATCGCCGTTGTCATCAATGAATTTCACATGGAAACTGCGCTTGTAGACCCATTGGCCGTTGGTCGAGGAACCCGCGCGCTTAATGCGAGCCCTGTAAAACTGCGACCCCTGGCCATCGGGCATGATGACCTCGACAGGAGCGACCACATATTCGTCGCTGAACGTCCCTGTAAGACACAAAATCGGCAAATAGGTGAAGTGGATCGACGAGGTTCTCGTCTGGCCGTAAGAGATGAAAGTGAAGGAGTAACTGGCATCAGCGCTGATGAGCGGGAACGTCACGCTGTCGGTCACATCATGGCCGTTAATCCGCACCATCGACACCCCGGTGTCCAGCACCACGGGCGCTTGATAGGAATCGCCAAAGGCCGACTCGGGCACGGTCAGCATATAAGTCCCTGTCAGGCTATCATATACAGGCCTCGTGCCCCCTATCGTCAACTGTGCGGCAACATTCAAGGCCGAGATAAGGAGCAAGGTAACAAACAACAATTCTTTTTTCATGTCAGATATTCTTTAATATATAGTTCACAAGATGCCACCAGGGTGTCATACCACTGCTGGCCATACCGTTCAATCAATGGTTCCTTGAGGAACTGATACAGGCGGATGCCCTCGCGACGGCCGAGCACCTCAGCACACTTACAGATTTTCCAACGGTCAAAATTCACTGCCTCATAGCCCGGGTATTTCTTGATACGCACGGGATAGAGGTAACAGGAGATGGGTTTGCGCCACTTGATGCGCCCCTCTCGGTAGGCTTTCTCGATGGCGCAAAGGCACATGCCGCCACGTTCATAGGTCGTGAAAACGCAGTTGGCGCCACCCACGAGTTGAGTCACTAGTTCGCCTTCAACATCGACATAGGCGACACCGCGCTCCTTGATCATTTCTTGGGCTTGCGGCAGCAGGTCGTCCCACACCTCGGGCAAGATTTCCTTCAACTGCCGATATTCCTCTTCCGTCAGTGGTGCGCCCGAGTCTCCCTCGATGCAACAAGCGCCGAGGCAGGCGTCCAGGTCGCAACAGAAGAAGCGCTCCACCAGGTCCAGACTGACCAATGTTCCGTCGATGTCGAACATAAGGCTATAGCTGTTAGGAGTAAATAATTTATTATTCTTTCTCGACGAGGGCCGACAGAGCATGCTCGAGATCGGTGCTCGACAGATTCAGGTGCAATTCGCCCTTGTGGGCATAGGAGATGCGGCCGGTTTCCTCACTCACGACAATGGCGATGGCATCGGTGGCCTGGGCGATACCCTTAGCCGAACGGTGACGCAGTCCCAGGTAACGAGGGATGTTGGTGTCGTGGGAAACGGGCAGAATGCAGCCGGCACTCTTGATTTTGCTGCCGGCGACAATCAACGCACCGTCATGCAAGGGGCTGTTCTTGAAAAAGATGTTCTCGATCAGACGGGAATTGATGTCGGCATTTATCATGTCACCCGTGCGTTCATAGTCGGTCAGCGGAATAGTCTGCTGCACGACGATGAGCGCGCCGGTCTTGGTCTTGGACATATTCATGCAGGCATACACGACAGGCATGATCCACTTCTTAGCTCCCTCGGTCTCGGTCTTACTCTTGAATAGCTTCTCAATGAATTTCAAGCCTCGCCTCGAACCCAACTCGGTGAGGAAGCGCTTGATCTCATCTTGAAAGAGGATAACAAGGATGAACAAGCCGATGTCGATGAACTTGTCCATGATGGTGCCGATCAGGCGCATGTCGAGCATCTTGTACATCACCACCCATGCAATGACAAATGCCAGCACACCGACAAAGATGTCGAGCGAACCCGAGTCCTTCATCGTGCGGTAGAGATAGAACAGCAGGGTGGCTACCAACAGGATGTCAAGCAGGTCCTTGATGCTGAAGAGTGCAAAAATTGAACTTCCCATGTATATCGTTATTGTTGTATTGTTGTCAAATTGATGTCATGCGGGCCATTGTCGCGGGTCAGCGTGACGAGTTTCACGGCTTGGACTGCGGCCTTCACGTCATGGACACGCAGGATGTGGGCGCCCTGCATCAAGGCCATCGTGTTGATGACGGTGGTGCCGTTGAGCGCTTCGTCGGCAGTGCAGCCAAGAGGAGTGTAAATCATGCGCTTGCGCGACATGCCCACCAGCAGCGGCGCGTTGAGCGCATGAAACGCGTTGAGGCGAGCCAGCATTTCGTAGTTCTGCTCCAGGTTTTTGGCAAAGCCGAAACCCGGGTCGGCGATGACATCGGCCACACCCATCTGGCGCAATTCGTCGATGCGGCGTGCCATCCACTCGAGCACCTCGGCGGTGACGTTCTGGTAGTCGGTCAGCGATGACATGGTCTCGGGGGTGCCACGCATGTGCATGAGCACATAGGGGACATGCAAACCGGCCACTGTGGCAAACATCCTGTCGTCGATTGTGCCGCCAGAAATGTCGTTGATGATATCGGCGCCCCAGTCTTCCACACAGCGGCGCGCCACATCAGCGCGATAGGTGTCGACCGAGACGATGACATCGGGGGCGACGCGCCTGATGGCGGCAAGCGCCCACTGCAGGCGGTCCATTTCACCCTGAGCGTCAACCTGTTCACTGCCGGGACGCGTGGAGCAGGCGCCCACATCTATCACGTCGGCACCATCGGCCAGCATTGTCCTGACACGCTCAACAAGCGCATGCTCGTCGGTGACGCGGCTGCCGCCGTAGAACGAGTCGGGCGTGACATTGACAATGCCCATCACCCAGGGACGGTCGATGGTCACCAAACGTCCCTTCAAGTTCAGGCTGTATGTCTTGAACGGTTGCATCTTCAAGCTCATCACATTTTAAAAGGCAAAATTACAAAAAAATTGCAAAAATGACGTACCTTTGCAGTAGATATTCACTGATATGTCAACAACAACAGCAGATATGAGTAACATGCAGGCACCTATCGGAGTGTTTGACTCGGGATTCGGCGGATTGACCATCCTGCGCGATATCAGGCGCGTGTTGCCGCAATACGACTACCTGTTCGTGGGTGATAACGCGCGAGCGCCCTACGGAACGCGTTCCCGTGAGCTGGTCTATGAGTTCACGCTCCAAGCCGTGAAGCACTTGTTCAACCAGGGTTGCCACCTGATTATCCTGGCCTGCAACACCGCCTCGGCCGAGGCATTGCGCACCATCCAGCAGCAGGACCTCCCCACCCTCGCCCCCGACCGCCGCGTCCTGGGCGTTGTCCGTCCCACCGTGGAAAAGGTGGGTGAACTGACCCACACGGGCCACATCGGCGTGTTTGGCACGCCGGGCACCATTGCCAGCCGCAGCTACAACATTGAGATTGAGGGGATGTACCCCGACTACAAGGTTCACGGGCACGCTTGCCCGATGTGGGTGCCACTGGTCGAGAACCGTGAAAGCAACGGCGACGGCGCCGATTATTTCGTCAAGAAGGACATCAACGGGCTCATGGGCGAGTGCTCCGACATCGACACCATCATTCTGGGTTGTACCCACTATCCCCTGCTCATCGACAAGATCAACAAGTATAAGCCTCAAGGCGTGAACATCGTTCAACAAGGCCCCATCGTCGCCGACAGCCTCGCCGACTATCTGCAACGTCATCCCGAGATTGAATGCCACTGCAGCCGCGGAGGCTCGTGCGAATACTTCACCACCGAGGACCCCGACCACTTCTCTCCTCTGGCCAGTGTTTTTACGGGCGAGGACGTCAACGCCAAGCGCGTCATCCTGTAGCGTTATAGCCTGGACTGGACATAAAAAAGGCCGCGGCAGAGCCACGGCACAGATAGACCTCATTGACGGGTCTATTTTTGTTTAGAGTTTGTTGGTTCTCAGTTGGAAAGAACTCATTGTATAGAGTTTGTCACCGTCCGAGAAGCCGATGGAGAAATCCACCGTGCCGTTCTTGAGTTTCTTGGTGGCTATAATCTCACTCTGGTAGCGCACAGCCTTTCCGGGGCCTAACTCCTTGACGATGGCTGTGGGCGACAGGTAAATCTCCTTGGTGCCGCTCACGGTGATGACGGGGGCGATGTCATAGACATAGTCACGGCCCGTGTTGCGTATGATGAAAACCAACTTGGCGTGCTCGTTGGCATCGAGGGCACGGTTGTTGTTCTCGTCAACGAAACGCAACTCCTCAATCTCAATGTCGGCAAAGGGGCTGTAGGAGTTGTTCTGGCGGTAATCATCCATGTCGTAGTCATAATAGTAGTCCGACGAGCGGTAATTGCCGTCATCGGTCTTGGGGGCTGTTGCCGCGGCACCGATGATGCCTCCAATCGCCATGCCGACCACGGTGCCCATGTCGTGGCCGCGAGGTCCATCGGCTATGCCACCGATGGCCGAGCCGAACATGCCGCCAATCGAGGCGCCTGTCGCTGCGCCGTAGAATTGATTCATCGACTGGCAACTCGACAACATCATGGCTGAAGCTATAACGCCCACAAAGACTAATTTCTTGTTCATTTTCTCAATCAGTATTACTCTGGTTATACATTATCCAACTAAGAGCCAGTTGATAACTCTCGTGCAAGAATTGTGCCAAAATCAAGACAGCGGCATTCCCACCCTCAAGCCTTCACTTGGCAAAGTCCGTCGGCCTGATGACAACCATAGCCGGGTCTTCGTCATCTCCGGGCCGCAGGAGCAACACGAGGAAACGGTTGTCGGCGGCCAACTTGTCGGCCATAGTGCGCCAGCACTTATCAAACGCGGTAAGTTGATTCATCCACAAGCGTTTCACATTGGCGCCCTCGCCCACCAGCGACGACATGAACATCTTCAGTTGCGACGGCACGAGAATATCGATATATGCCGTGTCGGCGTCCATTGTCACCGAGGTGACAACCCACTCGTCGCCGTAGTCGATCGGGCACCGACTGTTCATCTCGACGACCAGGGATTCGATGTCCAGGTCTTGTTCACCATCTTCCGGCGTGTCTTGGGCGGCTGCCATCGCCGGGAACAGCATGATGATGAGCAGATAAAGAAAACCTAACTTTTTCATAGGGTAATCATTTTATTAATCGCCCCCGAGCCATGGATGCAAGCATCGCGGCACGTGGTGTGCGATATTAGTCTTTATTCAGGTTGCTGGTCCTCAGCATCAAGGTTGTCGATCACACCGGCTATCATGCCGTCAACAATGCTGCTGCGATAACCCAGTGCCATCGCGTAAATCTTGCAGATGGCCAATTCCTGCTCGTCGAGTTCGCCGTCGACCATCATCATCGCCACCATGTCGCGCAGGTAGGAGAGTTTGGTCTCCTCATCCTCAGGCAACTCTATCTTCACGCTGTCGGGATCCTCGATGACTTTGTTGAACTCATCGGGCGTGATGTTCTCACGTGATGCCACGGCAAGCAATACGGCGAGTTCCGAGTCGGTGAAACGCTCATCGGCCGAAGCCAGCATCACCAGGTTCTTGAGTTGGCCCAGGCGCTGCTGGTCCTGAGTATTTTCATTCTTCATTTCCATTGTAAAATAAATAAAATAATGGCAAAGATAATGTATTTTTCATGAAGTTGATGTAATTTTGCCTCCATAAAAAAACTTAAATAAATGAAAACCATCCAGGAAATCAAAGACATGCTCTCACGCAGCGAGGGTGACCAGGCGCTCAACGCCGCTAACGAAATCGTAGAGAACAAAGAAACCACCAGAGAGACACTGGCCAAAGCCTACTACCTGCGCGGCAATGCCTACCGACAGCAGGGCAACGTGCGCATGGCCCTCAACAGTTACCTCGAAGCCATGGAAATAGACCCCGACGGCCCTGCCGCCGAGGCCTATCGTCACCTCCAGGAACTCCTCGCCTACTACCACAAAGACTATTATAATCCTTGATAGATTTTAGACGTTAGACGTTAGACTTTAGACCTTAGGCTTCTGACTTTAGGCTTTAGTCTTTCTTGTCGTTTGAAAGAAACAGCGCGGATGCCTTAGTACTTCTTGTCTTTCTTGTCGTTAAAAAAACGAATGCGGATGCCCCTAAAAAAGGTTGTTCCTGTTGTTCACCGTTGTTCCTTGTTGTTTGAAAGAGGAGCGCGGCAGCCCCATATGCATTGTTCTTGAAAGAACAGCATTTGTGTAATTCGCCGTTTTGATTTATTTTTGCAGGCATGAAACAGTTACCGATTGTCATAGTGATGCTTCTTGCCGTCCTCGTGGCAGTGGTCACGGGGTGTGACGGCACGCCGCGCTATGACACGCGGCTCGCGGCGGCCGACAGCCTCATGCGAGACAACCCCGACAGCGCCCTCGCCATCATCGAGGCCATCAACCGCGGCAGCCTTGCCACCACCGCCGACAGCGCCTACCATGACCTGTTGCTCACCCAGGCCCGTTACCGCTGCTACATCGTTGCCACCAGCGACAGCGACATCAACCGCGCCCTGGCCTACTACCGTGCCCACGATGGCGAGCGCGAGAAACTCACCCGCGCCTACATCTACAAGGGCGCCGTGATGGAAGAACTCGGCCACCCCGACAGCGCCATGCTCTACTACAAGCACGCTGAAGCCACCGCCGCCCCCGATGACTACTTCAACCTGGGCTACACCAAGATGCGCATGGGATCTCTCTACCGTGACTATTATGCAATGGATGGTAAGCACATTGAGAAATACGAGCAAGCGCTTAACTGTCTCCGTCACACTGACAATAAGCACTATCAGTTGGTTTGCATGGTCAACCTCGGTAGTTTGTATTGTCTTAAAGCTCCACATAAAGCAGACTCCATATTGAATATGGCTCTGATTTTGGCCGACCAACTCAACGACACCGATAGTTATGTTGTCATCATGCAAAACATGGTCAAGAACGACATTAACAGATGCAAATACGATCATGCCCGAGGATTGGTACAAAAAGTATTGTCAATGAACAATCCGAAAATTACAATTCCTTTCTGTCTTTACTCAGCTCAGACCTATGCTTGCCTGCAAATGCCCGACTCGGCAGAATGGTTCTTGACATTTTTAGGCGACGCCTCCATCAGCAATGAAATGGACATAATAGCCTATATCGAGGCGAAGAGTGATATCGCTTTGGCTCGTGGTGACACCATGACATATTTGTCTTTGAAAAATGTATGTAAACTGAAATCCGATTCCCTGCAATCTCTAGGGACACCATTGGCCATCATGAATGTCGAAGATCAGGTGGAGCGGCAATCACATCTGGCGGAACAGTTGTCAAAGCAAGCCCATGAGAACTGGAACTATATTCTAGCTGGGGCATTGATTCTTGTTCTTGCTTTAGCACTTGCTTTTGTCCCCGTTTTTCTTTACCGCAGGGCTCACAGGTATGACCAACTCATAGCCGATTTGAACGAAGAAATCAAGAATCAGTCTATTGACCTGAAAACGCTGCAACACAATGTCGATAAACTCAAAATCAAGGATTCAGAATTGAAGAAATTCTTTGAGTCTCACAGCAATATGCTACGTGAGGTTATTGAAGAGTGTTATCATTCTCCACAAGGACCGCTGGCAAAAGAAATCAAGCGAATCGTCAAATTCCAGGATAATAACACGGGCATGTGGAGTAAATTATATAGCTATCTCGATTTGGAATACAATAACATCATGAATGTTACCATGAAAAATTATCCTCAACTCGACGACAAGGAGCTACTGATGATTGCACTGACTTGTTTAGGATACTCATGTGCGCAAATAGCCATCGTGCTTGACTATTCCAGTTCGGCGGGTATCAGCACCGTCAGGAAAAGAATTGCCAAGAAAATGGGGGTTGACGGTTTGCTCGCCGACTACATCAAGCAATTCCAGTCACCACACCATTGATAACCCCTCTCCATGTGACCGTGTTGTTCAAGTATTTCGGGCTGACAGCCCGAAAATTGCCCATCACCTCTTGACAACCCCTTAAAATTTTGCTATCTTTGCACCACAGCATCCCGTCCGTGGGTGTTGTTCAGTATGTGGTGATGCCATCGCCACCCCATCAACCATTAATCTAATTTCAAAACACCATGGAAATCAATCATTATCGTCTTCCCAATCATCAAGGCCTTAAGGAGGCCTGGGACGCTTGTCAATTCACCAGTAAGACCGACCTCAGTCCCTTCATCGTCAAGCCGCTCGTCACCATCAACGGGCGCCATTTCATCAGACAGCACCACGTCACTTACCTCACCGGCAAGGAGACCTGCCGTGCCCACCACTTCGCCAAGCTACTCGCAACCAACCTCCTTTCCCCATCGTGTCACGTGTGCAGCGATGGAAACCCCGTTACCTCATGTCCCGTGGGCGGCGGCTCTGCCGCCGTTCAATCCTCCACTCCCTCCAGCCCCTCCACCGGCTGCAAGGTTCTCTGGATAGACACCATCCACGGCCCCCACATCTGCACCGCCATCTACAACGAGCTCGCAGCCCACGCCACTGCGGGCAACGACCTCCACTTCGTCTGCCTCGACATCCTCGGCGCCCAGCGCGACAACTTCTATGCCCTCAACATGGGCATCGAGGATCTCATCAGCAAGCTCAAGCCAGCACTCGTCGTCATCGACGACATCGACCACTTCATGCCCTACTGCGGCGTCAAGCAAGCCACTGACTTCTGCCGCCTTGTCCGTGACACCACCAACCACTCCGAGACAGCCTTCCTCTTCATCGGCTACAACCACCTCGGCAAGAAAGCAAGCACAACAGGCAACCTCGGCAAGTACCTCTTCATCGATGCCTCCGACGTCTTCGCCCTCTCCACCCAGCGCGACATCACCACCGTGCGACTAGCCAACAGCTACGACATGCGATGTGTCTCCAGTGACGCCGAGTTCCGATTCACCATCGGCAGCGACAACCTCCCCCACGAGATAGACGCCGTCCCCAAGGCATCTCGACAAGCCATCGACGACGACACCCTCTGCGACATCGTCAACGACATCCTTGAACCGGGAAAGCCCGTCACACCCGATGAGCTCCTCCGCCAGGTCACAGCCCGTCACCGCGAGCTACTCCAGCAAGACCGCACCACCAAGCTCCTCAACCAAGCCCTCCGTCTCAACCTCCTCCGCCCCCATCCCAACGGCGGTTATGCTCCCGTTAGCACCAGTCCTGTGTACGGTGGCACCGCCACCGTTGAATCCTCACCTGAAGAGACGCATAATCTTGAGTCTCCCTCCAGTCCCTCCAGCGAGTCCACCCCATCCAGTGAAATTAACATTCAGTTAACACTTCCGCCCCTCCCTCAACCATCCCCCATGGCGGCTGGTCACCCGTGCCGTGACTAAGTCACGGCCACCATAATATAAAACACCTCATCCCAGTCATCTTCGTCATCCCCCGTTTTTATCCATCAATAAAGACTTAAAATCCCACTTTAACCTGAATCAATGACCTTGTTTGATAATTCAATTTTTAACACACTGTAAACCAGTAGATTGCGAGCGTTCTGTTTGACGATTATTTTTTGGTTTTATTAAAATCTTGTAGTAACTTTGCAACAAAGAATCATGCATATTGTACCGATGGCTTTACAGAATGTGAACTTGAAAGAGTCACAATATGTATTTGCCAGTGATGTAGTAGAGGGCCATTCTGTTGACAGTGGTCGCACGAGTGGCGATGTCATTGTCAAGAAAGAAACAGAATATGAGATTGAGGCATCGGGAACGGTGACGCTTCAAGACGGTTTCAATGTGGAGAAGGGAGCGACTTTCGCCGTCTATCCTGCATGTTTTTAACAATTGATTTGGTTGATTGAATAATATTTATTTAATTTGCAAAAAGTTTAACCCTTAAATATGTTGAAAATGAAAAATATATTATTATTGCTGCTTTCCTTACTAGGCCTGTCTCAGTCTGTAGCCCAGCAGTACGAGTACGTCCCCTTTGTGCGCGAGGGTGTGAAGTGGGTGTATTTCTATGACAATACGTTACCCGGTTTTGGATATGAAGACGGTTTTATTCCTTATGGTGAGCACTATTACACTTTAGAGATGAAAGGTGACAGCG